>NZ_JAUXZE010000081.1 GCF_030694085.1 Tabrizicola sp. | reverse complement strand
GCATGGGAAAGCGCAGAAGGATGCGGTGGTCGCCCAAAGGGGCTCACCGAGTAGCCGTCACAAGGGCCGCAGTTCTCGATGGTCGGCTGACCGTCGCAAACAGAAAACGCGCGGCATGACCCCCATGTTTTGTCCACTCCCGCACCCGATCAGCCGTGCCTGCATGGGCTTTCACATTTGGAGTTTGGCGGGTCTCGGGCAGCACGGAGACCGTATGGAAGCGGCTGTCACGGCAGCGCGGATTGCGACCAAGGAGGGGAGGGGAGCGATTTTTGCCCCTCTCGCCATGGGTGGTGCAGGAGGCCTTCGCGCCGGCGGCACAGCCGCTGACCGGCTGGTGCGATGGCTCGACGGGATGGAGACGGCAAGCCGGACCGCGATGCGGCACCTCGACGACATTGAGGCTTGGTCAGCGCGGGCCGAAAACGAGATGGCCACGCTCTCGGGCAGAACACCCCCAGCCTTGCGCGCCGTGCTGACTGAATGGCCGCTTGTCTCCGCCCCAATGGCCGAGGCAATGACCGGCGCTAGTCGAGCGGCTGTCCAACGGAACATGGCGTGGATGGAGGCGCGAAGCTTGATCCGTGAGGTGACAGGGCAGGGCCGCTACCGGATGTGGCGTGCAGCGAACTGAAAGTCACGCTGGTTATGGCGGAGCATGTCGCCAGAAGCGGTGACAGAGCACGCAGGCGGCAAAGCCTCAAGAAGAGCTGCTGCGCTTAATGCATTTGTTGCACTTATTTCATATATGGTGGTAGAGAACAGAAAACGGAGAGAACACCATCATGAACATGTTGGCACACCGGCATCTTCCGCCGACCCCGCAGGACGCGGCGATCGCGCGCGTCTCTGGGCAGGCATTGTCCCGCTTTGCTCATGCGCGCGCGCCGTTGAAGCTTCGCGTGACGGACTCCGAGCAGATGGAGCCGATCGAGCTTCCTGCGGGCGCCGTTTCGCTGCTTATGGAGATCCTCGAGGCGATGGCAGCGGGGCGGGGGGTCACAATCATCCCCGAGAACGCCGAACTCTCGACCGTGCAGGCAGCTGAGGTTCTGAACGTCTCGCGGCCGTTCCTGATCAAGCTGCTCGAGGAAGGCGCCATACCGCATCGGAAGGTTGGCAAGCATCGCCGCGTCCGCATGGAAGACGTGATGTACTACAAGGCTGCCATCGACACCGAGCGCGAAGCTGTGCTCGATCAACTGGCCGCCGACGCTCAAGACCAGGACATGGGCTACGGCTCGAAATGAGCCAGTACACTGTCCTGTTCGACGCGAACGTCCTTTATCCTGCGCCGATGCGCGATGCACTGATGCAGTTGGCTGTCACGGACCTTTTCAAGGCCAAGTGGACAGCCGACATCCATCGGGAATGGATCGACGCCCTCCTGCGCAATGAGCCTCATCGGGACCGGACGGCGCTGGAGCGAACCCGAGACCTGATGGACAGGGCGACACGCGACTGTCTTGTCACCGGCTATGAGTCCTTGGTTCCGGCGCTCACATTGCCGGACCCCGATGACCGGCACGTTCTGGCGGCCGCAATCGTTGGAAGGTGTGACGCCATCGTAACACAGAACCTCAAGGACTTCCCGCCAGAGGCACTTGCGCCTTTCGGCATCGAGACCCAGCACCCCGATGACTTCTTCCGGAACCAACTGTCTCTCGCGCCTGGTCTGGTCTGCTCTGCGCTCCGCAAAGTCCGGGCGCGGCTCAAGAACCCGCCCAACAGCGTTGACGAGTATTTGTCGATCCTGACGCAGCAAGGGCTGGTCGCAACCGTGGCCGATTTGGAGCAATTCGCCGATCTCCTTTGAACGCAGGATCGTCTTGATCGAGCACCTTGTGGCCTCAGCAACGATGGCCGATCTACCGTCATCGCGCGATCTCGCCTGCCATCACGGCACACCCGTGCACAGCGAGCGTTGCCGTGAACCTTGGGCAACCGAATTTCTGGATGACATCGAGAACGCGAGCCTCGTATGCGGCTTGCCCGATAAGACGGCACAGGTCTGACGCGTGAAACTGCCGGTTCCCACTTGGAGCAGCCTTGATCTGGTCGTGCAGCTCCCGCTCTCGTGGATCGAGCGCTCTCTCCGACGTAGGCGGGGCCTCCGGTCGGCTCATCGTGCCCGGTGAGGTTCGCCAGCGACGCATGAACCCAAGGAGGAACCCGGCAGGAACCTGGTCGTTTCCGCGAGACCGGTTGAAGGCCAGGAAGCGGTCCCAGATCACCTGCGTGTCGACGTTCCAGCAGGGCAGGGCCTTCTTCGCAGCTTTGATCAGCTCCGCCCAACAGGTTTGGAAGACGTTCGATGCTGCGGCAATGGTGATCTGTCCTGAGAATACAGTTTTGTTATCTTTATCTCTAGATAGTGATGTGTCGCCTGTGCCTGACTCAACATCCTGATCATCCCCCTCTGCGTCAAAGGCAGCAAAACGAAAGAGCCAGGGCGCGAACTTGCCGTTTGGCTTCTCTCGCCTCAGCTCCAATGCGGACGCCTCGAGTTCCGCCAGCAGTTCGGTCAGGTACTGGCGCGAGATGTTCATCTTGGACGCGAGATCCGCGAGCGTGAAAGCGGCCGTCCCACGCGATAGCCCGTTGAAGCCTTCTTTCCACGCGATAGCGTCGAGGATCACTGTTGCCAGTTTGTGGGCGGATACGGACAGCTCTGTCTGTGTGATCCGTCGAAGGATCAGGCCGGTTGTGGGTTCCATGGTCGGTGCCTCCTGGAGAGACGACCCCATGCCGAGAGCAAACAACATTCTTGCCCGCAAAACAACTTTGCCGGTTGCAGAGGTTCGGACAGTGCGCTAGAAGATCCTTGTTCACGGGTTCTTCTAGCACGGCGTCAGGCTTTTCGGTCTGGCGTCGTTTCCCTTTTCGGGTTCGGTGCACAGTCTCCGGTGCAAGGTGTGTCGGAGGCGGGCCTGCCCGATGGAGGCCCGGCCGGGTTCAGTAGCGGACCTCTTCGAAGCCGTAGTTGCCGTCATGATCGCGCCAGTCGACGAAGACCGAGCGGTAACTCACCGAGTTGCAGTGTCCGGTAGTGGGCAGATCGGAGGCGGGCGGGACTTGGGCAACGCTGGATCTGGTCCAGTGACAGTCACCCTGGACCCCGTAGGAGCCGAGGCGCGTGGAGTCCGATGTGATGCAGTCGCCGTCTCGGTTCTGGCGCTGGCTGAACTGGATGTGAAACACGCGGATGCTGCGCACGAAGTCGAAGGCATCACCCGAGATGTCGACGTCAGCGCGTTCGTCAGACTGGACCCGTACCAGAGGCAGGGGATCTCGCGGCACGCTGAGCTGAGGCCCGTCCCGGAAAACGATGTCGTACATACGCTCCATCGGCGAAAGCGGGGCAGGGGCGGTGAACGACGCCCCCATAGGACAGCGCCAGATCTGTAACGGCGGTTCGATCGGCCAAGGTGTGATCCGACGGATGAAGACCGCGCGTGCATGGGCACAAGGTGCGGATGCCGGCCAGCCACCTGCCAGGCAGAGAAGGATGGCGCAGTCGACTTGATAGGCCTGCGCCGGCTCGACCGAACCTACGAGGCTCGATACGGTGATGGCCGCGGCAGCCGCCGCGGTCCGGACCCTGTGCTTCATGACGCCGACTCCCGCTATAATGGTGTGGCGATACAAAACAACACTACCGATAGCAAGAAAATTTCATCGACACGCTCTCGCTCGGATCGTTAGCGCGCACAAGCATTCTGTTCGGAGGTGCCTCCTTTCCCGTCGCTCATCCCGGATTGAGCATCAGGCCCAACCGCCCTTCATGTCCGGCACACAGCAATCTCGGGGCTTATCTACGTTGAAGTCCCAGACGGATCTGCTTTTCGATCTCGATGATGGCAAAGAAGACGGCACCGATGCCGACGATCAGCAGTCCATCGAACAGGGCGACCGGTTCCGTTCCAAGAACCGACTGCAACACCGGGATGTAAGTGATTGCGAACTGCGCCGCGGTGATGGCGACGACCACCGTCCAGACCACCTTTGTCCCTCGCGCAGCAGACCAGGTCAACGAGGTGCCGTGGATATTGCGGATGAAGAAGAGGTGGAAGATTTCCAGCACCACCAGCGTGTTCATCGCGATGGTCTGGGCCAGCGGCAGCGAATAGCCCCGATCAAGCGCATAGGTGAACATCCCGAAGACGGCGGCCAGGAACAGTGTTGCCACCAGCACCACATGCCAGACCAGTTCGCCCGACAGGATGGGCGCATCGCGGCGGCGGGGCGGGCGGGCCATCGTGCCGGCTTCGGTCGGCTCGAACGCCAGCGCCAGGCCAAGGGTGATGCCGGTGATCAGGTTGACCCACAGGATCTGCACCGCCGTCATTGGCAGGGCCATGCCCGCCATAAGGGCCACGATGACGACCATCGCCTCGCCCGCATTGGTTGGCAGCGTCCAGCTGATGACCTTCTTGAGGTTGTCATAGACCGTCCGCCCTTCGCGGACGGCGGCGGCAATGCTTGCGAAATTGTCGTCGGCCAGCACAAGATCGGCCGCCTCCTTCGCCGCCTCTGAGCCCTTGAGGCCCATGGCGACCCCGGCATCGGCGCGCTTCAAGGCGGGGGCGTCGTTCACCCCGTCGCCGGTCATCGCAACCGACAGGCCATTGGCCTGCAACGCGGCGACCAGCCGCAGCTTGTCCTCGGGCGAGGTCCGGGCAAAGACATCGACCGTGGCGACCTCCAGCGCCAGTTGCGCATCGTCCAGCTTGTCGAGGTCCGCGCCGGTCAGCACGCGGCCCGGGTTCTGCAGGCCGATCTGCGCGGCGATGGCGGCAGCCGTGCCCGCATGGTCGCCGGTGATCATCTTGACCCGGATGCCTGCCGCACGACATTCGGCCACCGCGGCGATGGCCTCGGGGCGGGGGGGATCAATCAGGCCGACCAGCCCAAGAAAGGTCAGGCCACCCTCCAGTGCGGCCGGATCAATCCGGTCGTTTGTCGTTTGTCGTTCTGCCAAGGCGAGCACGCGCAGCCCCTGCCGGGCCATTGCTTCGGCCCGGTCGTGCCAGTGGGCGTAGTCCAACCCCCCGCACATCCGCAGCACCCGTTCGGGTGCGCCCTTCACATGGATCAGCCGCCCGGCCGCCCCCTCCGTCAGCACCGCCATGAAGCGGTGGCGACTATCAAAGGGGATTGCGTCGAGGCGCCGCGCCGAGGTCTCCACCGCGACCTTGCCCGCAAAGGCCAGAAGCGCGCCCTCCATCGGGTCGCCCTCGACCGTCCAGACCCCGTTCCGGTCGTGCAGGGCGGCGTCGTTGCACAGGGCCGAAGCGCGGGCGAGGGCTGACAGGTCGCCCGGCGGCGTGATCTGGCCCTGCGGCGCATAGCCGTCGCCCGAGACGGCAAAGCGGCCCTCTGCCGTTTCGGCGGCGGCCACGACCATCTCGTTGCGGGTCAGCGTGCCTGTCTTGTCGGTGCAGATGACCGAGACCGAACCGATGGATTCGATCGCCGGAAGGCGCCGCACGATGGCATTGCGCCGCGCCATGGCCTGTACGCCAATGGCCAGCGTGATCGTCATGACGGCGGGCAGTCCCTCGGGAATGGCCGACACGGCGATGGCCACAACCGTCATGAACAGGTCGGCAAAGGGCATATGGCCGACGAAATGGCCCCAACCCAGCAGAAGTGCCGCCACCAGCAGGATCAGGAACGACAGCCAGCGCGCGAAATGGTCCATCTGCGCGACAAGAGGGGTCGTTAGCTGCTCTACCTCTGAAAGCAGGCCGCCGATCCGGCCGATTTCCGTGGCCGGGCCGGTGGCGGTGACCACCCCGCGTGCCGTCCCTTGCGTGACCAGCGTGCCCGACCACAGCATCGACCGGCGGTCGCCAAGGGCCGCATCTGCCGCGACGGGAGTTGTCGCCTTCTCCACCGGCACGGACTCGCCCGTCAGGATGGCCTCCTGCGCGCCCAGCCCCCGCGCCTCGACAAGACGCAGGTCGGCGGGAACCTTGTCTCCGGCCTCAAGCAGTACGATGTCGCCCGGCACCAGCGTCGCGCTGTCTACCGTCACCCTCCGCCCATCGCGCAAGACGGCAGCACGCGGGGCCAGCATCTGGCGGATGGCCGCCATGGCAGTTTCGGCTTTTCCCTCCTGCAGGAAGCCGATCACCGCATTGGCCAGCACAACGGCGAGGATCACCCCGGTGTCGATCCAGTGCTGCAAGGCACCAGTGACGATGGCCGCGCCGATCAGGACATAGATCAGCACGTTGTTGAACTGCGCGAAAAAGCGGCGCAGCGGCCCGCGGGTCTGGCCTTCCGGCAGGCGGTTCGGGCCGTGTTCGGCCGGACGGCGGGCCGCGTCAGATGCGGTCAGGCCTTCGGGCCGGGCCTTCAGGTCGGCAAGGCAATCGGCGGCGGGGCGGGCATGCGGGTCGGTCATCTGCATCAGCGCGCCGTATAGCCCCCGTCGATGGCGATTTCGGCGCCCGTCACGAACTTGGCCTCGTCGGAGGCAAGCCAGACGACTGCCCATGCGATATCATCGGGCTCGCCCATATGGCCGATCGGATGCACCGATCCGGCCGCCGCCTTGGCGGCCTCAAGGTCGGGCGACGTGGTGCGCAGGTGGTTTTCCACCATCGGTGTCCAGATATAGCCGGGATGGATCGAATTCACGCGGATCTTTTCGGGTGCGTAGGTGATGGCGTCATTCTTCGTCATCAGCCGAACCGCCCCCTTTGAGGCGTGATAGGCCGCCAGATTGCCCACGCCGATCAGCCCGGCAATCGAGGACAGGTTGATGACCGACCCGCCACCCGCGGCGCGCAGATGCGGGATGGCGTGCTTGGTGCCGAAGAACACGCCCTTTACGTTCACCGCCTGAACCCGGTCCCATTCGGCCTCGGTCACCTGATCGGTGGGTTTCGGGCTGCCAGAGATGCCCGCGTTGTTGACCAACACGTGCAGCCCGCCGAACCGGGCGGCGGCGGCGTCAATCGCCGCTTGCGTCGCCGCTTCATCGGTCACGTCCACGCGCCAGAAGGCCACCGCATGACCCTGTGCGGCAAGGTCAGTGGCCAGCGCCTCACCTTCGGTCTCCAGCACGTCGAAGATCGCGACCTTGGCACCTTCCTGCGCCATGCGCTCGACGCAGGCCCTGCCGATGCCGACGGCGCCCCCGGTCACGATGGCGGTCTTTCCGGAAAGTCGGTTCATGGCAATCTCCTTCGAGGTTTAGGGGAAAAGACTTCAGACAAGGGGCGCGTGCCGTCCGTTTGCGTGCGGATGATGTCCCGCATCTGGCGTTGCCCGCCCCGCGCGCGGTGTCGTTTCGTGACGCGTCAGGAACGCCTCGAGATCGGCATCGGCAATGCGCCAGCCCTTGCCAACATCTATGGCACGCAGCGCGCCGTCGTGGATCCACGCCCGCACCGTCGCCTCGGCGACCTTCAGGCGCTCGGCAACCTCCTTGACCGTCTGATACTGATCGTGAGGCATCGGTTTGCGATCCTTGGCTACGTTTCATCAAGAATAACGCGACTTCGAAATCCTTGATTGACCTGCATCAAGCCGGAGCCGGTTCATCCATGTTTTGATTGGGCAATTGAAAGAAAGAAGGAAACCAGATGCAGCGGGTCCTTTGTGCGACCGATTTCTCCGAGCGGTCAGACCGCGCCCTCAGACGCGCCGTACTGGTCGCCCGGGCCGAGAAAGCCGATCTTGACCTCGTGCATGTGGTCGATGACGATCGACCCAAGCGCCTCGTCGACCATGAAGCGACCGACGCACGGGCCTTGCTTCGTCAACAGATGGCAACGCTTGGATCGGTCGACGGCGTGAAGGGAAGGTCAGACGTCATCCTTGCCGATCCGTTCGAGGGGATCGCCCGCGCCACGGAAGAACGACGTCCGGATATCCTTGTTCTGGGGCCCCACCGTCGACAGTTCCTGCGGGATGCGTTTGTCGGCACGACAGCGGAGCGGGCGATCCGCAAGGTCGCGTGCCCGGTTCTGAGCGTGAACGGCCCGCCCGTCTCACCTTACCGCCAGATCCTGCTGACCACGGACCTTTCCGAAGCATCGAAAGCCGCGCTTCAGCGGTATTGCGACCTCGGCATCTTCGCCGCGGCAAACCATGCGATCCTGACAGTGTTCGACGTGCTTGCCCTGCGGCTTGCCATGTCCGGCTCCCTTCCACGGGAGGACCGGGATCATCACGTTGCGACCGAAGCCGCCGAGGCACGGAGAAGCCTTGCGAGGTTCGCAGGCACCTTGGGCCGTTCGGACCTTCAACTCCTTGTCCGGCACGGCGAGACGACGGAAGCGCACGAGATATTGAAGGCGGCCGAGCAGACGCAGGCCGATCTCGTCGTGATGGCCACGCAAGGGAGGGGGGGCTTTCCCGGATGATGCTGGGTAGCGTGACCGAGAAGGTTCTTCAGAACGCCAATGTCGATGTTCTGACCCTGCCTCCTCCCCGTGTCGAATGAGCCGGATGATGTCCGCCATGGCCAGCTCCCGTTTGGCCCTTGCCGGGGACATAGGCTGGTGAAACCCCTGCTGCGCCAGATTGGTCCATTCCTCGGAACGCTGAGGGACATGTTGCCGATTCTTCTGACGATCGCCGCGTTCGAAGGCGCTGTGCTGGGCCGCATTCCGCCCGATATCCCGGGTCTTGTGCTGGGTTTCATGGCAGTGCTGGTGGGCTTAACGCTGATGGTGCGCGGGTTGGAAATGAGCCTGTTCCCGATCGGCGAGGCACTGGCCGATGCGATGGCGCGGCGCGGACATCCGGCGTGGCTTCTGGGGTTTGCCTTCGCCTTGGGCTTTGGCAGCACGGTGGCGGAACCCGCTCTCGCGGCCGTGGCGGCACAGGCTGCTGCGGCCATGGCGGCCGATCCGGGGATTCCCGTCACTCTCGGGCAACAAGAGGCGCTGGCGAGCTGGATCCGCTATGGCATCGCGATCGGCCTTGGTCTGGCGCTGGTCGTCGGTGTCTGGCGCACCTTGAAGGGCTGGCCCGTGATCTGGCTGGTCCTGCCGGGATACGGGCTTATCGCGCTCGTTTCGCTTTTGTCCGACGCGCCGGTGATCGCGGTGGCGCTGGATGCCGGAACCGCCGCAACCTCGATCATCAACATCCCGCTGATGCTTGCCCTCGGGATAGGGCTCGCCTCGGTTCTGCGGAGCCGCAACGCCTTGGTGGATGGATTCGGGATTGTGGTGCTGGCAAGCCTTGCGCCGATGCTGATGTTCATCGCCGTCGCCCTGATCCTGCTTGGTGGGGGCTGACATGGGTGCAGACATCGGACAGCAGGCGCTGCGAACCCTGGTCGACCTTGCGCCGATCCTGGCCGTGCTGGGGCTGTTTGCCTGGCGCTTCCTTGCCCGGGATCAGGGCCTTTTGCGGCGGGCGGTCCAGGGTGTTGCCATCCTTGCCGCCGGGATGACTCTATTCCGCTTTGGTCTGGAAGGCACCCTCGTGCCCCTGGCCGGAGATGTGGCGCGCGGTCTGGCCGAGCGTCTGACCGATGGCACGTCGGCAGCCGGCGTTCTGGCACTGGTAGGCTTTGCAATAACCCTCGGTGGTGCGGCTGCCCTGATCGAGCCGACCATGGCCGCCACCGCCGATCGTGTCAGCGACATGACCGGCGGCGCGATCCGGCCGATGGTCCTGCGTCTTGCCGTCGCCGGGGGCTTTGGCTTCGGGCTGGGGCTGGCGGGATTGCGGATCGTCTATGGGGTGCCGCTGGGGCTGGTCCTGGCGCCGATGGTGGCGGCGGTCGGGCTGCTGGCCATGATCGCGCCTCGCCAGCTTGTACCGCTGGCACTGGACAGCGGGGCGATTGCCACATCGGTCGTCACCGTTCCCATGATTGCGGCCTACGGCGTGGCCGTGGCCGAAACCCTGCCGGGCCGCAGCGCGCTGGCCGACGGGTTCGGCCTGATCGTTCTGGCCATGATCGGCTCGGCCTTCGCCGTGCTGGCCACGGCCATCATCGACGCGCATCTTCGCCGCAGGACAGGCGCGGCACCTGACAGCAAGGGAGACACCGGATGAAGTTCAAGATGGTCATCGCCTTCCTTCCCGAGGAACGGCTCGATGAAGTTCTGGACGCCGCGCGCAAGGCGGGGGCGACCGGGTCCACCGTCATCACCTCGGCCCGAGGAGAGGGGCTGGAACCGGAGCGGCGGTTTCTGGGGCTGGAGGTTGCCTCGCACCGCAACCTCGTGTTCTGGCTGGTCGAGGAAAGCGTCGCACCAGGGTTGATGAAGGAGATCGCCGCGGTAGGTCGTTTCGAGGCCGAGCGGGGTGCCGGCATCGCCTGCCAGATCGACATCGAGGCCGCGGTCGGTTTGATGCGGCAGATCCATGCCATCGAAGGCAACGAGTCCGACCCGATCAGGTGATCAAGAATGCGTCAGGCGCCCCACCCTGAGCACGATCCCTGCGCGCTGCTCTTCTTCAGGCAAGCCGCCTGAGTGGGCCTTGAGCAACAAAGTTGCGGGCGTTCTTCCCCTGTCGGGCTGAAAACGTCCATAACCGACTTGAAACGTCAGAAATGACGACTTAATCGGGACCAACGTCCTTCCATCAATCCAGGGCATGGGCACGCACCGCCGCAGGCGGTCATGCCCTTGGCTTGCTTTCTGGAAAGACCTTTGCCGGAAGCTGCAACGAAAGGATACCCTCGGGGGCATGATCGAAGAGAACCTGCTGCTCATCCTGGTCGGATTGCCCTTTGCCGCAGCGATTGCCGCGAGCACGGTCCGGGCGTCGGCGCATGGTGCAGCTGCCTGGGTCTCGGGTCTTCTGCTCGCGGCGGGGCTCGCGATCCTTGCCCTGCTGCATGCGCCGATCGGCGATGGCCAAGTCCTGCGCAGCACCTTGCGCTGGGTTCCCTCGCTGGGCCTGAACCTCACCTTCCGGATGGATGGCTTTGTCTGGATGTTCGTGACGCTGGTTTTTGCCATCGGCATCCTCGTGCTGGTCTATGCCCGCTACTACCTGTCCAAGGCCGACCCGGTACCGCGGTTCTACGCCTTCCTGATGGCCTTCACGGGTGCGATGGTCGGCATGCTGATGTCAGGCAACATCCTGATGCTGGTCGTGTTCTGGGAGCTGACCTCGATCCTGTCCTTCCTCTTGATCGGGTACTGGCACCAGGGGCAGGCGGCGCGCGACGGGGCGCGAATGGCGCTGATCGTGACGGGGCTGGGGGGCATGTGTCTGCTGGTCGCGATGCTGATCCTGGGCCAGATCGTGGGCAGCTACGACCTTGATCGCGTTTTGGCCGCAGGCGATGTCGTGCGCGCCGATCCCCTTTATCCGCTGGTGCTGGGCCTGTTCCTTTTGGGCTGCTTCACCAAGTCAGCGCAGATGCCGTTCCACTTCTGGCTGCCGGGCGCGATGGCCGCGCCGACGCCGGTCTCGGCCTTCCTGCATTCGGCGACCATGGTAAAGGCTGGGGTCTTCCTTCTTGTGCGCTTCTTTCCTGTGCTGGGGGAAACCGAACTTTGGTTCTTTGCAGTCACCGGCACCGGCATGCTGACGCTGGTGCTGGCCTCGATCATCGCGCTGTTCCGGCATGATCTGAAGGGTCTTCTGGCCTATTCCACGATCAGTCACCTGGGCCTGATCACGGCGCTGGCGGGGATCGGATCGAACGGCGCGATCCTGGCCGCGATGTTCCACATCGTGAACCATGCTGTGTTCAAGGCAAGCCTGTTCATGGCGGCGGGCATCATCGACCATGAGACGGGCACCCGCGACATGCGCCGCCTGTCGGGGCTGATCCGCTTCATGCCGGTGACCGGCGCGCTGGCCATCGTCGCCTCGGCCGCGATGGCGGGGGTGCCGCTCTTGAATGGTTTCATCTCGAAAGAGATGTTCTTTGCCGAAGCGGCCGACTGGCACAACGGGACCTGGCTGGACAATTCGTTGCCCTACCTTGCGACCCTCGCCGGGGTCTTCGCGGTGGCCTATTCGCTGCGCTTCATCGCGACCGTGTTCTTCGGGCCGGACGCGGCAGACCTGCCCAAGGTGCCGCACGAGCCGCCCTCGCTGATGCGGCGCCCGGTTGAACTGCTGGTGCTGGTCTGCCTGATCGTGGGCATCCTGCCGGGGCTGACGCTGGGCCCGACGCTGAACCTGGCCGCGCAGTCGGTTCTGGGGCCGGACCTGCCCTACAAGGACATCGCCGTCTGGCATGGCTTCAACCTGCCGCTGGTGATGAGCCTTGTCGCCCTTGGCGTGGGTGTGGCGCTCTATGCCCTATTGGGCGGCCGGATCGCGGCGGGGCCGGAGGGGCCGCCGCTATTGCATCGGATCAGGGCGCAGCGCGTGTTCGAACGCATCCTGCTGGCCCTGACCTGGAAGCTGCCGCGTGTCGTTCACCGGACCCTCGGGACTGAGAGGTTGCAGCCGCAGCTTCGCCTGATCGTGCTGCTGACCATCGCCGCTGGCTTTGCCACGCTCTGGGGGGTCCTCAGGCAGGCGCCGGCACCGCTTGCGACCGACCTGAACCCCGCCTTTGCCCTGATGTGGGCCGTCGGCGGGATCTGTGCCGTGGGCGCGGCTTGGCTGGCCAAGTATCACCGCTTCGCCTCGGTCGTGCTTCTTGGGGGGGCGGGGCTCGTCACCTGCCTGACCTTCGCCTGGGCCTCGGCACCCGATCTGGCCGTGACGCAGTTGCTGGTGGAGATCGTGACCACCGTCCTTCTGCTCCTTGGCTTGCGGTGGCTGCCCAAGCGCCGCGAGGAGATCGCGGAGGACAAGCTTCTGCCCGCACGCATCCGCCGCGCCCGGGATTTCGTGATTGCCGTTGTGGCGGGCACCGGCCTTGCCGGCATCGCCTATGTGATGATGACATGGCCGCTGATCCCCAATGTCGGCGATTGGTTCTTGCGAAACGCCTACAACGAGGGCGGTGGGACCAACGTCGTCAACGTGATCCTGGTCGATTTCCGAGCCTTTGACACTTTCGGCGAGATCACCGTGCTGGCCATCGTCGGGATCACGGTCTTTGCGCTGCTGCGCCGATTCCGCCCCGCGCCGGAAAGCATTGTCCTGGATGATGAGCAGGCCGGATTGGAGGACCGAACGCTGGCCGATGCGCTGCTGGTGCCGTCCGTCATCATGCGCTGGATGTTCCCCGTGATGATTGTACTGGCCGCCTATCTGTTCTTCCGCGGCCATGATCTGCCGGGCGGCGGGTTCGCGGCGGGGGTGACGGTGTCGGTCGCGTTCCTTCTGCAATATCTGGCCCATGACGTCCGTTGGGTCGAGGCGCGGCTGACTGTGCTGCCGATCCGCTGGATGGGAATTGGCCTCTTGATCGCTGGGGCGACCGGGGTTGGCGCCTTCCTGTTCGGCTACCCGTTCCTGACGATGCATGCCCAATATGTCAACATCCCCCTGATCGGTCAGGTTCCGGCCGCGACGGCACTGATTTTCGATGCAGGTGTGTTCTCGCTGGTCGTCGGCGCGACGGTGCTGATGCTGATCGCCATCGCCCACCAGTCGCTGCGCACCACCCGCATGCGCGAACGCGACAGCGCCGAAACGGCCGAAAAGGAGACCGCGTGATGGAGATGGTCCTGTCCGCAGCCATTGGCGTGCTGGCCGCGTCGGGCATCTGGCTTCTGATGCGACCGCGGACCTTTCAGGTGATCGTGGGGCTCTGCCTGCTGTCCTATGCGGTCAACCTGTTCATCTTCTCCATGGGCCGGATCACAATGGGCGCGCCGCCGATCATGCCCAAGGGTGGCTTTATCAACCCTGCAGCCTATGCCGACCCGCTGCCGCAGGCGCTGGTCCTCACGGCCATCGTCATCAGCTTTGCCACAACGGCGCTCTTCCTGGTGGTGCTGATCGCCTCGCGCGGGTTGACCGGCACTGACCATGTCGACGGGCAGGAGCGTGAGCCATGAGCCTCGGCCCCGAGCATCTGATCATCGCGCCGATCCTGATTCCGTTCTTTGCGGGCGCTCTGATGCTGGTCTACGACGAACGGCAGCGGCGCGCAAAGTTGACGATCAGCCTTGTTGCCGTCGTCGCGTCGCTTCTGGCGGCGGTGGAATTGCTCATCCGGTCCAAGGGAAGCGAGCTGACCGGCAACAACGACATCGGCTTCTATCTGCTGGGCGATTGGGCCGCGCCTTACGGGATCGTGCTGGTGGTCGACCGGCTGTCGGCGATGATGCTGGTCCTGACCGGGCTCTTGGCGCTGCCTGCGCTGCTCTATGCTGCTGCAGGGTGGCACCGGCAGGGGCAACATTTCCACAGCATGTTCCAGTTCCTTCTGATGGGGGTGAACGGGGCATTCCTGACGGGCGACCTGTTCAACCTCTTCGTGTTTTTCGAGGTGCTGCTGGCGGCGTCATATGGCCTGCTTTTGCACGGTGGCGGGCAGCTCAGGGTGCGCGGCGGGCTGCATTACATCGCTATCAACCTGACCGGCTCGCTCCTGTTTCTGATCGGCGTCAGCCTTGTCTATGGCGCGAGCGGCACGCTGAACATGGCGCAGCTGTCGATGATGGTGCCGGTCTTGCCCGAGGCGAGGTTGCCCATGTTGCAGGCAGGGGCTGCGATCATGGCGCTGGCCTTCCTGATCAAGGCCGGGATCTGGCCGATGTCCTTCTGGCTGCCCACGGCCTACATGGCCGGGGCGGCGCCTGTCGCGGCGATGTTTGCGATCATGACCAAGGTCGGGGTCTATGTGATCCTGCGGCTGTCGTTCCTGATCTTTGGCGCGGGCGCAGGGGCGTCAGCGGGGTTCGGCGCCGAGGTGCTGATCGCGGGCGGCATGGCGACCATCGCTTTCGGCTTTCTGGGCGTGCTGGCCTCACAGGCACTGGGCCGGATGGCGGCGCATCTGGTGCTGGTGTCGTCGGGTACCGTGCTGGCAGCGGGCGGGTTCGTGCTGGCCGGTGGGGGCGCAGAGATCCTTGCGGCGGCACTCTTTTACCTTTTGTCCTCCACCCTTGCCATCAGCGCGCTGTTCCTGCTGATCGAACCGATGAGCCGCGAGGATGGCGGCATTGCCGCTCTGCTGGCTCTGACCGCCGATGCCTATGGGCTGGACGCGCGCGAAGAGGACCGCCAGCCCGAGGTGGGTCTGGCCATTCCCGGCACGCTGACCGTGCTGGGCCTGTCCTTCGGCGCCTGCGTGATCGCCCTGGCCGGGCTTCCGCCGCTCTCGGGCTTCATTGGCAAGATCGGCATTCTTCAGGGTCTGTTGGCCGGGGGCGCGGCCACGCCTGCCCTGTCCTGGGCCTTCGTCGCGATCTTGATCATGTCGGGCTTTGCCACGCTGGTCGGGCTGGTGCGCGTGGGCATCCAGACCTTCTGGGCCACCGAGGGTGAACCGCCCCGCGTCCTCGCGCTGGAGATCGCGCCTGTCGTCGCGCTGATCGGCCTGCTGGTCTTGCTGACGTTCAAGGCCGAAGTGACGCTGGGCTACATGCGCGACACTGCCGATGCGGTGCTGCAGCCAAAGGTCTATGCCGAAGGCGTGCTGGGCGCCCCCCGCGCGGCGGAAGGGGAGGACAGCGAATGACGCGCATCCTTCCCCATCCGCTGCTGACGGCAGGTCTGGTCCTGACGTGGCTGATGCTGACCCGGTTTTCCCTGGGGCACTTTGTTCTGGGATCGGTCATCGCGGTTCTGGCCGGGCTTGCGCTGGCAAAGATCGAGCCAGAGGCACCGCGCATCCGGTCATGGCCTGCGCTGTTGCGGCTGGTCGGTATCGTGTCGGTCGATATCGTCCGGTCGAACTGGGCGGTGGCGCGGCTGATGCTAACCAATGGCCGCCACGGCGCGCGCACCTCGGCCTTCGTGGTGATCCCGCTCCGCCTGCGCGATCCGGTGCCGCTCGCCCTGCTTGCGGTCATTCTGACGGCCACACCGGGAACCGCATGGCTGGAACATGACCGCGAAGCCGGGACGCTGCTCCTCCACGTCTTCGACATGATCGACGAGGACGAATGGCGCGTCCTGATCCGCGACCGGTATGAGGCCCTGCTGATGGAGGCTTTCGCATGACCACTGTCCTGTGGCTCGCCCTGACATGGGCCCAGATCGCCCTTGGCCTTGCCGCCTGTCTGGCCGGATACAGGATCGCCGTCGGTCCGCGCGCGCAGGACCGGGTGCTTGGCCTTGATGCGCTCTACATCGCGACGATGCTGCTGTTCATCGTCACCGGTATGCGTTTGGGCACGCCCTTCCTGTTCGAGGCCGCGCTGGTGATCGCTGTTGGCGGCTTTGTCGGTACAGTGTCGCTGGCAAAATTCCTTCTGCGCGGAGAGGTGATCGAATGACCGCGCTCGATACCCTTCCGCCCTGGCTAATGGCTCTGGTGGCTTTCTTCCTTGTTCTGGGCAGTACCCTGACTCTTCTGGGGGCCTTTGGTCTTTTTCACCTGAAAAGCTTCTACGACCGGATCCATGCCCCAACCCTTGGAACAAGCTGGGGCACGGCGGGTATTCTTTTGGCCTCACTTTTGGCATGGTCCTGGGTGCAGGACCGGGTCTTCGTCCACGAACTGGTCATTGGGATCTGTGTCATGGTGACGACCCCGGTCACGCTGATGTTCCTTGGACGTGCCGCCTTGCACAGGGATCGGGCGGCGGGCACTGGGGCGGTGCCTGACTCAGGCACCGCCCCAGTGCAGGAGCCCTCGGCATCAGTTTCCGACTAAAGCCGATCACGTTGGGCGGAGGCCTTCCAGCGTGAGGCCACGCAACTTTTCGATCCAGCGGTCGAGGGGTCATTCCCGCCGAGGGTGATCGGCGGGACGTGGTGCCTGGGCGACTAGCGGGGCGCGGCGCGGGTATCCGCCGAGGCTTCGCCGGGGGACGACGGGAATAGGGTCCGGGCTGGCATCGACGCTGTCGATGCGGTCCGACATCACGCGAGGGTTCGCGTCAGAGGGGCCCGGGCCGCGTTGACAAGGTTGTGATCGGTTGGTGAGCTTTCAACCCCCTGCCAAAGAAATCCCGCGGCAAGAGGAAGGCCCCGGCCCGGAAGGGCCGGGGTCTCCAGTCAGGCATCGATGTTGGCAAACTCGTGATCTGCGCCGCGTTTGGTCTTTTCGGACCTGTCGATGCCAAGAAACAGCACGATGTTCTTGGCGACATAGAGCGTGGACCAGGTCCCGAGGATCACCCCCAGCACCATTGCGAAGACGAAACCCCGGATTACATCGCCACCGAAGACAAGGAGCACAATCAGGGCGATCAGCGTGGTCGAGGCGGTCATCAGTGTCCGGCTGAGCGTCTCGTTGGCGGAGAGGTTCATCAGGTCGCGCAATGGCATGGCCTTGAACTTCGCAAGGTTCTCGCGAAGCCGGTCGAAGATGACCACAGTGTCATTCACCGAGTATCCGAGGATGGTCAGCAGCGCGGCCACGATCGTCAGATCGAACTTCAACCCCAAGGCCGCGAAAATCCCGACCGTCACGACGACGTCATGGACCAGCGCCGCCACGGTCCCCACTGCGAACTGCCACTCGAACCGCAGCCAGACATAGACCAGAATGCCCGCTGCCCCCGCGCCGACGGCGGCAAGCGCCAGCCAGATCAGCTCGGCCGACACCTTCGGTCCAACCGACTCCACTGCTGTGAAGGCAACCGATGGATCGACGGCCTGGATTGCAGCCTCGACCTGTTCGACAACCGCGGGTGACAAGGCCTCTGCGCCTTGCTGGGCCTCAATGCGAATGGTCACGACATGCTGATCGGCCCGGAAGGCGGGGTCGAACACCTCGGTGATGGACACATCGCCCAAGGCCAGACTGGACAGGGCCGCGCGATAACTGCCGACATCGACAGCCTCGGTGGTCTCGGCCCGGATCGTGGTGCCACCCTTGAAATCGATCCCGAAGTTCAGGCCAAGCGTCGCAACCAAAAGGAGGGACGCTATAACCGCCACCACCGAGGCACCGAAGGTCAGCCATTGCACACGGAAGAAGTCGATCGTCGTTTTGTCCGGCGCAAGCTTGATGAAGCCCTTGAGCGTGATCGCCTTGGGCTTCTTCCACCGCATCCAGGTCTCGATGATGAGCCGCGTCACGTAGACGGCTGTGAACATCGACGTCAGGATGCCGAGGCCAAGGGTGATGGCGAAGCCGCGCACCGGGCCCGAGCCGACACCGAACATGATCAGCGCGGTCAGAAGGCCAGTGATGTTGCTGTCCATGATCGCCGACAGCGCCTTGTCGAAGCCGATCTCAATGGCACGGCCCGCGGGTCGGCCCTGCCGCAACTCCTCGCGGATGCGCTCGAAGATCAGAACGTTGGCGTCCACAGCCATGCCCATTGTCAGCACAATCCCGGCGATGCCGGGCAGCGTCAGCGTCGCCCCCATGACGGACAGCGCCGCCAGCAAAAGCCCCATGTTCAGCGCTAGGGCGATATTCGCCATGATCCCGAAGCCGCCATAGCAGGCGATCATGAATACCACGACCGCCACCATCCCGATCAGCGCCGCGCGTTGCCCGGCCTCGATACTGTCGGCCCCAAGCTCCGGGCCGATGGTCCGTTCCTCAAGGAAGGTCATGCCCGCAGGCAAAGCGCCCGCTCTAAGCAGAACAGCCAGTTCGGTTGAGTCCTCAACCGTGAACTGTCCGGTGATAATGCCCGATCCGCCCGGAATGTGGCTCTGGATCACGGGGGCCGAGATCACCTCGCCATCCAGCACGATGGCGAAGGGCGCCCCGATGTTCGCTGCCGTGTAGTCGCCAAAGGCCCGCGCGCCCGGTGGATCAAAGCGGAAACTCACCGCCGGGCGGTTGTTCTGGTCGAAGGCGGGCTGCGCATCGACAAGATTTTCGCCGCTCACCACAGGGCTGCGGTCGAGGGTGTAGAACACGCCCGGCTCATCGGATGCGGGCAGGACCAGATCGCCTGGTCCGCCCGCGCCCTCGGCACTGGCCACGCGGCCAAGGACAGGATGAAAGGTCAGCTGCGCTGTGGTGCCGATCAGCGACTTGAGTTCGGCGGCCGATCCTATCCCCGGCACCTGAATGAGGATGCGGTCCTCCCCTTGGCGCATGATCGTGGGCTCCCGGGTGCCAACCTCGTCCACGCGGCGTCGGATGATCTCCAGCGATTGTTGAATGGTCCGCTCGTCCGATGCTTGCTGTTCGGCCTCGGACAAACGGATGGTCAGCGTCGTGCCGTCACCGGCAACCGTAATGTCGGTCTGGCCGATGCCCGTCATGCTGACGACCGGTGTCGCAAGGGCGCGCGCGGCGGCAAGGGCAGCTGACAGGCCGTCAGGGTTGCTGATGCTCACCCGCAACTCGCCGGCAGGCGCATCCAGGCGGCGGATGGTGCCCACCTGATCGCGCAACGCGCGCAGCGCATCGCGGACCTGCGGCCAGAGCACCTCCATCCTTGCGGCATGGACATCCTCGACATGCACCTCGGCCAGAAGATGCGCGCCACCGCGCAGATCGAGGCCAAGGGCGACGAGGCTGGAGGGCAGCCACGCGGGCCAGCCATCCAGATCAGCCTGAGCCGTTCCGGGCAAGTCACCGGTTTCGGCTAGGATGGCGGCGGCGTCGTTGTGCCGCTCCACTGTTGGATAGAAAGCGTTGGGAAGGGCGAAGAGGATGCCCCAGAGACAGACGCCCCATATCAGGAGGCGTTTCCAGAGAAGGGTATGTGACATGACCTGTCCTTGACCTGGCCATGCGCGGCTGAGACCGCGCAGGATGCCGGGAAGTGAAGTGAGCTAAGGCCGCCGACAGTTTGGCCCGCTCCCCGAGTGTCAGGGGGAGCTGGCGAGCCGGGCGGGACCACGGAAAAGCCACACGCTATCGCGCGGGCCGAAAGCATCACTAGTCAGGCAAAGGGAGGTGCGCGCGGCTCGGGTCGGCTGTACGCGTCCTGCGCGCCCCTCACATCGGGTTCCGACAACGCTATCGTAAGAACAAAGTCCAGCGCCTGAAGTGGAGGTGCGATCGCAAAGGCAACATCAACCGGATCGCCCGATTGCCTCAGGTCCGGCGTACGGTGCATCTTCGCGGCCGACGTGAGGATAGCCGGTGACTCGACCCCATGCACCGCCGCGAGACTGGCAAGGGCAGGCTGAAGGGAAACGCCGGAAAGCCGAGAGTGAGCCGAGGCCGAGACCAGCAGCAGCGACAAAAGCAAAGTCCAGGCCCAAGAGGCCTTTCCTTTCCTTGCCCAATTTACGGACTGCCTTGTCATGTCGCCCTTTTCGCACTCTGGGCATGGTTCGGCAACGCTCATTTCAAGGGCAACCTCGGCGAGAGCTGATCAAAACTCGAAGTGTCAGACTTCCGGCAATGTCGCGTCGTGCCAAACTCGCTCCATCATGCGACTGTCATGGGAGCCGTGGCGCACCTGACGCAGGACGAGCCTACGATCAGAACTTGGGTACCATCGCGACCAGGTGAGACAAAGCTTGCGGACCGTAATCACGATGTTGACGGAGCAGGCTTTCCCTTCAAGGACAGCCGCTCTTTTCACTTACTCGAGCGCCTCAAGAAACCGCCCGTATTCCTCGCTCACTTCCCTGGCCTCAACAAAAGCCCGCGCGCGTTCATCATCGAGGCAGCGGAAGTAATCCTGCACGTCGGCGATATAGGCTTCAAAGTCCCCCCGGATCAGATCCGCGTAGGCGCGCACGCCTTCGCGTGACGCAGGCAGGAACGGCCGCTCCGGCGGGGTGCAAGCGTGAGCCGGACCACCCGCCACGAGCACGGTGATCAGCAGCACCAGGGGGATGTTGCGCGCACAGGTCATGTGCAGGGCAAAACTCCTTTGCCGCCTTTAAGATCACAAGTTTGTCAGCTATCACCGTTATCGGAGCAAGGCGATCTTCGTCAAGTCGTTTTAATTGTCTTGCTATCGTTCATGTTGTCTTGTATCGCCCGCGGTGTTGCGACCCCGTGGGCCCGAGACTGCACCTCAGGCGGAAAAAGGACCCAAGGGAAGGCCATGATAGAAGAAGCACCGAATGTGGTTACAGAAGACGGATTGCGCGGCCTGCTGGCCGAACACTACCTCATCGAGGTGGTCTGCAAGGATGGCGCCGAGAAGCGCCATAACAGTTGGTACGGCACATGGGTCATCCGTGCCGTTGCTGAGGACGGGCGTGACGACAAGATGCTCGTCACGAGCCGTAGCTATCTCAAGGTTCGCGAGTTCAAGACGATTGTCGGTCTTGTCAGCTTCCTTGCCGACATGGGTTGCACGACCGCCAGTATCCCGCTCATCGAAGGCGCCCGCGAGCGCCATGCAGCACCCGGGCGCACGCCCGAGCCACGAACCGGACCGGTTCTGGTCAAGGACAACTGACCGCGCATTTGCGCTCGTCGTTGCATTGGGTACAGGCGTTTGTTCCGCGCCCCCGGCCCTTGCCGACGGTTTCATCTTCCAGGTCAGCCCTGATGGCCGACTGATCGACACCGCCGAGACTGCGAGCACCTTGCGCTCGTTCACTGGCGAAGAAGATGCCCAGAATGGGCCCCTTCCAGATCGTCTCTTTCTCTTTGCAGCACCGCAGTCCCGTGGGGATGATGCTCCCCTGAGCGATGTGACAGCTGCCGCAGCGATCGCCCCGCACGCCGTCCGCGCCTCACCCGAAATCCTCCACGCCATCGAGACCACGGCGCTGCGCTACGGCAGCCATGACGCCCTGCGTCAGGCGGGCCTGTCGGTCAGCGATTGGGCGCTGTTCTACCGCGCCAATATCGAGGTCGAGAGCGCCTACAACCCCGGCGCCTTGAGCCCGGTCGGGGCTATCGGGCTCGGCCAGCTGATGCCCGACACCGCGCGCGATCTCGGCGTCGATCCCCATGATATCGCCCAGAACCTCGACGGCTCGGCCCGTTACCTTCTGATGATGCTTGAGCAGTTCGGCGATCCCGAGCTGGCGCTTGCGGCGTACAATGCCGGTCCCCATGCGGTCACCCGCCATGGCGGAATTCCCCCCTTTCGAGAAACCCAAGGCCATGTGGCCCGTGTGACAGCCGTGTTCCAGCGGCTGAGAGGAGACCTGTCGTGACGTCCAAATCTTCCCTTGTCGCGCTCGGCGCGATGGCCCTTATCGTGCTGGCTGGCCCCGCGCTGGCCCAAAGCATTGACCTATCGCCCGTGCAGACGCTGCTGCAGGGCATCGTGGATGCGATCACCGGTCCCTTGGGCATCGTGATCGGCACGCTCGCGCTGATTGGCGTCTTCCTCTCCTGGCTCTTCGGGATCCTCGATTTCCGCCAGGCGCTCTGGGTCGTCGTCGCGATCGCGGGCATCGCCGCGGCGCCCACCATCGTCGCAGCCATCTGGACGACCTGAGCAAGACCCATGTCCGACCAATCCCGCGTGTTCATCGGTCTTCTCAGGCCACCCAAGCTGATGGGCTTGCCGATCATGTATGCCATGGTCTGGCTCTTCGGCTCGACGCTCCTGTTCCTCTGGGTCCAGAGCTGGGTGGTGGCCGTCTTCGCGGGGCTGGCCTGGCCGGCGCTTTGGAAAGCCGCGGACTGGGATCCGAACTTTCTCGATGTCTTGGTGGTCACCTTGCAGGAAACCCCGCCCACGACGAACCGCAAGCTTCACGGGGGCGACAGCTATGCCCCGTGATGGAATTGCCGATGACGTGGCCGACACACTCGATCCGCTGACCGCGCTACCCGCATGGGTCAAGGGCGAGAAG
>NZ_JAUXZE010000069.1 GCF_030694085.1 Tabrizicola sp. | reverse complement strand
CACGGCGCGGGCCAGGACCCGGCGCTCGATGTCGCGGCCCTTGCGGATCAGGTCGCGCGGCGTGTCGCGGTGGCTGATGCGCTCCACGTCCTGTTCGATGATCGGCCCCTCGTCGAGGTCGGCGGTGACGTAGTGGGCCGTGGCGCCGATCACCTTGACCCCCCGCTGGTGGGCCTGGTGATAGGGCCGCGCGCCCTTGAAGCCTGGCAGGAAGGAGTGGTGGATGTTGATGCAGCGGCCCTCCAGCTTAGTGGCCAGGCCGTCGGACAGCACCTGCATGTAGCGGGCGAGCACGACCAGCTCGGTGTCGGTGTCCTGGATCAGCCGCCACAGGGCCGCTTCCTGCTCCATCTTGGTGTCGCGCGTCACGGGCAAGTGGTGGAAGGGCACGCCGGACAGATCCAGGTGGGCATAGGTGTCGGCGGCGTGGTTGGAGACCACGGCGGAGAGTGTCATGGGCAGCTCGCCGCGCCGCCAGCGGTACAGCAGGTCGGCCAGGCAGTGATCCTGTTGCGAGGCCAGGATCATCACCCGCTTCTTCACCTTCGAATCGCGCAGGGTCCAGTCCATGCCGAATTCCTCGGCGTGGGGGCCGAAGGCCTCCCGCAGCGGCTCGGCGGCCTCGTCGCTGGCGAACACCACGCGCATGAAGAAGCGGCCGGTCTCCTCGTCGTCGAACTGCTGGGCGTCGAGGATGTTACAGCCGCGCTCGAACAGGAAGGCTGAGACGCGGGCGACGATGCCGGGGCGGTCGGGGCAGGCGAGGGTCAGGATCATGCCCTGCCTAAGGCTTGATCAGAACGCGGACGTCAAGGCGGCCAGATGAAGCCCTGGGACAGAGCCGAGGCTGCCAGAGAGGAGAGCCGCAAACAGGAAGCGCTTTTCAGCCCGCCTGTGGGTATGTGCCGGCAAGCTTAAGTTGGTAGATGAGGACCCAGGCGGACTTGGCCCCAAACGACAAGAGGCAGGGCTCATGCCCGCTATCAGCACGGCGCACCCGACGTTTGGAAGCGCCAATGAGGAGCTAAACCTAGGTATGGATGACCATAAGAAGGAACGCAGCTTGGCCCTTCAACCGCCCGCCGTGCTCTCTAACCGCTTCTTCATCGTGGCCACTGGAGGCCAAGTACGTATCGCTTTCGGCGAAGTTGGCCCCGAGGGGCCCATCTACAAACTGGCCACGGTCGTTTCCCGCGCCAACGCTCAGGAACTTGCAAACCTGCTGAACACCCTGCTGAAGGGTCAGGAAAACCCTCAGTCTGAGGCGGGAGTGGGGGGCGCGAGCTATCACTAAAGCGCCAGGCGCTCCTGGCCCGTCGGGCGCCGGTTTAGCCCAACGCGGTTAGTCGTTCGGCGGAACAAATCCCGCGAAATAGAAGTCGACGTCGACCTCTTGTATTTCGGCCAGTTGGTAAAGCAGCGGCGCCGACACTCGGTTCTGACCAGGCTCGTAATTTTGGATTTGCTGGTAGGACCGGCCCAATTTCGCAGCCAAGACCGACTGCGTCTGTCCCAGGGCCGCCCGACGTGCGCGAATGGCCAAGCCGACGTGAGTGTCGATTGCTGATTCCAGCTCGGTTTTAACGACCTTTACCATCGTCTGATTATCGCACTTCAGGCGCGGGCCCCGAGCAGGGCTGCAGGCGCCCTAGGAAACGACCCGAATTTCGCACGTATAAACCTTCCAGATCGGGTCTCGACCGGGATCGGTTTTCCAGAGCAATTCTGCCGCATGCCTTGCCTCGGCCTCGCTTGAGAATCGAGCTGTCGAGGCGCCGAATTTGTCGTGGGGGCCGTAGGGCCGAGGCGCGCCGGCGACGCGCGCCAGCCACATCATTTGGCCGGTCGGCAGGAGAGCGCCAGCGACATATTCTTCGTATTGATGGCTCAAGACCCACTCTCCAGTCTCTGGGCTAGCCGTGATGGCGACGGCTTTCAAGGATTGTCTGGGCCTTGTTAAGCCTCGAGTTCGGCGGCGGTAAGTTCGCAGCCTTCGAGATTGGCGCCGGCGAGATCAGCTTCCAGAAAACGCGCTCTATTGGCGTTGGCCTTCGACAGGTTCGCGTGGCGCAGATTTGCGCGGCTAAGGTCGGTGCGCAGGACGCGCCCTTCGCCCACGGCGAGGGGGCTAAGATCGGCGCCCCGCAGATCGGCGCTGGTGAGTTGCGCGTCTATGAGTTTTGCGCCTCGCAGATCAGCGCCGCGCAGATTGGCGCCTCGCAGATCGCAGCGAGAAAGGTCGGCGGCCTGAAAATGAGCGCCTTCCATATCGAGGCCGAAGAAGACGCTACCCGGCGCAGCGAGCGCGCTCAGACGCCGGCCCTTTAGGCTTCCCAGGGCACGGAAGTCGACCTTTGCAAGCCGTGCAGGCGTCCCTGAACCGCCTTGGGTTTTACAGAAGGCTTCATGGCCCGCGACGACCTGATCTAGGGGCACGTCGTCAAGATAGACCATCACGGGCGGCGGGATCAGCGCATCGGTTAGGTCGGCGCCTGCAAGGGTGGCGAAGGCCATGTCCGTCCGAGTGAGGTTGGCCCGCTTGAGGGAGGCGCCTGAGAGGTCGGCGCCTGCCAGGTTGGCGCCTGTGAGGTTTGCGCGATCGAGCTTGGCCTTCCGAAGCTTGGCGCCGCCCAGGGTGACCCCGGAGAGGTTGGCGCCGGTGAAGTCTGTCGAGCTGGCTGAAACCCCGCTCATTTGGCTTCCGGTTAGGTTGGCGCCTGTCAGCACCGCAAAGTCGAGCTCGCCGACCTTGGTCTGATGCACCAAGAGTTTGTAACCGGCCTGATCGTCATGAAGAGCCGTCTGCCCTTCGCGAAAGTCACAAGAGACCAGGATGGCGCTGGCCAGGTTGGCGCCCCTTAGACAGGCCCCTCGTAAATCAGCCTTGGTCAGATCGGCCTCGCGCAAATCCGCGCCGCGGAGATCTGCGCCATAGAGGATGGCGCCCTGCAGCTTGGCGCGGGCCAGAAAGGCCGCATTGAGCCGGGCGCCGGTAAGGTCGGCTTCTCGAAGATCAGCATTGTCGAGCTGGAGGCCCGAGAGGTCGACATAGGCAAAGCTTGCGCGCTGGCCGCCTGGCCGGCCGGCCAGGAAGCGCGCATGGAGATCCAGGGCCTTACGGACCTCCGCCGAGCCGATGCGCTTTAACATTGTCACTGCTTGGGACATCTGCGCCGCCTCAAGATGGATGACTGCGGCTCGTGGTCGAGGCACGCGCCGTGTCAAAAGGTCGCAAATCACCGTTAAGAAAGTGGGTCTACTTATGCGTGAGTGGACATGGGGCATGCCGATGCATCTTGAAGATGGAGACGTCGAGATTCTGATGGAGGGGCGTCGCTATCGCGGGCTTTGGCGTGTGGAAGCCGGCGCGATGACGGTGCGATTGGGGGCGTTGTCGAAGAGCGTGACCATTCGAGGGATGGAGAACTATCCCGACACTCTTGCGCGCTGGCTTGTCGTGCAGCTTGTGCCCGACTTGGTCTCTGGGAAAATCTCCGCCTAAGCCTCCGTCCACACGCCCGCATGTGGACGTGTCACCAAGATAGCTTGCCGTTGATCATGCCGCTGACCGTCTCGATATCCAAGCTCTGCAGGAAAGGGTGATGCGTCACCGGGGCTAGGAAGCCCATGAGGTTAGCTTTTCGGCGCCACACCGGGATCAGGACGCCCACAAAGCCCGCGGCGCGCGCCTTGGCCTCAAAAACCTCCGCGACGCTCGCCTTGGCGGCGCTGCTCATGCTTTCAAAATTATCGTCGAGCGGCACGATGAGGAGGTTTTGACCGTCACGATCGATATGGGCGCAAGGGTAGGTGGGCATGCGTTGCTCAGCATCTGTTTGAGCAGGGATATAATCCTGAAGGGTTGATTGCCGATTGCCGATTGCCTGGCTTCGCAAAGCTTGAGCTTGCTTCCAAATCCTTAGGCTTGCGCGCGCAAACTGGCGCCTGTTCGAGCTTGTCGGCGAGTCATTCTGTGGTGCGAGAAAACGCCGCAACTTCAAGACCTAAGCTTGTTTCACACCCCGTCGCGGCTTAGTCGTAGCCGGCGCGGGGGCGTAGAGTGTGGTTGCGATGTATAGGCCGTTCCCTGAAGCGTCTGACCTGTCGTCTGAGCCCAACGCCTTTCAGAACGCCGACGCGCGCGGCGCGACCGTCTCCGGCAAAGAGAGCCTCACCGTATCTGAAGCCGCCTTCCGCCTGGTGGGTGGCGAGCCTGGCTGGTCCCACGCGCTAGGGGTCGGGTTCACGGTGACCTACGGCTTCCGTGCAAATGCGCCTGCCAGCATGCCGGATGACACCGGCGGATTTAGCCGGTTCAACGCCAACCAGATATCTACGACTGAGCTCGCGCTGCTGGGCTGGTCGGATGTCGCAAACATCAGGTTTGAGCGAGTTGGCGCGGGGGCCAGCGGTGAAGGGGCTTTCACCAACGCCGCCAGCATCCTGTTTGGGAACTATTCCACTGGGGCGGAGGGCGCGTCAGCTCTTGCGTTCTACCCCGGATCGACAGCTTTCGGCTCGGTCGCGGGTGACGTTTGGACCAACAGCACGCGAAGCTACAACGTTGCGCCCTCTATTGGAGGCTACGGTGGCTTGGTCTTGGTGCACGAGATCGGTCATGCCATCGGATTGGCCCATCCCAGCGACTACGACGCCAGTGATGTGACATCGCCGACCTATGCCAATAGCGCTGGCTATGCCGAGGACAGTCGGCAGTACACGGTGATGAGCTATTTCAGCGAGACCAACACCGGCGGCGCCTTCGGCGGGACCTATTCCGCCGCCCCCATGCTCGATGACATCGCCGCGGCCCAGCTGGAATACGGCCCCAACACCACCACCCGGCTGACCGACACCACCTATGGGTTCAACGCCAACGCTGGCCGCCCCTGGTTTGAGGCCGCGACCTCGACCGCCAAGCTGGTGTTTGCGGTGTGGGATGCTGGGGGCGTCGATACCTTCGACTTCTCCGGCTTCAGCCAGAACCAGATCATCGATCTGCGCCCAGGCTTCTTCTCCAGCGTGGGCGGCCTAAGTGGCAATGTGGCGGTCGCGATCGGGGCCGTCATCGAGAACGCGATCGGCGGATCCGGCTCGGATCAAATCTACGGCAATAGCGCGACGAACCGCCTCTCAGGGGGACCTGGCGATGATGTCCTGGATGGGGGCGAGGGGGTCGACACTGCGATTTTCTCAGCCGCCCAGGCGAACTATCGCTGGGCGACCGATGCGAGCGGCTGGCGGGTGACCGATCTGAGGACCGGGGTTTCCGAAGGTGTCGACACCCTGCGCAGTATTGAGTTTTTGAAGTTCTCCGACACGACAGTTCGGCTTGTTAGCGCGGCCCTTGTGCTGGAGCCGTCGGTGTTGGTCGCCATCACCTACCTGTTGCGGGTGAGCGTCGGCGACTCGCGGGTCCAAAATCTCACCAATGAGTTGGCGCAGCGGGTGGGAGAGGGAAGCCTCACTGACGCGGCGGCGATTTCGAGCATTGTGAAAGCCGCTGGCGCGACAACGTCGGTCGCGACTATGAGTTATGAGTTCTTCACAGGTAAAATACCCACGCAGTCGGGCATTGATTACTTGGTTTCACCAACCGGGCCTAATATCAATAATCTGAACTCCACCTACTATCAGAACTTCAATCTTGAAAACCGCTACATCAACTTTGCTGTCAATCTGGGAAAATTCGGGGAGGGCAGGGATGCCTTCGCTGCGGCCTATGGCGCTCTGAATCTGTTTGACGCCACCCGCCAAGCCTATGCCACGATTTTTGGCGCAGCCCCGACAGACGCCAAGCTTCATGCGCTGTTGGATCCCAGCTTTGTCCTCAACAACGTGACGATGACACGCGCCGACTATTTCGCCTTCTATGGCCAGGATGGCGCTGACGGCTTGGGCGCAAAGGCCGCGATGGTCGGGTGGCTGCTGGCTGAGGGGCAGAAGGCCGATGTCGGAATCTATGCGCGGGCCAATAGCGCCTTTCTGGAGGATCTGGCCGATGGGGCGGCCTTCGCCGTCGATCTGATCGGCGTCTATGGCAAGCCCGATTACATCTACACCGGCTAAGGTGTCAGGCTAAGCCTCACCCCACCCAGGAGCCCAGATGCCGCTCGCAGAAGATGTCGCCCGCCATCTTGAGTACGCCGCCGAGGCGCGCAGGCTGGCGCAAGAAGCTCAGAGCCAAATTCAGAGCCAGGCATTTCTAGAGTTGGCCGACATGTGGGCCACGAGGGCGCAACAACTGGCGATGCTGGCGCAGCCCGCCGCCTCAGAACCCGATTAAGGATCGTCGCACTATCGCATGCCGGGAATTCCACGGCGTCTTAAGGCGATACTAACCAAGCTCCAAGTACCACAGTTATCTGGGTGTGGGGTGGGGCCATGGGCTGGCATCAGATTGAACTGATGATCGAGAACCAGGCCTATAAGGCGCAGTTCCGGCAAGTCGGGTCGCTGGTTGAGGTCGACTGGAACGGCGCCAAGCGCGCCTATTCCGTGGGAGCGGTCAGGATTGAGGTCGCCGCGGCCAACGGCCTTAGAAGGATGATTGCCAGTAAGCCCAGCCTGTAGGACGACAAGGTCCGGAGCTGCTGCTCTTGCGATTAAAGCGAAAAGACCCGCGCCTGAAATGCGCCGTCGTCCACCGACTGGGTCAGCATAAATCCAGTTTTGGCGGCCAGCTGTTCGGGGGCGTTTCCGAGCGGGAAGAACACGTGAAAACGGGTGAAGGCGTAGGACCATTCGTAGCAAGGCGAGGCATGCACCATGCGTCCGTCGTCTTTGAGCAGATCGCGAAATTCGATGAATTGCGCCTGCGGCGAGAACAGGTGCTCGATAACATTGTTTGAGAAAATGCCATCGAAACGCGCACTGACCTCCTCGCGGCGTTTCACCACAAACGGGCTGTCGATCAAGGCGTTAGGTTCGTAACCCCAGACGTCGTAGCCGCGCTCGCGCAAAATCTCGACCGACCTCGACCAGGCCCCGCTTCCCCAGTTCAGGTAGAGACCGCCAGGCTTTGGATCCAGGAGTTCAAAGGCTCTCAGCTCCTCCTCTGTGGAGTCTCCCTCGCTGTAGAAGGAGTAGAGCAGGCTGTAGTCGGCTGAGACGATTTCAGATGGCGTCTGCAGGTACTTCATTGGGCCAAAGACGCATCCGCAGTCAGGACACTCCAGGCGCTCAAGCCGACCGCCCCCAAACATGCAGTGGTCTACCCGCATGGCGTAGCTGGACGGCGGACCAGAAAGCCCACAGGCCAGACAGGCGACAACGGTTTCATCGGCCGTTCGGGCGTCGAGCCGATCTAAGGCGTTCCAGAACGCGGGGATCACAAACTCGCGGAGCCGTTCATTTTGGCTCTCAAGACGGGCCAACCGGCGCTCAAGGTCTTCAAGGGCCTTTGATTGGGTCTGATCCATCCAGTCCTCTTGGAGCTCTACACCGGTGTGGCCGCTCGGCGCGGCGACGAGGCGATTATGGGACCTGATGGATCAGGGTTGGGCTTAAGCCTTGTTCGGAAAACCAGGTGATTAATTCGGAAACCAAATCGAGCTCGACAATGAAGGCTTCGCCATAGGCTGCAGGGATCTCCAGCGCCACCTTCACCAGCTGTTCCATGCCGGCTGGGGTGTCTGTCGGTGCGATGGGGAAGCGGGCGGCTTCTGACCGCTGCGTTCCATCGGCCTGAACGACGGTCGCTGCGAGATTGACGGCCCCGGCGGCGGCGCCTGAAGCCAGCCACAGGCCATTGCCGGTATTCTTCACGCTCACCTCCGCCGACAGCACGCGGCTGGCCGGGTCGAAGTTGTGGGCCTTTACGGTGACCTTTGCGCCCAGGCGCTCAGGGAAGCGGCTATCGGCATCGGTTTCACCGGCCTTGCGCATGACAAACACGCGCTTTTCGTAGCCCTGAGCCATCAACGCCTTGCCCATCTGGTGATAGAAGCCAAGGCCGCCGCGCCGCTCCACGCCCCGCAGATAGGTTTTCATATCCAGCAGGATCGGCGTGTCAGTGAAGGCCGCGAGCCGCAGATCCTGGAAGCCGATGGCTTGGGCGATCTGCGCAATATCCTCGATGACGATGTCGTTCTCGATCACCGCGAAGTTGGCCATCTCCTCCTGGGAGGCCTTGCTGGCTGAATGCCGCGGCCCGGGCTCATGAAAGACAGCCAAGCCGCCGGGCTTGAGGATGCGATGAAACTCCTTGAGGTAGGTGGCTTGATCGGAGACGTGGTGGAAGCTGTCAAAGCAGATGATCCGGTCGACCGAGGCGTCTTCCAGACCGATCATTGTCTCGCCAATGACGTCAAAGGCGATGTCGAGCGTGCGCAGCAGGGGATGCTCGTCGACCGCTGAGCGCGCGATGTTGAGGGCCTCTTGCGAGACGTCGAGCCCGATGGGGGTGCAGCGCATCAGGGCAAGCGCCATCGAGAGCCAGCCCGTGCCGCAACCAAAGTCTACCACGCGATGGCCGGCGCGCAGTTTGGCCACGTCTAAGACGGCGGCGAACCCCGCCAAGGTCGCGCGACTATCTTGGAACTCATGGAAGGGTTTGCGGAGCTGGTGCACCCAAGGATTTTCGATGCTCTTGAAGTAGTCGTCGGCGCGTTGGACGTGCTCGTCGAACGAATAGGCGGCGATCAGCTTCTTGACGTCGATGAAGCCGGTCTGATCCTGATACTGGTCTGATCGATCAAGCGGTTGCATCCAGAGGCTCCGAAAGCGGCGGCGGGAAGGAACTGGGCGCCCTCAAGGGGCAACCCCAGCACGGCCTAGCCGTGAGGGTGCAGCATGTGCTCGACGGCTTGCGACGGGCTCTCCCAACCGACGATGCGCCCACCTTCGAGGTGGAGGATCTTGTTGCACAGCGAATTGATCAGGCTTGGGTCGTGGCTGGCGATCACCAGGATACTGGCCCGATCGACCAGGGACACCAACCTTTGCTGAGCGGCGTCCCGGAACTCGGCGTCGCCAACCGCGATCCACTCATCCATCAGCAGAATATCGGCCTCGATGGCGGTCGCCGCGGCGAAGGCCAGTCTGGCCTGCATGCCCGCAGAATAGGCTTTTAGGGGCATTCTGAGGAAGTCGCCCAGGCCACTGAAGGCGGCGATTTCATCGACCTTGGCGTCGACCTCCTGACGGCTGAGGCCGTTCAAGAGGCCACGCATATAGATGTTCTCGTAGCCTGTCGCAGAGGCGTCTAGGCCCATCCCGACGTCCAGCAGGGCCGACACCTTGCCGGTAATTTCAACCCGACCCGTATCTGGCACATAGGCGCCGGCCAGGACGCGCAGAAGCGTTGTCTTCCCCGAACCATTGCCGCCCACCAGTCCGAGCCGGTCGCCGGCCTCAAGACGGAAGTTCACGTCTTCCAGCGCCTGGACGACGGTATGGCCCGTCGCGCTCTTGCCCATACGGCCGCCGACCGTACGCGCCAGCTCCTTTTTCAGGGAGCGGAACTCGACCCCGTAGACCGGGAACCGAACCGACAGGTTCTCGACATCAATGCGCGCCATGCAGGGCCCCAGAAGATCTAGAGATAGTGGACGACGCGGCGCCGATGGGCGGCGAAGAGGGGGAACATCACCAACCAGCCGAGCAGGGCCATGAGGACGACAACGGCCCAGGCGTCAGTGTTGGTTGCGCCACCCACGAGCGGCGCCCGGATCACCTCGAGCAGATAGTAGAAGGGATTGAGCCAGAGGATGGCGGGGCGCCCAGTGAGCTGCTCGGTGTGCCAGAAGACCGGGGTTAGGAAGAGCGCGATCTGCAGGATAGAGGCGACGATCTGAGGCACATCGCGAAAGCGCGCTGAGGCCAGGGCGATGAGGGCCACGATCCAGGAGAGATTGGCCAGGACGGCGGCCAGTCCGAGGAGAACCTCGAAGGGCCTAATGTCCTTCCAAAAGCCAAAAATGACCGCGACAACGGCGACAATTACAACGTTGTGCCCAAACACCATGAGATTGCGGGTCAGGGTTCGCAGCACGAACGTGAAGATGGGGGTGGCGCTCTGCCGGATAATTGGGCCGCCGCCGATAAAGGCGTCGCAACCCTCCGTCAGGGTGCTGGTGATCAGTCCCCAGACAACGATGCCGCACGCCAACCAAGGCACGTAAGCCTTGAGTTCCAGGTTCATGAGACTGGCGTATAGAACGCTCATCCCAGCAATCAAGAAGCCCATGGACAGCGTAATCCACCACGGCCCAAGTATTGATCCCCGATAGCGCATGCGGATGTCATGCAGCGCCATAGTTATCCAGATATGATGTTGCGAAAACGCTGCGACAATATCTTTTGCTCCATCTGCGAGGAGCTGAGATTTTCTGGTCGTCGCGCTGTAGACGGCTGTCTTTTCGGGGGTCATGTCGGATTTACTTTTTGCGCGCGCCGCCGCGCAGCTCTATCAGAGGGACGCATGGCGGACAAGCGGTCGAAGGGCGGCGTTTTACAGACGCGTCCACACGTGGACACCTGGGCGTGCGGACTAGGGCGGGGTGAGCAACGCGGCGGCCTTGCGCCCCTCGCGCACGGCGTAGTTGGTGCCGCGATCTTCGGGATAGATTTGCGCCATGCTGAACAGGGTCACCCCCTTGATGGGCGTGACATGTGACGGGATCATCTTCGAATAGTTACGGGTCGTGACGGGCTGGGCGTGATCAGCCTTCCAGACGTGAGCGGCGTGTATCCAGCTCTCGTCAAAGTCAGGGAACATGCGCTTAATATAGGGCAGAGCGTACGCAACATACAGGTCATCGGATATCGTATAGAGCGGATCTGAGTCCGGCATGTACCTAGAGAGGTATACGATATGCTTTCCGCCATATGTCTCTGGCGGCTCAAAATTTGTATGCTCGATAACGCCGACGAAGGGAAAGCCGGGCTCGTTGACATTGATCCAATAGGTTGTCGAGAGGCTGCGATCGAGCTCCAGAACGATACAGCGGTTGGCGAGGTACTGGACCTTTCTCAGGGCCTGTAGCCAATCGCTCGGCGCCGATTGCGCCAGCAGGTCGGCGGCGATCGGGAGGGCTGTGGTCAACAAGATCTGGTCGGCGGGGACCTGCTCGCCAGACGCCAATCGCACCCCGGTCGCTTGGCCCTCGTGAACATCAATCTGGGAAACCGTCTGACCCAATCGCACTTCACCGCCGGCCGCGACAATGGCGTTGCGTAGCTGCTGGGCGAGGGCGGCGAAGCCGCCTTTGTAGTAGGCCAGGATTTCGGAGCCGTTTTTGCCGCGGCTGCCGCCGCGCAGCTGAAGCTTGAGCAGAAACCAGGTGGCCGAGATTTCATCCTTATAGGTGGAGAACTTTGCGTCGAGCAGCGGCGCCCAGACGAGGTCGTAGACGCGCCGGCCACAAAGTCCCACGAGCCATTCTTCAACGCTGAGGTGCTCGATGCTCCGCCAGTCCTTGATCATCCGGACCTGCAGAACAAGAAAGCCCAGCCGAAGGCGATCAAGGAAGGGAAGGGCGGTAAACTTTAGAACATCAACAGGCGAGGAGAGGCGAAATAGTCTGTTGTTATAATACAGTCCGGTCTGGGACTGCCGATGCAGGATGTTGTTCTGCAAGCCGAGGTCGGCGATCAGATCCATGATGTGTCGATCGCTGACAAACCAGTGATGGTAGAATTTTTCCAACAAGGTTGAGCTGCCGATTGGAAACCCGCCAGCCAGGCCGCCTGGCTCGCCATCGCTGTCGAAAACGATGACCTTCCGCCCCGCCTTAGCCAGGTCGTAGGCGGCTGAAAGGCCTGTAAAGCCGGCGCCGACAATCGCGATCGTCAAACTTGCTCTCCCTGAATTCGTCGCGTTTTGGCCGCGCCTATAGCGGATTGCAGGCCGCGAGCGCCCAGCCAGGCCACCCCAGCGCCGGTTACGAGAAGCCAGAGGGCGCCATGGACCACGATGGCGGCGATGGTGGCGTTGCCCAGTGAGACCCCCAGCAGCTGAGCAGCTTGTTGGACGGCCAGATGAAAGGTGCCGATGTAGCCGGGGCTGGAGGGAATGATTGTGGCCAGCGAGGCTGTGCAGGTGACGAAGAGAGCGCCCAAGGGCATGAGGCTCGCGCCGACGGCCTGGAACGCGGCATAAAACACCAGGCCTTCCAGGATCCATGCTGCGATTGTCGACATTCCCAGGCCGAAGAGAATCCCAGGCCGGCGCAACTCGCCCATGGCGTCGAAGAAGGCGACAATGGCCTCCATCACGCGTCCGGGCGTGGGCTTTTGGAAGTAGGCGAGCCTTCGCAAACGCGCCAGCAGGTGAGGGCCCAGTACAATGACCAGTCCGATCGCAAGCAGGGCTCCACCGCCGATCACCCCGGCGGTCAGCGCCACAATACTCGAGCCTTGCCCCTGGTAGGCCAGGAGACCGATGCTGGCGCCGAGCAGCAGGGCCAGGAGGTCGGCGCAGCGCTCCACCACCATAGTTCCGGTCGCAAAGCTGGTGCTGACGCCCAGCGGAGCTGAAAACGCCGTTGCGCGAGCCACATCCCCAAGCCGCAGCGGCAGGAGGTTGTTAAGCGCCATGCTTCCCAAAAGGGGCCCTGCGCATTTCCAGTAGGGGAGATCTGGGTTGCGCACCCGCAGCATTAGGCGCCAGCGCAAGATGCGGACGCCGTAGTCGCAAGCCACGGCGAGACCTGCGACAGCAAGCCAGCCAACCCTGATCTTTTCCAGAACTCCCCAAAGCTCGCTGAGGCGCACGCCTCGAAACAGCAAGATCAGGGCGAGCCCAGAAAGCAGGAGCCCGGCAAGGAACTTCAGGCGGCCGGTTCCCGCGCGTTGTGGGCGACGGGTCATGTCTGCAAGTCGCCCCCTAGCCACCAGGTTCCCCCTGGGGGGCATAGACAATCTGCGCCGCCTCAATGCCAAGGCCTAGGCGTCGCTGATCGGGCCCAAGGCCGAGCTCTGCGGGCGAGATCGCATCTGGCACGCGCACATTCAAGGTGATTTCCCTCGAACCGAGAGGGTGGCCAGGTACGTCCAATTCGAAGAGATGCGCCGGGTGAGCGCTGTCGAAGGTGAAGGCCTGGGCCCGCCCGCCCGCGACAGAGATTTCCGCCTTGAGCGTGGAGGTTGGGGTCGGCAGGAAGCCGAACGCCTGAATCCGCACCTGGACGGGGCGCAGACGCGGTTCGTCGAGCGGTAAGACGACTTGAGCCACCTTGGCGTCTGACCAAGCGCCGCCGAGCTCCGGGGCGCTCCAGCCTGCCTTAAGGTAGGCGCCGCCCGTCTCGCCGGCCTTGAAGAAGACGCGGGTCCCCAGAACCAGCCCCTTTCGGGCATAGGCCTGGGTGGAAAGGCATCGACCGGAGAGGAGCACCAGGTGCTCGCGGTTAGGGCCTTGGCGACACGGGCGCGCGTCGTAGCGCGGGTCCCCATGCTCTGTGAGCACCTCGGGCACATCGAGCAGCGCGGTCGCCGGATGGGTCTGCAGGATGGTCAGGGCCAAGGCGTCACGCGGCGTCTGCAGGACCGCGACCGTGGCCATGTAGTTGACGATTGCGGGGTGTTGATCGGAGACGAAATAGGTCAGCGGAGGCTCCGATAGGCGACCTGCGTCGACGACGGCCTCCACTCGGGCGAGAAGCCCGGCGGTAGCGTCCACGTCGAGCTTGGATGTCGCGCCATAGAGGCCCAGCAGAACCAGGAGATGGGCCGTCACCAGAAGGACGCCATTGACCTGCCACCCCCATGACTGGGCTGTGGATCTAGGCCCCGCGGAGAAGAGCACCGCAGGAATGATGAAGACCAGGAGCGTGATGACGCCAAAGGCGTGCTTCAGGACGGCATATTCTGATCCCGCCCCGAAGCTCCAGGCGAGCGATTGCAGAAGCGCTGCGATCGCTGTGGCCGCGCCAATCATCGCCAGTAGGCCCGCTGAGCCGGCATGCTTGGACGCCTTGCGCCAGTCTGAGACGAAAAGGCTTAGGCTGAGCGCCAGGAGCAGAGCGGCGGCGGTTCCGATCAGCGCCGGGGGGATGGAGACCCCAAACTCGACGCTGCCGTTGTTGCCCGCAATCCTGGCCATCGCCAGAAAGTGGGGGTTGGCCACCACCATAAGCGGGGCTGACACCAGGGTTATGAGGTAGGGCGCTGCGATTTGGCGCGTCTCCTGCCAGGCCCGCCAAGCGTAGGCTGCGGCCACGAGGGCTAGGGCCAGAGCGAGTTTCAACGCTCCCAGCTGATGAACCTCACCGCAGATGAACACCGCGGCCGGCGCAAATAGGGCAAAGGCGACCGGCGCGCGGGTGACAAGTTTGACCCCAATAACGTAAGAAACAACAAAGAGGGCCTCTGCGACAAGTTGTGCGTAGAAGAAATTTCCCACAACTTCCTGGCCAAGAAGCATTTGTCCCCGGTGCATAAGCAGCAACCCCAGCGCCAGACTGGCCAGCATGGCTTTTAAGGAGATGCGGCGGGCGATCTCGATCAGACAGAGCCATATGAGACCGGCGGCGGCGTAGGCTGTCACGCCCAGGGCGTTGAGGCTGTTTGATCCCAACCCGACCCACAAGGCCGCCAGCCGGTGAGCCAGGTTTGGATAGACGTACATCTCGCTGAGATAGGCCGCGCTTGAGGCTGGCAAGGCTCCACCGGCCTTGAGCGCCTCAACGAGCTGCAGATGGTGCGCCAGATCGACAGAGTTGCTGAGCAGCTTGTCGTGGAAGACGATGGCGCTAAGCGCACAGACATAGATCACCGCCACCAGGGGAGGGGCGATCGCCACCATCGCCTTACCAACCGTGCTGCGCTGCATGCGAGGCTCCCAACCGCTGCGGTCTTACAAGAGGCCACAGGGGGCGGCCAGCCGGATACAGGAGCCTGTCGACCGGCGCGCGACGCGCGCGACGCTATGGTAGACGAGACCTATGCTGTCTTCGCCGCCCATCCGTTCCATATCCTCGCGCCGGCGCAGGAAACCCGCCGCTTCGCGTCAGCCTAATCTGTCGCCTCCAAGGCCGCGGCTCAGCGTCCTTGCCCCTTGTTATAATGAAGCGGGTTCCCTGCCAGACTTCGCTGCGCGCATGACCATGGCTTGCCAAGCCGTGGTGGGGAGCGACTACGAACTCGTGCTGGTCAATGACGGCTCGCGGGACGAAACCTGGAGCCTCATCCAATCCCTGGCCGCTCAAACCCCGCAGGTCGTGGGCGTCAATCTGGCTCGGAACCATGGGCATCAGCTGGCCGTCACCGCCGGTCTGAGCCTGACGAGAGGCGAGAGGGTTCTGATTATCGACGCCGACTTGCAGGACCCGCCGGAACTTCTGGCGGCGATGATGGCGCGGATGGATGAGGGGTTTGACGTTGTCTTTGGCCGCCGCAGGACCCGGGCGAATGAGACGCGGTTCAAGCTTTGGTCGGCGGCGCTATTTTACCGCTTCCTGCGCGCGGTCTCTAACGTCGAGATCCCGGCCGACACGGGTGACTTCCGCCTGGTGTCACGCCGCATCGTAGAGCGCCTCAAGGCGATGCCTGAGCATGACCGCTTCCTTCGCGGAATGGTCGCCTGGCTGGGCGGACGCCAGAGCGAGCTGCTTTACGATCGCGACGCCAGGCTGGCAGGGGAAACCGGCTACACACTTCGGAAGATGGTTCGGTTGGCGATGGACGCCCTGGTGGGCTTTTCCAACGCGCCGCTGCGTCTTGCCAGCCTTCTGGCGCTGCTTGGCGTAGGCTTCGCCATAGCCATGATCGCCTATGTCTTCCTGGCGTTCTTCCTCAGTCCCATTCGGGCGCCTGGCTATACGAGCCTAGCCTTGCTGGTGATTCTATTTTCGACAGCTCAGCTGACCTGCCTGGCTATCCTGGGGGAGTATGTCGGGCGGGCCTATATGCAGACCAAGGGCCGGCCGCTATTCCTGATTGAGGAGGTCGTCAGTCTTCAGGTACTGGAGGCGCACAAGGTGCGGTCATTCCCTACAATCACAGCCTTAAGCCAGCGTGAAGCGTGAGGATGTCGAGTGCCCTAGCTTGGTAAGTTGCTCAGTTTTGAGCTGTGATGGAATCGCACCGTTCTTGGACTACTCGTTCGATCCTTGGCGGCCCCTCCCCGCTCTATCATACGACCTGATCGATCCCCTCGATTTTTAGGAATGGACTTAAGTGGCGCGCGCCCAAATCTCTCTCAGCATCAAGAACGCCGTGTCAGCTAGCGCGGAGAGCGGTCCTCCGTCCCATGCGTCTGATCAGCCTCCAACCGAGAGGCTGGAAGCCGCTGTGGCTTCATCGGCCAATCTGCGGCCATTAACTTTGCGCGGCCGCCTTTTTGGCCGCTTGGCTGACTATGCCCGACGTTACCTCACCGCTTCGGTTGAACACCGCCTGACACACGTCCTGACGGTTCAGGGCGCTCTGCAGGATCGCCTTGAGGCCATGAGCGCGCAAAATGAACGGCTTGAGTTCATGGTGCATCGACTCACAAGCCTAGCAGAGGCCACTCAAGGCGCGCTTGGAAACGCCCTCGTCAGCGTGGACGCATCAGTCGCAAGCGTTAGTCGTGAGGTCAGCAACTTGCCTGGCCTGATGGGGCCACGGTTTGACGAGCTGGACATTAAGGTCAGGCCGCTGATCGCTTTCGATGAGACCTCCTATGCCGTCAGATTGCGTGATGGCTACGCAATGATCCCGCGCCAGGAGCCGATATTCGCAGTGATGGTCGCCAACGCCTCGTCGGGAGGCTTGGAGCCGGGGACGCGACGGGTTCTTAACGCGCTCATCCAGCCCGGCATGGGGGTGGCCGATGTGGGCGCCAATGTCGGCCTGCTCACCCTATCCTGCGCGGTCGCCACGGGGCCTTCAGGTAAGGTCTTCGCCTTCGAGCCTGAGGCCGGTCCGAGAGCTCAGCTTGAGAAGACGTTGAAACTCAATGGCCTAAGGTGGGTTGAGGTCTTCGACCAGGCTGCGGGCGCGCTCACCGAGGAGCGGATGTTCCATATCAGTCCGGTGATTGGCCACAGCTCCCTTTATGCCTTGCCACAGGAGGACGGCGATGGCCGCGACGTTACGGTCCAGGTCAGCCGGCTGGACGATATAATCGGACCAGATCAGCGCCTGGACGTGGTCAAGATCGACGTTGAGGGTGCGGAGCTAGACGTCTTATCGGGCATGGACCGGCTCTTGAGTGAAAATCCAGATCTGGCGATCGTGGCCGAGTACGGCCCCTCCCATCTTGCTCGCATTGGGCTGACGCCGAAGTCGTGGTTCGACGCCTTTAAGAAGGCCGGTTTTCAGGCCTACGCGATTGAAGAGCCGACCGGGGTGTGTCGGCGGGTTTCGCCGGCTGATCTCGTCGATGTGGTCTCGATCAATCTGGCCTTCGTTCGGCCAAAGGGCGCGGCCAAGACCCGCCTTCCTCTATGAGGATCGCCTGGGCCTCCCCGATCAGTCAGCGGTCCGCCATCGGGCGCGACGGCGCCGATGTAAGTCGTGCGCTTTTAGCGCGAGGCCACACTGTAAAGATCATCGCTACAGATATTGAGAGTACGGACGACGTACACGATACCGACGCCGAGATCATTCACTGGAAGAACATATCGTCAGAACAGATAGCGCGGGATTTTGATGTCCTCGTTGTTAACGTCGGGGACAATTATATGTTTCACGGCGGCGCTTTTACTCTTTTCGGAGGGGCGCCATCCGTCGGAATCTTCCACGACTTCTATCTCTACAACCTATTCAGCGGATGGCTTTGGCAAGGCGGCGCGCGCCCTGATGACGAGCGCGGTTGGCTGCACGACCAGCAAGTCGCCCAGACCTATGGCTCGCAGGCGAGACCCGACGCCCTAGCGGCCCGGTCAGGGGCCCTATCTCTTGCTGACATCGCTCAGCGCCTGCCCATGACGGAGTGGATAGCGGCGCGTTGCGAGGGGGCTCTAGCCCATTCCGCGTTCTATCTGGACCGCTTGCGCGCCAGTTGCCCTGGCCCGGTCCAGACGGCCGCCATGCCCGTCACAGGCCGCGGCATTCCAGCCTTAGGGCCACGGGGTTCGTCGCGGTTATCTGTGCTCACCGTCGGGGTCATGAACCCAAATAAGTGCGCTGATAAGGTCATTGCAGCCATCGCGGCCTCCCCTGCCCTCGCCGCGGCGCTCGATTACCACCTGGTTGGCCCCATCGAGCCCTCCGAGCGCCAGCGCCTGGAGGAGCTCGCGGCAGATTTGGGCTACCTCCACCTGACGATTCACGGATCGGTGGATGACGAGGTGCTGAACGCGCATCTCACCGCCGCCGATGTCATCTGCTGCTTACGCAACCCGGTGCTTGAAGGCGCCTCGGGTTCGGCCATCGAGGGTCTGCTGGCCGGTCGGCCCCTGATTGTGGCCGACGCGGGCTTCTATTCTGACCTGCCGGGTGACCTCGTGTTCAAGGTCCCTGCGGATATCGACCTGACGAGCCTGACCGCCCAGCTTGAACGCCTGGCCCGCGACGAAGGCTTGCGCATGCAAACTGGCGCCGCGGCAAGGCTATGGGCGGAGAGCCATTTCAATCTGGAGGCCTACGTTCTGGCGCTCGAAGGGCTGATACACGATACGATTTCGGCCAACGCCGTGCTCAGCATAGGCAAGACCTTAGGCGGTGAACTGCGAAGCCTGGGCCTGACCGCCGAAGATCCGGCGGTCGAGCGCATCTCGGCGGTTCTCTGCGAGATCTTCCCGACCTAGCGCTCTCCCATCGGGTGCCGCCCGGCCTGTCGCAAGACCGCGTCTAGCCCCTCCCCTATCAAGGCCTGCACGGTGACGTCGCGTTCCACGGCAAGGATTTTTATTGCGCGTGCCAGTTCGGGGGAAAAGTATCCCGCGATCATGGTCTTTCCGGTACGCGCTTTCGCGGAAGGCCGGGTGGCTTCGGCAGGAAATTCCGGGGCCTGAGGCTGCCCAGCAGCGGCGGCCAGGCGGGCTGAAAGTGAGGGACGGCTCATGCGTGGGCCTTCTTCGACTGCGCAACAGGTGGACGTTCGGACATGTGGAGTTGTCCACACATCCACTTGTACAGGTTTTGGACCTCGGTTGCAGCCTTGCTATCGCTATCGAATTCGCTGGCCGTTTGCCCATTCAAAACCGCATGACGGAAGGCCGCCCGCTCCACCAGGCATAGGGGCACCAAGGAAAGGCCCAGACTGTAGATCACTGTCGCCACCTCTTCGATCAGGGCGGTGGCGCGCGGGGGTACGGCATTCAGGAGGGCGAAGCCGGGCTTGCTTGCGACCTTCACAAGGTCCGCCGTGGTCCTGATCGCATGAAGGTCAAAGGCTGAGGCGCGGGTCGGGATAATGACAAGGTCGGCAGCCTTAGCCGCCGCCACAGCTGCAGAATCGGCCGCTGGGGGGCTGTCGATGATGACCAAGTCCACACCGCTCTCCGCGGCCTCTTTAAGGGTGGGCGTAAGTCGGGCGTGGGGTGCGGCGACGACGGCGGGGTTTTCCCCGCCCCGCCAGTCTGACCACTGCGCGGCCGTCGCCTGCGGATCGAGGTCGACGAGCGCGACGGTGTAGCCAGCTTGAACAGCGGCGACGGCGAGATGAACGGCGATGGTGGTTTTCCCCACTCCGCCCTTTTGACTGATGATCGCAACGACCTTCATCCCGCTCCCCCGCAAAGGATGTCCACACGTAGACGGCTCCACATAGCAAATCCTCCGCAGGACCGCACGTAGATTCGCGGACGCGTGGGCGCGCGGACACCACACGTGGACACGTCGGCATGCGGGCTCGTGGACGCGAGGACCTTTTCGCCGGCGGGCGCCTATTTCTGACTGGGTTCCTCCGCCCAGGCCCTCAAGCGGCCTCGTCAGCGAGCTCATCTAGCGCATGCAGACTCAAGGCGGTGAGCGCCTTAGCGCCAAGAGACACCCAAGTCCACGCGCCGACACTCTGACGTGTCCACGTGCGGACTCGCACGCGGAGCTCTTAGGGATTAGCGTTGGGTCTCGGCATTTTTCCCCATACGAGGCGCAGGTTGGACGACGAAGCCGCAGCGCTGCGGCTGGTTGGTCTTCCGGACCGCCTCGCGGCACCTTTCCAGCGCCTTGCGGTTCGCCGCTGCAAAATCCGAGGCGTCCGCCAAGGCCCCCCAACCTTGGGGGCTCGCGCTCTCCATAAGCCGGCCGCCAGCCTCCCAGCGATCCAGGCCCAAGGTTGCGGCAGCCATCCTTTCCGGCGCTCGCCAACTGGCAGGAAGCGAGCGCGCGACCGGGCCCGAAAAACAAACCCATATGACCACACCCACGACAGCGCCTACGGCCGTCATGATCACAACTTGGCGGACTTGCTCGCGGCCCGTGCGCCATCCCGCGGCCAGATCCTCAAGACCGGCGCCGGCCGTAACAACGCGCTGCACGGCGTTTGAGAGTTCGCGGCGGCCTTGTTGGGCGGAAAGCTCGTTTGCCTCCCGAAGGCGGTACGCGAAGGTCTCTGGGGTGATCTGCAGGGCAGGGTGACCTTCAACCGCGGCAAGGCTCTTGGCGATGGCGCCGAGCGTCGGCGTATAGTCGGGAGACGCCTGCCCTTGGAAGGCCGCAGACAAGCCCTCCACGCCGGCGCGCAGTTGGATCACCTCGGCCCTGAGCGCCTCGAAGGCCTCGGCCGCCGCGTCTTCGGGCTCATCGTGCGCCATGGGCCGTTCCTGTGGCTAAGCCCTCGCCCGACACCAAGCGACCGCGCCAAATCTTGGACAGGTGCGCCGGGGGAGGGGAGGGCACGACAGCGTTCGATATTGGTAGCGGACACCGTCGCGCACGTACGGCGATGTTAGCCTACGTAACGCGCAAGATTGGAGCGTTACGCCCGTCCTCAAGGGAGCGAACCAAGAGGGCGGGCGCCGCGTCAGGCCACGATCTGGAGAGATCTCTGCCCTAGAGGGGCCGTATATCAAACGGCGACCGCTGAGAAGCTCTGCGTGTAGCTAAAGGGCACGGCTCGCCTCGAACCCCGGCGGCGCCTTTCAAGTCACGCCGCGTGACGGGAAGGGGGCATCAAGTCGGGGCTGCTAAACAGGCCAATGCACCTGATCAATAACGGAAGCGGTACCTACAAGACTGATCGTACTCCCATCTTCAAACCTGAACGTTACACTGTCGAAGTTCAGATCAGGCGCAAATGGATTAAGTACATTTCGATCATACAAAACTATCTGCTTAGCCTGGACAATAATATCTACATTTTTCACTTGGGCATGGAAGCGCGCAATCGCTGCGTCTATACTAGAGTCAAATTCCGCAAAGACAGGCAGAATCGGTATAGAAGATTCACTCGTTACTGGAGAGGGCGCGCTCGGATCAATGTATTGACCGCCTTGCACCAATGTCGGACCTAACTGCGGCCTGACTTCTGACCCCTGAATAGGAAAATTTGTAATGCCGACCTGGTCGCCCCGGTTAATGAGCGCAATTATACTTTCTGGAAGCTTATCGACCTGAGGCGGGGTCATAGCGAGCAGTCCTGCTAAAGCCTGACTCGCAGCAATGATCGCAAGAGCTTCGCCCGCTGAGAGCGGCGCCGCCGCAGGCTTCAGGATAAATATGGTCTTGCTCGAACCCTCGTCCAAGGACGAAGCTGCAGGCGGAGACGGTGCGACAAAGGCGATTTCCGTACGCGCGTCGGCGCTACCGACGATCGGCGAATAATCCGGATCGTTCCCTGTTCGCAAAGCCTCGAGCCAGGGCTGAGGGTCGCGTGTCGCTACCCTCCAATCCGCCACTGGTTGAGCTTCAACAGCAGCCTGCGAAACCGACACTTCCGGCGCAGCCGCAGGATTGACCGGCTCGGCAACCGAGACCATCGCCCCGCCCAGGCTGACATGCTGCCAGTCGAGATCGACCGCGAGGGACCCAAAATGGGCCGCCTCGCTCACCAGGAATATCCTCTCTTCACGTAGAATAAGTACAGCGCTCAAAACCACGGCGGAAAACTGGCGAGCATCCATCTCTCCATGCCCCGGGGCGCTGGAGAGCGGCAAGCCCGACGGCTGCGCAATCGTCAGGAGGGCTGAATGGCGGCGCGGTTCGGCCTTACCATCTTGACCGTCATGCGTTTCCGTAGCCTTGGCTTCGCTGGTCTGGAAAAAGGCCGCGCCTACAAGCGCGATCAGCAGCGCCGCTGGGTGAACAAAGACGTTGGAATTCGTCTGTTGCCGAGCCTTCGCCAGAGGATATCGTGCAATAAGGGCGCGAACCAATGCTGCGAATTCAGAGCCTCGCGCCGGCTCCTCGAATGAGGCCCCATCAACGACATAGAGACCGTCGATCCGAGCGAAGTGAATAAAAACGTCGCCTGTATCTGCCCGGCAAAAGATAAACCACGGGTCACCCTCATCGGATACGCCGCGGTCGCTTTCCAACTGAACGCCCGCTTGTACGAGCGCACTTTCGACACGATAGAACTCAGCAATCTCCTGCGGCGCCCAGTCGCGCACCAACGGCGCGGGTCGCTGAAAGAAGGAGAGGATCTGAGCGGCCATGGCGCTATTGGTTCCCGTTAGGCCAGCAGGCCAAATCTACTCCTGAAAGAGAATAGCGTGAGTTATTGGGTCATAGAACCTCAAAATTTCACGCACAAATTCCTTATCGTTAACACCGAGAGCTCGAGCCCAATCGCTATATCTGTCTGGGGGTATGCGACCGCGGCCCGTTTCGAGCTGGGAAATGAAGGTATAGTAATCCGCGCCGACACTCGCTGCCAACTGACGCTGCGACAAGCCAGCAGCATCCCGGAGCTCCTTTAGCCAGCGGCCGCCTTCGCGGCGCAGACCTTGCACCTCAACGGCGCTGCGTTTCTGCGGATTTCCGTACATTTTCTCAATCCATGCGCACTCAGGGGCAGGGCGCTCACGCCTGCCTGACTATCGTAATAGCATATATTTAATTCGCTGTATGCCGCAAAAACGGAGCCGCCTCGGGCCTAGACGTCAGGCGGCCACAGCTGCCTATGGCGGCGAGAGGAGAGCCTCATTGGGCTGCCTTGCCAAAATCTCCAGCACGGAAGTCATCGGCTTCTCAGGCTCAGGCTCGGGCTCCATTGGCGAGCCCTGCAGCTCCACTCCCGCGATGCTCGTCGAGCGCGGCTTGCCCGTCACGGGTCCCCCAATCGCGTCTAGAACGCGCACTGGAAGCTCCAAGGGCGTAGCGCCCACATTTTTTACCCGCAGGAAATTCTTTGTTGGATCGTAAGCGTTAATGTTCGCCGACAAGATCTGTGGCGTTAATGTCCCCGTAACAGCTAACAGCTGGCCGCGACTAACATATTCGGCCGCATACGCTCGAGTAAGATTTTGTTGGGAAATATTAAGCTCGGAGGCTGCATTTAGAATCTCTATATTGCTTCTGAGCGCAAAACGCTCCTCTGCTCTTACGCCTAGAAAAGCCGTTTCATTTGACTTTACTTCTTCCTTCAGGGTTTCCAGCTGCTTTCTGAGCGCAACTACCCTCTCCCATGCGCCCGTAACATTCTGAATAACTTGCAGGCGCGTCTCGTCGATATTTAATCGGTCGCGATTGTTTATTTCTGTGGTTGATCGTATTTCAGACTGTATCTGTCCCGCCGCGAATAACGTTTGATTTAACACCACAGAAACAGCGCGACTACTGTCGTAAGGACTTGATTGATAGGGTTGAAATGGTGCGCGCTGCACATCGAAGCGAGCGGTGATACTCGGCCTACGGGCTGCCTTTGCCGCCGCTATACGTAGTCGAGACGACTGTTCCGTGTACTTTGCATTTAGTAACTGTGGATTTCTGCCTTCAGCAGCATCAAACGCTTGATCTATAGTATCAAATGGCTGCTGTAGCTCGGGGGGCGGCTCCAACTGGCCTGGATTTTGACCCACCACGCCGAGAAATTGAGCTCGGCTGCCGGCCAACTGTTCTTGCGCGCCGATCAATTGCGTCCGCGCCTGGGACAGACGCGCCCTTGATTGGGCAAGGTCGGTGATTGTCACGGTGCGCACATCAAATTTGGCCTGCGTATCGCTCAGTTCTTGCCGCAAGATCGCAACCGTTTCCTGGGCGATTTTCAGAAGTTGCTCATCTCGGCGGACGCCCACGTAGGCAGAGATGACCCGCAACAAGAGGTCCTGCTCAAAGCGTCTCAGTTGCTCGCGACCAGCTCGAATTTGTGCTTCCGCTTCCATTACCCGGGCGTGGACACGTCCACCTGTGTACACAGGCTGGGTGATCGAGAGGCTTACGTTGTTGGTGACGGCATCTGCGTTATTGCCACCGCGATCCAGCTCGTAGGACCGCTCGCCCGCAGAGACGCTCGCGCTTAGACCATATCCAGCTCGGGCCTGGACGTAATTTTCGTCAGCGGCACGAACCGCAGCCCTCTGAGCCTGGAGGCCAGGGTTCGTCTCGTAGGCGTAGGCGACGACGTCTGCGAGGGTCTCAGCTCGAGCAATCGGCGCGCCAAAGCCTAGACAAAAGACGGAACCGGCCGCCAGTAAGCGATGTAGGGTCATCATCAGGATGCCAATCAAGCCCCAGTGGGCGCGAATGAAGTGGAAGAAGGTGGAAGAAGGTTTGGCTGGTTAGGAGAGCAGCCGGCAGATCGTCTTCTCCCACGTCAGCTCTCGTGCGGCCCACCCCGCCTTGGCGGCTTGGCCCATACGCCTAGTTTGCCCAGGCGCCGATATTAGCCGGGCCAGACCTGCGGCGATAGAATCTACGTCTGGCTCAACGACCAAACCGGTCGTTTCGTCGATAAGCTCCAACAAACCGCCTGCGTCGGTTGTCGTCAGCACGGCCTTACCAGCGGCGAAGGCCTCCATTGTGACATAACCAAGAGAATCTTCATCGTAGGGTAAATACGCGCAGGCCAAGGCGCCGTTCACCCATGCGGCGATGTCCTTGCGAGGGTGGAAGCCAAAGCGAAGTTCGACCCGATCTTCTAAACCAAGCTCTTCCACCAGGCGCTGGAGTTGCTGTGCGTAGGCCTCACTGTCGGGGGGGCCCGCCACCAGAAGACGCGGCGAGGAGGATGGCAGCTGCGCCATCGCCTCGACCAGCAGATGCTGGCGCTTGCCGGGGCCAACACGGCCGCCTGCGAAAACGTAGTCACCAGCTTCGCCGCCCGTGAACAGAGCTTCGTCATTGAGGGGGGGATAAAGCACTTGGCTTGCAACGCCGTTGTAGCGTTCCAAGCGGTCTTGGGTGGTGGGGGAATTGACGTAAATCGCGCGGCATTGCGCAAAGCACTGCGCATCGGCGGTGCGGATCGCCTGCTTGATAACGCCTTCCCGCCCTGCGTCGCTCAAACCTTGGCCGGCGTCCCCCAGGTCATAGGCTTGGCGAAACTGGTGCAGGAGCCAGAGCGTCTTGTGCTCGTGGGGAACGAGGTAGGCCGGAAATTTCAGTGCGATGACCCGGTCTGCATTGTAGAGCCGCAGGCTGCGGTGCAGCACGATCTCATCGATCAGGCGCTCAGACGGCGCCCACTGGAAGGGCAACCGCAAGAGCTCGCTCTCCACGCCTGCTGTGGCGTTCAATTGGCGCACGAGGTTGTCTGCAAGCTCTTCGGCGCCTCCTCGAATGAAGGGCTCGGCGTTGTTGACGACGAGGACCTTCATGCGGTGAGCGCGTCCACCACATGATTCCAGTCGATGTTCAGCTCGGCGAGCCGATGGAAATTGGCCTTCCCCATCCGTTCGGCGAGATGACGGTCTTGGTAAAGTCGGTCCATGGCCTCAGCCAAGGCTGCGGGCTCTGGCGGCGTCACCAGCCCGTTTCGGCCATCTTCGACAAGCTCCAGAACCCCTCCGGAATCATGCGTGGTGATCACGCATTTCTGGGCGTGGGCGGCCTCCAGTGAGGGATAGCCATAGGAGTCCTCGTCATGAGGCAGGTAGGCGGCGGCCAAGGCGCCTGCCAGCAGGTCGGCCTTCTCGTCCTCGGAGATCCACCGGTCTTCAAATGTCACCCGATCGGCCACGCCGGACGCGGCGATCTGGTCTTCGATGACCTTGGCGTAGGCAGGGCTGCTGCACCGACCACAGAGCCGCAGGCGCACCGGGGTGCGCACATGCGCCATGGCTTGGATAAGCAGGAGCTGGCGCTTATGCGGCTCAATCCGGCAGACCACGAAAATCTCGTCGCCATAGCCGTCGCAGCGGAAGCGCTCAGGTTGGTAGATCGGCGGGTAAAGCGGTTGGGAGGCCAGGCCATTGAAGGTGCGCAGCCTCTGGCTGACCACCTTGGAATTGGTGAAAACCTGACGGGCTTCGCCGATCGCCTGAGTGTCCAGATGCATCAAGGCTTGGCGGATCGCGGCGTTTTGTGGGGTTGGCAGCGGCGCATGGGGCTGCCCCCAAAGATCATAGTAGGAGCGGATATGGTGGATGAACCAGAGGACCTTGTTGGGGTGGCGCAGCACGTAGGAGGGCGGCCGAAAGGCGATCAATCGATCTCCGGCCTGGCTGAGATCCATCAGTCGGAAGGCCGCGACCTGATCTAGCAGGTCGTGTGGGGTCTCAATGAAGGGCAGATAGAAGCGCTCCACCTCATGGCCGTGCTCCAGCAGCTTTTCCTCAAGCCATTCCACGATGAACCGGGCGCCGCCATTGATGAACGGCACGAAGCTGGAGGCTAGGACAATCTTCATCCGGGGTCAGGCCAGGGTCCGGGCCAGAGCCGCGACAATACGGTCGAGGTCGTCGTCACTCAGGCCGGCGTGGGTCGGCAGGTTGATGCCCCGCTCCGAGCACCAGTCGGCGTTGGGATAGCTCGAGCCTGGCTCTGCGTAGGGCGGCATCACGTGCATGGGGTAGAAGACGGGCCTTGTCTCGATACCCTCCTGTTCCATCGCCGTGATGACCTCGTCGCGGCCCTTCAAATCAGGCCGGTTGAGCAGCACCGTGTACATCCAATAGACGTGGCCGGCCCAGTTCTCGCTGATGGGCAAGATCAGCTTCTCACCCAGCGCCGCCAAGCGCGCATTGTAGCCGGCGGCCACGCGTTGGCGGGCGGCGAGATGGGTTTCGATGCGCTCCATCTGAGCCAGTCCGATCGCCGCAGCGATGTTGGTCATTCGGTAGTTGTAGCCGATCACCGGAAACCAGTAGCGCCGATCAGGGTCCATCCCCTGACTGCGGTAGAGGCGTAGGGTCTTGGCGAGCGCATCATCATTGGTGGTGACCATCCCCCCCTCGCCCGTGGTGATGATCTTGTTGCCAAAGAAGCTAAATGTGGCGCAGTCGCCGAGCCCGCCAACGCGGCGCCCCTTATAGGTGGCGCCGACCGCCTCAGCCGCGTCTTCCAGAACAAAGAGATTATGCCGCTGAGCGATCTCAAGAACCGGATCCATGTCGACGGGATGGCCATAGAGATGGACCGGAATTATCCCCCGCGTCCGCGGTGTGATCTTGGCCCCCAGGGCCTCAGGGTCGAGATTGAAGGTCCGCCGCTCATTGTCGACAAACACAGGCGTCGCGCCGCAGTACCGAACCGCATTGGCGCTCGCGATATAGGTCAGGTCAGGCACCAGGACCTCATCTCCGGGCCCCAGGCCTAAGGCGACCAGCGCCAGGTGTAAGGCCGTGGTGCCGTTGTTCACCGCAACGGCATGCTTAACCCCACAGAAGGCAGCGAAAGCGGCTTCAAATTCCCCGATGAACCGACCGCTGGAGGAGATCCAGCTGGAGGCCATGCACTCCATCACATATTCGGTTTCGCGGCCGTCCAAGACCGGCGCCGCCACAGCGATTGGAGCAAGCGTCATCTGTTCACCTTCGGGGAGCGCCTGGCGATAGCCGGGACACCAACCGCCGTCACGTGTGGATTTATGTCGTCGACCACACAGGCGCCGGCCCCGATGATCGCCCCTTCGCCAACCGAGCGCCCAGGCGCCACGCTCGAGCCGACGCCCAAGAGGGCGCAAGAGCCGATGCGAACACCGCCGGCGACCGCCACGCCAGGCCCTATATGACAGGCCGCCCCCAGGATCGTGTCGTGATCGATCCCGGCGCCGGTGTTGATGATCGCCAGATCCCCGATCTGAGCCTCGGCATTGATGACCGCGCCAGCCATCACTGCGATCCCGCAGCCGAGCCTGGCGGAGGGCGAAATGGTCGCGCGCGGGCTAATGGCGTTGACCAGGTGAAACCCGAGCGCCTGCAAGCCTGCGCCTATATCGAGCCTCAGGCTGTTGTCGCCGAGCGCCACAAAGGCGTTTCGGACGCCCTGGGAGAGCAACATCGGCAGGAACCCGTCGTCCCCCAGCACCGGAACGCCCAGCACATTTCGAGGCGTGCTGTCGGCATCTGTCAGGCCAGCGATCGTAACCCCGGAGCTGCGAAGCAGCTCAATGATCACCTTGGCGTGGCCGCCGGCGCCAATGATGACAACCGCACCTTCAGCCATGCGCCTCGACGCGAGCGCGATCCTTCTGAATTTCAAAGCCGACCCGCACGAGGTCGGCGTCGACCATCTCTCGCATCATGGTTTCGAGATCGGTTGTGGCCTCCCATCCCAGCACCCGCTTGGCTTTGGACGGATCGCCAATCAGGACATCGACCTCGGCGGGCCGGATAAACGCCGGATCCACCTCGACATGATCTTCCATGTTCAGGCCCGCGTGGGAGAACGCGATCTGGCACATTTGGCGCACCGTGGTGGTCCGTCCCGTAGCGATCACGTAGTCGTCGGGGATGTCCTGCTGCAGCATCGCCCACATGGCTTCGACATAGTCGGCCGCGTGGCCCCAGTCGCGCCGCGCATCGAGATTACCAAGCTTGAGCTTGTCGGTCAGGCCCAGCTTGATGCGCGCGACGCCGTCGGTGACCTTGCGGGTTACGAACTCGATGCCGCGCAGTGGGCTCTCGTGGTTGAAAAGGATGCCTGAGGACACGTGCAGATCAAAGCTCTCGCGGTAATTCACCGCGATCCAATGGGCATAGAGCTTGGCCACGGCATAGGGCGACCGCGGATAGAAGGGCGTAGATTCGCTCTGCACCGGCTGCTGCACCAGGCCATACATTTCCGAGGACGAGGCCTGGTAGAAGCGCGCGCCGGGAACCTCCAGGCGCATAGCTTCCAACAGATTTGTGGCGCCAAGCGCGGTCACCTCGCCGGTCAGGAACGGCTGGCTCCAGGACGAGGTTACAAAGCTCTGGGCGGCCAGATTGTAAATCTCGTCCGGTTGGTTTTCGCGACAAATGCGGATCAACGACGACAAGTCGATCATGTCGCCGTCTACTAGGCGTACGTCACCGTGGATGCCGAGCCACTTTAGGCGCTCTTGCATGAACTCGGCCGACGCCGAGCGCCTCACCAAGCCAAGGACTTCGTAGCCCTTGGTTAGCAGGGATCGCGCCAGGTAGGCGCCGTCCTGGCCGGTCAAGCCGGTGATCAGCGCGCGCTTCGTCATTATATTATTCCTCCACAAACCAGCATTCGGCTTGTGCTGTTATGCTCGAGAGCCAGCGATCAGATCGATTGATACGATCACTTTTCCCGCATCGTCTTGTGGAGCGCATTGCTCAAAGGGTTGAACATGTATTCAAGCGCCGTGCGGTCACCCGTCGGAACAACGACCTCTGCGGGTAGCCCCGCCTTTAGTCGTGTTTTCAGCTCCTCCGGCAGATCAGAGTCCTTGATGTGGATGATCACCAGGAAATACGGCGTATGTGTCGCCTCATCGACCAGTCGGTCTTGTGACACCGTGGCGACGATGCCCTCAACCACGGGAATGTCGCGGGCGTGGAAACTTGGGAATCGCAACTCAGCGACCATGCCGGCATGCACACTGTCGATATCGTTTGGAGAGAATTGCGCGTGAATCGTCATTCCTCCTTGATCGGGTGCAATGTCAACAAGCGGCTCAGCCGGACGGACAACCGCGCCTTCCGTAAAGAAGCGTAAATTTTGAACAGTGCCGCTGACAGGGGCGACAATATTAATGCGCCTCGCCGCGTCATTTGCGACGGTATATTTTTCCCTCAAATCCGTTGTTTGAGCTTGTATATCGGCAAGTTCTTTAGCGACATCCTGGTCGAACTGCTGCCTGATTTGTTTGGCTTGCAGAGATGCTTCGCCAATGGCTTTCTGCACCTGCGCCTTTTCCGCTAACGACTTTCCTATACTGCCCCTTATTTGGGCGCGCTCCCGCTCAAGGGCAAGAAGGCGCGGCTTCGGAACCAAGTTTTGCTTATAGAGGATAGTCAGACCCTCGATTTCATCATTGAGGTAGGCGACCTGCTCTTCCATGCTCGCGCGCTGCTGATCAATGCCTGAAATCTGTTCTCGATACTGCCCAATCCGTGACTGCAAAATCTCGACTTGTCCGGTGATCGTCCCCTGCCGTTCTTGAAACTGCCGGCGCTCGTCCACAACAGCTTGGCGGACGATCGGGTCACCCATCTGAGCCACGACCTCGGGGGAGAACCGTACCGCAGCGAGTCGATAGCGCTCGGCGTCAAGACGATTGGCCCGCGCGAGCAGTGTGAAGAGCTGGTTGCGAACGATCTGAAGATTGGCGTTTGTCTGCACCGGGTCGAGCTCGAAAAGTACCTGACCGGCTTTCACACGGTCGCCCTCTCGGACCCGAATTTTACGGAGCATACCGCCTTCCAAATGCTGGATGGTCTTGCGATTGCCCTCGCCCGTGACGGTGCCATTGCCGATCACAGCACTACCCAACGGGGCAAAGGCGGCCCAGCCTCCCAGGACGCCGAACGTCAAGACAATCACGGCGATGCCGATCGCCGCGTACCGCTTATAGTTATCACTGGGTCGTGCAATATCCGCCATGGCGAACGTCTCTTTCCAATTCGTCGCCGGGTCTAGGCCGCGCCGGGGGGCGGCTGAGCATTTGCCACCAGCAAGTTCAGAATTTCGTCCCGATCGCCCATGCGAACTACGGTGCCGTTCTGAAGGATCATGATCTTGTCGGCAAAGGCCAGCAGGTTGGTCTTGTGGGTTACGAAGACAATCGTGCGCCCGAGCGACTTCATGTGAGCGATCGCACGGGATAGGGCCTGCTCACCATCGGTGTCGAGGTTTGCATTAGGTTCGTCCAAGACGATCAAGGCCGGCTTGCGGAAAATAGTCCTTGCCAGCGCAAGGCGCTGGCGTTGGCCACCGGAAAGCGTCGCACCGCCATCGCCGATTTGCGTCCCGTAACCTTGCGGAAGCGCCTGAATAACCTCGTGGACCCCAGCAATCTGGGCGGCCTCTATAACGTCCTCGCTTTGGAAATCGGTGAACCGAGCGATGTTTTGCGCGACCGTGCCGGAAAACAACTCCACATCTTGTGGCAAATAACCAATGTGTTGGCCCAGCTGTTCGGGGTCCCACTGTCGCAATTCAAAGCCGTCAAGGCGAATTGCGCCGCTCACCACGGGCCAAACGCCCACCAAGCCCCGAACCAAACTGGACTTGCCTGCAGCGCTGGGTCCAATGACGCCCAATGTCGTGCCCGCTTCAAGAACAAAACTCGCATTAAACAATGTCGGGCGCTGGCCGCCGGGCGGCATGATGGCGGCAGCCTCGACAAGCAGCCGCCCCTTCGGCGCCGGCAAAGTCATGCGGTTTCCGGTGTCGGGCTCCGACCTGAACATCGACTGCAGACGGTCCCAGCTGCTACGGGCGTTAATGAAGGTCTTCCATTGACCGACGACGGCTTCGATCGGAGCCAAGGCGCGACCGACGAGGATGGACGCGGCGATCATAGCGCCTGGCGAGATCTTGCCGGTAATCGCCAGATAGGCGCCGCCGCCAAGGATCAGAGTCTGAACGGCTTGGCGGACGAATTTGATGGTCGCCATCAACGCCCCGCCTCGGTCGCTAGCTTTCGCCTGCCAGCCGATCAAGTCATCTCGGCGAAGCTGCCAACGCTCCTGCAGGCCGCGCCACATGCCCATGGCACGCATCACTTCGGAGTTTCGCAAGGTCGCCGAGACATCGTTTTGGGCGCCGATGCCTGCCATCGTGGCTTGCTGGATTGGATTGCGAGTGGCGAAATCGTTCGCGACGGCCAAGCCCAAAATGATCAGACCAGCGACAATCGCCAGGAACCCGAAATAGGGGTGGAGTATGAAGGAGATGGTGACGAAGACGGGAATCCAAGGGGCGTCACAGAAAGCGATTAGGGCCGCGCCGGTGATGAAATCACGCACGCCGTCCATATCCCGGAAAGCCTGAGCGTCGCCGCCGCGGCGTAGAAGCGTGCTATCCAGCACGCTTCTAAAGGTCGAGGCGCTGAGATTGGCGTCCAGTTTAATACCAGCGCGCACGAGAACTTGCGTTCGCAACGCTTCCAGCGCCGCATAGACTACAAATAGAAATATTGCGATCAAGGTTATAAACAACAGCGTCAGCTCATTGCGGCTCGTCAGCACGCGATCATAGACCTGAAGCATGTAGATTGGGCTAACCAGGGCCAGAATGTTGATAAACATACTGAAAACCACGGCAATAACTATAGCTGGTCTAACAGAAAGCACCGCCCGATTGAGGGGCGTGGGTTTATCCTTGGAACTAGAGAACATATCCTAGCCTTCTGCTCCGCGAGATATTCCTGTGCCGGCTGCGCACGGATGCACGGAGGTTTCCCACAGCAATTTAGGCGCCAGCCTATGTGGCCGGTTTGACTGGTCGTCTATCCGATGCGGCGGTTTTCGGGAAGCGTTCAGTTGACGGTGTTGGGCGCCGCGGTGGCGAGCGGGCGCTTGAACCAGGCGGGCCACGCCGTCAAAGGCCACCCTGAGGTTTCGTAGAGCCCATGCAGAAGCGACAGCCACTGACGCAACTCTGTGGGGTTAAATGGCAGGGTGAGAGACGCACCCGACGCTAGGCTCAGGACCAGGACGTAGGCCTCATCACCGCGAATAAGTTCCACATTCTGCACTAGGCCTTCCGTCGCCGCCGGGGGGGCGCTCATATCCGCGCCGACGGGTATGGCGGGCATATACTGCATGACCGCAGCCGCCTGCTGCCACACCTGAGCCACGGGTCCGCAAGCAGCCTCCAAGGGGCTCTCTGGCTGGTTTTCTAGCCATCCGGTGAGGGCCAAGACAACGTCAGTGGCGATACGTTGGGTCAGCCAAAGCCGGTAAACATGACCTTGGTCATCCTGAGAGATCAGCAAAAGCCGGTCTTCAACAGGGACGTAAGTCTGCGACAGTTTGGTCGCCATGGGCATGATCTTGACCTCTCCAGACGGCGGAACCTGGAGATAGGACGCTGCATCCATCGGCGCCATCCCAAAGCAACCGTGGAGCATCGTGGGTAGGCTGGCTCATCGCTCTGACCAGGCAGGCGAGGCGTTGAATGTTCGTCCGCAGCTCGTATAACGACCGCAGACGTGGTGACCACAGCGCTTGTCCTTGAGCGGCAGCCATGAATTCGGGACGCCAAGGTTTTGGTGATCCTTGGGAGACCATGATGATGCTCGCCGCGATAGCTCTCACCATGCTGGGTGGATTGTTTCCGTTTGCGGCCGCAGATGTGCGGGTGGATCGCTACACGCCCACCAAGGGCTGGGTGCTTGAAGTCCGGCAAGATGGCTTCACTCAAACCAAGACGTGCATTCTCAAGGCCCGGCGAATGGTCTACCGGACCGGCGTCGTGACCTTTCAACTGCGCAAGTCACTGAATACCGCCAACGCACTCTACCGCCTGGATGCGGGTCCTGCGTTGTCTGTCGGTCTCGTCGGCCCCCGCGCGGCGGGCTTGGGCGCGGAATTCAAGAGCGACAACACCAAAAACCCCAGCGATGGCCGTGTCCATATTCCGGCGTCAGAGCTCAAGGGTTTCAGTACCGTCTTTATCCGAACGCCAAGTCAGCGCCGCGCCACCGCGTTTGATCTCAACGGCCTCGGTCAAGCGCTGGCTGCGGCCAAAGCCCAGGGCTGTGACGTTTCCTAGGCGATTCCCAACCGCTCGAGGACGGGCAAATCCCGGGCGACAAACTGCTCATAGCGTATTTTCAGCTCTGCCTGGTTTTCAGCGGACGTCACTAGGGGTTGACCATCCTTGACTAGGCTTTGTCCCTGGGCTTCGAGTATGGCCCCAACGAACGCTGACGGGTCTCTTTCGCCTTCGCGAAGCGCCAGAAGGAAGAGCTGTTGAAAGCGGTTCAGACTGACGCCCCCGCCGATTACGGGAGAGACCAGGGCCTGCAGTTCGCCATGCGCGCGGGCCTGGTTTAGAACAGCCGCGTTGAACGCCTCGGCGCGACGCACGCGCGTCTCGTCTGGCGGACTTGGCAAACAGGGCTGAACATGGCCCGCGCCGATCAGGATGGCGATGACCTGTCTTAGATGGGCCGCGCCACCGGGGGGCGTCCCCACAGCGTCCATCACCTCGCGACAGGTTTTCAGCCCGGTCTCCAGGGCGTCCAGGATCGGCCCATACACTGCCGGATCCAGCGCCACGTCGCCCTGCGCCACGGTGATCTTCTCTGGAACATCCTCCCGAGCTGAGGTGAGCGCGACCCGCATCTGGTCCCATGCCGCGGCGACGTCACCTGAGGTCTGGAGGAGGGGGCCTCGCACGAAAACGTCGCGACGAAACTGCTGACCTATCATGTAGTCGCGCACGGTCTCGCGGAAGGCGGAGCTTTCGATCCCCGCCAAAAGTCGGCCCTGCTCGGGCGTCACGGTGATGTTGTCGATGCTGTCGAGCACATGGGCTGAGGCCAGGAAGGTCAGCTTGGCTTCGGACATCTCATGGGCGACGTCGGAGTGATAGAACAGCGTCCAGTCGTCGTTCATATATTCGTGGGCCAGATAGTTGCGCGGCTGGCCCTTCAGCTTGGCCAACCGGTCCACCAAGCCGGGCTGGCCGCGGAAATAGCCGGCATTGACGTCGACCAGGGACTGGATGAAGTCGAGGGCCGGCTCGATGCGACCCGCCGTGGGCCCGCCCCGCGCCTGGCCATGCAGCGCCATCAGATGGCGCAGCGGCGCGGCCAGCGACCAGCCCGGCTGGCAATTATAGGACACATAGACCAGGCCGCCGGGCCGCAGCTTACGGCGCAAGAACTCGATGATGACCGCGCGGTTCTCGGCGCTGATCCAGCTGTAGATGCCGTGCAGGGCGATGATGTCGAAGTCTGGAACTTCCGGGGCGTCCAGAAACTCCGCGAAACTGTGGTCGTAGAACTGGATGTTGTCCGAGCCGGCGGCCCGCGCCAGACGGCGGGCCCCGACGATATGGCCGGGATTGAAGTCATTGGCGTGGAAGGCGATGTGCGGATTGGCCGCCGCCAGCAGATTGGCCGAGAACCCGCGGCCGCAGCCCAGCTCGCAATAGGTCAGGGGGCCGCTGACATCGGGCGCCGCCTGGGCGTGAGCCATGGCCACGAAGGCCAGCAAGGCCGGGGTCAGTTCCCTATAGAAGCCCTGGGTATAGTCCAGATCGGCCACATAGCCGGCGGTCCACGAGGCCATGACTGCTCACTCTTTGGGGTTTGGTGATCTTGTAGCTGGTCACGGCGTTATCGCCACCCTGTCGAGCACCGCCCACGAAAAAGGGGCCGGCTCTCGCGAGCCGGCCCCTCCTAGTTTCGCAAAGGGTATCGTTTAGATGATGACGATATCCGAGGCGTCCAGGGTACCCGTGACGCCCGTGATCTTAACGAGCACGTCTTCACCAGCGGCGTAGGTGGCACCAGCAGCGACGCCGTTAACGATCAGATACGTATCGCCGGCGTAGGTGAAGGTACCCACGTTGTTGGCGGCACCGTTCAGAGCGTTGACAGCAGCGTCAGCAGCGAGGGTCAGCGTACCAGCTGCAGTGATGGCTGCTTGCGTAGCGGCCAGTGAAACGATGGTCGCCGCACCAGCCGTGGCCAGGTCGAAGTAAAGACGGTCGATTTGACCGGCAGGAGCGCCCGAACCGAGGTTCAGGTCAGTGACCGTCGCGATATTGGCGACAGCCACCAGACCCAGGCCGAACACGTCATTGCCGAGGCCGCCGGTGAAGGTCACAGCGGCGTTCTGAGCGCCCACAGCCGTGAAGACGCCGCCAGCCACGGTACCAGCTTGAGCCATGACGTCGTTGCCGCCGCCCGTGCTGATGTTGTCGAGACCGCCGCCGGTCAGAACAACGTCGTTGCCCGCGCCGGTGACGATGACATCGGCATTGGCCGAACCCGTGATGGTCGAAGCGCCGTCACCACCGGTGAAGGACACGCCCGAGGCACCGTTAGCCAGGGTTGCGGTAACCGAACCGGTCGAACCCACACCCGTCGTCGACAGGGTGTCAGCGGTCACGGTGCCCAGGGTCCAGGCTTGGTTGCCGGTCACGTTGACAGTTTGGGTCCCAGCAGCAGCGGCCGTGAGGATGTTCGCGACCGAGATCGCGGTACCCGCCGTGGCGGCCGAGCTGAGGTTGACCGTCTCGGTGGAGACCGCCGAGATGCCGCCAGTCGCCAGGTTGCCCGAAGCGTTGGCGCCCAGGTTGACGTTCAGGACGTCGTTCAGAGCGGCGCCTTGCTGAACAACCGTCAGGCCGGTCAGGTTGACAGTCGCTGCCGTCGGAGCGTCGTTGATCGTCAGCGTGCCACCACCGGTGACCGCGCCCAGCGTGATGGTTTGAGCGGCAGCAAAGACTTGGGCGGCAGCAACGTCGGAGAAGTCGATGACGCGCAGGTTTTGCACAACACCACCAGTACCAAGCGCCGTGAAGTCCATAGAGCCAGCGGCAGAGCCGGCAGCAATACGAGCCGTCAGGATGCCCGAATAGGCCGGGGTCGAAGCGTTGATCGCTGCGGCGTCAAAAGCGGCCGCAGAGGCCAGGAGCGTCAGGTTACCAGCGCCGGTCACCGTCGTAGACGTGGCATTAAACACAGCACCGGCGGAGTTAGCGTTCAGGAAGCTGTTGGCTTGAGCATTGACGGTCAGCGCCGTGATCAGACCGGTCGACACAAAGGTCGGGCTGGTGGCGATCGAGGTGCCGGCGTTGCCGAGCAGGTTCAGGGTCAGGGCAGCCAGGGCATCGTTGTTGGTGACAGTGCCGGTGTAACCCGCGCCGAGACCCAGAGCGGTGCCGCTGAGAACATTGGTGATCGCGCCCGTCGAGCCAGTGCCCGTGAAGTTGATCGCCGTCGCGCCCGGCAGAACCGCAGCGGCCGAGAAGCCGTTGTCGGCAACCAGCAGGTTCAGGTTGACCGTTTCGATGCCCGAAACCAGCGTACCCAGATCCCAGCCATTGCTCAGAACAGTAGCGTTCAGAACATCGGCGTCGCCAACGGCGGAGTCGATAACCGTCAGGCCGGTCGTGGCCGTGGCGGCGGCGGTCGGCAGGGTGCCGATGGCGACGTTCACGGTGTCAGCGGCGCCGGTCAGGATTTGACCAGCCGCGTTCGCGGTGTTGGTCACCAGGTTCAGCGTACCCGTCAGATTGATCGTCTGACCCGCCAGCGGACCCACGACTGCCGCGGCAGCAGCGCCGAGGAAGGTCGAGAAGTTTGCCGGACCCAGCGAACCGGCGGCAACGCCGTTCAGGGTAGCAACCAGGCTCAGTTCAGCGACGTCGATGTCGGTGTTGACCGTGGTGTCACCGGCATAGGACCAGACTTGGGCGACGTTGCCGACCGAGTAGGTGACCAGGATGAACTTGCCGGTGGGGGCGGTGGCGACACCGGTCGTGGCGGAAACGCCCAGGGCGTTGATCGCGCCAGCGGCCGTGCCGTCGGTGAACACGCCGGTCAGTTCGACGATCGTCGAGCCCGCAGCAATCGCGCCGCCGGTCGAGATTTCGTTGAACGTGGTGCCTGCAGTGAACGTGGTTGCAGCAGCAGCGCCGCCAACGCCCGACATGGTCGGGGAGGTTGCACCGGTTGCGACCGTGCCGAACTGAGCATTGGCAGCCGCGACGGCGGTTGCGGTAGCAGCCGTGCCGAGGTTGAACGAGATAACCGACGTGGCCGAGAAGCCATTGACGACGTCTGAGTTCAAGCCGCCCGATTCAGCGAAACGCAGCGTGTCCTTGGTGCCGGTCAGATTGACGGTGTCGTTACCCGCGCCGGATGTGATCACGTTGGTGCCGACGCCAGCATTGATGGTGTCGCTACCGCCAGCCGTATCAACGGTGGCATTGCCAGCGCCGAGGGTGACCGTGTCCTTGTTGCCCGCGGTCGTTACGGTGAAGGCGCCAGCGGCGGCAGCCGTGGGAGCCAGAACCGTAACGCCGACAGCGCCAGCACCGCCAGCGCCCGCGCCCGTCGTCAAGGTGACAGCACCGGTCGCCGCGGAAGCGTCAACCGTGGCGATCGTCGCGCCGCCAACGGCGCCCGTGATCGTAAGGTTGGCGCTGCCCGTGACGGCGAGCTTGGTCATGCCCGTGTCGACCAGGGTCGACAGGGTGTTGGCCGAGCCCGTCGAGTTGACGGTCAGGGTTTCGATGCCCGCAGTCGTGAACGAGGCGTTGGACGCGCCGGACAGGTTCAGGGTGCTGGCGTCAGCCGTGCCGGCGACAGCGGCGGCGGCGTAGTTGACGGTCAGAGCCGTGGCGGTGGAGTCGATACCGGCGGTCGCGATGGCGGCGACGTTGTTGACGGTGACGGTGGCACCGTTGGCGCTCGACTTGTTGGTGATCTCGGTCACGCCGGCGACACCGGCCAGATCGAGGGTGGCGCTGTTCGGCGAAGCGGTAATGAAAAGCTTTTCAACGCCGACGATGGTGCCGACGGGAGCGGCCCCGGTCAGGGTGAGGTTCAGGCTGTCAATGCCCAGGCCGCCGTTGACGGTGTCGCCGGTCGTGTAGGTGCCGGCCGGGGCGTTAATGACGTCGTCGCCGCCGGTGCCGGTGACATTGTCAGTGCCGGCGGTAAGGGTGAAGCTCGAGACGCCCGTCGAGGTGCCAGCAGCCGTCGAGTAGCTAGTGGTCAGACTGGCGCCCAGGGTGGCGACATTGTCAACGGCCAGGTCGGCCAGCAGGCGCGAAGCGGCGTTAGAATAGGCGCCGACGTTGGCCTTCACGGCTTCGCCCATGATGTAGCCGATGATTTCGGCCTTCAGCGCCAGATCCTTCTGAGCCGCGGTCGCGGTCGGGAAGTGCTGGTTCACCAGGTTGGTGAAGTAGGTGATGCGGGCGGCGCCGCCGATGTCGGCCTTCGCGGCGGCGACATTGATGCCAGCGGCGGCGGCTTGAGCCGAACCGATGATCGTTTCATAGGCCACGTCGATCGTCTGGGCGACCGTGAAGCCGCCGTAGGTGGTCGCGAAGCTCGCCGACGTGGGGCCCGAAAGGGCCAGGTTGGCGGAGAAGTTAATGTAGCGGTTTTCGATGTTGAAGCCGGCGTAGTAGGCGTCGTTCAGATCGGTCGTGTTCGTGGCCGAATTGACCAGGTAGGCCAGGCCAGCGGCGGTCGGCACGGAGCCGGTGAAATATTGGTAGGTCAGCAGGGCGACGGTGCTTTCGGCATCGGCGCTATCGACAACCAGCTGCAGGGCGGCGGCGTCGGTCAGCACGCCAGCGGCGTTTTGCTGGGCCCAGGCGTTAAGCAGAAGTTGTTCCGCGGCGGTCGGCGCGCGGCCCGCATGCACGTTCGTGAAGAACGTTGTCATTTGTGTTGAGGAATAAGGCATTCGGTTTCGCTCCCAAAGATCTAGCCCTACCAGCTGACGCTTGGGGGCAAGAGCTGGCTATACAGCAGACCACATAGTCGCTCAAGCGGAATGTGGCGCCGTTGAATCCCTATCGTGAAAATTGTGCTTGGGGCCCGCGAGTGGCCCTGGCTTGACGATATTCGAGGCGTGTTTTCAGGGGCGTAGGCCGCAGGGCGACCCGTAGGCGCGCGTACTGGCGTAATCATCCCGATGCTCTTGGCGGCATGAGAAGGATGCTTGGATTTAGATATTGGGTTTCCGAAGGGGCGCCCTCACGTAGTGAGTATTAGCAATTCACCCAAGGCGCGACTCAGAGGACGCGTCGGTGCTGCCAAGTGATACGCAGCGCGATCTTTTGCGGTTCGCCAGCACATGCTCACCCGCGTTCCCATTCCATCCTCGGGGGGTGAGGAGCCATGCTACGGGGTAGCCATTCTCTTTATATATAGGATGTCGCGATCCTCACGCCTGAAGAGCAACCTGCGCAGTTGCGACACCTCAGCCTTGGCTCGTCCACGCCATGGACCTTCCTAGCGGCTAAGCCCTCGCCCGATGCCAAGCGACCGCGCCAAATCCTGGGCGAGGTTACGGCCGGGGGAGGGGGTCGAGAGCCCAAGCTCCTGCCGGCGGTTCGACAGCACCGATTCCACCTGAGGATCGCGGCCAAGGCCCTTGGCCAAGGCTTTCATGCGCTCTTCGACCTGGCGGCGAGCCTCGACGTCCTGCCAGCTGCCCAGTTCGGCGTGACGGGCCTTGAGGCCGGTCCAGTGCTCCACAAACCGCTCGGCGCGCAGACGGGGGTCTAGCCGCACCCGGTGCTCATGGGCCAGCGCCTCGCCGATCGCTTCCATCCCGCCGGGCTGATCGATCCGACCGGCGAGCCCAAGCTCGCGCGACAGCACTGAGCGCAGGTCATGGCTTACCTCAAGGCTGACGGCCGAGAGCGCCGCGTCGGCGCGCTTCAGGGCTATCTCCTGGTGTGGCAACACCGGCAAACCACTCCGCACCATCCGCGCCACATCGGCGAAGGCCCGCGCGTAGCCACGCACGCCTTCGGTCAGTTCTCGACGCTGCAGGTCCGCGATGGGAGCAGGGGAGGGCGCCTGGCCAGCCTTGCGCTCCCCCACGAGACGGTCGGGCGCAGGTTTTGGCCTAAACCCTGCAAACCGTGACGGCGCCCGGTTGGCTGGCTTAGCCATTTTCGATGTGACGCTGATCTCCGACCGGACAATACCCCGCCGCTCGGCGAAGGCTTCCGCCAGGTGTGGCTCCCCATAGTCCAAGGTCGTGTCCTTGGCCCGCTCGCGGCCAAGGGTGCGGGCGAGCTGGGCGCGGTCCTTGAAGTCATCAGCACCGTAATGGACCGCCAACGTCTCTCTGTGGCGGCTCATTCCGACATAGGCGGCGTGACGGTCCAAGCCATCGCTGGCCAGCAAATGGGCGTGGTCCACGGTGACGCCCTGGCTCTTGTGGATCGTGGCGGCATAGCCGTGGTCGATGTGGGCGTAATCCTTCAGATCGAAGCTCACCTCGCGCCGATCATCACCATCCAGACGGACGGCGAGGCCGGCCCCGTCAATCTTCTCGACAGTCCCAAGCGTGCCGTTTTTCACGCCCAAAGAGCGTTCGTTACGCAGGAACATCACCCGATCCCCCGCAGCGAAGAACCGCTCGCCGCGCTCAGTCTGCACCAAGTGGTCAGGGCCAAGCGCCCCCACGTGCTGGTCGCCGGTCTCACGCAAACGGCGCCGCGCCAATTGATTGAGCTCAGCCACGTCGGCCCGGGTGTGGGCGAGCATCAATTGGCTGGCCTCCGGCCTGGCCTGCCGCACGATGTCCCAGCCCTCCACGAGGGCGCCACGGGCGGCTTCGCGCGTCCCATGGCCGCACACCATGCCCGCGGCCTCGTAACGGTCCAGAGCGGCTCCTGTGCGGCCCGTGGCCAGCTCTCGCGTCGCTTCCCGCTGCCAGGCTTCGTGCTGACGGCGGATCTCGTTGATCTCAGCAGCGCCATGTCGCTCTGTGAGCGCCCGGAACGCGGCGCCAGCCTCGATCGCCTGCAGCTGCTCGGCATCCCCAACCAGCACCACCTTGGCGCCGGCCTGCACCGCGTGGGCCAGCACCCGGTCCATCTGCCGAGAACCGATCATGCCCGCTTCGTCGATCACGAGAACATCGCGAGCGGTGAGCAGGTCGCGGCCCTGGGCCCAGCCATGCTCGAGACTGGCGATCGTCCTTGAGGCGATCCCTGAACCGCCCTCCAGGCCCTCGGCCGCGATGCCAGACAAGGCGGCGCCGCGGACCTGGTAGCCCTGGGCCTCCCAGGCCTCACGAGCCACGCCCAGCATCACGCTCTTACCGGCGCCGGCGTAGCCCACAACCAGTGCAAAATCCTGGGGCCCGATGATATGTTCAAAGGCGTCGCGCTGTGCACCCCCCAAGGAGAGCCCGCGACCCTCGGCGGCGGCAACGCCCCCCCGCTTCGCCGCCGCCGAGACCTTACGCCCGCTACGAGCTGCAAGTTGCTCAGCAGATCGTTCCAGCCGCACTTCCGTGGTCAGCATCTCGCGCGTGCTGAAACGCTCGCGGCCGGCGCCATCCCTGCCCAGCGCCACCAACTCCGGCGAGGTTTTCACCGCGCTCATCGCCCGGGCGAACTGATCGGCGTCATCGGTATGCCGGTGAACAAATCGCGCCACGTCATGATCGGTGAACGTGCTCTGTTGGCGGGTGATCGCGTCCAAGGCGACGCTCGGCTCGGCGATAATCTTCTCGCCATTGCGTCGGGCGATCTCTCGGTGATCGAAGGCGCGCTCGGCGTCCTCGGGCCTGTGACCCTCGCTGCGGGCGTCACGCCGCATCCCCGCCGGCCCAATCTTGTGCTGCGGCTCCAGGTCGATGCCTTGAGCCTCAAGGCTGCGATGATCGATCCGCGCATCGATGTCGAGTTCGGCCAATCGGGTGTTCACGTGGTTGGCCCAGGCCGCCCGCCAGTCGCTCAAGAGCTCAGCGCTATTCCACTCGCGAACCTTCTTGCCAAAGCCGCCCGGTCCGGCTGGGTCATGCGTGACCGCGCGCATCGAAAGCATGACGTGGGCGTGCGGCTTGGCCAGACCATCTGGCCCTATGTCCCAATGCACGTTCAGGTCGGCAACCATGCCCCGGTCGACAAACTCTTTGGCCACGAAATCCCGGGCCAGCGCGATGCCCTGAGCCTGATTCAGCTCACGTGGTATCGAGAACTCGACCTCGCGGGCGAGCTGCGCGTCCTTGCGTATTTCGCCAGCCTCAATCTCATTCCACAAAGCCTGGCGATCCCGCCAACGTTCGGGCGAGCCCTCCGGGGCCATGATCTCTGAGTGTTCGACGCCGGCCTTGTTGCTGAAATTGTGCGACCGTCCCAGCCGCTCGTCATGCAATTCGCACCCCGACCGATAGGCTGCCGCGGCCACGGCGCTGGAGCCGTTGGCGCGACTGATAACCTTGGCGCTGAAATGGTAGATCGCCACGCCTAGCCCTTGCCTGAAGCCTTCTGATGGGCAGCCTCAAGGGCGCGCTCCAGGATCGTGGCGTCCGCCATCGCCAGCTTCACGATGGTCCCGCCGCGGGCACCCTGCCCACCAGGGGCGGCCGCAAAGGCGCCCGGCGCCAGCGCCACGAACTGGGCTTGGGAGCGCGGCGTTAGTTTGATCAGCGCTTGGCCGACGACAGGTGAGCCAAGCGAGGCGAACACCTTGGTCCCGACGCGGAATTCGTGATTGCCCAGGTTGGAGCCAAACTCGACGTTTGGCAGGCGCATGGCCAGTAGGCGGAACGCGTCGGGCGTCATGCAGGTCTCCACAAATGCCCGCTGACAATGCCTTCAAAGCCCACGTCGTTCAACGACGTATAAGCGCGCACTCCTCTCATCCTTCAATGAGTGACTGACCGAACCCAGCGAGCCCGCCAAGCTAGACACACCGATGCCGCCTGCTAGTTTCCTAGGAGGGGGCGCAATAGGCTGGGAGAAACAGGTTGCGCAAACCCCGCGATATCGACGCTGAGCTCCGCGCGCTTCAGGACAAGGCTAAGACCCTGAAGGCGCGCAAAGTCGTCCAGCTGGGCGAGATGGTCATCGCGACGGGGGCCGACGCCCTCGATCCCGAAACGTTGGCTGGCATCCTGCTGGAGGCCTTGGACGGCGCGAAACAATCAGAAACAAAGGAGGGGTGGCGCCAACGCGGAGCCGCATTCTTTCAACGGCGCGCGCGGACCGGCAAAAGCCTTCGCCAACCTTCGGGCGACGACACTAGCGCAGCGACGAGCGGTGGCGGCCATGGCTCGCCTTGAGGCTGCCCGCGCACGCACCGACAATCGCGCCTGGGCCGTCGAGCGCCGTGCTCGCACCCGTCAGCTCATCGAGCTGGGCGGCCTCGTCCAAAAGGCGGGACTGGTCGATCTCACCAATGATGATCGAGCCGCTCTGTTTGGAGCATTCCTTGGTCTGGCCGACCTGCTCAAGGGGGAGGGAAGCGCAGCCCTGGTGGAGGTCTGGCGGCGGCGCGGCCGCAGAGTTTTTGAAGCCGAACAGTGAGAGGCCTACCGCCCTTGCGGCGCCCCTGAACGTGAATTGCCCTGTGAGGTGACCGATCGCCGTCACGCGGCGCCTCAGTTACCTGACCTGCACCACCACGGCTGTTTGGGTCTTGTCGATCAAGACCGGCACGCCCGCGAAAGTGTAGCCGGCGATAGCGTTCCCACGAGCCTGGTCTCTGGCCTGTTTGGCGATATCGAGCCAATCTTCCATTGAGACGATGATCGTTTCTGGGGTCGCGCCTGCTGCGTGGAGCGCCTCTAACTGGGCTGATAAATTCACGGGACTCGGTGTTTTCACGTCGCCAGCAGATCGACCTTCGGCGGGCGCGTCAAGATGGGGCGGGGCAGAGCTTGCTGCGCTTCAACCAGGATCAATTCGCGTGGGAGGAGGGGTGCGTTCGCCTCCGGGGAGAGCGCCGGAGGCGAACGCGAGCAAATGCGGTTTGAAGCGCATAACACCCTAGACCAAGGGGGTTTAACAGACCGAATAGGGCGAAACTAGCAACCTAAGCCTTTATCGTAGCTTCGCGGCCCACGGACGCGCCCAACCCTTGGTGAAAAGCGCGCGTCAACGAAGCGACCGGGGCAGGTCGTCACCCTTCCAGGGGCGCGAGGTCATGCTCGCGCAAGATGACGAGAGGCGGCCCCGAGGGGTTCGCTCAGCCACGGCGCAAGGTGTGAAACTTCAAAATATGCCGGGAGCTTCTGACGTACGAGATCGTAGCCTTTTCGCCCAAGAGCCGCAGCTAGAGCAGGATCGGTTGCGAAGGTCACCATGGCGTCAGCCGCGGCGTAGAGATCAGGCTCAGCCCAAACCTGGCCCGGGGCGTCATAGCGACCGCTCGGGTCCTGAGCCGGCACGAGGCTGTAGGGAACCGAGATGATCCCACCCTCGGTGAAATCAACGTTTCCTGACCAACCTGTGGCGATCACGGCCCGCCCTAGGGTCATGGCCTGGGCGATGGAAAGCCCAAAACCCTCTGACCGGTGAAGCGAGACAAAGACATCCGCGGTCGCGATCAGGGTGTCGGAGTCTGCATCCGAGAGGCTTTCCACGATCAAGCGTATGTTGGGCCAATTGCGGATCTGTTGATTGAGCGGATCCAGACATGTGGGATCAGGATCGGTCGAATTGACCTTCACCACCAGGCAAACCCGTTGGTCTTGTGGCGAGAAAGCCATCTGAAAGGCCTTCACCGCGCCCATTGGGTTCTTGCGGGCCGACGTTGAACGGACGTCGTACATGCAGAGGAAAGCGAAGACCTCTTCGGAAATGCCAAACCGTGACCGATCGCGATGCGCCGCCGTCATGTCGGGTAGGGGGTGGGGCACGACCCTGATCAGGACATTGGCATCGCCCCGGGACTTTTCGATGGCGTCGGCGACGAACTGGCTGGGGGCCCAGAGCTCGTGGAAGAGGGAAATGGCAGGAACCCAGTCTTCCGGCAATTCTGGAAGCTCCCAGGCCCAATAGCCGATCCGGTAGCGATCCTTTGGAAGATCAGACTGCAGGAGGAAGCCGACGGCTTCGGGCGGATTGCAGTGGCTCAGCCAGATCCCGCCAACCGAGTCCCTTACCTCCGCCGGAGGTGGTGTTCTCAGATCGTGGGCGATGACCGTCAGCTGACTAGCCCTAAGCGCCTGTAGGGACATTCGCCCCGCCCGGCCGATGCCTGTGGGATCTCCTAGAAAACCCGAGAGAACAAAATCGCCGGCGCTGATTTCGGCGGCAGGCCTCGGGTAGAGCCAGACAGGCGGTTTGGGTGTCCCATGACGAATACGGATCGCGACCGCCGGCAGCCATCGATCAAGATAGGGCGCCACCTTCAGGCGAGCCGCTTCGGAGAGAGGCAATGCCCGCCACGCCCAGCGTAACGCCTGCCAAGGCGCCTTTCGCAAGCCGTTAGGGAACATCTCAGAACTCCATGAGGTGAGGAGGTTAGGAACCGAGTCTAGGGGCTTTGAAAAGCCTCCTCCTCGAAAAGCCCAGAGGCAGATTTTCACGGTCTCGATTCAAGGTCGTTGAATCATCGCTGTCGCTTCATCTGCTCGAGGTTATCCACAGCCCGGGCCGTTAAAGAGAGTCTTGTTAAATAAGGGAAGTTAAACAGTTAAGCCCTTTTTTTGGCTCGTAACCCATTCTATTCACAGGCGTTCTGGAGAATCGGGGTTCCTGATACCACGAGATTCGGTTCCAGAAACCACGTGGGGGGGGTTCCAGAAACCACGTGCCCAATCGTTCCTAATACCACGAGGGTTGGGGAGAACTGGCGGTTCCCAATACCACGAGCCGGGTCAGATCCGCCGGTTCCTGAAACCACGTGCCGCTTAAAGAGGTCGGGTTCCTGATACCACGACACCCAATCGGACCGTCAGTTCCTGTTACCACGATAGCCTCCTGCGCCATCGGCAAGCGGTCTGATTCGTCGATTCGTCAAGATGTGGGGTCGGCGCGCGCTTTTAGGGTCAAAACGGCCCCCAAACCGCAGGGTTGGAACGGGCGAAAGGGGTTCCTGAAACCACGATGGGGGCTGCAGGCTGAGCCCTTAAGAGACAAGGGTTCCCGATACCACGTGCCTGATTCCAAGGGCCTAGAGGCTCGCCATCACGGCGCGCTTGTCCTGGCAGATCCGTGCAAATTCCTCCAGAGAGCCGCCGCCTTGGATCCAATGGGCCCAAGCGCCCTCGAAGCCTTCGGGTGAACGGCCGGCGTCCAGCCAAGCGGCTCGAGCATCTTCCCGCAGCCGCTGCTCGGCTGTGGCGCGCTGTTTGGCGACCGCCTTCTCGTCGAGAAAAGCGCGATCGACAAACAGCACGGCGGGGCTCCCGTCCTGAGTGACGGTCAGGCGCATCGCATAGCGAGGCAGGTCATCCTGCTTGCACATTTCGCGCAGGCGGAAGGCGAACTTCTTCAAAGGAGATTCGCTGCCGGTTTTTTCGTGAAGGGTGGCGATTTTGCAGACCCACCCAGACGGCTGGTTCCCGGCGTGTTTGCGCGCCGCGCGGTAGATGGCCCGCTCAATCCCGCCGGTCAGGCGGAAATACTCCCGATCCAGGGTCAGAACGTTGCCGCTGAGGATGCCATCAAGCAGCCAGTCGGGGACGCGTAGGGTCAGAGTTTTGAGCTGCTCTGGGTCAGATTGATCTTCTCCCTCGCCCTCGATGTCCCCCAGATAGTGGAACGCGGTGTAGCGTCGCCGACCGGCTCGGATATTGGTCTCCACCTCGGTTGTCCGCAGGCGCTTAATGGCGCGGAGGAGCTCAGCATAGTCTTGCCCGCTGGTGCCTCGAGCGATGCCCTTCAGCAGGGCGTAAGGCGTGGTGTTGATGATTGGGCGCAGATCGTTCTTGCCCGCGTCACGATCTGCAACAATGCGTGAGATGCACCAGATGAGGATGTCGGCGTCCCAGATGGTCGCCATCCCGTGAACCGGGTTGGCGTTGACCTTGATCCAGAGTTTCCCGTCCGGTGTGGCGTAGTGAATCGGCTTGTTGCGCTTGCGCTTGGAGATGGAGAAGAAAGGCCTCTCCATCATTTCACTGCTGTCTTTTGGCGCGTAGTCGATCAGGCCTTCGATAAAGAAGTCGCGTACCGGGTGGGGGTCAGGGCGAATGCTCATGGTTCCTCGGAAGGGACGGACGCTTCCAGGCGAAGGCCTAACTAAAAATACTCGCCTAACGGTAGCCTCCAGCAAGGCCCAGTGTCACCCGTTCGGGAGATGGGATAGCTTGGCCGTCGTCTATTCTCGAATTGAGAGCCGAGCGTAGGCTGGTCTTGCCCGTGCTCCAACCACAGCAAGGCCTGCGCCCGCTCTGGCCGCTTTAAGAGCTGCGGGAGCGGGCGCCACTGGCGTCGCTGTGGCTGTCAGCTTCGAAGGCCCGCGCGTTAAGAAACAGCAGATTTAAGGGCTCAAGCTTTTGAGGTTGCACGGGCCGCGCAACCAATCAAACTGGGCCGCGTTTTGGTCGTTCTACCCAAAGAACTCCCCTCCAGGAACACCCCAGCCTTAGGCTGGGGTGTTTTTGCTCGCCTTGCGCTGAAGATGCCGAATGGACCCGAAAGACCGTCTCATCGCGGGCGCTGAGAAAGCGATCATGACCTTATCGACCCACCTTGCGCCGGAGGTTGTCCAAGCAAGCCGGCAAACCCTATTGGCCGAACTCGCCCAGGACCTGAGCGATGACGAGCGAGCGACGACTTTGCAGGCTCTGAAATTGCTCGATGACGGCTCTGACGCCTGAGGTCAGGTTCCGCTTGCAACCCAGGACGTGAGGAAAGCGTGGGTTCTGCGGGCCAGGCCTACAGGGCCAGAGAAGTAGAATTCGCTCCCGTGGCGCAGCTTCTTTTCTCGCCAGGTGATGGCTCCGGTGTCCTCAGACTCCAGTGTAGCTCGAAGCTGCTGTCGCATGGATTTGGGGACGTAGGTGACGTAGGTGGCTTCCGACATTTGCATTCCGCGAATCAGGTGGCCCTAGTCTCTAGACGCCTTGAGTCTACAGGCTTTTGCCCTTTCAACCTGGGTTGAAGACTGCGCCCTCCTGCCGCGGGGCCTTGGCGCTCACGTCCTTACCGACTACACGACCTTCGCACCCAATTGTGCGCCGCCTTAGCTCAGCTGGTAGAGCATCGCATTCGTAATGCGGGGGTCGCGTGTTCGAGTCACGCAGGCGGCACCATTCTGCGCCGCACCCCCTATGTCACGCGTGGCCGGCGGCGCGGCGAGCCTACCAAGCCTTGAGGGAAAAGCTGACGGCCAGGACGATCGCGCCCGCGCCGATGGCCACGATCACTGTGGAAACCAGGATAAACCTGATGACCACGTTTTCCAGGGAGCTCTGGTTCCAAGGGCGACGATCGCGCTGAGTGATCTGGTCTGGATGAACCACGACCAACCTTGCGGGCGATGTGGTCTGGGCCTTGTGCCGCTTGGCCGGCTGGCGAGGAAGAGGGGTCGGTAGGGTCATGTAAGCTCCGCGGCCTCCTCCTTGCCGATCGCTTCGGCCTCCAATAGTGCGCGGCGGCCGCCTGGCAGATGCCTGTACAAGGTCGATGTGGCGATCTGGAGCCGTTGGGCGGCTTCTTCTACGGTAAGTTCCGGATCACGCAGTAAGGCCCGGGCGACGGTAAGGTCCCGAACTGAGAGCGCTGGTGGGCGGCCCCCCCTGCGCCCGCGGGCTCGGGCGGCGTCCAGGCCTGCACGGGTCCGTTCCCGAATGATGGACCGTTCAAATTCCGCCATTGCGCCGAAGATGTGAAAGACAAGCCGACCGCCTGGAGACGTTGTGTCGATCGCCTCGGTAAGGGAGCAAAATCCGATCCCTCGACGTTCAAGCGCGTCCACTGTCTCGATGAGTTGCCGCAAAGATCGCGCCAGCCGATCAAGTCGCCAAACAACCAGCATGTCGCTGGCGCCATCGCGCATGAAATCGAGGGCGGCCTTGAGTTCAGGACGGTCGCGTTGCGCCCCTGATGCGGTCTCGACAAACACTCGACTGCAGCCAGCCGCTTTCAGGGCGTCAATCTGAAGGGCGGTCGATTGATCCTGCGTTGAGACCCGAGCGTAGCCAATCAGCATTGAGCCATCCAATAGCATCCAAGAGTCGACGTTCGTCGAACCGCGATCGTCATTCGACGGGGCGAGAGGCGGAATTTTCCCAAAACTCATCTTGAGGGTCCCTAATTCGGGAAGAGGTTTCAAGAGATAGTTTTGGGAAGGAAAGCCAGGCCAAATGGCAGGCGAGGGCTTTGTGGCTTCTCGCCTCCGATAAACGAAGGTTTTTCAGAGGAAAGGCGATCGCCCATTCTCGACGCCTATGTCGGCGCCTGCGTGCTTCGCTACGACAACGAAGCTGGCAAAGGAGACCATCGGCATATCGGCGGAGTTGAAACGGCTTACGCCTTCACGACGCCAGCAAAGCTGATGGTGGATTTTTGGAATGACGTGGACCAATGGAGGCCCGAATGAACACCGTGACGCTCTCCGTCGCTTCCCGTGAGGATGTGACGCGCCGGGCGCTTGCCGCCTTTGAAGGCCAAAAGCAGGGAGCGCATATCTCCTTCGCCTCGGCCGAGCTGCTGTGGAAGACGCTCACCCGGAAGCGATGGGAACTGCTCCATGCCATGACGGGACAGGGGGCCATGTCGATCCGTGAAGCTGCGCGCCGGGTCGGTCGGGACGTAAAGGCTGTGCATGGCGACATTCAGGCCCTCATTAATGTCGGCGTCCTCGACCGCACAGCGGAGGGCGTCAAATTTCCTTATGATGCGGTCCACGTCGACTTCACGCTGACTAAAACCGCCATGGTGTAAAAGCGCGACCACATCAGCTGATCGGCCCGATCGGTGACAGCAGAAGCGTCGCGGCGGGTTGAAGGTGCTGACCGGCGACGTCGACACCACAACAGCTACCGGCTGGCCGGCACGCCAAGCGTGAGCGCGACCTCATCCCCAACAGACCAGGGCGGGGGCTCGGCAAGCGCGCATTCGCCCTCTACACCCACGGCGCGGGAACACCCCTCGCGTGTATTTTGACCAAATGGCTACTAAGGCGGGCAAGTCATTGCTGTATGGGCTCAGCTTGTTAGGTGGGTTGCACAAGTTTTGGCGGTCTCGACGACGACATAAGTAAGGTTCAAAAAATGCGTACTGATGAGCCCGAGGCGGTCGACATTCATGTCGGGCAGATGATCCGCGCCCAGAGAAAGCTCGTCGGCCTGAGCCAGAGCAACCTTGCCGACGCGATCGGGGTCAGCTTTCAACAGGTGCAAAAATACGAAAAGGCCTCCAACCGCGTTTCTGCGTCGGTTTTGGTGGCCATCGCCAAGACGCTCGGTTGCCCTCCGTCCGCCCTTCTTCCTTCTGAGGTCCCCTCGGATGAGGCGCCGACCAACATGGTTATGCAGATGACCGGGATCCGGAACGGGTTGGAGGTGGCCGAAATCTTCCTCTCTCTCAACGAACGCGACCGGCGCGTCCTGGTCACCCTGGCGCGGTCACTCGCCGGCTACCCGCCCGTCCGCGGCCAGACTCCGGCGGAGACGTAAGGGCTAGGTCGGCGGGTGAAGATGCGCCCTTCAAAGCCCCCACTTCGTTTGAATGCGGTTCAAAAGTGAGCGTTTTCATTCCAGAGCCCTAAGGAGCACTGGGGAAGGCTCAAGTCGGATGATCCAACCCGGGAGGCGATTGGCGGAACCGGACGCCAGGGCCTCCGTGAGCGTCGGCGGCGAAGAAGATCACGCCCCCAGCTTCCAGCGCAATTTTCAGGCGTTCGAGGTTGGCGGCGAGGATGCCGCCTTTCCCAGCTTCAAAACGTAGGATGGTGGAGTCGCCTACTCCCGTTCGACTTGAGAGTTCGCGCACACTGATTCCGAGAGCAGCCCTGGCCATTCGGATCTGCGAGGCAATCAACAAGTGATAGAAATTCCTTCTATAATGACGGAATTTCGTTGACTCAGTCGCGGAAATTCATTTTAGTTTAGTGGAATTTTATTCAACCGTCACCGGCCCTCATAGGGTTGGACTGAACGTCTGCGCCTGGAGCGCGCCTTATGCCGTCTCGAAAGAGAAAGCCCACTTCCGCCTTACGCGGGTTAAATGCGGGATCCGGCTCAGACCATTTGCTGGGCCTTTGCGCTGAGTGGCACTCGCTAGACGGCGAAATAGGACGGCTGAGTTGTCACTGGGCTGAACTTGAGGCGCGGTTGGTGCGAGAGCATGGGTGGGTTGCTCTCTCCGTGGCCGAGCGGAGCCAAGTGTCCGATGCACGCGAGATGCTTGAGGTCGAATTGCAGATGAAGGAACTCGTTGGGCGGCAGGATCGCAGTCTGGAGCACTTGGCGCAGCTGGAAGCCACCAGCATCGCTGGAGTGGCTGGAAAGCTAACTGTCGCAGAGCGACTGCTGCAGGATGAGGCTGGGGCGGCCTACCGGCTGATAGCCGACTGCGTGAGGGAGATAAATCCTCTCACGAGGTTTGGTCCCGGGCTTTGACATGATCACCGGGGCCTAACGAAGTTGGCGCCAACTGCGCGCCCGAGCGCATCAAACACGCGGCTCATCTGGAGCCATCGAACTCAAAGACGACCATTTCGGGCGCGTGCTTGAGGCAGATATCGTCATGCTCGGCCTGGCGCATGGTCTTTGTCACGTTGCGTCTAATGTAGAAGCGGGTCTCAGGGGCGGGTGCCGGGACGCCGTTCCAGAACCGAGCGGCCAAGCCCAGATCAGCAGTCGTGCCTGAGCAAACAATTGATGACGGAATTTCTTTCGTCAGAAAGACAAAGTTGCCAGCGTCGCTGGATGTGGAAACCAAACTACCTCGTATAAACCGGTAGAAGCGGCCAGAAGCGCCTTCGATTTCTATAACTTCTTCCATGACGTCAGGGCCTTATCTTTAGCTTCAATACACGGGCGAAAAATGCCTTGGGCCGCGTATGAGCGGCTAGTCGGTAAACACCACGGTCTTGCTCCCATTGAGCAGCACCCGGTCCTCCAGTCGCCACCGCACGGCGCGGGCCAGGACCCGGCGCTCGATGTCGCGGCCCTTGCGGATCAGGTCGCGCGGCGTGTCGCGGTGGCTGATGCGCTCCACGTCCTGTTCG
>NZ_JAUXZE010000060.1 GCF_030694085.1 Tabrizicola sp. | reverse complement strand
GAACCCGCGAGGGCACAAGCCCGTCGTTATGCGGAGCGGACTATCGAAAATCCCTCGCGTTTACAGCGTGATGACCGGACCGCTCCGCATAATCCGTCGCTCGGCATAACAGGCCTTATGCGGTGCTCTGCATAACGCCTGGTACGAGTGCTATTGGTCTCACAGTAGAGGTGCCGCCGCCAGCATCCGGGACTATGCCCCGACGGATGCGACGCTGCATGACATCGCCGACCGGCTGCAAGCCATCCAGCGGCGAAACTTCTACCAGCTCGCCGCCGAGGTCAGTCACCGTGGCCGCTACTATCACGAATACACCATGTCGGTGGACGTCACGCGCGACAGCCCGACTTGGCAGCCGCCGACCGAAGACGCCGAGGAGATAGTGACCGAGGCGCTGCGCGACTTGGCCCGATGGCTCTACCGCCAGCTTCAGGCCGAATACGACCACCTGACCTCGGACGAGGCAATCGAAGAGGGGATCATCGTCAACGAGTACACCTTCACCGAAGGAGGGCGGCGGTTTGGATGAGAGAGCGACCGGTTCATTTGATCTTTACAATGAGGCCATATGAACTATGTTAGTGGCAATGGAGGACAACATGTACGTCGCAGAGAAAATTCGAGAACCAGGGCAGGTCAACGCCGTCGCTTTGAAGGCCTATGCGCGCGTGGCCGATGCTTGGGGTCTCAGCCTGAAGGAAGCGGCGGGCCTTGCCGACATGTCAGAGAGCACGTGGAAGCGCGCCAAGAAGCCGGACTTCGCGGGGGAACTCACCAAGGACCAACTATTGCGGCTCAGCGCTGTGATTGGCATTTACAAATCGCTTGAGCTCTATTTCTCCGAGCCGCTGGCTCGAAGCTGGTTCGCCCGGCCGAACACCGGTCCGCTGTTTGGTGGTAATCGTCCGGTCGACACCGCTATCGACGGCGGTTTGCCTCAGATCCTTGCGGTGCAGACCTATCTTGACGCGTTGCGTGGTGGAGCATGAAGCAGACCGAGATTTCCGATCGTGGTCTCGTTCGCCTCCTGCCCGCCACCTACCACAAGCCGCCAGCTCTGCGCGGTCTTGTCGATACCGATGACGAGATGGAGATCTTGGCAGAGATTGAGGGCCTGACCAGCGGCCGTCTTCTTGCGGAACGTGGCCGTAACCCGCATCTCGACCCGCGGGAGCTTGCGTGGCAGCGCCGCAGCCGCGACCTGCGCATTTATGGTGACAGTCATGTCAACGCAGCCTTCACTTACACCCGTGCGGGCGGAAACCGCTTCAACACTGAGGAGCGGGGTGCTTGGTACTGCGCATGGGATGTGATGGTTTCCGTCAGCGAGGTGGCCTGGCATCGGACGCGGGAGCTTGGCTTTACGGGCAGCTTCAATGACAGCGCGCGCTATGTGGAAATGTTGGCCGATTTTATCGGGGTGTTCGACGACATGACCGATGAGCCGGATCATCCTGCCCTGCATCCGGATCCGGTTGTCGGATATCCCGAAGGTCAAAGCTTGGCCCAGCATCTGCGCCGAGCCGGATCCCGGGGCTTGATCTATCCTTCAGTTCGGGCTCCGGCTCCCGGTGGGAATTGCTTGGTCTGCTTTGAGCCACACGCCATCCAGAGCGTCCGTCCGGGCGCGTCTTGGGATCTTGTTTGGGATGGGACGTCGCACTACTCGATTACGGCGGTCGGCTAACAAGTTATAGCGCATGCTCCCTCGGAGGTTCGAAGAAATGAAATCAGCAAATGGCAACAGCCCCGACATCACAAACTTGAAGCCATGTGACCATCAGGCGTTCTTCGAAGCTCTGGAGTCTCCGTCGTCACCGACGGAAGCGCTGCGGGTCGCATTTCTCAGGCAGAAGGAATCCCTCGGTGATCCGGACGCCAACACTTCATTCCCTGACTGACACTCGTCACCGGTTGCCGTCGATCCATTTCGACATCAGGCCCTTGTCTCGGAAGCACTCGTCCGGAACGGCGCGCCGCTTGATACGAGCGAGCCGCTCGGCAAAGGCGACTTGCTTGGAGGACGGCAGCTGGTCGAGCGCGGAGACCGGTTTCAGCTTCGCCTGCGCATCGATCCAGGAACTCAAGGCCCGCCGATCCTGCTGTACCTCCCAAGGTAACAGCGTCTGGTTCTTGAGCGCCAGCGACCGCGCATAGGCGATCTGTTTGGGCGTCACGGGCAGGGCGAAGGTGGTGTCTTCCATCGGGGAAACTCCCTTGCTGGTTGGATTCCATATATAGAACATATCAGGAACAAAATCAACCACCGCTCTGCCGAGGATCGACGTTCGAGAGACAGAGGCAGGATGGGGCAGGGGGAGTTGGAAGGCTGCGCGAGAGCGCCTTCGGCTCACCGTTTTCCCCAACCCGAGGTGTTCTGATGACGTTCCAACCGCTTATCCCGACCGTGCTGACGCCGGTCGTTGTTCCTGTCCTGCCTGAGCCTGCCGCCGCGATCCTCGCCGTTGCCGAGGCGCTGCAGCCCGATCTGGCGCAGGGCTTCCAGATCGACGCGCTGCGCCTGCGGCTTGAGATGGAGCGCGCCTTCGGTGGCTCCGATGCGACAGGCGCCTGGGATTGGAAGCTGGCTTATGAGGCGGGCGAGGTGGCGTTGGTCCTATTCTTGCGGAAATTTGGCCGCGCCCTGCTGGCGCGGGCTGGATCACTTGCCTCACTGATGCCGATCCTCGCCAAAGTTTCGGGGCTTCTGCCAACCCATACGCGGCGGTCCGAAGAAATGGAGCGATTCCAGCAATTCTCGACGCCGCTGCCTATGGGCCTTGCAGCCCTGGCCGCCGCACAGATGACGCCGCGCGACCTGGTCCTCGAGCCGTCGGCCGGGACCGGGCTACTGGCGATCCTCGCCGAAATCGCGGGCGGCAGCCTCGCGCTGAACGAGCTGGCTGACATCCGAGGTGACCTTCTGCGCCTGCTGTTCCCGGGCCGCCCGGTCACTCGCTTTGACGCCGCGCAGATCGATGATCATCTCGACGCTGGCATGCGCCCGAGCGTCATCCTGATGAACCCGCCATTCTCGGCCATGGCCAACGTCGATGGTCGCACGACCGAGGCGACGGCCCGGCATCTGCGCTCGGCGCTTGCACGGCTGGCCCCTGGTGGACGGCTCGTGGTCATCACCGGGGCAGGTTTCGCGACCGACGCTCCGGCCTGGGCCGAGACTTTCGACCGCCTAACCCAGTCCGCGCATCTGGTTTTCACCGGCGCTGTGTCGGGGGCGGCCTTCGCCAAGCATGGCACCAGCTTTGAGACGCGGATCTCGGTCTTTGACAAATGCCGAGGTGGCGAGATGTGTGGCGTCACCGCTGACCTGCGTCAGCCAACGTCTCCGGATGTAGCGCATCTCCTCTCCCGGATCACCGCCGAAGTTCCGCCACGCTTTGAGTCGGATCAGGCCGCAACGGCAAGTCAGAGCCTTTCTTCCCTCTTCCCGGGAAACTCTGCGCCCTCCACGCGCAAAGCCATCGGCATATCTCGCGCGACTTCTGCGGCCCAACCCGAGCAAGCCATCGCTGCGATCGAGGCTGAAGATCTCGCCTACACCCTGCGCGAGGGGCGCGAGAACGATGATACCGCGCGCCTCTCGGATGCGATTTACGAGACGTTCCGCCTGCAGGCGATCGACATCCCCGGCGCGGTTCCACACCCGACGAAGCTCGTGCAATCGGCGGCGATGGCGTCAGTCATACCCCCAAAACCTTCTTACCGTCCGAGACTCCCTGCTACCGTCCTGCGCGACGGCCTGCTCTCCGACGCGCAGCTCGAGACTGTGATCTACGCTGGTGAAGCGCACGGTGCGTATCTCGCGGGATCCTGGACCGTCGATGAGACCGGCGACATGGTTTCGGCCGCGCCGGAAAATGCCGCTAACGCCATCCGCTTCCGCCGCGGATTCTTCCTTGGCGACGGCACCGGCGCGGGCAAGGGCCGCCAGTCGGCTGGCGTGCTGCTCGACAATTGGTGCAAAGGCCGACGCAAAGCCCTTTGGGTGTCAAAAAGCGACAAGCTCTTGGAAGACGCACAGCGCGACTGGTCAGCTCTCGGTCAGGAGCGGCTGCTGGTCACGCCACTGTCGCGTTTCGCGCAAGGCCGCGACATCCCGCTTTCTGAGGGCATCCTCTTCACCACCTACGCAACACTTCGCTCGGAAGAACGTGGGGCCAAGAAATCCCGCGTCGACCAGATCGTCGATTGGCTCGGAGCGGATTTCGACGGGGTGATCCTCTTCGACGAAGGCCATGCCATGGCCAATGCCGCAGGAAGCAAGGGTGAGCGCGGCGATACAGAGGCCTCGCAGCAGGGCAGGGCCGGCCTGCGACTGCAGCACAAGCTGCCCAATGCCCGCGTGGTCTATGTCTCGGCCACGGGTGCCACGACCGTCCACAACCTCGCCTATGCACAGCGGCTCGGTCTCTGGGGCGGGGAGGATTTCCCCTTCGCGACGCGCGCCGAATTCGTCGAGGCCATTGAGGCAGGCGGCGTCGCCGCCATGGAGGTGTTGGCCCGCGACCTGCGGTCTCTTGGCCTCTACACCGCCCGTTCGCTCTCCTACGACGGCATCGAATACGAGATGCTGGAACATGCGCTGACCCCGGAGCAGCGCGGCATCTACGATGCCTATGCCGGGGCTTTCGCCATCATCCACAACAACCTCACCGCCGCCATGGAGGCCGCCAACATCACTGGCCCGGCCAGCTCGACAGGCTCCAACGGCACCCTGAACCGCCAGGCCAAGTCCGCCGCCCGCTCGGCCTTCGAGTCCGCCAAGCAGCGCTTCTTCGGCCATCTGCTGACCTCGATGAAAACCCCCACCTTGATCGCCTCGATCGACGCCGATCTGGTTGCAGGGCATTCTGCCGTCATCCAGATCGTCTCGACCGGCGAGGCGCTGATGGAACGCCGCCTCTCGGACATCCCGACCGAGGAATGGAGCGACATCCGCGTCGACATCACACCGCGGGAATACGTCTTATCCGGAACTCCGGATAACGCGTAATATGCCGCGTCCGCGTTATGCAGAGCGCGGCGCTTCATGTCGTTGATATGATGTTTCATTCCGGGATCTCCACTTGGGATAATCATGATGCCTCTGCTCTCAACCGCAGAAGGACACCCCGACATGACCTCCCCCT
>NZ_JAUXZE010000059.1 GCF_030694085.1 Tabrizicola sp. | reverse complement strand
AGGGGGAGGTCATGTCGGGGTGTCCTTCTGCGGTTGAGAGCAGAGGCATCATGATTATCCCAAGTGGAGATCCCGGAATGAAACATCATATCAACGACATGAAGCGCCGCGCTCTGCATAACGCGGACGCGGCATATTACGTCTTCGACTACCTCGCACATTCCTTCCCGGTGCAACTCTACGAGCCCTTCACCGACAGTGAGGGCAATCTGTCGTCCCGGCCCGTGGTCCGTGACGGCCAACCGGTCGAATGCCGCGAAGCCGCCCGCCGGCGTGACGCGTTGATCGAAAAGCTGGCCTCGCTTCCTCCCGTCCCGGGCGCGCTGGACCAGATTGTTCAGCGCTTCGGCACCGATCTCGTGGCCGAGGTCACGGGCCGCTCGCGCCGCATCGTGAGGAAAGGCGACGGTGCGGCTGCGCGCCTTGTGGTGGAAAGCCGGGCGGGTTCGGCCAACCTCGCGGAAACCACTGCCTTCATGGATGACCAGAAGCGCATCCTGATCTTTTCGGACGCAGGCGGCACCGGGCGCAGCTATCACGCGGATCTCGGGGCCAGGAACCAGCGCCTGCGCGTTCACTACCTGCTGGAGCCCGGTTGGAAAGCCGATGCGGCCATCCAAGGCCTCGGGCGGACCAACCGCACCAATCAGGCGCAGCCGCCGCTGTTCCGTCCGGTGGCCACCGATGTGAAGGCGGAGAAGCGGTTCCTGTCGACCATCGCGCGCCGCCTCGACACGCTCGGCGCCATCACGCGGGGTCAGCGTCAGACCGGGGGCCAGGGGCTGTTCCGGCCCGAGGACAACCTCGAGTCCCCCTATGCCAGAGACGCCCTGCGTCAGCTCTACCGCCGGATCTATCGCGGCGATGTGGCGGGCTGCTCGCTCGGGGCCTTTGAGGATGCCACTGGCCTCAGCCTGACCGATGACAACGGGCTGAAGGATGACCTGCCGCCGATCACGACCTTCCTCAATCGCCTGCTGGCACTGACGATCGACATGCAGGCCGTGCTCTTCTCGGCCTTCGAGGAATTGCTCGACCAACGGATCGAGGGCGCCATCGCCGCCGGGGTCTATGACCTCGGGCTCGAGACGCTGCGTGCCGAGAGCTTCCGCATCACGGATGCGCGGGTGATCTATACCCATCTCGGTTCCGGCGCAGAAACCCAACTGCTGACCATCGCGGAAAAGCGCCGCAACACACCGACCTCCCTCGCGGACGCGCTGGACTGGCTCGATGACCCGAAGGCGCGGCTTCTGGTCAACAGCCGCTCTGGCCGGGCGGCGGTGCAGGTGCCCGCCACCAGCCTGATGCTGGATGACGGCACCATCGAGCCCCGCCTGCGGCTGATCCGCCCGACGGAGGCCAGCACCGTCCCAGCAAGGATGATGGAGGACACCCACTGGCTGGAGGCCGACCGCGCGGCCTTCACCGCCGCCTGGACTGCCGAACTGGCCGAGGTGCCTGAGTTCTCGGAAGCCACGCTGCACATCGTGGCGGGCCTCCTGCTGCCAATCTGGAAGCAGCTCCCCCAGGATGAAACCCGCGTCTACCGGCTACAGACCGACGATGGGCAGCGCATCATCGGGCGACGTGTTTCGCCCGCCTGGGTCGCGACCACGCTGGCCGCTGACGCGCCGAAACTCACGGCCGCGCAGGTTCATGCCCTCGTTCTCGAGGGCAAGACCGTGGTGCGGCTGGCCGAGGGGATGGAGTTGCACCGGTCCCGGGTCATGGGCGTTAACCGGATCGAGCTCTCCGGCTTCTCGGAAGCTGCCAAGGATCGGCTCAAAGCCGATGGCTTCTTCTCGGAGATCATCAGTTGGAAGCTGCGCCTCTTCTGCCCGACCGATCCTGCCGGCATTGCAGTGCTGGAGCGTGTGATCGCGCGTTGCGCTGTCACAGGGCTACATTCGCGGGGAGGGTGTTGACCCATGTATTCCGAGACCGAAGATCTGATCCGCGCTCTGGTGGAAAATGCCGAAGGCGTGTGTCGCGCCTACCTTCCCGCCGGACGGCGGGAGGGGTCCTACTGGATCGTGGGCGATCTGCAGAACAATCCCGGCCGGTCACTCTTCGTGCGGTTGACCGGGCCTGCCTCGGGGCCCGGTGCGGCAGGCAAGTTTACCGACGGCGCCACGGGCGAGCATGGCGATCTTCTCGACATCATCCGCGAGAGGACCGGAATCTCCCGCTTTCCCGATCTTCTGGCCGAGGCCCGAGCACATCTGGGCCGTCCGCAGCCGGTCTTCCCGGATGCTCCAGCGCCGAAAAAGGCCAAAGCTCCCGGTGGCACGCCAGCGGCGGCGGCGCGGCTGTTCGCTGCCTCGGTGCCGGTCGCAGGCACGCTTGCAGACACCTATCTCCGCGCCCGAGGCCTGACCCGAGGCGGCACGATGAGCGCGCTACGCTTCCACCCGAAGTGCTGGCATCGGGATGAGGGCCAGACCCGGAGCCTCCCCAGACCGGCGCTGATCGCCGCAGTCACCGACGGCGCGGGGGTCTTGCAGGGCGTGCATCGCACCTGGCTGGCGCCTGACGGACAGGGGAAAGCGGATGTCGAGACGCAGCGGCGTGCCATGGGTCACCTTCTCGGCAATGCCGTCAGGCTGACCCCGCATGCTGACCTCCTCGTCGTCGGCGAGGGCATCGAGACTATGCTGTCGCTCGTCGAAGCCGCCCCCGGCCTTCCCGTCTGGGCGGCGCTCTCGTCTGGTCACCTCGGGGCCGTCCTGCTGCCGGAGGGATTGCAGCGCCTCTACATCGCCATCGACCGCGATCCGGCCGGGCAACGCGCGGCAGAGAGGTTGAGCGCCAGAGCAACCGAGGCCGGGATTTCTGTTCGGGTGCTGGAACCACGGCTCGGGGATTTCAACGATGATCTCCGGGCGAACGGCGCGGAAGCGCTGCGCCAGCATCTGGCAGGTCAGATCGGACCAGAGGATCGGCATCGCCTGTCCGGCTGACTTGCATCGCGCAAGGGGCGGTCCGGGGCTGCGGGGGCAGGGGTCATGGATCCCGGTCATGGCTGTGGATCGTTGCTTTGCCTCTTCCCGGGCAATCTCATCCACCCGTCACCCACACGGCCTTCAAGAGATGGGCAGGCGGCCGTCAAAGGGGCCGCCCCTTCAAGGACGGGGGGCGACTGATTTCCGCCGGCGGCAGAGCCGCCTTTGCATCGCGAGACA
>NZ_JAUXZE010000054.1 GCF_030694085.1 Tabrizicola sp. | reverse complement strand
GAACCCGCGAGGGCACAAGCCCGTCGTTATGCGGAGCGGACTATCGAAAATCCCTCGCGTTTACAGCGTGATGACCGGACCGCTCCGCATAATCCGTCGCTCGGCATAACAGGCCTTATGCGGTGCTCTGCATAACGCCTGCTACGAGGCCACAGTCCGGCATGCCAAGGGCTCCGCCCGGGAAATCCGCACCTACGCCCCGCAGGATCAGGCCCTTCACAGCATCACCGACCGCCTGCAGGAGGCGCAGCGGCGCAATTTCTATCAGCTCAGTGCCAATGTGACCCATCGTGGCCGCTACTATCACGAATACTGCATGACCATCGACGTGACGCGCGACAGCCCGACCGGTCAGGCGCCGGCCGAGGGCAGTGAAGAGATCGTCGTGGAGGCGCTGCGCGATCTTGCCCGCTGGCTCTATCGGCAGCTGGAGGCCGAATACGACCATCTGACCTCGGACGAGGCCGTCGATGAAGGGATCATCATCAACGAGTACACGTTCACCGATGGAGGGCGGCGGTTCGGGTGAGGGTGCGACTTTCGAAGAACTTTTCTGACCGCACGCTTGAAACGTACGTCTATGTGGCGTACATAGTTGGAAGACTTTTCAGGAGGCGACCATGCTCGGTTTCCACGACACCACGCGCGCGATCGATGAGCGCAACGAGGCCCGGATGAATTTCCGGACCAAGCCGCGCATCAAAAATGCGATCCAGCAGGCGGCGGCGCTGTCCGGCGTCGACGATTCCGTCTTCACGATGAATGCCGCCTATCAGGCCGCGCTAGCAACGATCGCAGCGCATGACCGGACGGTGCTTCAGCCGGTCGATCATGAGGCGTTCTTTGCGGCGCTTGATGCGCCGGCGGCGCCGACCGAGGCCCTGCGCGCAGCCTTCCGTCGGCACCGCGAGACGGTTGTGTCGAAGTAAATGGCCGCTTCGCAACCGGTCGCCTATACCATCGAGCCGTTCGATCCTTTGAGGCATGATCGGGCGGCTTTTTCTTGCGGTGTCGAGCAAGTCGACAACTATTTCCAGAAGACTGCGAACAAGCTCGCCAAGGCGGATAATGTCCGCCTCTACGTGATGGTTGACCCCGACGGCACGGTCATCGGCTTCTATGCCCTGAATGCGCACGCGGTTCAGTTTACGGATCTTCCTGCGACGTTTGCGCGGACCCGGCCTTCGCATGGCAACATTCCCGCCGCTTACATCTCGATGATCGGGCGGGATCGGAAGTTCAGCGGCGGCGGGTTTGGCGGCGATCTGCTTGTCGATGCCCTCCGGAGAATTGCCGTTGCGGCCGACGCCATTGGCGTCGCGGTGGTCATGCTCGATGTGCTCGACTGCGGAGATCCCGACCGCGTCTCGCGTCGCAAGGCGCTCTACGAGAGCTACGGGTTCCAGTCCTTGGTTTCGAACCCGCTGAGAATGTTCATGCCTGTCAGCACCGTTCGCAGGCTCATCGCCGACGAGGACGACGTGCAAACGAAAGAAGCGGCTCTGACCGAGCTGGCGCGGCTCGGACAGGCATTTGACCGCAGTTGAAATTCTGAAGAGCCAATCTGCCAACCTATAGGTTGGCAACTATGCTCTGTTTGCCAACCTACGACATGGCAAAACTCTGAATGATCGCAAGGGCATCACCAGCCGGTGCTGTGCTCACCGGTTCCCGTCGATCCACTTCGACATGAGCCCCTTGTCGCGGAAGCAATCTTCCGGGACGGCGCGGCGCTTGATGCGGGCGAGGCGTTCGGCAAAGGCCACCTGCTTGGAGGACGGCAGGCGGTCGAAATCGGAAAGCGGCTTCATCCTGGCTTGCGCGTCGATCCAAGCGCTGAGCGAGCGGCGATCCTGCTGGACTTCCCAAGGCAGGAGCGTCTGGTTTTTCAGGGCAAGCGACCGCGCATAGGCGATCTGCTTCTGGGTGGCGGGGAGGGCAAAGGCGGTGTCTTCCATCGGGAATCTTCCTTCTCGGCTTGGTTCTCATATATAGAACAAAAGAGGAACACATGCAAGGCAGGGCGGCGAGATCCCCCTTGCCGATCTGCGCCGGTTCAGGGGGAACAGAGGCAGAGCAGGGACGGGGCAGGGTGAGCCCGAGGGATGCCGAGAGAGGTGTCCCCCGGGGCTTGACCATCCCCTGATCCCGGAGTTCCCCGATGACCTACCTCCCGCCTGCTGTCCTGGCTGTACCGCCTGTGGCATTGCCGCCCGTTCCCTCGATCGTCGTCCGCATTCATGCGGTCGCCGAGGCGCTGCAGCCCGATCTCGCCCAGGGTTTTCAGATCGACGCGTTGCGCCTGCGGCTTGAAATGGAGCGCGCCTTCGGCGGCTCCGATGCTGCGGGCGCCTGGGATTGGAAGCTGGCCTATGAGGCCTGCGAGGTGGCGCTGGTCCTTTTCCTGCGCAAATTTGGTCGTGCGCTTCTTGCCCGGGCTGGCTCGCCCACCGCGCTGGCGCCGATGCTCGCCAAGCTCTCGAGCCTTGTGCCAACCCACACCCGGCGTTCGGAAGAGATGGAGAGCTTCCAGCAGTTCAGCACGCCTTTGCCCATGGGGCTGGCGGCCTTGGCTGCGGCGCAGATCACGCCCGGTGAACTGGTCCTCGAGCCTTCGGCCGGAACCGGGCTCCTTGCCATTCTGGCCGAAATGACCGGCGCGGCGGTGGCACTGAACGAGCTGGCCGAAACCCGCGCCGAACTCTTGGCACTCCTCTTCCCGGGTGCCCCGGTCACGCGGTTTGACGCTGCGCAGATCGACGACCACCTCGATCCCGGGATCCGCCCGAGCGTGATCCTGATGAACCCGCCGTTTTCGGCTGTGGCCCATGTCGATGGCCGCAACACCGAGGCAACGGTCCGGCATCTGCGCTCGGCGCTTGCGCGGCTTGTGCCCGGCGGGCGCCTGGTCGCGATCACCGGGGCGGGTTTCGTGCCGGACGCCCCTGCCTGGGCCGAGACCTTCGCCCGGCTGACCGAGAGCGCCACCTTGGTGTTTACCGGCGCGGTGTCCGGAGCCGCCTTTGCTAAGCACGGCACCAGCTTCGAGACGCGGATTTCGGTCTTCGACAAATGCCGTGGCGGGGAATTGGGCGGTATCACCGCTGATACCGCCCAGACCATGTGCGCTGACCCTGCAGAGCTCCTGGCCCGGATCGTGACGGATGTCCCCCCGCGCCTCGCCTTGGCAGAAGGCACTGTCGCTCGCCCCCGCCCCTCTTCTCCCTTCTCGGGAAATCCTGCCCGTGCCCCCAGCACCGCGGTCAGAGCCTTGCGGGCAGCGCCCCCGACCAATAGTGCCGCCAAGCATGTCGTCGCACTCGACGCCGAGGACCTAAGCTACACCCTGAGCGAGACGGCGGACGACCCTGGCTCCGTGCGCCTGTCGGATGCGATCTACGAGACCTTCCGCCTGCAGGCCATCGACATCCCCGGCGCCGCGCCGCACCCGACGAAGTTGGTGCAGTCAGCGGCCATGGCCTCTGTCGCACCACCGAAGCCGACCTTTCGCCCGAAACTTCCCGCCGCAGTCCTGCGCGACGGCCTTCTCTCCGACGCGCAGCTCGAGACGGTGATCTATGCGGGCGAAGCGCATGGCGCGCACTTGGCGGGATCCTGGACCGTCGATGACACCGGCGACATGGTCGCCGCCGCGCCGGACGATGACCCCGCCGCCGTCCGTTTCCGGCGCGGATTCTTCCTCGGCGATGGCACGGGGGCGGGCAAAGGCCGCCAGTCGGCCGGGATCCTCCTCGACAACTGGGCCCAAGGCCGCCGCAAGGCGCTCTGGATCTCGAAAAGCGACAAGCTGCTGGAAGACGCGCAGCGCGACTGGTCAGCTCTCGGCCAGGAGCGGCTGCAGGTCACGCCCCTGTCGCGCTTCGCGCAAGGTCGGGAGATCACCCTCTCTGAGGGCATCCTTTTTACGACTTATGCCACACTGCGGTCCGAAGAACGCGGTGCCAAGAAATCCCGGGTCGATCAGATCGTTGACTGGCTTGGGCCGGATTTCGACGGAGTGATCCTCTTCGACGAAAGCCACGCCATGGCGAATGCCGCCGGATCGAAGGGCGAGCGCGGTGACACCGAAGCCTCGCAGCAGGGCAGGGCGGGCCTGCGCCTGCAGCACAAGCTGCCGAACTCCCGGGTGGTCTATGTCTCGGCCACCGGGGCGACTACGGTGCACAATCTGGCTTACGCGCAGCGGCTCGGGCTCTGGGGCGGTGAGGATTTTCCCTTCGCGACCCGCGCGGAATTCGTCGAGGCAATCGAGGCGGGCGGGGTTGCTGCCATGGAGGTCCTGGCCCGCGACCTGCGGGCGCTTGGCCTCTACGCCGCCCGGTCGCTCTCTTATGACGGCGTCGAATACGAGATGTTGATCCATGAGCTCAGCCCCGAGCAGCGCGAGGTCTACGACGCATATGCCGGGGCGTTTTCTGTGATTCATCGCAACCTGACCGCCGCGCTGGAGGCCGCCAATGTCACCGGCGAAGGTGGCACGTTGAATGCCCAGGCCAAGTCCGCCGCGCGCTCGGCGTTCGAATCCGCCAAGCAGCGCTTCTTCGGCCATCTCCTGACAGGGATGAAGACCCCGAGCCTGATCCGCGCCATCGAGGCTGATCTCGCCGCAGCACATGCCGCCGTGATCCAGATCGTATCGACCGGCGAGGCACTGATGGAACGCCGCCTCTCGGAGATCCCGACTGAGGACTGGGGCGACGTGCGGGTCGACATCACGCCGCGCGAGAGCTGCTTGGATTACCTGCAGCATTCCTTCCCGGTGCAGCTCTATGAGCCCTTCACCGACAGCGAGGGCAATCTCTCCTCGCGGCCCGTCACCCGCGACGGCCAGCCCGTGGAATGCCGCGAGGCGGTGCGCCGCCGCGATGCGCTGATCGAGCACCTGGCCTCGCTGCCGCCGGTGCCCGGCGCGCTGGATCAGGTCGTCCAGCATTTCGGCACCGACATGGTCGCCGAAGTCACGGGTCGGTCGCGCCGCATCGTGCGCATGGGCGAGGGTCCTGCCGCGCGGCTCGTCGTGGAAAACCGCGCCGGATCGGCCAATCTCGCCGAAACTTCAGCCTTCATGGATGATGCCAAGCGCATCCTGATCTTTTCGGATGCGGGCGGAACCGGTCGCAGCTACCACGCCGATCTCGGCGCGAAAAATCAACGCCTGCGGGTCCACTACCTACTGGAGCCCGGCTGGAAGGCCGATGCTGCCATCCAAGGCCTCGGGCGCACCAACCGCACCAATCAGGCGCAACCGCCGCTCTTCCGACCAGTGGCCACCGACGTAAAAGCGGAAAAGCGGTTCCTCTCCACCATCGCGCGGCGGCTCGACACGCTCGGCGCCATCACGCGCGGTCAGCGACAAACCGGAGGGCAGGGGCTCTTCCGACCCGAGGACAATCTCGAGTCGCCTTACGCCCGCGATGCGCTCCGCCAGCTTTACCGCCGCATCTATCGCGGCGATGTGCCGGGCTGCTCGCTCGGTGAGTTCGAAGACGCGACCGGTCTGACGCTCACCGATGCCAATGGGCTGAAGGATGACCTGCCGCCGATCACCACCTTCCTCAACCGCCTCCTGGCACTGACGATCGCGATGCAGGGCGTCCTCTTCACGGAATTCGAGACCTTGCTCGACGCAAGGATCGAGGGTGCCATCGCCGCCGGGGTCTATGACCTTGGCCTCGAGACGCTCCGCGCCGAGAGCTTCCGCGTCACCGACGCTAAGGTGATCTACACCCATCCGGGTTCCGGCGCGGAAACCCAGCTTCTGACCATCGCGCAGCGCGTCAGAAACCGCCCCATTTCGCTGGCCGATGCACTCGACTGGCTCGATGACCCCAAGGTCCGGCTCCTCGTCAACAGCCGCTCTGGCCGGGCTGCGGTCCAGGTGCCCGCGACCAGCCTGATGCTGGACGACGGCACGATGGAACCCCGCGTCCGTTTGATCCGACCGATGGAGGCAGCGACCTTCCCGGCCAAAATGATGGAGGACACGCATTGGCTCGAGGCGGATCGCGCGACGTTTTCTGCCGCGTGGACTGCTGAACTCGCCGAGGTGCCGGAGTTCTCGGAATCCACTCTGCACATCGTGGCAGGCCTCCTGCTGCCGATCTGGAAAACCCTCCCCCAGGACGAAACCCGGGTCTACCGGCTGCAGACCGATGACGGTCAGCGCATCATCGGCCGCCGGGTTTCGCCCGCCTGGGTGGCAACGACGCTCGCCAAGGGTGCGGCGCCCAGCCTGACCCCGGCCGAGATCCACGGCCTGCTCCTCGAGGGCAAGATTGTCGTCAAACTCGCCGAGGGCCTTGAACTGCACCGCTCACGCGTCATGGGGGTCAACCGCATCGAGCTTTCCGGCTTCACCCCCCACCAGAAGGACCGGCTCAAGGCTGATGGGTTCTTCTCGGAGATCATCGCCTGGAAGCTTCGGCTCTTCTGCCCCACCGATGCTTCGGGCGTTACCATTCTCGGCACCCTCCTTGCGCGCTTCCCGGTGCAAGAACTACATGCACGCCAAGGTTGATTCGAGTGCTCATGTCATTGGAAACCGAGGACATCTTGCGTGATCTCGCGCAAAACGCCGAAAGCGTCTGCCGTCATTACCTTCCCGCTGGCAGGCGGGAAGGCTCTTACTGGATGGTGGGCGATCTGCAGAACAATCCAGGCCGCTCGCTCTTCGTGCGGCTCACGGGGCCGACGTCAGGGCAGGGGGCAGCCGGGCGCTGGACGGACGGCGCCACGGGTGAGCATGGCGATCTTCTGGACATCATCCGCGAACGCACGGGGATCACCCGCTTCCCCGATCTCCTAGCCGAGGCCCGCGCGCATCTTGGCCGTCCGGCACCGGTCGTCCCGGATATCCCGTCGCCCGGGAAGACCAAGGCCCCAGGCGGCACGCCAGAAGCCGCCGCGCGCTTGTTTGCGGCCTCATTGCCGATCGCAGGCACGCTTGCGGAAACCTATCTCCGCGCCCGGGGCATCACCTGTGGCGCGACGAGCAGCTCCTTACGCTTCCACCCCAAGTGCTGGCATCGGGACGAGGGTCAGACCAAGAGCCTCCCCCGCCCCGCGCTGATCGCCGCGGTCACCGATGGGGCAGGGGCGCTCCAGGGCGTGCACCGCACCTGGCTTGCGCCTGATGGCAAGGACAAGGCACCGGTCGAAATCCAGCGGCGGGCGATGGGTCACCTTCTGGGCAATGCCGTTAGGTTGTTCCCGTCTGATGACATCCTCGTCGTCGGCGAAGGCATCGAGACCATGCTGTCCGTCCGTGAGGCGGCCCCCGACCTTCCTGTCTGGGCCGCACTTTCCTCCGGTCACCTCGGAGCCCTCCTGCTGCCCCCGGGTCTGCAACGCCTTTACATCGCCTTCGACCGCGATCCGGCGGGGCAACGCGCGGCAGAGAGGTTGAGCGCCAGAGCAAACGAGGTCGGGATTACCGTTCGGGTGCTGGAACCGCGGCTCGGGGATTTCAACGACGATCTCCGGGCCGACGGCGCGGAAGTCTTACGTCAGCATCTGGCGAAGCAGATCGGTCCCGAGGATCGGCAGCGCCTGGAGAGCTGAGGCCCCTTCGCGCAGGTGCAGTCTGAACAGTGGGGCAGGGGGGCAGATCCATCGCGGGTCGGGACCGTCCTCCCTGCCTCCTTCCGGGGGCTAACTGATCCACCCCTCACCCACACGGCCTTCAAGAGATGGGCCAAGCGGCCGTCAAAGTTCAGGACCCTTCAAGGACGGGGGGCGACTGATTTCCGCCGGCGGGGCCAAGCCCCGCCTTTGCATCGCGAAAGTCAAATCAGCCGCCCCCCGTCCTCCTCCACATGCGTTCCGGCCCGCAAAAGGGCGGGTGAAGGATCCTGCCCCGTGACGGCTTTCGCGAGCCCATGAAGGCCGCGCGGGATGAGGCGCGGACCAGTGAGAGCCCCGGAGGCCAGAAGAAGATGACGATCCACACCCACGACGACGCGTATGAACCCGCCCACACCGCATCCCAGACCGCCCATGCGCTCGACGAGCTGCAGCTCTATGGCTACCGCCCCTTTGACGAGCCCGATCCGCGCCCGATGCCCGATGGGCAGCGCCTCGCGGTCGCCGTCGCCGACATCTTCGACGCCCTCGTCGCGACCCTGGAAGACACCCGCATGGAACCCGACCTCGAAGAGGTGCTCTGGGCCCAGGTCACCCTCTTCCACCGCGCCACGGCCCGGATCGAGCGGTCGCTCGATGAAAACGAGCAGGCGCAGCGCCGCCTCCAGCGCGAGCAGGACGGCTCCGAGGTGAAATCGACCGAGCTTGAGCGCCTGACGGCAGAAGGCCTGACGCTGATCGAACGGCGCAACTGCATGGACATGATGCGCGATCACGCCGCGACCGAGTTCGTCCATCACACGGGATCCACTTGGCGGCCCCGCACCGGCTCGATGGTGAACCGCCAGCACATGACCGCAGCGCTGATCGACAGCCGCGACTTCCTGGCCGCCAAGCGCCGCGCGGAAACCGAGGTGATGCTCCCCGCAGGCCCCAAGGTCGCACTCACCGGTGGGACCGACTTCAACGATCACCGCCTGATCTGGGGCAAGCTCGATCAGGTCCGGACCAAGTATCCCGATATGGTCCTTCTGCACGGTGGCAGCCCCAAGGGCGCGGAACTCATCGCCGCCAAATGGGCCGAGGCTCGCGGCGTGACGCAGGTGGCTTTCAAGCCTGACTGGACCAAACACGCCAAGGCCGCGCCCTTCAAGCGCAATGACGCCATGCTGGACGTGCTGCCCGTGGGTGTCCTCGTCTTCCCGGGCAATGGCATCCAGGAGAACCTCGCCGACAAGGCCAAGAAGCTGGGCATCCCGGTCATGAAGTTCGAGAAGGGGGCGTGAAGCGTCCCAACTTTCTCGGGGCGAAAGTCTATTCGCCCCGAGAAGTGGGTCCTTCAGATCGAAGCCGGCAGTTCTCTCGCCGCCGCCGACTGCATGTCAGCCAGGCTGGCATTTCGGCGGGCAAGAGTTTCGTGCCATTCCTGCGCCTCCCGATCCTTGAAGAACCCGGCGGTCGGCGCCAGCCGCGTGACTGCTGCCTCGAAGTCTTCCAGCGAAACCCGGAAGAACTCCTTCCGGAAATTCGACATGTTGATCCGCTTCTCGGCGAATTCCTTGTGTAGGGCCGCTTCGAGCGTGGGCGCCGCATCGCTGTAGATCATGGCATGGGTGTCGAAGCTGAAAGGAACGCTCGCATCCCCAAGTTCGCGGACCCGGTCATCGGGATCGAGCCGGCGGGTCAGCCCGATTTTCACGACATCGTCGCCAAACGAACCCACGTTTGAGATGATATAGACATAGCCGGACCTGGTCATTTCGGCCATGGCGCGGGCGCGCTCACTGGCGAGATGGGCCGCGGCCAGGGCCGCTTCCAGTTCGGCGATCCTTTGTGCGTTGCCCTCGCCATTCGCCTCCTTGCGGGCCTTCTCCAGAAGGGCTTGGTACTTGGCCTCTTCCCTTTCCGCCGCCTCGGCTTCGGCCAGCAGCTTCTTTTCTTCCTTCTCGGCCCGCGCCATTTCCGCGCGCTCTTCCTTTTCGCGCTTCAGCTGTTCGCGATATTCATGCGTCAGGCGGAGTTCCTCGATCTTGAGTGCGACGAAGCGATCGTTGAGCGACAGCTTCATCGAGGTGTTTTCCTTGTCGATCGAAGCGGCTGCCGCCAAGACGCGCTTTTCCATCGCGACCACATTGTTCCAGCGGACATTCGCGATGGCGGCTTCGCACTCGTTGTTGAAGGCCCGCATTGTGAGGCGCATCTGACGATTGATCATCGTTGCGCCCTTGGCCTTGCTGCCGTCCACGGTCCATTCGCTCGGGCAGAGGGCCGCCAGTTTGGCCGAGACCATTGCTTTCTGGCGATCCCGAACCTCGACAATCTTTGCCTTGAATTCCTCGCTGTCGGTGAAATCGAAATGCGGTTCGTAGAGGCCCAGTTCGGCAAAGGCCAATCGTTCGTCATAGATGGCAACCTGACTCTCCAGCCGGTCGAACAAGGCGCGCTTTTCGGCATAGGAGGCCCGAAGGCGCTCGATGTCCGAAGTGAGCGAAGCGGCGATGCCTTGCAGACGCGCCACCTCGGCCTCTTGGGAAATGATCCCGGCATATTTGGCCTTGGTCGCCTCGTGGTCTGTCGCCAGTTTGGTGAGCGCATCTTTGTGGGTCGTAGCTGCGGTCTCGGCCTCAGTGGTCTTCTGTTTCAGTTTCCGCTTGGCGATCAGCCAGAGAACCAGAAAAATCGGGGCGAGCGCGAACCAAACCAACATAACGATTACGACCGGATTCATAGTTCCCCCTGAAATGCCATTTCACCGCAGAATGCGTGGGCGCCCTTCTCACCTCAAGATTGAATCTTTGACATCGCTGCTTTGCAGGTCTGATCACTGTATAAAAGGTGGTCAGGGGTGGGACCCGCCGACTAGGTGGCTTGACGCATCGTCGGCTCAGTCATGCGGCCTTCTCCTGCCGCGACCGAATGTCGGCGATCCACTTTTCCAGGGCGTCGATTTCTGCTTCGATCACCGATGGCGCGGGCAGCCTGGGATTGATTTCACCGGGCTGACTGTGAAGGAGTGCCGAGCAACGCCCAAACGCTTCCCGCATGGCGGTGCAATCGACATGGGTGAGGACGGTAAGCTTGATGAGGCCCGTCGTGTCCACCTTGCGGGACAGGCGGCGGATCACAGGTCCTACAACCTCCTCGACGGCGCGCTCCCAGGTCGTGCGGAGCTGGTCCTGGAAGGACGTCACCTCGCGCAGCCATTTCGCTTGGTCGCCGCGTTCGTGATGGATTTTCACGTTGGCCAAGTGGGTCTTCATTCCGTCGATCACCTTGTCGATCGGCATGACGCTGGCCGGTGGATCCTGATGACAGTAGCCCGCATTCTCCGTCCCGCGGCTGATCAAGCGGTATGCCACGGGCGTCGCCTCACGGTCTCTGGTCGCTCGGCAGGCCTCATCAAGGAGAAGCAGGAACGCCATGTCGTGGGTGAAGACGATGACCTGGCGCGTCTGGCCGGCCTCGGCCAACCGGACCGCCACCCTGTCGCGATGCAAATGGTCGAGCGAGGAGACGGGATCATCGAACACGATCGCGGATTGCGCGTCGATGGTCGACAACTCGGCAAGAAAAGCGGCGAGCGCGACGCATCGATGCTCGCCTTCGCTCAAGACCTTGCCGACCGGTTCGCTCGGCTTGTTGATCAGTCGGACTTGGAAGAAGGGGACGCCAGCGGTTGTCTTGGCTTGCTGAAGTTCGATAGCGAGGCCGGCGACGCCGAGCTTGTCTACCTCGATCGCGAACCGCCCGCGCAGGCGGTTGGTGACCAGCGCCTGGGCGATACGGGCGCTCTGAGTGGTGATCTTGTTCGTCGCGGTGTCCTTGCTGGCTTTCTCGACCGCCTCGATGACCTTGAGGCGATCAATCTGGGCCAGCACATCGGCTTTCACCACGCCGAGCCATTTGCGATCGGCAAGGCCATCGCGCTCGGCGATAAGCGCGGCGCGCTGCGGGGAGTTGGCTTCCGACTGGAGGCCTTCGATGCGCGTGGCGATGCCGCTGAGCGCCGTGCGCAGGGGATCGAGCGAGATGGCGCCAGACGCCGGAAGATCAGGCAGGACCGCAAGGCCGTGGGTTCTCAGGATAGCGCGCAGCCGCCACGCCGATTGGAGAATCTGGCGGCGAAGGGTGTTCGCGGCTTCCTCCTGGCCGACATCATCGCGGATCATCGCAACGATCGCCATGAGATCCTGCATGGAGACGGCGTGCGCCGAGATCTCCTCGAGCTTTTCGGTATATGCGGTCGCCGCCTCCTGTTCGCAGCGCTTGCTCTCGTCCTGCACGAAAGCCTCGAAACTGCTGAGCCGCTTGGAGGCTTCCTCGCTGAGCAGCTGCTGACACAGGACGCAATGGGCGCCAATCTCGGTTACAGGGAACGGGCGGTCGGGATAGGCGGAGGCGCGCGAATAATCCCGGGCCGCCTCCCACAGGGCCTTCCAGACGTCTGAGCCGATGTCGGGCAGAGGTTCATCAGCGAACAGGTTGGCTGAGGCGGCCGCAGCGGCAGAGCGCGCCGTCGCACGTTGCGTGTGGGCCACGCGTAGCGCCACCCGGCTTTCGTCGGTTGCGGCGGCGATAAGCCGATCAAGCTGCTCGATCGCTGACTTGATCCGGGCTTCCTGGCCCTGGAGCTGGCGAACGGTGCGGGCCGGGTCGCTGGCCAAGTCGATGTTGAGCGTTTGAAGTCGGGGTTCTTCCTCGGCCGACAGACCGGCAAGTTTCTCGACGGTCTCCGGTTTGGTCTTGCCCGACAGGCCAGAGATCAGCTTGCCGACTATAGTCTCCGGCTTGCATTCGGGTTTGGAAAGAACGGCCGGGGTCTGTTCCTGGAGCGCCTTCACCTCGGCAGCCAGTGTGGCTTTGACGTCCTGACAGGCCTGCGCCAGCCCCGCGAGGATGCGGAGCGGCAGCGGCGTGTAGGCGAGATCGTTGGTGTTCTCGACATGGACGTTGGCAGTCCGCGAGTCGAACACGCTCACGGCGGAGAGCATGGCGTCCGGCGGACTACCCTGGGTCCATGACGCGCTTCGTTTCTGGGCGCCGATAAAGAAGTCGATGCTGGCCGCGGGAGTGCCCGAGCCGGCCGCATAGATGTTGGGGAGGATCGCGTCGCCTTTCGGCGACCGCGCGCGGCAGAGCTGCTTGAGGACCCGGGCGTAGCCGGACTTGCCGGCGCCATTATCGCCATAAATGACGGTGAGGCCGGATTTGCCGAAGCTCAGCCGCTCTCCAGGCGCAAGGGCATTGACGTGCGAGAGGCCATGGAGAGCGTTGAGGCTGACGACGGCGTGGCTGGCTGCAGGATCCCTGACGTGGTTCGCATCGAGCGGACTGCCGGCATCAGCGCCTTTGCAGATCGCGACGAGCGCCGTGATGTCGGCAGTCTCCAACTTGGACTGACCGCACAGCCGCCTGAGCGCATCGCGCTGCCAGGCGGGCAGATCCGCCGACCATTTGAGAATGTCGGCAAGTGCTACGGCTTCGTTCGAGAGGTCATTCTCCTGCGCGTCCATGTCTTCTGCCCCGAGCCTGCCCGCATGGTCTGGCGGGCCGTTTTCCATGATGCTTGTCTTCCGCCGTCGTTGTCTCAGATGCCGCCTATGATGCGCCGCTCTTGGCCAAGCGGAATGATCCAGCCGCCGGCACGGTCCGGTCGTGCAAACTCGTCCGGACTCCCTTTTTCGGCGAGACGGCTGCGAATGGCTTGCGGCTCGGCATCGATAGCAGCGCGAATGAGCTCGTGCTCGACCCCGACAAAGACTGGCCGGAGATTAAGGCGGGAGAGTGCTTCTTGATCGGCAGGCTCAACGCCGGCGTCGTTAAGCGGTCCCGCGCGGGTGACGATGCCGCCGATCAGACCGTCCATGGCGGCGCTCGCCTTGTCCACATCCCGCACCGGGGATGTGTCGAGCAGCGATCGCGCCCGCTGGGTCTCACCTTCGAGCCTTCGTGGGAATGATTGCAGTGTGAGGCCGCGAAGCGCGTCCGCTAGTTCGGCATGCCCGAGCGGTTTGATGAGATTGGCGATATGGAGCCGAAGCATGCCGATGAAGAGCGCGTCCTTCTCCTCCTGGGTATGCGGCTCGCCTTCCTCGACCGGGTCCCGAACCGAAAGGCGGGCATCGGCTGGACCGGCCGTCGCCATTCCCCAGCGCGTGGCGATCGCGATACGCTTCACCGTGACCTTGCGGCCTCGGGCGGTGACGTCGATCCGCCGGGCCTGCGCCCATGCTCGGTCCAGCGCTTTGGCGGGACCGCCGACATCGTGGCAACCCTTGGCTTCGGCGACAGTCAGCGACGACAGGTCGGATGCGCAGGCGATCCAGTCGGGCAGGTCGCCGCGGGATAGGCGCGTGATCTTGACCTGACGGCGGCGATCAAGGTCGATCGTGCGGCTGCCGAGATGGGCGAAGATCGAGAGGTTGAAGTAGCGCTCGAGGTAGGCACGCGCGACGAACCGTCCAAACAAGCCTGAGAGCGCGACCTTGACCTCCCGTGCTTGACCGAGCGGCTCCCTGAACACGAACGGCGTGCCTGCGCCGGTCGGGGTCAACAGCGCATCGAGTATCGACCAGGCGCCATAGGCTGCGCCTGGCGTCTGCAGCACCTCCCGGATACCGGCATCCTCGATCTCGGAGACTTCCAGATCGACTGTGGCCCCGGATACCGGGCTTGCGGCTGGTGGATCGAAGCTATGAAAAAAGGTCCTGGTCATAGCGCCAGCGCCCGCGTGAGATCGTCATGCTCGAAGGCGCTGGCCATGCGGGTGATCTCGGCCGACCGGGCGCCGACGGCATTCGCGGTCTCGCGCCATGTCGCGGTCACGGTCGCGACCTCTTTGATGATCGCTCGGGCTTGCGCCAGCGTGAGTGCGAAATATTCCGACGCCTGTTCGAGCAAATCGAGCGAGCAGGTTCCCTCGTCGAGGTCGATGTTCGTCGTCAGCACACGCGCCTTGAGATCGGTGGGCACCGGATTGAGGTCATAGGCGGGCGAGAGCGACCACCCGGCCTTGCCGAGCCAGAGAAAGCCGTGGTTGCGCAGATGATCGTCGACATTGGAGATCAGCACATTGAAGGCGACGCGCCGATAGAGCGCGTGGGCGTCCGTCTTTCCCTGCGCGCCATGCTGGGCCAGGGCATCGACGATCTCGGGGTAGCTGCCACGCTCGCCGTCCCTGGCGCCCATCATCGCCATTGCGGACAGGAACGGGATGCGGATCGCGCCATCGCGATCGAAGCGTCGCGATAACATCACCGACTTGCCGGCCACTTCGACAAGTTCGTGTTGCGGGGTGGCGATGCCGGCTTGGCCGGCCAGCCGCAGCGCGATCTCCTCCCAGGTTTCCATGCTATAGTCGTCGCTCTCCTTCGGAAACTTGGCGATGGAGAGACGGCCATGTTGGTCGATGACCGAGGCCTTCGGCCGTGCACCGCCTAGGGAGGAGCCGGGCGCGAAGATCAGTTGAAGGTCTTCGTCCGTTTCCTCGTCCCGGAGAATCCGCTCGGTGATCTGAAGCAGACGGCCCAGCTCGATCAGGGCCGGCACGCCGGCCCTGATCGGCGCTTGGAAGGCCTCTTCGCCGACCCAGCGAAACCGTAACGCGCCGAGCCGCGTCTCGTCTGCGACCCCGAGCAGGTAGTCACTTTCCGCGAGCGTGCGGACTGCGCGGCCCTCGCGGTCGGCGAAGCGTCGCTCAGCGCGCTGCATGAGGCGGCGGCCCCACGTATCTGGCGCGGAGTCGCCGATGGATCCGAAGGTCACCAGTCCTGCCGGAGGAGCGAAGGCGCCACGCGTGAGAGCAAGCGCGGGCTCGAGTGAGAAGCGCTCGGCGTCCTCAAGCCAAGCGCCGTCATACTCGAAAAGGATGGTCTCTGTGCCGCGAACGCGGTTGCTTCTCGCCAGTCCGATCGGGTGAGTGCGACCGTGGAGATCAATATGGACTTCGAAGTCAGCCATCGCGGGACGACCTCGTTGGCCGCTTGAGATGAATGTGCTTTGGCAGATCGGCACTCGCCAGTGACTGCCCGACGCTGTCGTTGCTTATGTCGGCAACTTGACCAAGACCTTCAAGCAGGCCAAGAGCCTGAAGTATTCCTGCATAGATGCCGATGCTAACATTCGTGTCGCCGGCTTCGACCCTTTGCAAGGTCGAACGGGACGTGAAGGCGCGCTCCGCGACGACCGCCATAGGTAGCTTTCGACGGCGTCTGGCATCGTGGATATCCGCGCCGAGCTTCCGAAGGGCGCGGCGCACGGCCGCGGGAGGAGTATGTGGAGTAGGCATTTGCCACCTTCGCACTACAGATTTTCAAAATATGTAGCACGAAGATTACAATTTTTCTAGCCCCACTCGGGATGACTTGCGCTTTCCGGTAGCGGGAAAAGCCCAGCCGCACTGTCACTGGCTACTCCCCACCCATTGCGTCGGGCGTACGAGGGTGGCGGCGGCCGCCGCCAGGGCCTTTCACCTTTAGGTCGGCTCGATCGACGGGAACACTGCGGCTACACGGGGTCGGCTTCGCGATCCTCGCAAACAGCAGATGGGGCGAGGCGGTCCATTGGACAGCGATTCCCGCAAGTCAGCCGAGCAGCTCGTCCGGGTTTTTGCCCGCATCGACATGGGCGGCGAACCAGCCCGGCTTGCGTCCCCGGCCAGACCAGGTGAGGGTCGGATTCTCCGGATGCCGGTAGATCTTCGTCGAGGGCGCCCGCTTGCGCTTCGGTTCCCCCAGTTCCGCCAGTTCGGCGAGGGTGAAGCCGAGGTCCTTGGCGAGCAGCTCGACCTTTTCGCGGGCCTCCGCCTTGTGCCGTGCTTCGAAGGTGGAAATGGCCTTGGCCACGGACTTCTGCAAATCGCGCAGTTCTGCGAGCGACATGGCCGCCAGGTTGAAATCAGGCATCGGGTGCTCCGGTTGATTCAATACCGCAGGCGTAATCGTGCCGAGCCCGCGCGGCAAGAGACGAGCGGGGCAGGGGGCTCAGGTAGGGGGCTAGGTGATCCCACTCCCCCTTTCCGGGTTCTTTCCCCCTGGTCCTGACATTGCCGGAGGAGATCGGTCTGAGCGTGTCTGCTTGGTGTCTCTCCCCCTGTGATACGGCTGAGGCACCTCCCCTTCGACGGACAATCCCCTAAGCCTGTTCGGATTCCTGCCCGCAACCCCAACTCCTGCCCGGGCCGTGTTGGCCGCAAAGCGTCCTGCCCGCGCCACCCCGGGCCCTCGGGGGTTTCCGGCTGGTCCATGGCCCCGCCGTGCGGACGTCTCCCGACAGGCTTCTGCCGGGTCTTGTCGAAGGGATGGTCCCTTCAGCGAAATCTCAGGAGAACCACCATGCAGAACATCGTCATCCTCGCCGGCAACATCGGTCAGGCCCCGGAAGCCCGTACGACCCAAGGCGGCACGAAGATCACCCACTTCACCCTCGCCACCTCGCGCCCCCGCCTCTCGGAAGGCCGCGCGGTCCGTGACGAGCACGGCTACCGCGTGATGGACACCGAATGGCACCGCATCACCTGCTTCAACGGCCTCGGCAAGTCGGTCGCCGAGAACTGCGAGAAGGGCATGAAGGTCCTGGTTCAGGGCCGCATCCACTACACGAAGTGGACCGATGCGGCGGGCGTCGACCGTTACGGTTGCGAGATCATCGCCGAGAAGATCGACTTCCTCAGCCGCCCGAAAGCGGCCGAGGGCAATGCGCCCGAGCTGGTCGATCGCGACGACGAGATCCCGTTCTGAGCCGACCAACAACCTGGCCCGGCGGGGAAAAATCGCCGGGCCAAACAGTGCCCAAGAGTCGTTACTTCCGGCCTAAAGTCGCCGTTGCCGAGCTTCGACAATGAGGTCCGCTTCGCGGCCCATTCCGACGCAAATCCCGATAGCAGACATCGACTGAAAACTGGGGAGGTTCAAATTCCGCTTAGCATTAGGCAACTACGTGGAGACACCCTGGCCCGCAAGCGGCGCACCAAGCAAGTGGCCAGGGCCGATCGACAGTCCGAACACCCTCGTTAGCTTCGTCAGATGCGAAGCGCCAGCCTTCGGTCAACCGCCCGCCAAGTGACGCGATACGGCGCGGCGACGCGACGAATACGCGACTGAAAGATTGCGCCGGCGGAGCGAGAAGGCACTCCAGGGCGACTTCCGCGATCATCGCGTTCACGTAGGCTAGCTCCACCGGCCCATAAGGCTGATAGTGCGCGCCGCAAGCCGGCTCCTCTTGAGCGATGTCACTCCCACTTGGCCACTCCACTGCCGTGAATTCCGGCGCGCCAGTCCGCCCGATGTGACACTGCAGGCAGCCACCCTCTTGGCCGACTACGACAGCGTGACCAGCCACGGCATGCGGCTCGGTCCACCCGTATACAACGGGCCGTCCACGCCCTTTCTGAACATGCCAGCGATTGAGCGCGCTCTCGGCGACCCAGTTTCCAGTCGCAGCGACGATCATATCGGCCGCTGCGAGCAGATCTGTGTTGTGCGCGACCAAGTGCTCCAGATCGCAAGCGCGGTAGTCGACGTGAAGATGCGGGAAGTCGGCCTGCAGTCGTTCGGCCAAGGCATTGGCCTTGTTACGGCCCACGGCGGACGCGCCGAGCGGATGACGCCCGACATTGGGCCAGGTCAACCTGTCAGGATCGACCAGGATGAGGCGACCGACGCCCGCCTGGGCGAGGGCGCAGGCGATCGGCGCGCCAACTGACCCGCAGCCGATCACAACAACAGTTGCACCGAGCAAGCAGCGGGCGCGAGCATCCTGACCTCGCCCATGCACCCAGTCGGCATCGGCGCGCTGCACAAGGGTCCTGACGACGGGACTCGCGTCGAAAAAGCGGCCCAGCAGCAGTGGCTGTGGCGTGTGCCCAGGCCGGAACCCCACGGAGAGGGGGGCGTCGGGCGAGCGAGGTCGGTCTTTGCGCCGCTTTGGGTTGAGCACCTTTACCCCAATCGACGCAGCGCCCCCGCGTCCAATAGCGCCGAGCAGTGCCAGAACTTCGTCGGGCTCCCCCTTCGCCACGTTGTCCAGAAGTGTTTTGGCATCGCCACTGATCCGTTCCGCCAAGTGATACAAATCGGCGCCCTTCTCGGGGTATTCAGCCGGAAGTAACGGCGCGTCGAGCCAAAGGAACGCGGCCGGCTCGGTCTTTACCCGGCCCTTATCTCCGAAACGGCGACGCACCCAATTCGCGATGGCGTCCTCATCCTCTCCGGCGACCTCGAGACCCTTGCCGCGCCATACACGCACCATGCGCGAGGGCGGCTCGGGCGCGACCAGACTGAACAGGTTTTCGCCCTGCGAATGCACCCGGTAACCCCAGTAGGTCACAAACTCCTCGCGGAAGTCGCGCTCGACAATGCTGCCCCCCAGCAGCTCCTCGACCAGCCGGACCGAGCGGTTTAGCAGATTCATCGCGACCTCGGAGGGATCATCGGGATCCCACTCGGCCAGGTTCGGTAACAGGCACAGGATGCCGTCGCTCTCGACGTGCGGCCAGGTCATGGGCTCGGGATGGTCGACCAGCGCGGTTCTGACCGGCGTCGCAGGAAACTGCGCGCCGGCCACAAGGTCGATTCGGCGGGTTACTCCGTCTGAAAACACCACGCTGACCCGCCAGGCGGCGACGATCCAGTCACGGCCCGGATAATCGCTGGAGATCGTCGCGCGGTCGAGGCGCTCGGGCGCCTGACCCGCCCGTTCGCGCAGGGTCGCTTCGAGCCGAAGCGCTGCCTGTCGCCAACCAAGCTGCAGGACGTCCTTAGGCATGGCGGCCGCCGCCGGCACTGCTGACTGCGCCGGCTGCCGCCGCCGTCGCGGTCAGCAGGGCTGCGGAACTGATGACGGCTGGAGCGGCCACAGACGCTCGCTGCTCCTCCTCTAGGCGCTCGCTGAAGAAGGTCGTGGCGAACACCTTGTCCCAGCACTTAAGGGCCTTCTCTCGCGTGCAGTCGGCGTCGAAGAGCGGCTTTAGCGTGTTGATCGCCTCCGTCAGCTTCTCGCGGAAATAGCGCGCCTTAGCGTCGTCGAACCCGCTGGTGATGGTGTCGCCTGGGGTCACCGGATGGGCGACGGCGAGGTTCCAGTTCAGTCGATCACGGATGGCAACCATGGTATCGTAAAGCGCGCGATCCTCGCGGTCGTTCGCGAGAAACTTTTCGGTCGTCAGGACCGAAATTCCAAAGCCGCTCAAGATCGAACCGCGCCAGCTATAGCGGCTGCGGGCGTATTTCTTCAGGTCGCGATTGATGCGGCGCAGCTGGGTGCCGTCGGCGGAAGCGGCGCGCTGGTCCTCGTACCAATCCGACACATCGCGGGCGTCGGACCGCTTCCAGCCACTGCTCGCCGCCAGTTCGTAATGCACCTTCTCACCGAAGACAGTGTCAGTGACGACGCGGCGGTAGACCGGCAGATCGACATGATAGCCCTTCTCGTAGAAGATGCGGACGCAGTTCGACCGCACCTCGGGTGCTCGCTTGAACTTGCCGTCGTCGACCGCGTCGCGCGCCATCCAGCGCGCCTGGAGGGACGTCATCTCGGCGCCACGATCGCCGACCAGATCTTTCTTATTGAAGTAGACGCCGTCGTCGATGTCGTAATCGTTATCGGGATCGCGGCACATCGTCTTCATGGCGTAGCTGCCCTGTTTGACGAACTCGATCGGCTTGGGCCTGCCGGCCTTTTCTAAGCCGTTCCGCAGTCGAGTCCGGTTTGAATCGCGCCGGTCGCGCATCGCATCCTGTTCTGCCTTGGGCAGAGTTACGTCCTGGTTATGGTAAGCACGCACATCTTTGGAGCAGTCGAACATCATCCTATCCTTCCTTTTTGTAGGTGGAGGAGCGACGCCAGACGGCGCCAGTCGCCGGCATCGCCGGCAGGTCGTGCATGAGGCGGCTAATCATGCGCCCCTCCGCGCTGTTTGGATCGTCGCAAGCGCTTTTTGTCAGATCGGCGTCAGTGTGCGCCTGACCGACTAGACGATCCATCGCCTCTGGCCGAGTATCATCGAGGGCGAGGTATGGCATCATGCTCGCCGGCACCGGCTTGTTGGGAAAGCGTACGCGCCGGATCGAACGGCCGCAGCTGCTGATGGCGTTAGCCAAAAGCCGCGCCATGTGGTCGAATGCGAACTCTTGCGCCGAGATGCTGAGGGGTGCGACATCAGCGCCAAACGACCAGTCAAGCATTGAACGGTGGGCACTCTCTGCGTCGAGGTGGTCACCCTCGGGGCGCGGGCATGTCCCGAGTGAGTAAATCTCGATCGGACGATTGGGTGGCGCAATCGTCAGTGCATCGACGAGTCCAACCATGATCGGATTGTTGGCCCAAAGCCCGCCATCGGCGAACACTTGTTTGGGCCCGCCTGGCGAGTTTGGATCATCAATGGCGGCCAGCGAGCGATAGATGGGCGCAGCGCTTGTCGCCATGCAAACGTCGACCAGCGGATACAGATCGTCGCGCACCCCGCTCTTGGGCGTCTTCTTGAAGACCCAAGCCCGGTGCTCGCTCATCAGCACCGTCGGAATCGCGAGTGAAATGCCACGTCCCGCAAACACATCGAGCATGGTGACGTCATCGAGCACGCCGCGAAGGGCCTTACGTAGTGCCTTGTCACCCTCACGCACGAAACGGCTGCCCTGGCTCGCGCGGTAGATTGCGCTGCGTTTGCCCTTGATCCGATGCGGGAAAATCTTGGTGCCGTGCTCGCGATAAAGTGCCACAACTTCAGTCATCGGCCGTCCAACGGCCAATGCACAGCCGACAATCGCGCCGGTGCTGGTCCCAGTGATCAAGTCGAAGCCGCAGCCGAGATCAAGGGCCGTTTTGCCTTGAATGCGCGCGAACTGATCGGTCAGGCGGTCAAGAAATGCAGCCGTATAGATGCCCCGCATCCCTCCACCATCTAGGCTGAGCACTCGATATGGCCGCTCACCACCCTGATCTTGCGTACTTTCCGCCATCTGCCCGATCTGTCCTCTCTGAAATAGCAGTCGCCTCAACGCGCAGCCGAGCCGGACCGCTCAAAAAAGCGGTCCGGTGCCGTCAGCCTTTCGGCGGGAAGGGGTCGTTGCCGTAGGAATTGGCATCCCGGATGCGACCGTCCGGACGGTGGATGATGACCTCACCGTTTTCGCGAATTGCGGTACCTCGTGCCGCCTGCGTCGCATCCGCCTGCGTGTTGTGGGTCGATCCGACGCGGGTGGCACCTTCGCGACGTGTTGCCCAGCCCGACCCGTGGGGCACTACATGAATCCGTTTCGACATTGTGGTCCTCCGACTCGCCGTGGGCGCCATGCCCTACGGCAAAAGATTCCCGATTCAGGCCTCTCTGTCAATTTATATGCACATAGCACTGTTTGCAATAAGCACACATTGTTTGCGATGTTGACATTGGGCGGGAAAAAGCGCAAACATACCACATGGGAGACGAGTTGCTTTACAAGGCTTTTGGCAGTGCGGTTTCGGCCCGCAGGAAGGCGCTCGACCTAACGCAGGCGCAACTGGCCAGTAAGGTGAACATGTCGCGCGCTTCGATTGCAAACATCGAGAGTGGCCGGCAGAACATCCTCTTGCATCACGTTTATGCGCTTGCTGCCGCACTCGACTTCACCAAAGTGGCGGAGCTCCTGCCTCCGATACCGCAGAAGACCATAGGGGAGGGGCTAAAGATGAAGCTTTCCAATCAGGCGCTATCGAAGCAGACGTTGTCTGAAAATGCTGAAGCTCAAGTCGCCGATCTGATAGCATCTGCGTTGCGACCACGACGCGGAAGGGTCTGACTATGGCGAATTCCAATCCAGAAGGTGCACGCGGATCTGCGCGTTTGATTCTGCAGGAGTTTGGCGTTTCTGCGCCACCTGTCCCGGTGGAACGAATAATCAAATCGCGAAAGATCGTCCTTCAGTATGCGCCTCTCGATGAAGATCTTTCGGGGATGGCGTACATCAAGGACGGTGTAGGCATAATCGGGGTGAACGCGCTGCACCATCCGAACCGCCAGCGGTTTTCGGCTGCCCACGAGTTGGCCCACCACATTCTTCATGCTACTGAGATCAGCCAAGCCGTGCATGTCGATAAGGGTATCCGCGTCCTCTTTCGGGATAATGTCTCGGCACTTGGTACGGATCCGATGGAAATCGATGCCAACGCCTTTGCTTCGGAACTCTTGATCCCTGGTTACCTGCTCGCCGACGCGTTGGAAGGCGGGGGTGTCGACCTTGAGGACGAGTCGGCGATCGAGGTCTTGGCGCGTCGGTTCAGAGTAAGCACGGCCGCAATGCGTTTTCGGTTAGCTAGTTTGTAACGCGTCCATGAGCTTCGTTTTTTTCGATACTGAGACGACGGGGCTCAAGCGCGGCTTCGATCAGATTATCCATTTCGCAGCTGTTCGCACCGATGCGAACTTGAGGGAGGTGGCGCGTTTCGAGTCGCGCTCGCGCCTCCAGCCTCACGTTCTTCCCCATCCTTCGGCGATGCGCACGAACGGACTGCCGATAGAACGGCTGACTGACGCCAGCCTGCCGACGCACTACGCGATGGTAGGAGACATTCGGCGGACCTTGATGTCGTGGAGCCCATCCATCTTTGTAGGTTTCAACTCCATTCGCTTTGACGAAGAGATGCTGCGTCAGGCACTTTTCCAGTGTCTGTATTCAGCTTACTTGACGAGCAACCACCGCAACGGCCGAGCCGACGCACTCAGTTTGGTGATGGCCGCTGATGCCGTATCTCCTGCACAGCTTGTCGTTCCAGTCACAGAAGAAGGACGGCGGACATTCCGTTTGCATCATCTGGCGGCTGCGAATGGTGTCGCACACGCCCAGGCACACGATGCCATGTCGGACGTGCTTGCGACGGTCGAGTTGTGCCGACTAGTATATGAGCGGTCTCCGGAGTTATGGCAGCGGTTCGTTCGCTTTTCGAACAAAGCGGCAGTTGCGGACTTCGTCGATGCCGAAGATGGCTTCGTGTTGACTGAGTTCTTCGGCGGTCGAGCTTATCATGCTCCTGTCGTCTGTATTGGTGTCGACCCCAACCAAGCCAACGGCAGGATTTGCCTCAACCTCAACAAGGACGTGGGCCAGCTTGCCGCGATGGGCGACCTCGAACTGCAGGCCCATCTGTCGCAGAAGCCCAGTCCTATCCGTCACTTCAGGGTCAACTCAGCTCCATCGCTGACAGCATTCTTCGATGCTCCTGAACACATGTTGGATGGTGGGGCCATCGATCATATCGAAAGCCAGGCCCGGCGCGTAAAGTCGGACCCACAATTATGTGCGCGCCTTGTCGCTGCATATATTGCCACCCGAGAGCCTTTTCCGCTGTCGCCTCATCTCGAGGAGCGGATCTACAACGGTTTTCCAGGGCCGGATGACGAGAGGCGCATGAGTGATTTTCACCAAGCTTCATGGCCGGATCGTCTTGCGATCGTGCAAGGCTTAGAGGACGAACGCCTGCGGTGGTTTGGCTTGCGCCTGGTGTATTCTGAAGCCCGGGGAGTTCTTCCCGCGGCGGTAAAGGTGGAGATAGAGCGACGCTTGGCCGACCAATTGGCGGGAGACGGGTCTGGCTGCCTTACATACGAGCTTGCTCTTGCAGAAACCGAAAAGCTGATCGAGGAAGGAGCAGACAACGAAGGTCTTCTCTCTCGATACCGAACCTACTTACAGGATCGTAGTGCGCGGGCTGCTGTCTTCAGAGCGCAAAGCCTCTGTTGAGGCGAGCAGGTCCGAGACCTCCAAGAGGTAGCTTTTTTCTTGTCCTGTTCGCCCTGCGGATCGACATCTCTCGGGTCTATGCGAGCTGTTCGTGGGATGCCCAGTGGCGACCAGTAAATTACATAATCAAAATTATCGGAGTGAATACCAGGCCCCCCTCCCGGCCCCGTTCAGGCTTAGGTGGCCATCCGCGACAAGTGTGCGGAAGTGCTGCTTCAGCGTGTTGCGATTCTGGCCGGTCAGGCGCTCGGCGTCGCCGATTGTCAGGCGACCATGATCGCGCACGAGGTCGAGAAGCTGCGCGGAAACTTCCGGCAGGCTGCCCATCAACAGCCGTTCACGCTCAACTTTTGCGCGCAATCGAATCATCTGGCGCTGTAGTGCAGACAGGAAGAAGCCGAGCCAGGGACCCCAGTCCGGAGTGTCGGACCTGATCGTCCCCTGGGTCTGCCGAAGTGCCAGGTAATAGGCCTCTTTGCTTTGCTCGATCACGCTTTCGAGGGATGAGTACGGGACATAGGCATAGCCTGAGCGCAAAAGCAGCAAGGTGGTCAGGATCCGGCTGAGACGGCCGTTGCCGTCCTGGAACGGATGGATTTCGAGAAATACCACGACGAAGATTCCGATCAGTAGAAGCGGATGCAGATCATGGTCCTGGGTGGCGGCGTTGTACCAGTCGATCAGTTCAGCAATGCGGCCCGGCGTGTCAAAGGGGCTGGCGGTCTCAAACACCACGCCAAGTTGCCGCCCTGCCTCGTCGAAAGCTGCGATCGAGTTTGGCGCGGTCTTCCAGGCCCCCCTATGTCGCTGGTCTTTGCTGCTGTGCCGCAGGAGGTCCCGGTGTAACTGGCGGATATGGTTCTCGGTCACATCGATGTCGCGCCACGAGGCGAAGACTGTGTCCATGACCTGAGCGTAGCCAGCGACCTCCTCTTCGTCCCGGGTCGAGAAGGTCTGGATGTCGAGATTGGAGAGCAGACGCTGAACCTCCTGATCGGAGAGCC
>NZ_JAUXZE010000053.1 GCF_030694085.1 Tabrizicola sp. | reverse complement strand
TCTGCATGGTAAGCTTCCTTCTGTGTCCTGTCTTCGGGACCGTCCCTTCGACAAGACCCGGAAAAAGCCCGTCGGGTGACGCGTGCACGGTGGACGGAACGGACGCCGGAAACCCCCAGAGGACCGGGGTGGAGCGGGCAGCCCCAAAGGGGCAACACGGCCCGGACTGACGCGGGGTTGCGCGCAGGAGCCCGAACGGGATTAGGGGATTGTCCGTCGAAGGGATGGAACTGGAGACAGAGATGCGCGGGGAGCCCATGCCAGACCCTGTCACCTTGCCAATCGGGACTGCCTGACCCCTGCCCAGCACTCCACTGGCGGCGAAAACGGCAATCACCAGCCTCTGCCACCCCTGCCCCAGCCTTCCGGGAGTTGCGGCACCCTGCATCGACAGGCTATCGATACCGGGACATTCAGGACACGGACCGCATCAATGGCTGATTACGATCTCGAGGCACTGTCGCTCAGCGAGCTGAAGAAAATGCAGAAGGACGTCGCCAAGGCGATCTCCACGTTCGAGGATCGGCAGAAGGCGGAAGCCCGCACCAAGGTAGAAGCTCTCGCCCGAGATCTAGGCTACTCTCTGGCCGAGCTTGTCGGCACCGAGACGAAATCCTCCCGTGCACCGGCAGCGGCGAAATACCGGCACCCCGAGAACCCGGCGCTCACCTGGTCCGGTCGTGGCCGCAAGCCGCAGTGGTTCGTGGAGGCGTTGGCCGCTGGGAAGACGGCGGAGGACTTGACCATCAGTTGATGGTGCGAAGGAAGTGCGCCGACCGCGAGCGCATTGGCCATCAATCAACCTGCGCCATCAGCACAATCCCTTTCGGCGGGATCGCATTCTTAAAAGCATTTCTGGCAGCGTTGACAACGCGGTTTGATACCGCGACAAGAAAGTTATGGGGATCTGCGATCTCCCCACGAGGCGCCAGCTGAAGATCGCGTTCCAATCCCGTTGACCTTTCCCGAGGAGGAACGCAGATGCCTGCGCCTGATGCCATTTCCTGCGACCAGCTTGCCCGCCTGTTGGGCACTCCGAAAGCCCCCACCCTCCTTGATGTACGGCGTGACGCAATCCGCGCGACCGACCCGCGCCTTCTGCCCGGTGCACGCGCACTGGCCGAGACCGACCTGACGCCGGAGCGTCTGGCGGCCATCGCTGCAGATCTCTCAGGCCCGGTGGTCGTGGTATGCGCCGAAGGTCACCGCCTAAGCCAGGGCTCAGCGGCTTGGCTCAGGCAGGAGGGGGTGCAGGCGGAATACCTGCTTGGCGGTCAGGCGGCTTGGCTGGCCGCGGGCCTGCCCCTGATCGACCCTGCAAAGATCACCGCGCGAGATGGACAGGGCCGGTCGCTTTGGGTCACGCGGTCGCGACCCAAGATCGACCGAATCGCCTGCCCCTGGCTGATCCGGCGGTTTATCGACCCACGCGCCGTGTTCCTGTTTGTGGCACCGGCAGAGGTGGAAGGCGTGGCTGAACGCTTTGGCGCCATGCCCTATGACATCGAAGGCGTGTTCTGGAGCCACCGGGCCGATCTTTGCACCTTCGATGTCCTTCTGTCGGAGTTCGGCCTCTCGACCCCGGCGCTGGAGCGGCTGGCCCTGATCGTGCGCGGGGCCGATACCGCGCGACTTGACCTCGCGCCGGAATCCGCAGGGCTTCTGGCGGCATCCTTGGGCCTGTCGAGGATGTATTCCGATGATCTGGCACAGCTCGAGGCGGGGATTGCCCTTTACGACGCCTTCTATCGGTGGGCCCGCGATGCCACTGACGAACAGCACAATTGGCCAACGAACAGCGGAAAGTCCAAATGAGCGTGCCACAAGGTTTTCCGACACTGGCCGAAGCGGCGAAGGTCTGGGCGCGCATCGCGGCGCTGTCCTTTGGCGGGCCTGCGGGGCAGATCGCGGTGATGCACCGCATCCTGGTCGAGGAGAAACGATGGCTGGGCGACGGGCGGTTCCTGCATGCGCTGAACTTCTGCATGCTTTTGCCGGGACCGGAGGCGCAGCAATTGGCCACCTATATCGGCTGGCTGATGCACGGCGTGCGCGGTGCGCTAGTGGCGGGGCTCTTGTTCATCCTGCCCGGTGTCGTGGCGATTATGGCGCTGTCCTGGATCTATGCAATCTGGGGCGATGTGGGGTTCGTCTCGGCGCTGTTCTTCGGGCTGAAGGCCGCAGTGCTCGCGATCGTGTTGCAGGCGGTGGTCCGGGTCGGCAAGCGCGCGCTGAAGAACCCTGCGATGCAGACTATCGCGGCGGCGTCTTTCTTGGTGATCTTTGCCTTCGGCGCGCCCTTTCCGCTGATCGTCGCCGTGGCGGCGCTGATTGGCTGGACTGGGGCCAAGGCAGGATTGGCGGCGTTCCATGGGGGCGGCGGGCACGGATCGGTCGGTCAGACCCCTGTCGCAGATGCGGCCACCCTGCTGGGCGAGGAACATGGGGACTTGACCGGCGTAAAGCGCATCGGCGCCTTCCGGGCCGGGGCAGTGGCACTGATCCTGTGGCTGGCCCCTGTCGCGGCTCTGGTCCTGTTGGCCCCCGGCAGCGTGTTCACCGACATCGCCACGTTCTTCTCGAAACTCGCCGTGCTCACCTTTGGCGGGGCCTATGCGGTGCTCGCCTGGGTCGCGCAAGAGGCGGTCGGCACCTATGGCTGGCTGCAACCGGGCGAGATGCTGGACGGCCTGGGCATGGCGGAAACCACGCCCGGGCCGCTCATCATGGTGCTGCAGTTCGTGGGCTTCATGGGCAGCTTCCGCGAGGCGGGCTGGGCCGCGCCGCTACTTGCGGGGACGCTTGGTGGGCTCTTGGCGACTTGGGTCACCTTTGCGCCGTGCTTTGCCTGGATCTTCCTCGGCGCGCCGTTCATGGAACGGCTGCGGTCAAACCGGGCGCTCTCGGCGGCCCTGTCGGCGGTCACAGCGGCGGTGGTGGGGGTGATCCTGAACCTTGCCATCTGGTTCGCCGTCCACGTCATCTGGCGCGAGGTCGTTCGGGTCGATGCCGGACCGCTGTCGCTGGAACTGCCTGTGATGGCCACGTTGGATTGGGCTGCGGCGGCCTTGTCGATTTTGGCACTGGTCGCGGTGTTCCGACTGAAGCTGGGCATGGCCACTGTTCTGGCCGGGGCGGCAGCACTCGGCCTGACGCTGCATCTGGTCGGTCTGACCTGACCGCAGTCACGCCGCGTCGTAAGTGGCGAAAACCTCGGTCGTGCCATCCCTGCGGATCAGGTGGACGACGTAGGCCTCGCGCGCACTCTCCGGCCCCATGCCCGGAGAGCCATAGGGCATACCCGGCACGGACAGGCCGATGGCATCGGGGCGCTCGGCCAGCAAGCGACGAATGTCCGCGGGCGGCACATGGCCTTCGATCACATAGCCGTCGATCTGCGCGGTGTGGCAGGAGACCATCGCGGCCGGGATGCCGCTGGCTGCCTTGTGGGCCTGCAGCGCGTCGTAGTCGAGCAGATCGACGGTGGCGGCAAAGCCGTCGGCTTCAAGGATGTCGATCCAGGCGTCACAGCAACCGCAATTGGGATCCTTGGCGACGCGGATCGCTGTCGGCGATGCAACCCCGGTTTGGGGGCGCAGTACGGCACCGAGAGTGGCGATCAGGCCGATCAAGGCAGCGCGGCGGGATAGGAGGATGGCGTTCATGGCATCGGACACTTTCTGATGTCGAATGGTCATAGCGTCAGGCGGCCTTTGGCCAGCGGCGGTGCAGGTCATCGATGACGACAGCGTGGGCGTGTTGCGGCCCGTGTTCGGCCAGATGCGGGTGATCCGGTGGCAAGTCCGGGTGGACGTGTGGCAGGACAGACTGATTCTGTGCCGGCCAAAGGCGCAACACCGCCACCACGCCCGCAGCACCGATGACAGCAAGCATGATGGCTGCCGCCGAAAGCCCGGCACTGGCGCCGATCCAGCCAGCAAGGGGGTAGGTCACAAGCCAGCAAGCGTGCGATAGGGCGAACTGTGCGGCAAAGACGGCACCCCGGTCGGCCTCGCGCGCCGAGCGGTTGATGATGCGCCCGATGGGCGTCTGGGTCAGCGAAAAGCCGAAGCCGATCACGGCCCAGAGCGCGATGAGGCTGGCAAGGCTGCCGACCATCGGCACGAGCGCCACGCCCGCGACCATCAGGGCCGCGCCGCCGATCATCACCGGGCGATCGTCCAGCCGGGTGAGGATGCGCGGCAAAAGGAAGGCGGCCAGCATCGAGCCCGCGCCAAAGCCAGCAAATGCGAGCGCCACGGCTTCTTCGCCCAAGCCTAGCCGGGCCTTTACCAGTACGACTGTGTTCACATAGACCATCGCGCCCGCAGCTGCGACGGCGGCCTCCATCACCATCAGCCCGCGCAGGCGGGGGGTGGCCGTGTAGATGCGGATGCCCTTGGTCACATCGGCCCAGAAATGGCTGTTCTCGGCCCGTGTTCGTTCGGGCAGCCGCGCGGTCACCACCAACAGGGCTGAGGCGACGAAGCCCGCGACCGTGCCCGCGAACAGCACCGGAAAGCTGACCACCGTCATCAGCAAGGCCGCAAGGATTGGCGAAGCCAGTTGTTCGAGATCTTCAGCCAGCCGCAACAGCGAAAGGGCATTGGTATAGTCTTCCTCGTCCTTCAGCACGTCGGGGATCACCGCCTGAAACGCGGGTGTGAACCCGGCCGAGGCCGCCTGCAGCGCGAAGATCAGGACATAGACCTGCCAGACCTGATCGACGAAGGGCAGACAGGCGATCACACCCGCCCGGATCAGGTCCAGCGCCACAAGGAACGCCCGGCGCGGCAAGCGTTCGGCAATCGCCGCCGCCACCGGGGCCAGCGTCACATAGGCCACCATCTTGATCGCCAGCGCCGTGCCCAGCACCGCGCCCGCATTGTCACCGGCCAGTTGCCAGGCCAAAAGCCCGAGTGCCACCGTCGCCAACCCCGTCCCCAGCAGGGCGACCAGCTGGGCGGCAAAGAGATGGCGGAAGGTGGGGTTGCGCAGGGTGCTGAGCATGGCGCTACAGATACCGGGCGATGGTCTTGAGGTCCGCGCGGTCCTGCTCCGAATGTTCGGTATCGAGGCAATGATCCATGTGATCGTGGATCAGCGCGCGCTTGGCATTCACCACGGCCTTTTCCACAGCGTGGAGTTGCTGTGCGATTTCAAGGCAGGGCTTTCCAGCCTCGATCATCTCGATCACCGCGCGCAGATGCCCGTCGGCGCGTTTCAGCCGGGCGATCAGGGCAGGGTGGGTTGCATGGAGGTGCGGTTCTGACATAAAAGCACGCTATCCCCCAGGGGAGGATAGAACAAGACGGCACCGCACGCGTGCCGCACAAGTTTCGGGCAGGCTTTCGTGACGCGGACTGGACAGACACTCGCAGGGCGGATCATGACGGCACTTCTGTGCCTGTCGCTGTTTGGTTGGTCGATCCTGCCTAGCCTGTCCCATGTCCCGCGCATCGCCGAGACTCTGAACGAGCACGCCCAGATGATTGCCGATCACGGCCACAGCCACGGGTTTCAGGAAGACCTGCTTGCGGCCTTGCACGGACATAGCCACGACGCCGTCGATCACGACCACAGCCCGGCTCTTGCAGTCATGGCCGCCAGCGGCGGTATCTGGCCCGACGCACAAGATGCCTGGCGCCTGCGGGCGTCACAGTCGGGTCCGCACCGCATTTTCCGGATTGAACGACCTCCGCGTGTCTGACCAGCCGCTGCGTGAAACGCGCAGCGGGCATCGTCAAACACCATCAATAACGGAGTTATCTTCATGCGTTCGACTTCATCGGGCTTGCGCGCGCTGGCATCTTGCCGCGCTACAGCCCTCATCCTCATGGTGCTTGCGCTTTACGCCTCGAGCGTCGCTCAAGCCCTTGCTCATAACGTCACCGCTGGTGACGCGGGCTACATCCAGGAGATCTGGGGGGTCCATATCATCCCCTTCATTTATCTCGGCGCCAAGCACATGGTGACCGGATATGACCACATCCTGTTTCTGCTAGGCGTCGTCTTCTTCCTCTACAAGATGAAGGACGTGGCCATCTACGTCAGCATCTTCGCTGTTGGCCATTCGGTCACGATGCTTCTGGGCGTCTGGTATGGCTGGGGCATCAACGCCTACATCATCGACGCGATCATCGGGCTTTCGGTCGTCTACAAGGCACTCGACAACCTCGGAGCCTACCAGAAATGGTTCGGGGTCCAGCCCAACACCAAAGCGGCCACGCTGATATTCGGGCTGCTGCATGGCACGGGTCTGGCATCCAAGATCCTGGACTACAACATCCCGCAAGATGGGCTGCTGGCCAACCTCTTGGCGTTCAACGTGGGCGTCGAAGTGGGCCAGTTACTCGCCCTGGCCGTCATCCTGATCGTCATGGGCTACTGGCGGCGCAGCCCGAACTTCATGCGTCAGGCCACGGTCGCGAATGTGATCATGATCGGTCTCGGACTTTGGCTGACCGGCATTCAAGTCGCTGGCTACTTTGCCTCAACCTGAATTTTGGACATTGGAGAGTAAAATGAACAACGCACCCAAACCAAACCTCGAAGATCTGCCAACCCAGGCGCAACTGTTCCGGTCAACCGTGTTCGCGGCGATCGGGGCTGTGGTGATTACGGTCACCGTCTATCTGCCCGCAGAATATGCGATCGACCCGACCGGGATCGGCCGCGTTCTCGGTCTGACCGAGATGGGCGAGATCAAGGTTCAGCTGGCCGCAGAGGCCGAGGCAGATCGCCTGCTGGACGAGCAGCGTGCCCGGGATCAGTCCTCAAGCGTTCTTGACGCCGTCTTCGGCTTGTTTGTCGGCACGGCCCACGCGCAGGAGGCTCAGGTCGCTTGGCGGGACGAAGTCACCTTCACCCTCGAACCCGGGGCCACCGCAGAAATCAAGATGACGATGGAAGCGGGAGATGTGGCCGAATATGCGTGGACCGCGACGGGCGGCCGGGTCAACTTTGACCTGCATGCCCATAGCGGCGGTGAGTCCGTCGATTATGAACGTGGCGCCGGTAAAACCGAAGGCGCGGGCAGCATCGAAGCCCCCTTTGCCGGGGACCATGGCTGGTTCTGGCGCAACCGTGATAGCACCCCGATCACGATGACCATCCAGCTGCGCGGTGAATACAGCGGCATCGTCGAGACGTACTAATACCGGCTGCGGTCATTCGCGGCCTGGTCCGCGGGTGACCGCCTTCCAGTGGCCATGCCACTCAATCCGATTTCGTAAGTCGGTATAGCCGACGAACGGTCCAAGGCGCACCTGCGCTGCGCCCAGGCCCTCGGGAAGTGAGGCCGAAGCCTCACCCGAAAGGATCGTATTCCGAGACGATCACAACCTCGTCGCCGTCGATTTCATCGGCGGGGACGGCGCCGAAGGTTCCATCCCCTGCCTGGAAGACCACGATCGAAACCATGAGCGTAGCGGCGAGGGAGGCGGCGAAAGCGTGAGCATCTTTACGGGACATCTGTTTGGCTCCTGTCTGGGAGGCGGGGGACCATCCCCCGCGCGACAGGACCCCGCAGGCCCGAAGACTGGCTGACATCACCGGGTGCGTTCGGCTCGCCCGAATCCACCCGGCGGCACGGGCTCGCCCGTAGTCCGACCCCTCGCGGGTTGATCTCGAAGACGGGACTCGGGGCAAGGAAGGGAATGGCGAGCGGGGGATGGTGCCCCAACGTCAGGAGCCTGTTGTCCCGCTGGTGCTTTTAACGCCGCCAGCTTCCCGGGAAGGCTCTTGGTTGAAGACCTCCGTCTTGGAGGATGGATCCTTGGGCGCCCCGCGACATCGCGGGACGGGGTTGTGGTCGGTGAGAGGCCCGCGCATGAGCAGGCCCCTCACGCCATGTCAGGGCTCAGGCGGCCAGATCCGCGCCCCCTTCTATGGTTGCCGCCCGTGATGCAAGTTGCTTTTGACGCTTCCTGAGGTGTGATCGAGTGCGGTCTTCTATCAGGCCTTTTGTGCGGCAT
>NZ_JAUXZE010000051.1 GCF_030694085.1 Tabrizicola sp. | reverse complement strand
TTGCGATGCTGATGACCGGAAGGAAAAACACGCTGACCTGAACCCGTGCGGAATTATGCGGAGCGGATTGTCGAAAATCCCTCGCGTTTACAGCGTGATGACCTGACCGCTCCGCATAATCCGTCGCTCGGCATAACAGGCGTTATGCAGAGCACCGCATAAGGCCTGGTTCGAAGGGTATCTCAGCCACGCCAAGGGCGCGGCCGCGCGCATCCGGGACTACGCCCCGAGCGACGCGACGCTGCACGGCATCGCCGACCGGCTGCAGGCCATCCAGCGGCGTAACTTCTACCAGCTCGCTGCCAAGGTCAGCCACCGCGGCCGCTACTACCACGAATACACCATGGCCGTTGACGTCACGCGGGACAGCCCGACCTGGCAGCCGCCGACCGAAGACGCCGAGGAGATCGTGACCGAGGCGCTGCGTGATCTGGCCCGCTGGCTCTACCGCTAGCTTCAGGCTGAATACGACCACCTGACCTCGGACGCGGCCATAGAGGAGGGGATCATCTTGAACGAGTACACTTTCACCGAAGCCGGGCGGCGGTTTGGGTGAGAGTCCGCGCGGCTCATTTGATCTTTACAATTAGACCATATGATCTATATTGAGGCCAATGGAGGACGCCATGTACGTTGCTGAAAAAATCCGGGAACCCGCACAGATCAACGCCGTCGCGTTGAAGGCCTATGCGCGCGTGGCCGATGCCTGGGGCCTCAACCTGAACGAAGCGGCTAGCCTTGCCGACATGACGGTGAGCACGTGGAAGCGTGCCAAGAAGCCGGACTTTGCAGGAGAACTGACCAAGGACCAATTGTTGCGGCTCAGTGCGGTGATCGGCATCTACAAGTCGCTTGAACTTTATTTCTCCGAACCGCTTGCGCGGAGCTGGTTCACCCGACCGAACACTGGTCCGCTGTTCGGGGGCAGCCGTCCGGTCGACACCGCCATCGAAGGTGGCTTGCCGCAGATCCTTGCCGTGCGGACCTATCTTGATGCGTTGCGTGGCGGGGCATGAAACAGACTGAGATTTCCGATCGTGGCCTCGTTCGTCTTCTGCCCGCCACCTACCACAAGCCACCGTCCTTGCGGGGTCTCGTCGATACCGATGACGAGATGGAGATTTTGGCCGAAATCGAGGGCCTGACCAGCGGCCGTCTTCAGGCGGAACGTGGCCGCAACCCGCATCTGGACCCGCGCGAGCTGGCCTGGCAGCGCCGCAGTCGAGATCTGCGCATCTACGGCGACAGCCATGTCAACGCCGCCTTCACCTACACCCGCGCCGGCGGAAACCGCTTCAATACCGAGGAGCGCGGCGCGTGGTATTGCGCATGGGATGTGATGGTGTCCGTCAGCGAAGTGGCCTGGCACCGCACACGTGAACTCGGCTTTACCGGCAGCTTCCATGACAGCGCTCGCTATGTGGAATTGCTGGCGGATTTCATCGGCGTCTTCGACGACATGACCGACGAGCCGGGTCATCCCGCACTGCATCGGGATGCGGCTGTCGGATATCCCGAGGGCCAAAGCCTGGCCCAACATCTGCGTCGGACTGGATCGCGGGGCCTGATCTACCCCTCTGTCCGGGCTCCTGCGCCAGGCGGGAATTGCCTCGTCTGCTTCGAGCCCCACGCCATCCAGAACGTCCGCCCGGGCGCGTCTTGGGATCTTGTTTGGGATGGGACACCGCACTACTCGATTACGGCCGTTGGCTGACGAGTGACGGCGCATGCGCTTTTTTGGGGTCCGAACAGATGAAACCGGCAAACGACAACGGCGCGGACGTCACGAACTTGAAGCCATGTGACCATCAGGCGTTCTTCGAAGCTTTGGACTTTCCGCCCTCACCTACGGACGCCCTGCGCTCAGCCTTTCGTCGGGCGAAAACGAGGTCATTTCAGCGAGACACCGGGCTTCCAACCAAGGACTGAGTTCAGCGGTTTTGCTATTTCGCCCGCGACATGAGGCAGGACGCGCACCAGGAGCGCGACTTTGGCTTCATAGGTCTCACGCGCCACTGTCGGCCTCCGGTTTCACGAAATCTTCCGGCACCATGATCCGATAGCGCGGGTGGATCTTGCCACCTCGGACCAAGGCTCGGTCGCCGCTGCCGAGATCAAATGTCTGCGGGCCGATCCGCTTACGCCAAGGATGGTCGTGGCGGTCAGCGAAGACGAAGAAAAGGCGCCTGACCTTGATCTTACGGCAGGCCTGCAGGAGGTCGGCAATCAGTTTCGGGCGCAGGGTTGTCAGGCTCTGGAAAACCATGTCGAGCGTGTGGAAGCTTTCATGGTCAGGCAACTCGTCCATGGCCTCCAGAATAGCGCGCTCCGGCGTCGACATCGTGAGACCCCAGTCCCATGGCTGGCCGGTCGTTTTGCCCTCGATCAAGCCCAGTTTCGGGTCGGCAAACAAGGATCGGGGGCGGGTTCTTATCGGGGCATCCATCGGCAGTTTCGCCAGCCAATTGGGGATACTGTCCCCATAGACCCAGACTGGAGCGCTTTCCCCGAGGCGCAGATAGTGGGCATGTCCCTGTTCGCGGAGCGCCGTGGTGCCGCCGACATGCAGGTCATGACCCATGATGCGCTGCGTGGAAAGGATGCAGGTCTTCCAGTCGATGCTGTTCGATGTCGGCATGGCTGCGGTGCCGGGCAGGGGGCGGCGGAAGACGCCTCGGGTGATCCGGTCCAGCCAGCCGCGCTTCACATAGTCACGGAAGCTCTCATAGGCGATGCCGTGGGAGACGAGCCATGCGGCATCGACCAGGTACCCGGCGGGTACGGCATCGAGCAGTTTCCTCAGATTCTGTGACCTTGCGGCGCCCATGACACCTAAAGTGACATATCTTCAAAGAGATATCCACGGTCTTCTTTGATGAGGATGCTTTTCCAGCCCAATATCACCATTTCCAAAGAACTGAGGGGCTAGCCCCAAGTGGAGGAAGATCTGAAGACGCTTGGTCGGGAGACGACTACGACTTGCGGTGGTTGCCGAAGGTCGCAGCGGTGTACCTCCCGGCGTGCCGTCGGGACCAGGCCTTGGTCCTTCGGACAAGAGTTTGACCGAGGCTGATGTCCCGAAGCGCTAATCTGCCAACCTATACGTTGGCAACTACGCTCGGTTTGCCAAGCCACGGTATGGCAAAAGCTCCGGAAGGCCGGAGCCAGCTGATGCCGTCCTCACTTGTTGCCGTCGATCCATTTCGACATCAGCCCCTTGTCTCGAAAGCACTCATCCGGGACGGCGCGCCGTTTGATCCGGGCGAGTTTCTCCGCGAAGGCCACCTGCTTTGAGGTCGGCAGCCGGTCCATGTCCAACACCGGCTTCAGCTGGGCCTGCGCCTCGATCCAGGCACTCAACGACCGGCGATCTTGCTGAGCCTCCCAAGGCAGAAGGGTCTGGTTGCGCAACGCAAGCGTGCGCGCATAGGCGATCTGCTTGGGCGTCGCGGGCAGGGCGTGCGTGGTGGTGTCCATCGGGAACCCCCTTGCTGGCTTGGTCCTCAATATAGAACATAACAGGAACAAAATCAAGCTGAGCCTTTGGGACGCGTCGGTTCGAGAGGAAGAGATGGGCGGGGGAAGATCAGGCCTGAAGGTGCCCGAGAGAGGGTGTCCGGGCCTGATCCTGTCCCTCATTCCGGAGCTTCCCGATGACCTATCTCGCACCCGTTGCGCCTCCCGCCTGTCCAGCCTCTTGATCTGGCTCCCGCGATCCTCGCCGTTGCCGAAGCCCTGCAGCCCGATCTCGCCCAGGGCTTCCAGATCGACGCGCTGCGTCTGCGCCTCGAGATGGAGCGTGCCTTCGGCGGCTCCGATGCCGACGGCGCCTGGAACTGGAAGCTCGCCTATTATGAGGCGGGCGAGGTGGCGCTGGTCCTTTTCCTGCGGAAGTTCGGCCGTGCACTTCTGGCCCGGGCCGGCTCGCCTGCCGCGCTGCTACCGATCCTTGCCAAGGTGGCGGGCCTCTTGCCCACGCACACCCGCCGCTCGGAGGAGATGGAGCGCTTCCAGCAATTCTCGACGCCGCTGCCCATGGCGCTTGCGGCCTCGGCCGCCGCACAGATTACCCCGCGTGACATCGTCCTCGAGCCTTCCGCCGGGACCGGGCTTCTCGCGATCCTCGCTGAGATCGCGGGCGGCAGCCTTGCGTTGAACGAGTTGGCAGACACGCGCGCCGATCTTCTGCGCCACCTCTTTCCGGGGCGGCCCGTCACCATCTTCGATGCCGCGCAAATCGACGATCACCTGGACGCTGGCGTCCGCCCGAGCGTCGTCCTGATGAACCCGCCGTTTTCGGTTGTGGCGAATGTCGATGGCCGGACGACCGAGGCGACAGCGCGCCACCTCCGCTCGGCGCTTGCCCGGCTCGCCCCCGGCGGTCGTCTGGTCACCATCACCGGCGCCGGTTTCGCACCGGATGCGCCTGCTTGGGCTGAGACCTTCGGCCGTCTCACCGAGACGGCCCATCTGGTGTTCACCGGCGCTGTGTCGGGCGCTGCTTTCGCCAAGCACGGCACCAGCTTCGAGACGCGAATTTCGGTCTTCGACAAGTGCCGTCTCGGCGAGCCGGGTGGCATCACCGCTGATCTTAGCCAGCCGATGTCTTCAGACCCTGCACAGCTCCTCGCCCGTATTGCGGCCGAGGTCCCGCCACGCCTCGAGTTCGATGCGGGCACTGTCGCCCAATTCCACTCCTCTTCCTCTTTCCGGGGAGTTCCGGTTCGTTCCTTCGGCCCTGCCGCTCGACCCCAGCGGTCAACGGCGTCGGCCAAGACGGATGCCCATGTCACCACGCCGGATGCCGAGGACCTCGCCTACGCCCTGCGCGAGACGGCCGACGACCTAGGCGCTGCGCGCCTGTCGGACGCGATCTACGAGACCTTCCGCCTGCAGGCCATCGACATCCCTGGCGCGGCCCCGCACCCGACCAAGCTGGTGCAGTCAGCCGCCATGGCCTCGGTCGCGCCCCCGAAACCTTCCTACCGCCCCAAGCTGCCAAGCGCCGTCCTGCGCGACGGCCTGCTCTCCGACGCGCAGCTTGAGACCGTCATCTACGCGGGCGAAGCGCATGGCGCGTATCTCGCGGGGTCGTGGAGTGTAGATGAAGCCGGCGACATGGTCTCGGCCGCACCCGACGATGCCGCGGACGCTGTCCGCTTCCGCCGTGGTTTCTTCCTGGGCGATGGCACCGGTGCTGGCAAAGGCCGCCAGTCGGCCGGGATCCTGCTCGACAACTGGTCCCAGGGTCGCCGCAAGGCGCTCTGGATTTCCAAAAGCGACAAGCTGCTGGAGGATGCACAACGCGACTGGTCGGCGCTTGGCCAGGAACGCCTGCTCGTCACCCCGCTGTCGCGCTTTTCGCAAGGCCGCGACATCCCGCTCTCCGAGGGCATCCTCTTCACCACCTATGCGACGCTGCGCTTCGAAGAACGCGGGGCCAAGAAATCCCGCGTCGACCAGATCGTCGACTGGCTCGGGGCGGATTTCGACGGGGTGATCCTGTTTGACGAAAGCCATGCCATGGCCAATGCCGCAGGGTCCAAGGGCGAGCGCGGCGATACCGAGGCCTCGCAGCAGGGCAGGGCAGGTCTGCGCCTCCAGCACAAACTGCCCAATGCCCGCGTGGTCTACGTCTCTGCCACGGGAGCCACGACGGTGCACAACCTGGCCTATGCGCAGCGGCTCGGCCTCTGGGGTGGCGAGGACTTTCCGTTCGCCACCCGCGCCGAATTTGTCGAGGCCATCGAGGCTGGCGGCGTCGCAGCTATGGAGGTGCTGGCCCGCGACCTGCGGTCCCTCGGCCTCTATACTGCCCGGTCCCTCTCCTACGATGGCGTCGAATACGAGATGCTCGAACATGCGCTGACCCCCGAGCAGCGCGGCATCTACGATGCCTATGCCGGGGCCTTCGCCATCATCCACAACAACCTCACCGCCGCGATGGAGGCCGCCAACATCACGGGCGACAGCAGCACGCTGAACCGGCAGGCCAAGTCCGCCGCACGCTCAGCTTTCGAGTCCGCCAAGCAGCGCTTCTTCGGCCATCTGCTCACCTCGATAAAAACCCCCACGCTGATCGCCGCCATCGAGGCCGATCTGGCCGCAGGCCATGCGGCCGTCATCCAGATCGTCTCGACCGGCGAGGCGCTGATGGAACGCCGTCTCTCGGACATCCCCACCGACGAATGGAACGACATCCGCGTCGACATCACCCCGCGGGAATACGTCTTATCCGGAACTCCGGATAAGACGTAATATGCCGCGTCCGCGTTATGCAGAGCGCGACGCTTCATGTCGTTGATATGATGTTTCATTTCGGGATCTCCACTTGGCATAATCATGATGCCTCTGCTCTCAACCGCAGAAGGACACCCCGACATGAACTCCCCCTCCAACTC
>NZ_JAUXZE010000046.1 GCF_030694085.1 Tabrizicola sp. | reverse complement strand
GGGGTATTCCGGGATCGAGAACCCGCTCTTCTTCAAGGAGAATACCCGGATGTTCTACGGCGACGCCAAGAAGTCCCTGGATGCCCTGCTGCCCATGATCGAGTGACCTGTCGCCTCTATGAAAAGGCCGCCGTTTGGCGGAGATTTCGCCGACTGGCGGCGTATCACCGCAAGCGAGAGATGATGGAAAAGCATCCTCACCTGCATGGGCCCTCTGTCGCTGCGCCAGGTGATGCACTCCGCCAAAGCGCAATAACAGCGGGGTATCCGCATTGATGCAGAAGATTATTGCTTGATACTGGCAGTATTGCGCAGAAACGTCGATCCATGAAGCTATAGCCGGGCATAATCACCAAGAATTCCCGCTTGCTGCGCGGTATCTTGTTCGACATTGGCAACTCTGGAACGGGATGGGTCGGATGAAGGTCGTGGTGCTGGGCGCGGGCGTGATCGGGGTGACTTCGGCCTGGTATCTGGCCAAGGCCGGACATGAGGTCACGGTGATCGACCGCCAGCCAGCCGCGGCGCTTGAGACGTCCTTCGCCAATGCGGGCGAGATCAGTCCCGGTTATTCCTCACCCTGGGCTGCCCCCGGCATCCCGATGAAGGCGCTGAAGTGGTTGTTCATGGAACACGCGCCGCTGATCATTCAGCCCCGCATGGACTGGACGAAGCTGTCCTGGATGGCGCGGATGCTGATGAATTGCACCTCCGACGCCTATGCCGTCAACAAGTCCCGCATGGTGCGGCTCGCGGAATACTCGCGGGATTGCCTGATGGAGCTGCGGTCCGAAACCGGGATTTCCTACGACGAACGCACCCAAGGCACGCTGCAACTTTTTCGGACCGAAAAGCAGGTGGCGGCGGCCGAAAAGGACATCGCGGTCCTGAAGGCCGACGGCGTCCGGTTCGAGGTGCTGGATGCCGACGCCTGCGTCGCAGCCGAGCCGGGTCTGGCTTCGGCCAAGCACAAGATCGCGGGTGGACTGCGGCTTCCGGGCGATGAGACCGGCGACTGCTTCAAGTTCACCCAATCGCTTGCCGACATGGCGCGCACTCTGGGCGTCACCTTCCGCCACGGTGTCTCCATCGACCGGCTTGAGGCGTCGATGGGCCGGATCACCGCAGTCCACACCTCCCAGGGCCGCGTCACGGCGGATGCCTTCGTCGTTGCGCTGGGCTCCTATTCGCCGATGCTGGTCAAGGACTTCGGGATCAACCTGCCCGTCTACCCCGTCAAGGGGTACTCGATCACCGTCCCGATCGTGGACGCGGCCCGCGCGCCGGTCTCGACGGTCATGGACGAGACGCACAAGATCGCCATCACCCGACTTGGCGACCGCATCCGCGTTGGCGGCATGGCCGAGATTGCCGGCTTCGACACCGGCCTAAGCCCCAAGCGCCAGGCCACCCTGACCCATTCGGTCGAGGACCTTTTCGGCGGGGCAGGCGATCAGTCCCAGGCGAAATTCTGGAGTGGCCTGCGCCCGATGACGCCCGATGGCACCCCGATCGTCGGCCGCTCGCCGATCCAGAACCTGTTCCTGAACACCGGGCACGGCACGCTGGGCTGGACGATGGCGGCGGGCTCGGGCCGGGTGCTGGCCGATATCGTCAGCGGTCGCCGGGCCGAGATCGAGGCCGCCGACCTTGGCTACGCCCGCTACCAGCGCGACGGCTGGAAGGGCCAGCGTCCGCAGGCGGGGATGCCGGTTCCGGCGTAATCCGACAGGGCCTCCCGGCGTAACCAATGGTTGCATCGCGCGGGGCGGCCTCCCTGATGTGGCGAGCCGCATTACCCACTGGATTGAAACGCAACTTCGGCGCACACTGGCGTCATGCGTCGGCAGCGGGGAATGCAGCGTGACGGCAGAGCGGAACGGACTTATCGACTATGGCCGGTTCGCTGCGGCGCTCGGCCTGGTGTGGTTCTTCACACAGGCGCCCGGCAACCGGGTTGCCTATCTATCCGTGCCATTTCTGCTTGTCATCCTTACTCTGCCCACCACGGGCACCATCGCAGCCAAGGCGCGGCGGCTTCTGCTGCCCTTCCTGGTCTGGTCGCTGATCTTTGCTGTCGTCCAGACGGCATTCACGCTGAAGATCAACGCCCCGCCCTTCGCCTGGTGGGAAGACTACATGCTGCTGACCGGCACCTGGTATCACCTCTGGATCCTGCCCTTCGCCTTCCTCGCCGCGGTCCTTGCGCCCTGGTTCCAGCACCCGCTCGCCTCGCTTGGTGCCGCGCTCTTGGTGGCGCTGCTCATGGCAGTCAAGGGAACCCCCGAGGCCGTGCCCTTTGGCATGTGGAGCTTCGGCATCATTCCGATCCTTGTCGGGATCGCCTTCTTTGCCTGGGGGTGGCGTCTGGCGGTCGTGACACTGCTGTTCAGTTCGGCGATCCTCTTTCTTGGACGCCCTGCGCCGGACAACATCACAATCCTTGTCGGAACTGCGCTCGCCCTGCTCTGCATGTCGATCCACCTGTCCGCCACGCAGACTTCGGACTGGTGTGGTCGGATGTCGACCTGGATCATCGTGTCGCACCCGCTGGCGATCATTATCGGGCAATCGCTTCGGATCACCTATATCGAGCTTGCGCTCTTTTCCGTCGTGGTCAGCGTCGTTCTGGCACAGATCCTTGATGTGGCGACGCACGGCACCCGACGCAATCAGCTGGAGCTGTCCTGACGGTTATAACCGGATCGTCTGCGCAATCCGCCGCAGCTGAACCCGGGCCAGACCGGGATTTGCGGTTTCCGCGTCCATCGTGACGCAGAGAAAAGCCTTCGGGGACTGCGCCAGGGGGCGGATCAGAAGCACGCTATGGCCCAGCGTGACCAGGATATCCTCGACACTGTCGTCGACCAGTTCCATCGCCCGCAGGTGCGCCCGGCCCAGACCGATCGCTGCGGCCATTGTGGCCTCATGGTCGTGCAGCCCCTCCTCCTGCTCGGCTGCCAGCACGTGCCCGGTCGCACTGTCGACCAACCAGGCACCGACAAACCCGCTGACCCGACGCAGACCCGAAATGTCGGCCTCGTTCCCGCGCAGGAAGGTGCGGCGCGGGCGGACGGGAAGTGGCGCAGGACGCGCTTCCGGGATCACGGCGCGGGCCGGACCCTCACCGGCGGCGCCCATCGGCACCAGCCGGCGCAGCAGCACCACCTTGCGGTCCTTTGGCTCGGGCTGGGGAAGGACGCGCTGCCACTCCTCGGCTCTCTGGAAGCGGGCAGCAGGTATCACCGCCATCGCCCGGTCGATGCTTTCCAGAAACCCCACCGGATAGCCCGCGACCCGCCCCGCCAGAGGACGGCAGGGATCGGGCCGTTTTTCTGCCTTCGCCGACAGCCGCGACTGGCAGTTCTCTGGCGCCGTGCCGCTGATCGCGTGGTACAGAGACGCAGCCAACGAGTAGATGTCGCTCCACGGTCCCGAGTTTCCGCCCCCCGCGTAAAGCTCGTGCGGGGAATAGCCGTCCTTCACCACGCTCAGGCCCGAAAACTTCCGCGCCTCGCCCGCCGCACTGCGCCGCGCCGCGCCAAAGTCGATCAGGATCGGCTCGCCCTCCGGGGTGACGAAGATGTTGTCGGGCGAGATGTCACAATGCAAGAGCCCCCGCCCGTGGATATAGCCGATGGCCGAGACCAGCTTGCCGGCGATGGTCACGATCTGGTCGGGGGTCAGAGTCGCCTTCTTCTCGTCCACGATCTCCAGAAGATCATGGCCCCGGATATAGTCCATCGCCATATACGCAGTGTCATTGTCCTCGAAGACCTGATGCACGCCGACGATGTTGGGGTGCTTCAGGCTGGCCAGGCTTCGCGCCTCGTTCAGGAAGCTTTTGACGATCCGCCGCATGTGGTCGCGCGTGGACAGCGACCGCGCCCGGACCCGCGTTTCCGTCCGGCGGCAGAAGGTCGACGAGAAACACTCCTTGATCACCACCTCGCGGTCCAGGCTGTCCTTGGCCAGATAGGTGATCCCGAACCCGCCGCTGTTGATGTAGCGGACGATGCGGTACTGGCCATGAAACAGCGAGGTGCCGGGCAGAAGCTCGTCGCTCAGGTCCGAGCGGTTCAGCGTATCGGACGTGTCAAATGCCATGTTCCAGGGGCCCCCTTACCCCAAGACGCAACTTCCGGCCCCACTGCAGCACCATGTCGATTCTGTGGCGAAAACCGGACACGATTTACAACCTGAGGTTGTGGTTGGATTGCGGCTGGATTGAGGCACGATTGAGTCCGAAGTGCCTAAATGCTTAAGGCCCCACCGGAATCCTCCGGCAGGGCCCTTGTCGCGCTTAACGATTGGGCGTCTTAGCGTTCCTCGACCAGGATCTCGCGCTTGCCGACGTGGTTGGCGCGCGTGACCACGCCTTCCTCTTCCATCTGTTCGACCAGACGCGCGGCCTTGTTGTAGCCGATGCCCAGCTTCCGCTGGATGTAGCTGGTCGAGCACTTGCGGTCCCGCGCCACGATGGCCACGGCTTGGTCGTACAGCGTGTCATCGCCCTCCGAGTTCAGGCCCAGCACGGCGTCGATCTCGTTGTCACGCTCGTCCTCCGGCCCTTCGACGACGCCCGACATGTAGACCGGCGGCCCGAAGGATTTCAGGTGGTTGACGATCTCTTCGACTTCCTCATCGCTGACGAACGGCCCGTGGATACGGGTGATCTTCGCGCCATTGCCCATGTAAAGCATGTCGCCCGCGCCCAGAAGCTGCTCCGCCCCCTGTTCGCCCAGGATGGTCCGCGAGTCGATCTTAGACGTCACCTGGAAGGAAATCCGCGTCGGGAAGTTCGCCTTGATCGTGCCGGTGATGACGTCGACCGAGGGCCGCTGCGTCGCCATGATCAGGTGGATGCCGCTGGCCCGCGCCATCTGCGCCAGGCGCTGGATGCAGGCTTCGATCTCTTTCCCCGCCACCATCATCAGGTCGGCCATCTCGTCGACGATGACGACGATATAGGGCAGTGTGACGGGGGCGAATTCTTCGGTCTCGAAGACCGGATCGCCGGTTTCTTCGTCGAAGCCGGTCTGGATCGTGCGCTTGAACATCTCGTTCTTCGACAGCGCCTCACGCACGCGGCCGTTGTAGCCCTCGATGTTGCGCACGCCCATCTTGGACATCTTGCGATACCGTTCCTCCATCTCGCTGACGACCCATTTCAGGGCCACGACGGCCTTTTTCGGGTCAGTGACGACAGGGGACAGAAGATGCGGGATGCCGTCATAGACGGAAAGTTCCAGCATCTTCGGGTCGATCATGATCAACCGACATTCCTCGGGCGTCAGCTTGTAAAGAAGGCTCAGGATCATCGTGTTGATCGCAACCGACTTCCCCGACCCCGTGGTCCCGGCGATCAGCAGGTGCGGCATCTTAGCCAGGTTCGCCACGACAGGCTCGCCGCCGATGTCCTTGCCCAGTGCCAATGGCAGCCGCAGATGGCTGTCGCCAAAGTCGCGGGCGGACAGGATCTCGCGCAGGACCACCTTCTCGCGGTGGGCGTTCGGGAGTTCGATCCCGATGACCGACCGGCCAGGCACGGTGGAGACACGGGCGGAAAGCGCCGACATCGACCGCGCGATGTCATCGGCCAGCCCGATCACGCGGCTGGCCTTCAGGCCCGGCGCGGGTTCCAGTTCGTACATCGTCACGACCGGGCCGGGGCGGACCGCCGTGATCTCGCCCTTGACGCCATAGTCGTCCAGGACGCTTTCCAGCATCCGTGCGTTTTCTTCCAGCGCCTCGTCCGACAGCTGATTGCCCTGCACCTTGACCGGGGCGGTCAGCAGGTTCAGCGGCGGCAGCTCATAGACCTGCGCCGGTTCGTCGAATCGCAGCGCGGGCTGGCTTTCCGCCATCGCCTGCCGGGATGGGGCCGCCTTCTTCACCGCATGCTGCACCACGGCCTTGCGATCGGGCGCAAAGACCATCGGACGGGCGGGGGGCAGTTCGTCCTCCAGATCGTCCAGCGGATAATCGGCAAGATCGTCCTGATCATCCCAGGCCGCTGCCTCGGTATAGGCGAGCGGTTCATCTTCCTCGACCTCCGGCTCCCAGGCAGGAACAGCCGCGGGCGGGGTGGTCCGGGGCAGGGGCCGCGTGTCGGCCATCAGCACCACGGGTCCCTTCGGCCGCATCACCGGCGGTTCCACACGCGCGGCTGTCGGCAGTGGCGGCGGGGCGACCGGGAAGTCCGGCGTCCGCATCACGCGGGTGCGGATCACATCGGAAATCCGCGCCTTGATCCGGTCCTCCTGCGGCATTGCGGCGTCCCAGGTCGGCTCGACCTCGATCAGTTCCGGCTCGGGCTGGGCCTTGCGACGCAGACGCTCCAAGAGACCCAGCTTCTCCTTGACGGGGGCGGGGGCATATTCGGGCTCCGGCGCAGGACGCGGCTCGGACCGCAATGAGGCCGGCATCGCCCGCGCAGGTGCCGCCCGCAGCGGTTCGGGCGCCATTGCCCCCGTGACCGGCGGCATGACCCGACGCGAGACGGGCACATCGCGCCCCATCGCCGCCGGAGGCTCATACCCCCGTGCCGCAGTGATGTTGGCCGACCGCGTCCGCGCCCGGTCCTGCAAGGCCGCGGCCCCGCTCAACGCGCCGCGCGCCCCGCTTCCCAGCGCCTGCCGCAGCGCGGAGTAGCCCAGGATCGACCCCAGAAGAAGGAAGCGCTGGATCGTCCTAAGCTCGTCCATGTCGAACCCGGTGACGAACAGCATCATCGCGATCAGGCCGCCGAAGGTCAGCAGCGACAGGAATTTCAGCCCGAAGCCCGCGCTTCCCGGGATCATGCCCAGAAGCGACCCCGTGACCGTATCGCCAAACAGGCCACCAAGGCCGAAAGTGTGGGTCCAGTCGTTCCCCGGCACCAGCGTCGCGCAGTGAACCGCTGCGAAGGCCACTGCGATCACGGCGAACACGACGCGACCGATGGCCCGCTCGCCGCCCCGGTGGGCCATGAAGCGCAGGCCCCAGGCCGCGAAGATCAGCGGGATCGTCCAGGCGCCCTTGCCGATCAGGATGATCAGGGTCGAGGCGACGGCCGCCCCGAACCGCCCGAACATGTTCTGCGCCGGTTCCTCGGTCGCCACCATCCAGCCCGGGTCCTCGGGCGAGTAGCTCCACAGCATCAGCGTGAACCCCAGCGCTGCCAGCAGCAGAACCAGCCCCAGAAGCTCGCGCCCCCGGCGTTCCAGCATCGCCTGTGTGCCCTGGTCCAGAAGCGGATCGCGCTGCCGTGCCTGATACGAAGCCATTCGTCCCTCACTCACCCGTAGATGCAGTCGCGCAGCAAAGTCAGCCCGCGCTGCGTTTCTTCTTGAGCAGCGACCAGCGCCACCCGGATATATCCCTTGCCGGGGTTGGCCACTCCGGTCTGGCCCCCCGCATCGCGCGAGAGGTAGCCGCCGGGCAGAACCCGCACCCCCGTCTCGCGCCACAATTTCAAAGCCGCCGCCTCGCCATCCTCGACCGGCAGCCACAGGAAGAACCCACCCTCCGGCGCCTGATAGCCCTGCACCCCTGCGAAAATCTGGTCTGCATCGCGGAACTTCTGCTGATACTGCGCGCGGGACGCCGTCACATGCGCCTCGTCCTGCCAGCATGCCTCGGCCACCCGTTGCAGGGGCAGGGGCAGCGGCGCACCCGCAAAGGCGCGCAACTGCCGGATACGCAGCATCGACTGCGGTCCGGCCGCGACGAAGCCCGACCGCAAGCCGGGCAGGTTCGACCGCTTGGACAGCGAATGGAAGACCACCGCTCGCTCCGGGTCCGCGCCCTGCTGCGCCGCGACCTGCAAGAGACCAGAAGGCGGCGTTTCGCGCCAGATCTCGGAATAGCACTCGTCGGCCAGCACCTTGAAGTCGTGCTTCTCGGCCAAAACCAGCAGGTCCGCCAGATACTCCTTCGACGCCACCGCCCCCTGCGGATTGGCCGGCGAGCAGATATAGGCCACTGCCACCCGGTCCAGCACGTCCCTGGGCAGGCTGCCATAATCGGGCAGGAAGCCATTGGCGGCGGTGGCGGGAACATAGACCGGATCGGCCCCGACGGTCAGCGCGGCCACCGCATAGACCTGATAGAACGGGTTCGGCATCAGCACGACCGGCTTCTGGCCGTTCTTCTGTTCGGGACACAGGGCGATGCAGGCGTTGAAAAGGCCCTCGCGGGTGCCGTTCAGCACCATCAGCCGGTCCTCGGCCACCGCCACCCCATAGCGCCGGGCGATCCAGCCCGCGATGGCCGCCAGAAGCTCGGGTGTGCCGTCGTTCGGCGGGTAGACGGCGAAGCCCGACAGGTTGGCGGCAAGGATCGGCCCGACAAAATCCGGCATCGCGTGACGCGGCTCGCCGATGGTCATGGCGATGGGCGCACCACCCGGAGGATGTGCGTCCAGAAGCTTCCGCAGACGCGGAAACGCATAGTCCGGCAGGTTCGAAAACCGCTCAGGAAACGCCATTACTGCCTCAATCGCAGGGTCTATCCGCCCCGTTTGCACGAACGATAGCCAGTCACGCGCGAGAGGTCCACAAAAAACCCTGCCCGCTGAGAGGCTTGGGGTTGCCCTGTGGCTTTTGCGCTAGAGTGGGGAGGGTGGGCGGATCGCCCACCCTACGCCCGCGTCAGACTTCACGCCGACTGCACCAGTTGCACCGTGACGGCGGCATAGAAAACCGCACTCGCGGCAAGCACGCACAGATGCCAGATCGTGTAGTGGAACGGCAGCCGCTCCCAGACACAGAATCCCACTCCCACCGTGTAAAGCACGCCGCCAAAGGTAATCAGCACCATCACCGGGGTCGATAGAAGCGCAAAGAGCGCACCCCCGCCAATCAGCCCGGCCCAGCCCATCCCAAGCGCCAGAGCGATGGCCACCAGTTTCAGCCGGTCAGGCGCAAAGGCGCGCAGGCCGGCCCCAGCAAGGGCCGCGACCCAGAGCGCGACCAGAAGCCCCGTCGCGTCGGCCCCTGACAACAGAACGAACGGTGTATGGGTCGCAGCGATCAGGCACAGAATCGCGGTGTGGTCCAGACTGCGGAACACCCGCCGCAGGCGGGGCCGCGTCGTCAGATGGAACAGCGCCGAGAAGACCAGCATCGTCAGCAGCGCCAGTCCGTAGATGGTGGTCGAGGCGACGGCAGGTGCATCGCCGCGCAGGATTACCGCAAGCGCGATCAGGACCGGCACCGCGATCAGCGCCGCACCGATCCCCAGGGCGTGCACGATGGCATCGCTCAGACGTTCAGCGCGGGAATACTGGTGGCGGGAATCCAGAAGCATACCCGCACCCTAGCAGAAACGGCTCCCGGGCGCGATTCGACCCCCGATCACAAATGCGGTGTCAGTCGGTCTTGCCGACGTTTTCGGCAAACGCCTTCTGGAACGCCGCCTCCTTGCCCGCATCCGCCTCGGTCTGGTTCCGGGCCACCCAATCGGCATAGGGCATCCCGTAGACCACCTCGCGCGCCTGGTCCTTGGTCATCTCGATGCCGCGCTCGGCTGCGGCCTCCCGATACCAGCGGCTCAGGCAGTTGCGGCAGAACCCGCCCAGGTTCATCAGGTCGATGTTCTGCACCTCGGGTCGCTTGACCATCAGGTGGTGCACCAGCGCGCGGAAGGCCGCGGCTTCCAGTTCAGTCCGGGTTGCGTCGTCCATCACAGGTCCTCCAGCACTTCGGTCAGGATCCCCGCCAGCCGCGTCGCCCAATGCTCCTGCTCGGCGGGTGTGGCGATCAGGTCGTTCCTTACTTCTATAAGTGTGTTGTGCCGCCCCAGACGCAAGGCGTGCCGGTCGATCGCGTCGCCGGGCAGGTGGCCCGAATAGGGCTCGTTGTCGCCGATGCACAGGTCGGTCTCGGCCTGCAGGCGCGCGATCAGCGGCTTCGAAAAGCGTTCGTCCACATGGGAATACAGCACCCCGACATGCCAGGGCCGCAAGGCCCGCCCCCGCAGGCAGGGGGTGAAGGAATGGACCGCGACGATCACCCGGTCCGGCCTCAGCGCCGCAAGGCGGGCATAGGCCGCGTGATAGGGGCGATAAAGCCGGTCCAGCCGCCGCTCGACCTCCTCCGGTCCCGCATGACGGTTGGCCGGGATGATGGTGCCATCATACAGCTTCATCACCAGGGTCGGGTCGTCCTCGCCCCGGTTCGGGTCGATGACCAGGCGGCTGAAATCCGACAGGATCGCCGGGCTGTCCAGCAACCTCCCCAGCGCCGATGCAACCCCCGCCGCGCCCACGTCCCAGGCGATATGGCGCGCCATGTCCTCGGCCGGGATGCCCAGATCGCCGCCGTTCACCCAGTCCGGCACCCGGTTCGACGCGTGGTCGCAGGTCACCAGCCAGCGGCCGGGCCGGTGCTCTCCATCGATCCTGAAGGCCAAGGCAATTCTCTCGTGGCTGCTCATCCCTCCCTTAAGGTCGTTCTTCGCGGGACGCCAGCGATGAGCAACTGAAAGGCAGCGAAGAGCGGCGGGAAAGCGTTGCGGGATGTCCAGAGTTGCGCCATAAGGCCCTCGGCCCACATGAACCGGAATTTATCAGCAGGAGGATGGCGATGCGCCGTCACCGCAACGTGAAGATTGTGGCCACGCTTGGCCCGGCATCCAGCAGCTACGAGATGATCCGCGCCTTGTTCGAGGCGGGGGCCGATGTGTTCCGCCTGAACATGAGCCACGGCGTCCACGAGGATATCGCCAAGCGCCACGCAATCATCCGCCAGGTCGAAAAGGACCTTGGCCGCCCGATCGGCATCCTGGCCGACCTGCAGGGCCCGAAGCTGCGCGTGGGCGTCTTTGCCAACGGCGCCGAGGAACTGGTCGAGGGCGCGGCCTTCCGCATGGACCTGTCCAGCGTGCCCGGCGACGTCCATCGTGTGAACCTGCCACACCCCGAAATATTCGCGGCACTGGAACCCGGCACCTCGCTTCTGGTGAACGACGGCAAGATCCGCCTGCATGTCAATGCCTGCGGCAAGGACTTCGCCGATTGCACCGTGGTCGTCGGCGGGACGATTTCCAACCGCAAGGGCGTGAACGTCCCCGATGTCGTGCTGCCGGTGGCGGCGCTGTCCGAAAAGGACCGGGGCGATCTGGAATTCGTCTGCGAGCTCGGCGTGGACTGGCTGGCCCTGTCCTTTGTCCAGCGTCCCGAGGACGTGATCGAAGCGCGGACCCTGGCCAAGGGCCGTGCCGCCATCCTGTCCAAGATCGAGAAACCCGCCGCCGTAAAGGCATATGATGCGATCCTCCAGGTCTCGGACGGGATCATGGTGGCGCGCGGTGACCTTGGCGTGGAACTGCCCGTCACTTCGGTCCCGCCGATCCAGAAGCGCCTGGTGCGTGGCGCGCGTGCTGCGGCCAAGCCGGTGATCGTCGCGACGCAAATGCTGGAATCGATGATCGAATCGCCCGTGCCCACCCGGGCCGAGGTCTCGGACGTCGCCACCGCCATCTACGAAGGCGCGGACGCCGTCATGCTGTCGGCCGAATCCGCCGCGGGAAAATACCCGGTCGAGGCGGTCCGCACGATGAACGACGTCGCGATGAGCGTCGAGAAGGACCCGACCTTCCGCTCGGTGATCGAGGCCAGCCGTCAGGTCCGCCGCGAATCGGTGGCCGACGGCATCGTCGCCGCTGCCCGCGAAATTGCCGAGGCGACGAACATCAAGGCGATCTGCTGCTTCAGCCAGACCGGGACGACGGCCAGCCTCGTCGCCCGCGAACGCCCGCATGTCCCGATCATCGCCCTGACTCCGCTGATGTCCACAGCCCGCCGGATGGCGCTGACCTGGGGGGCGCACTGCGTCATCACCCCGCCGCAGGACCGCTTCAAGGGCGCTGTTCTGGCCGCAGTCAGTGCCGCACGGGCCGACGGCTTCGCGACCGAGGAAGACCAGATCGTCGTCACCGCAGGCGTGCCCTTCAACGTCAAGGGCACCACCAACATCCTGCGTGTGGCGCCTTGCGACGAACGGTTGATCTCGCGCGTCGACCCCGAGTAGGCTTCGCGTGCTTGGGCGTAATGGCGGGGCGTCATGGATACTGATCTCGCACTGACCGTTGGCATCCTGCTTCTGGTCCTGTCGGTCCCGTCCTTGCTGTCGGCCTGGGTCGAAAGCCGCGCCCCGCGGCTGGGGGCCATCCTGTTCATCGGGGCGGGGGCGTTGATCCTCTACGCCCTGACCACCCATCCCGGCGGCTACGCCTTCCGGGAGGTGCCCGGCGTAATGATCAACGTCCTCATCGGTTTCTTCGACTGACGTTGCCCCTTGCACCTTGACCGGCCTCCCCCTATAGGAACCGCTCGATTACCCGCACGGCCGGCCACAGTGGCATGCCGAGTCGTGCCTGAAACCACGGAGATGGAAATGCCCAAGATGAAGACCAAGTCGGCGGCGAAGAAGCGTTTCAGCTTCACGGCCTCCGGTCGGGTGAAGGCCGGTCCTGCCGGCAAGCGCCACGGCATGATCAAACGCACGGCGAAATTCGTCCGCAACTCGGCCGGGACCATGATCCTGAACGACAGCGATGCGAAGATCGTCAAGAAATACATGCCCTACGACCGGTAAGGAGAGCACCAGATGTCCCGCGTTAAATCCGGCAAGGTGACGCACGCCCGTCACAAGAAGGTCATCAAGGCTGCGGCTGGCTACTACGCCGCCCGCTCCACGAACTTCCGCACCGCCACTCAGGCCGTCGACAAGGCCCAGCAGTACGCCACCCGCGACCGCAAGGTCCGCAAGCGCCAGTTCCGCGCGCTGTGGATCCAGCGGATCAACGCTGCCGTTCGCCTGTTCGACGCCGAAATGACCTACTCGCGTCTGATCAACGGCCTGTCGAAAGCCGGCATCGAGGTTGACCGCAAGGTCCTCGCCGACCTCGCCGTTCACGAGCCCGAGGCGTTCAACGCCATCGCCGGCCAAGCCAAGGCCGCTCTGGCCTGATCGGTCCGGTCCAAGACTAGGGAAAGGCCCTGCGGCGACGCGGGGCCTTTTCTGTTTCAGGGGGCTTCGTGCTGTATCTGCTACACCCTCGGAGGGTTGCAGCCCTTTGGTGGATCGCCGGTCTCGGCTACATTGCAGACCATCAGGCTTCTTTTGACGAAGGCGATGATGACTAAGACTGTTCGCTACCTGACGCATCCGCAGGTCCTGATCGACCCTTCAAGGGAAATCACCGACTGGCCGCTGAACAGTGTCGGGACTGCCCGCGTGACCGCCCTTGCCAAACAGCTGGGGTCACTTTCCGCGACGAAAAGGGTCATCAGCAGCGCTGAAAGAAAGGCGCTGGAGACGGCTGGCCCGCTTGCGACGGCCCTCGGGGTCAGCCTGGAAATTCGCCCGCTGATGCATGAGAATGATCGCAGTTCCACTGGCTTCCTGCCGCCGGAGGAATTCGAGAAAGTCGCCGATGCGTTCTTCGCCAATCCGTCCCTAAGTATCCTGGGGTGGGAAACCGCACATGACGCCCAGCGGCGGATCGTGTCTGAAGTCGAACTGTGTCTAAGCGATGGCGTCGGGGGGGACGTGCTTTTCGTCGGACATGGCGGGGTCGGCACCTTGCTCTTTTGCGCCTTGACCGGCAAGAAGATTGACCGCAGCCATGACCAGGGTCCCGGCGGCGGTGGATGCTGGTTTCAATTCGACAGCACAGACCGTCGACCGCCGCACCCCTGGCGAGTCATGGAGAGCCTGGCACAGGGCGGCTGATGGCGGCCCCGCTGTTCAGCGATTGAACACCCGGCTCGGGTGCAACTCTCCGCCCCGGTAGTGCCCCACGGCCACCGCCAGCCCATCCAGACTGGCCCAGCCCTCGGTGCCCCAGTCGGCGTGACCGATCACCTGCCCCGGATTGCCGTTCCGCAGCCGCGCCGCGCCTTCAGGCGTTGCGGTGAACTCGGGCAGGTCCTGCAACCCCAACTCCAGCGGCAGAAGGTGCGCATCCAGCGCATCGGTCTTCGCCTCGGCGTCGATGGTCGCCAGGGTCACGCCGTCCTCGGCCTCGAACGGCCCCGACCACGTCCGCCGCAGCCATTCGACATGCCCCAGACATCCCAGGGCCTGCCCCAGGTCCCGCGCGATCGACCGCACATAGCCGCCCTTGCCGCAGACCATCTCCAGGTCGACATGGTCGGCATCCGGGCGACCCAAAACCAGCAGGCTTTCCACCCACAAGGGCCGGGCGGCCAGGTCCATCGCCTCGCCCTCGCGCGCAAGATCATAGGCGCGGTCGCCGTCCACCTTCACGGCGGAATACTGTGGCGGCACCTGCTGGATATTCCCCCGAAACGCCCCCAGCGCCGCCTCGATCTGATCATCGGTCGGCCGCACAGCCGACGTCGCAATCACCGCACCCGAGGCATCGTCGGTATCCGTCGCCGCGCCCAATACCACCCGGAAGCGGTAGCACTTCAGCGCGTCGGTGATGTAGGGGATCGTCTTCGTGGCCTCTCCCAGGGCCACCGCCAGCACGCCCGTCGCATCCGGGTCCAGCGTCCCCGCATGGCCCGCCTTCTGCGCCCCAAATGCCCACTTCACCTTGTTGACCACCGCCGTCGAGGTCAGCCCGGCGGGCTTGTCCACGATCAGCCAGCCCGAAACCGCCCGGCCCTTCTTCACGCGCCCCATGCCTTATCCCTTCGGAACCACGGTGCCGACAATCGGCCCCATCGGGAACCCTCCGTCATGCCGGTCAAGCGAAGGCGCATACAGCCGCGAGATATTGCCGTCGAAGTAAAGCGCCTCGAATAGCCCCAGCTCATCGCGGAAGAGCCGCGCGAAGGAATGGAAATTCACCGCATCGTTGGAAATCGCGAACACGGCCCGCGTGCCGTCCTCCGAAACCCCCACGCCATTGCGGATATAGGTGCTGTCGCTGCCAGGCAGCAGCTTGGGGTGCAGCTGGCCGTCGATCACCAGCATCGGCCCGGACTGCGTCGCATAGCGGCACTCGGGCCGGTCCCGCTTGAAGGTCCGGCTTTCGATCACCCGGAACCCATCTCCGATACAGAACACCCCGTTCGGCAACAGGCCAAAGTTTCCCGGCCCGTCGCTGGTGACGATGGCCGACTTTTCGACCCCGTCCTCGACATACAGCCCCACCGGAGCGAGATCGCGGTGATACATCCCGGCGTTCATCGCGAAGCCAAGCGTCGTGCCCGTGGCCTCGAGTGCCTCGTTCACGCGGCGGAAACTGCCATAGGCCCCGTCCGACCCGGAATGGAACAGCCGCAGGTCCTCGCCCAGCGTCACGTCGCACAGGGTGTATGACGCGCCTTCAAAGCTGGTGTCCCGGCAATCGGCTGCCTCCGCCGCCACCGGCGCCAGCAGGAAGGCCCAGGCCAGAAGCCTCATTCCTCGTCGTCCGCCGCGCCAAGATCGCGCTGCACCGCGGGGTCCGAAAACAGGCGCCGGGTTTCGTCCAGCCGGTCGAAGGTCTCGTCGGCGCGAAACCGCAGGTCGGGCGCGTATTTCAGCGTCAGTTCGCTGGCGATCCGGTGCCGAAGCTCGGCCTTGTTGCGCGCCAGCGCCGTGATCGCGTCCTGCACCGGAACCGACCCCATCAGCGGCATCACATAGACCGTCGCCACCTTCAGGTCGGGCGAGCACGACACCTCGCCCACCGTGATCGACATGGCGTTCAGCTCGGGGTCATGGATCTCGGCCCGGTTCAGCACATCGGCCAGTGTGCGGCGGATCAGTTCCCCCACGCGAAGCTGGCGTTGCGACGGCCCGGACCCGGTATTGAAGCGCTTGTTCGACATTCCGCCCCTTTATGCCGTTTCGCACGCGCCCGCAACGCCGGGCTTCTCACGCCTGCGGGAACCGGCTAGGGAAGGGCCAAAGGCAGGGGGTGAAGCATGAGCAATGGTCCGGGACTGGTGGTCACTGGCGCCTCGGGGCGGATGGGTCAGACGTTGATCCGTCTGGCACAAGCTTCCGACAAGCTGCACCTCGTCGCTTGCGTCGAACGCTCCGGCCACCCCTGGATCGGCCGTGACGTGGGCGACGCGATGGGCGGCTCTCCGATCGGCGTCAAGGTCACCGACGACGCGCTGGAAGCCTTCGCCAAGGCCCAGGCCGTCGTCGACTTCACCTCACCCGCCGCCTCGGTCGAGTTCGCCGCCCTTGCCGCCCAGGCCCGCGCCGTCCACGTCATCGGCACCACCGGCCTGGAACCGGACCACATCGCCCGGATCGACGCCGCCGCCCGCCACGCCACCATCATCCGCGCGGGCAACATGTCGCTTGGCCTGAACCTTCTGGTCCGCATGACCCAGAAGGTCGCCGCCGCCCTTGACGCCGACTGGGATATCGAGATCGTCGAGGCCCACCACCGCATGAAGGTCGACGCCCCCTCGGGAACCGCCCTGATGCTGGGTGCCGCCGCCGCCGAGGGCCGGGGCGTCAGCCTCGACGATACCAAGGTCTCGGGCCGCGACGGCATAACCGGCGCGCGCGCCAGGGGGTCCATCGGCTTCTCTGCCATCCGCGGCGGCGACATCGTCGGCGAACATGACGTGATCTTCGCGGGCGAGGGCGAACGCGTCATCCTCCGCCACATCGCAACCGACCGCGCCATCTTCGCCCGTGGCGCGCTGCGGGCCGCCGTCTGGGGCCAGGGCCAGAAGCCCGGCCACTACGACATGATGGATGTCCTCGGCATCTGACGATTGATCCGACTCGGCACTCGTGGCGTATACTTTCCCAGTTGGATCTGGAGAGATGCCATGCTTCGCCTGTGCATTGCGCTCATGTTCGCGCTGCCGTCTGCTGCCGCTGCCGAAGGCTTCACGCCAGTGAAGGACAAGAACCGCTTCCTCGACATCGTCCAAGACCGCGAACTCAGGATCGGCCTTTACAACCTGTCGCTCAACGTCCTGCCCGACGGTCGCATCGACGGATCGGCCTTGGGCTGGAAGATCACCGGAAACTGGTCCTGGAAAGACGGTTACTTCTGCCGCGAGATGGACTGGAGCGGCACCCCCATAAGCTACAACTGCCAGTTGGTCGAAGCTGACGGCGTTCAGAAGCTGCGCTTCACCGTCGATCAGGGCAAGGGCGACAGCGCGACCTTCCGCCTGCGCTAGGCTCCGCTCGTCGTGGACTGCGTCCCTCCTCGCTGCGGGTCCACCAAGGGCGACCCTGCGACGAGAAGACGAGGTCGCACGAGGAGCAGCCTCTGCCGCAGAACCGACGGTGACCCGGCCCGAAACCCTGCTAGGCTGCTTGCAACATATCGCAGTCCGGGAGACGTGCATGAAGATTCACCCCCCAGGCCACGCCCCTTCCCGCTCCGGTTCTGCCGACTGGTTCACCGGACAAGTGCGGATCGACCCGCTCTTCAACCCAGATGCGCCCGACCGGGTGCAGGGCGCGCTGGTGACCTTCGACCCCGGCGCCCGCACCGCCTGGCACACGCACCCCCTCGGCCAGACTCTGATCGTGACGGCGGGCCTTGGCCGCTGTCAGTCCGAAGGCGGCCCGGTCCAGGTCATCCGCCCCGGCGACGTGGTGACCTTTGCGCCCGGTGAACGACACTGGCACGGCGCTGCCCCCGACCACGGCATGTCCCATATTGCCATCCACGAGGTCCAGGACGGCCGCAGCGTCGACTGGCTGGACCTGGTCAGTGACTCCGATTACGGCGCCGATCCGCTGGACCCGACCGGCTGACGTCGGCCCTTCCATCTACAAAGGGCCAGCGATCCAGGGCCTTCCCGGCCCGGCCCCGCGCCGGGGCCTCCCGCACAACCGGGAAACACCGCCCGACCCTCTGGCGTCCCCAAGGGGCAGCGATTTGCAGCCGTCCCCTTGGCCAGACCTTGCCAGATCCTTAACGTCCACAACCAAACCCTTGACTGCAAAAGGCAACCCGAAACCGACCAGTGTGGACAGGCGACAAGAAGACGATGTCGCACGAGGAACACCCCCGCTCCAACGATCAGAAATCGACCGCCAGCCCCTTCTTCTCCCAGTCGCCGTAGCGCACGGGTTCCGGTCCCTCCCGGCCCCCCAGCTCCTTCGGCAGCGGCTCATTGGCCGCAGCCGCCTTCCGCCGCGCTTCCGCCTCGGCCAGCGCCCGCTTCGCGGCGGGTGGCAGATCATCGTGCATGTCCGACCCTTCCTTGTGTGGCCCCCCAACCTGATATAACCCGCATCCCGAACCAGCAAGGGGACGGCAATGGCCGAAGGGGTCGTGGCGCGCGCCACCGCAGTGGCAATCCTGGACGGCGTCCTCGGCGAAGGCCGGATGCTGTCGGACTTCTCCGGCGGCGATCTCGCCCCCGCCGACCGCGCCCGCGCGCTGCGGCTGGCCGAGACGGTCCTGCGCCACCTGGAACCCGCCGACAAGCTCCTTGACAAGCACCTCCGCAAAGCTCCGCCGCTGACCGTCCGCAACACCCTCCGCCTCGCCCTGGTCGAACGCGCCGAAGGTGCCCCCGCCCACGGTGTCGTCAATGCAGCGGTCGAGATCACCCGCCAGGGTGGCAAACGCACCGCCCACCTCGCAGGTCTGGTGAACGCCGTCCTTCGCGCGCTGCCCGAGACCGTCACCCTGCCGCCGCAGAAGCTGCCCCGCTGGCTCCGCCAACCACTTGTCCATACCTTTGGCCGCGACACCGTCACCGCGATCGAGACGGTCCACGGCCAGGAGCCCCCGCTCGACCTGACCCTGCGCCCAGGCTTTCCGCACCCCGAGGGCGAGCTTCTGCCCACCGGCAGCCTCCGCCTCCGCAGCCCCGGCCAGCTTTCCACCCTGCCGGGCTACGCCGAGGGGGGCTGGTGGGTCCAGGACGCCGCCGCCGCTCTCCCCGCGAACCTCCTGCAACCGCAACCCGGCGAGCGTATCCTTGATCTTTGCGCCGCACCCGGCGGCAAGACTCTGCAACTCGCCGCTGCCGGGGCCGAGGTGACCGCGCTGGACATCTCCGCCCCCCGCATGGCCCGTGTCCAGGCGAACCTCGCCCGCACTGGCCTGACGGCAACCCTCGTCATCGCCGACGCCCTGCACTGGCAGCCCGAGGCACAATTCGACGCCATCCTCCTCGATGCCCCGTGTTCGGCGACCGGCACCATCCGCCGCCACCCGGACCTGCCCTTCGTCAAGGACGGCTCGGAACTCGCAACCCTGACGCGCCTGCAATCCGAACTGATCGACCGCGCCCTTGCCTGGCTGAAACCGGGCGGCCGCCTCGTCTTCTCCACCTGCTCGCTTCTCCCCGAGGAAGGCGAGGCCCAACTCGCCGCGGCCCTCACGCGCCACCCGGCGCTGACCGCCGAACGCCGCGACCTCGCCGGCGTCGCCCCTGGCTGGTGGACCCCCGAAGGCGCCCTCCGCCTGCGCCCGGACTACTGGGCCGATACGGGCGGTATGGACGGCTTCTTCCTCGCCTGCCTGCGCAAGTCGGCCTGACCGGACAATCACCCTTTCAGCTTTGCACAAATATCCTCCGGGGGTTTGGGGGTGGAAAACCCCCAATGTCCAAGCTTGTCACCCGCGCCCGCGCGCCCGTCGAAAGCCGCCCCAACCCGCGCGATGCCGGACTCCGGCGCGCCCGATCCACCCCCAACGCCCCGTCGCTCCACCCGAAGACAAGGCCCGGGAAAAGGCAAGGGTCGCGGGTTAAGAAACCCCTAACACCCGCGACCAAGTCATTGACAAGGATAGATCATCAGAGATTGTCCACCGTGGACACCTACCGCAGCAGCTCCAGCACTTCCAGGCTCGGATACCCATCCGGCACCAGCCCCCGCGCTTTCTGGAACGCCTTCACGGCAGCCACGGTCTTCGGCCCCATCCGCCCGTCCACGCCCCCCGGATCGAATCCCGCCCCACCCAGCCGATCCTGCAACTCCCGCCGCTCCTCCAGCGTCAGTGCCCGCAGCTCCCGCGGCCAGCCCGACTGTATCCCCGCCCGTCCGGCAAGACGGTCCGCCAGGCTCCCGATCGCCAGAACATAGGCATCGGCGGTGTTGTATTTCTCGATCACCTGGAAATTCGGCCAGATCAGGAACGCCGCCCCCCGGTGCCCCCCCGGCAGCAGGATCGACCCCGGCCCATGGTCTGGCAGGTCAGCGCCGAAGACCGTCCTGACCCCCATCGCCTGCCATTCGCTGACCGGCTTCACCACCCGCTCGGTCGTCTGGTCATGGTCGAACCCCTCGGGCAGGCGCACCTCCACCCCCCAGGGCTGCCCCTTCGTCCAGCCCCAGTGCCGCAGATAATTCGCCGTCGAGGCCAGCGCGTCACCCGGGTCCTCCCCCCACAGGTTCCGCTTCCCGTCCCCGTCGAAATCGACCGCGAATTTCTCCCAGCTGGAGGGCATGAACTGCGTGTGCCCGCTCGCCCCTGCCCAGGAACCGGCAAACCGCTCCACATGCCCACCCTCGACGATCCGCAAGGCCGCAATCAGCTCTGCCTCGAAGAACGCCCCCCGCCGTCCCTCATAGGCCAGCGTCGCCAGCGACCCCAGCACCGAAAGGTCGCCCCGATAGGTGCCAAAGGCGCTCTCCAGCCCCCAGACCGCCGCGACGACCTCCTTTTCGACGCCAAACTCCGCCTCGATCCGGTCCAGCAGCGCCCGGTTCCGCTCCAGCGCCTTCAGCCCCAGCGCCACCCGGTCCTCCGACACGGCGGTATCCAGGTAGTCCCAGATCGTCTTGGAGAATTCATTCTGGTTGCGGTCGCGCTCCACGACCTTGGAGTTGAACTCGACCCCCCGCATCGCCGCGTCGAAGGCTGCGGCGGACACCCCTGCCGCCAGCGCCCGGGGCCTGAACCCCTCGATCCAAGCGTCCAGTCCAGCCTGCGACCCCATCTCACCCTCCATCCCCGCCACCGGATCGGGCAGGATCGTCTGCGCCGGCGCCGAAAGACCCAGCACCACGCTCGCCCCAAGCGCGACCAAAATCCTTCGAAGGATTTTGCAAGACTTTTCGAAAAGTCTTGCCCCCCTCATCTCCGCTTGCGCACCAGCCGCCGCTTCGCCGCCGCCTGCGCGGGTTTTCTCGGGTGATACTTCCCGCCCGACCGTCGCGAAGGCCGTACCACGGCGCCCTCGACCGACAGCAACTCCAGGATCAGCCCGCCCGTCACCGGCACCGCCTCGGCCAGCCGCACCATGACCTTCTGCCCGATCCCCAGCACCAGCCCGGTCTCCGACCCCATCAGCGTCTGGCTGCCCTCGTCATAGTTGAAATATTCCCGCCCCAGGGCCCGCACGGGGATCAGCCCGTCCGCCCCGGTCTCGTCCAGCCGGACAAACACCCCGAACCGCTGCACGCCGGAAATCCGCCCCGCGAACTCCGCGCCCACCCGGTCCGCCAGATAGGCCGCAAGGTAGCGATCATTGGTATCCCGTTCCGCCGCCATGCTGCGCCGCTCGGCCTCCGAGATCAGCTTGCCTGTCTCCTCCAGGTTCTCGATATCCCAGACCGACAACCCGTCCCCGCCTGATTTGGGGCCCCAGCCATGGCCCGTGATCAAAGCCCGGTGCACGATCAGGTCGGAATAGCGCCGGATCGGGCTGGTGAAATGCGCATAGTTCTGCAGCGCCAGCCCGAAATGCCCGAAATTCTCCGGGTGGTAATAGGCCTGGGTCATCGACCGCAGGGTGGACAGGTTGATCAGCTCGTCGAATTCGGTCCCCTGCGCCTGGGCCAGCAGCCGGTTCAGGTGCCGGGTCTGCAACACCTGCCCCTTGGCCAGCGTCATCCCGGCACCCTCGGCCACCTCGCGCAAGCCCTCCAGCTTCAAAGGCGACGGCTCCTCGTGCACCCGGAACAGCAAGGGACGCTTCAGCCGGATCAGCTCCTCCGCCGCCGCGACATTGGCGAGGATCATGAACTCCTCGATCAGCTTGTGCGCCTCCAGCCGCTCCTTGAACGCGACCGAGGCGACGCGGCCCTCGGCGTCCAGCTCGATCTTCCGCTCCGGCAGTTCAAGGTCCAGCGGCTGCCGCACCTCGCGCGCCCGCTTCAGCGCGGCATAGGCGGCGTAAAGCGGCTTCAGGATGGGCTCGACCAGCGGTGCGGTCTTGTCATCGGGACTTCCATCCACCGCCGCCTGCACCTGGGCATAGTGCAGCGACCCGACCGACCGCATCATGCCGCGCAGGAACCGATGGCTCCGCTTGTGACCGCCTGCGTCGATCACCATCCGCACCGCCAGACAGGCGCGGTCCACGCCCTCGTGCAGCGAGCAGAGGTCACCCGACAGGATGTCCGGCAGCATCGGCACCACCCGGTCGGGGAAATAGGTCGAATTGCCCCGCCGCCGCGCCTCACGGTCCAGCGCGCTGCCCGGGGTCACGAAATGCGCCACATCGGCAATCGCGACCCAGACCACGAAGCCGCCGATGTTGCCCGGATCGCTGTCCGCCTCGGCATAGACCGCATCGTCCCGATCCCGGGCATCGACGGGGTCGATGGTCAGCAGCGGCACCTCGCGCAGGTCCTCACGCCCCTGCAACCCGACGGGCTCGGCCCGGTCGGCTTCGGCTATCACCGCGTCGGGGAAGACATCCGGGATGCCATGCTGGTGAATGGCAATCAGGCTGGCCGCCCGCGGTCCCGCCGGATCGCCCAGCCGCGCCAGCACTCGGGCCGCCGGCAGACCCAGCCGCCGCGCCCCCACGGCTTCAGCCTCGACCAGTTCACCATCCTTCGCCCCGCCCGTCATGTCGGACGCCACCCGCCATTCCTTGTCGCTGCCCTTTTCGATGGGCGTGATGCGGCCACCTTCGGCGTTGGACCGGAACACCCCCAGAACCTTCGTCGGGTTAGATCCCAGCTTGCGGATCAGCCGCGCCTCATAGGCGTAATCATCCAGATCGACCTTCGCCAACCGCGCCAGGATCCGGTCGCCTGCGCCAAGCGCCGGGTCTCCCTTCTGCGGAATCACCAGGATGCGCGGAGCGTCGTCCACGCCTTCCTCCAGCGGCTTCGCGTAAAGGTCGCCCTGCGCATCCGGGGCCAGCACCTGCAGCACGGCCACCGGCGGCAGCACCCCCGGCTCACGGAAGCGGCGGGCGGATTTCTCCACCACCCCTTCGCCTTCCAACTCGCGCAAAAGCCGCTTCAGCTCGATTCGCGCATCGCCCTTGATCCCGAAGGCCTTGGCAATGTCGCGCTTGGCCGAAAGGCCGGGGTTTTCGGAAATCCACTGACGGATTTCATCCTTGGAGGGCAAAGGTTTCATGCCCGCAGACGTAACACGGCCTCCCGCACAAGACTACCCGGACAGCCCTTTCACCTGGCATGAAATATCCCCGCCGGAGGCAAACCCGAGGAGGAGGGCGCAAGCCCGACGATGAGACGAAAGACACGCGCCGCAAGGCGCTCTGCATGGCAACCGCCGGTCAGAGGGCGCGGCGCATGTGGCGGTGCGGGATGCCGGCGTCCAGGAATTCCTCGCCTTCCACGGCGAAGCCCAGCTTCTCGTAGAACCCCGTCGCATGGGACTGCGACCCCAGACAGGCCTCGGTCACGCCCGGCTGGTCCTGCAGCACCCGCAAGGCCGTCTCGATCAACGCCGCGCCAAGGCCCGTGCCCCGCGCGGCAGGCAGAACGCAGACCCGGCCGATCTTGCCCGTCGCGCCCTTGACCAAGAGCCGGGCCGTCCCGACCGGCCCCTGCCCATCGAAGGCAAGCAGGTGGATCGCGGTCTCGTCCAGCCCGTCGACCTCATCGGCCTCCGAAACGCCCTGCTCGTCGATGAACACCGCCCGGCGCAGGCGCTGGCAGGTGGCGATGTCGCGGGTAACCTCGATCTTCACGCGAAATAGTCCCGCAGGATGCGGCCGTAGATCGCCTTCAACTGGTCGATCTGCTCCACCGCCACGCACTCGTCGACCTGGTGCATCGTCTTGCCGACAAGGCCGAACTCCACCACCGGGCAATGCTCGCGCACGAACCGCGCGTCCGAGGTCCCGCCAGAGGTCGAGGCCATCGGCTTTCGCCCCGTCTCGGCCTGCACCGCCGTTGCCACCAGCGCCGACAACTCGCCCGGCGGGGTCAGGAACGCCTCGCCCGAGACATGGATCTTCAGCGCGATCTCCACCCCCGCCGCCTCGGCCACCGCTTCCGCCTCATGGCGCAGCCACGAAGCCAGCGTCTCGCCCGAATGGGTGTCGTTGAAGCGGATGTTGACCCGTGCCGTGGCCCGAGCCGGGATCACGTTGCCTGCAGGATTGCCGCAGTCGATGGTGGTGATCGCCAGGGTCGAGGGGTCGAAATGCGGCGTGCCGCGGTCCAGCGGCTCGGCCTCCAGCTTGCCCAGCAGCTTTACCAGCGCCGAAAGCGGGTTCTTCGCCCGGTGCGGATAGGCGGAATGGCCCTGCACCCCTTCGACCGTGATGTCGCAGGTCAGCGATCCCCTGCGGCCGATCTTCATCATCTCGCCCATCTCGTGCGGGCAGGTGGGCTCGCCCACCAGGCAATGCGTCATCCGTTCGCCGTTGAAGGCCATCCAGTCCAGGATCGCCACGGTCCCGTCCTTGCCCTCGCCTTCCTCATCGCCGGTGATGGTGATGATCACCGCCCCGTCGGGCGGGGTCTCGCGCACGAAATCCATGGCCGCCGCGACAAAGGCCGCGACGCCCGACTTCATGTCGCAGGCCCCCCGGCCATACATGAAACCGTCACGGATCTCGGCCCCGAACGGGTCGAAACGCCAGGCTTCGGCATCGCCGACCGGCACCACGTCGGTATGTCCGTTGAACCCGAACGCCCGGTTTGCGCCCTGCTTGCCCCAGCGGGCATACAGGTTGGCGATCCCGCCCCGATCGACCCGCGTGCAGGTGAACCCGGCCTGCGCCAGAATCCCCTCCAGCAGCGCGATCGCCCCGCCCTCGGCCGGCGTGACCGATGGGCAGCGGATCAGCTTGGCGGTCAGTTCCACCGGGTCTACGGGCTCGAAGGGCATCATCAGGTCCAGGTTGGGGCGCGCATGATCCCTAGCCGCTTGGCCGGGGTCCTGCAACCGGAAGGCGTCTTCCGGCGCGTCAGTCGAAGAATGGCGTGATCTCGGCCACGATGACCGAGTTTTCCTTCAGCGCGCGTTCCATCAGGAACCGTTCCTCGTCGTCGATATCTTCGCTGGCCTTCAGCCGTTCCTCCAGCGTGCCCAGGCCCTGCACCTCCAGCGGAGCCAGCTCGGCCTCCTTCAGGATCGCCACCGTCTCGCGCACCGCCTCGGCCTCGTCCACGCCCGAGGCATAGCACAAGAGCGCCGCCCCCGTGGCCTTGGGGGGCAACCCGTCGCCTTCCTTGCGGCCGACCTCGACGATCAGGGAATAGACCTGCTGTGGGCGTTTGGGCTTGGCGTCGTCCGACATGGCTTTCTCCAAAAGGCCCGCACAGGCATAGCGGAAGCCATCCTGCTTCGCCACCCTTCACGGGGTGCTACAGAAGATGACCGTCAGTCGGCGCCACTCCGAACAACTTTAGACATCCTGGATGGATCCGTTAACCGTTCTTGAGGTGTTCCCCGCCAATCTGCCCGCCAAGCTTTGCAGAAACGTGAGGGACGCATGGCCGAGGCAATGGAACTGCCGATCCAGACACATGTCAGCGCACTGCAGCTGGCCGAGGCGATGTTTGGCACCGGCATCCAGATCGTCAGCGCCACCTACCGGGGCGATCCTGCCTCGGCCGGCATCTATACCCAGGGCGATACCGTCGCGCCCGACGTCACGCCCGCCGACAGCGGCGTCATCCTGTCGACCGGCCGGGCCACGGACTTCACCAATACATCGGGAGCGGCCAACGGTTCATCTGCGACGACGACAGACACCGACGGGGTCGACGGCGACAGCGGCTTGAACGACATTGCCGGCACAGCGACGTTTGACGGCGCCATTTTCGAGGCCAGCTTCATCCCTGCAGGGTCGACCCTGACCATGCAGATCACCTTTTCGTCCGAAGAGTACCTGGAATTCGTCGGGTCGGGTTTCAACGACGCGGTCGGCATCTGGGTCAACGGGCAGAAGGCGCAGCTGACGGTCGGCGACGGCGATATCTCGATCAACAACATCAACCCGACGACCAACGGCAACCTCTACGTCGACAACGCCAAAAGCATCTACAACACCGAAATGGACGGGTTCACCGTCACCCTGACGCTGAAAGCGCCGGTCATTCCGGGCAGGTGAACACGATCAAGATCGGCATCGCCGATGGCGGGGACACGGCCTACGACAGCAATCTGTTGATCGCGGGCGACTCGATCCAGACTGGCGTCATCGCGCAGGCAGACGTCTTCACCGTCGGCCTGAACAGCCAAGCCACCGTCAATCTGGTCGCGAACGATACCAACACGGCCGGCGGCATGCTGACGATCACCAAGATCAACGGTGTGGCCGTTCAGGCAGGTGACCATGTGATCCTGCCCTCGGGCCTGGAAATCGTGGTGAACGCCGACGGCACGATCACGGCCGTCTCGGACTGGAACGACCCCCTCGGCGAGACCAGCTTTTCCTACGAGGTGACCAACCAGAACGGCATTACCGATGTGGGCTTTGTCACCGGCGAAGTCGTTCCCTGCTTCGTCGAAGGCACCCGGATCGAGACGGTCCGCGGCCCCGTCCCGGTTGAAGACATCGCCGTGGGCGACCTGGTGCTGACCCTGGACCACGGCTTCCAGCCGGTCGTCTGGCACGGGGTGCGGCAGGTGCCCTCGCAGGGCGCGATGGCCGCGGTACAGATTCCCGCCGGCACATTCGGCGACCACGGTGCACTTGCCGTTTCGCCGCAGCACCGGCTGCACTTCTCCGGCTGGCGCGCCCAGCTTTACGCGGGCGAGGAAGAGGTTCTGGTCAAGGCGATCCATCTGGTGCGCGCGGGGCGGCTGGCGCAGGACCAGTCCGGCGCGATGGTGACCTACCACCATCTGCTTTTCGGCAGGCATGAGATCCTTTGCGCCGAAGGAATGTGGAGCGAGAGCTACTTTCCCGGCCCGACCACGCTTTCTGGCCACGATGCCGAGGTGCAGGATGAACTGCTGACACTGTTCCCCGAGCTTGCCACCGACCCCGAAAGCTATGGCCCCGCCGCGCGCCCGGAAGTCCGCGCCCATGTCGCGGCCCTTCTGGTTGCGTAGGTGTCAGTCTCGCAAAAGTTCGTTGATGCTGGTCTTCGACCGGGTCTGTGCATCGACCTTCTTCACGATCACCGCGCAGTAAAGGTTGATCCCGCCCTTCGACGGCATCGACCCCGCCACCACGACCGACCCTGCCGGAACCTCGCCATACATCACCTCGCCGGTTTCCCGGTCGACGATCTTGGTCGACTTGCCGATGAACACCCCCATCCCAAGGACCGAGCCTTCGCGGATGATGCAGCCCTCGACCACCTCGGACCGCGCGCCGATGAAACAGTCATCCTCGATGATCGTCGGCCCGGCCTGCATCGGTTCCAGCACGCCGCCGATGCCCACACCGCCCGACAGGTGCACGTTCTTGCCGATCTGCGCGCAGGACCCGACCGTCGCCCAGCCGTCCACCATGCTGCCTTCATCGACATAGGCGCCGATGTTCACGAAGGACGGCATCAGCACCACGCCCTTGCCGATGAACGCCGACCGCCGCACGATCGACCCCGGCACCGCCCGGAAGCCGGCCTTGCGCCAGTCCTCGGCCGTCCAGCCCTGCCACTTCGACGGCACCTTGTCCCACCAGTTCGACCCGCCATTCGACCCGGAAATCTCGTACATGTCGGTCAGGCGGAACGACAGCAGCACCGCCTTCTTCGCCCACTGGTTCACATGCCAGTCGCTGCCCCGCTTTTCCGCCACCCGCAGCGCGCCGGAATCCAGCGCCGTCAGCGTCGCCTCGATGGCATCGCGCACCTCGCCCTTGGTGGCGGGCGAAATCCCCTCGCGCGCCTCCCAGGCGGCTTCGATGGCGGCTTCAAGCGCGGCGTTGGACATGGGGAATTCCCTTTTCGGTTGGTCACTCGGGTCCCGACCCTATAAGCCTTGGGCAAGACCCATGCAACGTGAGCGACTTGATGACCGAAGACCACCGCACCCACCCGTTCCGCGACAGTGTCGAGGACATCGCCGCCGCCAAGCGCATCCCCGATACGCCACAGACCCGGGCTCCGGCCTATCGCCTTGCCTTCGCCGACCGCGATTTCATGCTGCGGGACGAACTGCGCCCGGTGCGGCTGCAACTGGAACTCTTGAAGCCGCAACTTGTCATGGACGAACGCGGCATCGAATCGACCATCGTCATGTTCGGCGGCGCGCGCATCCCCGCGCCCGAACACCGCGACACCGCCCGCACCAAGACCCTTGCCGACCTGTCGCACTACTATGACGAGGCCCGCCGTTTCGCCAAGCTGATGACCGAGCGGAGCCTTGCAAGCTATGGCCGCGAGAATGTCATCTGCACCGGCGGCGGCCCCGGCGTGATGGAGGCCGGCAACCGTGGCGCGGACGAGGCCGGGGGGCAAAGCATCGGCCTCAACATCGTCCTGCCGCACGAACAGGCCCCGAACGCCTATGTCACGCCGGACCTGTCGTTCAACTTCCACTACTTCGCCATCCGCAAGATGCACTTCCTGATGCGCGCCAAGGCCGTCTGCGTCTTCCCCGGCGGGTTCGGCACGCTGGACGAAATGTTCGAAAGCCTGACCCTGATCCAGACCGGCCGGATGAAGCCGATCCCCTTTCTGTTGTTCGGGCGCGACTGGTGGGAGACCATCGTGAACTGGCAGCACCTCGCCGAGGCGGGGGTCATCAGCCCCGAGGACCTGTCGCTGTTCGCCATGGTCGAAACGGCGGAAGAGGCCGTCAGTGTGATCGACGGCTGGACGGTTCCGGCCTGACGCAGGCGCAGGGTGCGCTACAGCGTACCAACCTTTTCACCCGCCTTCATCTCCAGTCCCCGCAACGACACTCTGCCGTCCCGCATTTCTCCGGTGACCAGCATCTCCGAACGGGCGACGTCGGGATATCGGTCCGCCCAGTCCCGGAAGCGGTCGTTGGTCACGATCCGGGCCTTCAGGTCGCGGGCCGTCTCCAGCAGGAAAGGGTCGGCTTGCTGACCCTTGGGCACCACAAGGATCTGATCCCTCGGCAGGGACAAAAGTCGCGAAAGATCGCGCTCGCCCATGAACTTCCCCATCAACTTGTAGCCGACATTGGCATCGAACACGACGCCGGGTTTCAGCCCCCGGCGCGACAGGTCATGCACCACCTGCAACAGCGGGGCGAGCTGGGGCGTGTTGTCCAGCCAGTAGATGACTTTCGACCCGTCGATCAGGACGGTCTGCCTGCCGTCGCTTGCGGGCCGTCCTGCAACCGGCGGGCGCTGTCCGCGTGGCCGTCGTTTTGGCCGACGGCCCCTTTGCGCAGGGCTGCGGAAGACCTCAACCAGGAAACGGAGACTGCCAAGGACTACCAAAATCAGCAGAAACAGGATGACCGGAGTGCCCACCGGCGTGCCGGGGCTGGACGCCTCGGAGGTCGTTACCGTTACAAAATGCTGAAGCAGTGGCAGGCCGAACATGGGTCATGCTTTCCCGAGAGCGATGCGCAAGGCAAAGCCGTTTTGTGTTTTTCCAATTTTTTCCGTCATGCGGACCGGGTTATCGCCTCCCTTTCCCATCCGTCCAGAAACTCCACCCTGTCACACCCCGCAAACGCCGCCAGCCGGTCCAGTTCCGCCTCCAGCTTCGCCCGCCGACCCTTTGTCAGCTTCACCCCGACCTCGGGCCAGAACCCCTTGACCCGCAGGGCCCCCGCATCGCGGAACGCCTTCACGTCTATGCGCCCCACCAGCCGCTCCCCTTCCAGCACCGGAAAGACGTAGTAGCCGTAGACCCGCTTCGGTTCCGGCACAAAGACCTCGATCCGGTAGGTGAACCCGAACAGGAACTCGGCCCGGTTGCGGTCCCGCAGGGCTGGATCGAAAGGCGACAGGATACGCAGGCGGGGGGTCGGTTCGGGGGGCTTCTCGTCCAGAATATCATGGAAAATGAAAACCTTGCGGCGCTGGCCCAGGGCACCCTCGACCTCCGCCTCCACAATCTCGCCCCGCGCCAGGGCCGCCCGGCACCAGTCTCTTGCGGCCTCCGGGCTGACCGTATTCCAATAGGCCGCGATCTCGCCCGAGGTGCCAAAGCCCAGATGCCGCAAGGCCGACCGGCAAGCCCAGTCGGTCACCTGCTCCTCTGGCACCGGCGCGCGATGTGCCTCGGGGATCACCCGTTCGGTCAGGTCGTAGATCTTGGCAAACCCGTCGCGCCGTGTGATCGCCAGCCGCCCGGTCCGCCACAGCCATTCCAGCGCGGTCTTCGACGGATGCCAGTCCCACCAGCCGCCCTTTCCCCGGACCTCACCTTCGCCAACGTCCGCCGTCCCTACCGGCCCATCCTTGGCTATCCGGTTGAGAATACTGTCAAATTGCGCCTCATACCCGTCCCGGAACCAGCGCTTCCAGTTCGCCTCCAGCCGCACGGCATCGCGCTGGAACCTGTGCTGCCAGACCCCATGCAACCGCACCGGCAGGATCGAGGCGTCATGCGTCCAGTGCTCCCAAAGGCTGCGGTCCCGCTCCAGCAGCCGCTTCAGGGCAGGGGGCCGGTACGCCTGCCGCCGGGACCACAGGATCATGTCATGCGCGCGGGCGACAGTGTTGATGCTGTCGACCTGAACGAACCCGATCCGCTCGACCAGATCGTGCAGGCTTTGGCCGGAAGCAGGACCGGACGGCGCCTGCGACAGGGCGTGACGGTCAAGAAACAGACGGCGCGCGGGGGTGTTCGGGATCAGGACGGGCATCGCCTAGGCGTAACATTGCGGAAGGTTACAGCAAATGCCGGATTTGTGCCGCTTTCTGCCGTGAAGCCGTTGGACAAGCCCCTGCGAATCCCTACTATCTGCTTGTCTCCTGACACAAATCCCAGACACACGCTTGGCCAAACCCGGATCTGCCGAGGTCGGGCCGGAAAGGACCACCGAAGCATTGCCGCATGACACGCCCCTGATCACCACTCTGGTTGCCGGGTTCGGACTCGCCTTCCTGTTCGGCCTGCTGGCGCAGCGGCTGAAACTGCCGCTGATCGCGGGCTACCTGCTGGCCGGAGTGCTGATCGGGCCGTTCACGCCGGGCTATGTGGCGGACATGGATCTGGCGACAGAACTGGCCGAACTGGGGGTCATTCTGCTGATGTTCGGGGTGGGTCTGCACTTCTCGCCGCGTGACCTCATGGCGGTGAAGGCCATCGCCGTTCCGGGGGCCCTGGGGCAGATTGCGGTGGCTACGGCCTTTGGGACCGCGATGGGGTGGGCCCTGGGGTGGAGCCTGGGGGCAGGGCTGATCTTCGGGCTGGCGCTGTCGGTTGCCTCGACCGTGGTGTTGCTGCGCGCACTGCAGGATCGGGAACTGGTGACCACGGACAAGGGCCGTGTGGCCGTGGGCTGGCTGATCGTCGAGGACCTGGTGATGGTCATTTCGCTGGTCTTGATCCCGCCGCTGGCCGGGCTCTTGGGAGGCACGGCAATGCCCGTCGCGGAAGAGGCCGAGGCAATGGCCGAAGTGACCAGCAACATCGGCATCGGGCCCATCGCGGCGACGGTGCTGATCACCCTGGCCAAGGCGGCGGCCTTTGTGGCGCTGATGCTGATCGTCGGCCAGCGCGTCGTGCCGTGGATCCTGCATTTCGTGTCACAGACCCGCTCGCGTGAACTGTTCCGGCTGGCGGTCCTGGCGATCGCCCTTGGTGTGGCCTATGGCGCGACGCATTTCTTCGGCGTGTCCTTCGCGCTGGGGGCGTTCTTCGCAGGGATGGTCATGTCGTCGTCGACGCTATCCCAGCAGGCGATGCGCGAGACGCTGCCCTTGCGCGACGCCTTTGCGGTGCTGTTCTTCGTCTCGGTCGGGATGCTGTTCAATCCCGGGGTCATTCTGGCCTCGCCGCTTGCGCTTTTGGGAACGGTTCTCATCATCGTCCTGGTCAAGTCGGTCGCGGCCTATTACATCGTGAAAGCCTTCGGCCACGGCCATGACAAAGCGCTGACCATTGCGGCCAGCCTCGCGCAGATCGGGGAATTTTCGTTCATTCTCATCACGATGGCGGTGACGCTGGACATCGTTCCTTCCGAAGCGCGGGATCTGGTGGTGGCGGGGGCGATGATCTCGATCCTGGTCAATCCACTTCTGTTTCACCTTCTGGATCGCCGCGACGCGCGCAAGGCCGCGGTGCCATCCGGGGACCGGCAGGACGACCCCGGCGACGGCCCGGCCGAGGTCAGATCGGTCGACCCGTCAGCAGTTTCGGCAGCTCTCCCGTCAGGCCTGCCGCCTGCCGCATGAAGCCGCGCCGCAGGCCGGGCACGGCGCTCACAAACCCCATGCCAAGGTCGCGGCCGACGCGGAGGAGTGGGTTGTCGGTGGAAAAAACCCGGTTCACCGTGTCCATACCCAAGGCGAGCGCCGTAGCATCGAACCGGCGCCAGCGTTGATATTCCTCCAGCGCGGTGGGGCTGCCCGGCTCGTCGCCGCGACGGCGGGCCAGAATCAGGACCTCCGCCAGCGCCGCAACGTCGCGGAGGCCAAGGTTCAACCCCTGGCCCGCGATCGGATGCACCCCATGCGCCGCATCGCCTACCAGCGCCAGTCGTGGCGCGATAAAGCGTTCGGCCAATGACAGCGACAACGGATAGGTGAAGCGCGCCCCGGCAAGGCTGATGTCGCCCAGGAAATCGCCGAAACGGGGGCGCAGTGCCTCAAGATACTCGGCATCCGGCAGGGCCTGGATTGCGGCGGCGTTTGCGTCGGTCTCGCTCCAGACGATGCTGGAATGGTGTCCGCCCTTCAGGGGCAGGATCGCGAGCGGGCCCGACGGCATGAAGAACTGCTGCGCGATGCCGTGGTGGTCATGTTCGTGCCGGATCGCGGTGACCAGCGCGGTCTGGCCGTAGCCCCAGCCCACGCGCCGGATGCCCGCGCGCGTGGCCGTGCCCGAGCCGCGCCCGTCGCAGCCCACCATTAGCCCTGCCGCCAACTTGCGCCCCGAGGCAAGCGTCACGGTGACGCCATCGGGCTTGACCTCCTGCGCCACCACCGTCTCGCCCGATAGCAAGGTGATCCCCGGAGTATGCTGCATCGCATTGAGAAAGGCCGCATAAAGGAAGCGATCCTCCAGCATGTGTCCCATTGGGCCTTCTTCGATCTCGGCGGCGTCGAAGTGCAGGAAGAAGGGTGCGGCCCCTTCGCCAGCGCGGCCGTCGCTGGCCTTGATCTCCAGCATAGGCTGCGCCTTGTCCGCCACGCTGTCCCAGACGCCGATGGCCTTCAAGAGCCGCACCGAGGCGATGGCCAGCGCATAGGCCCGGCCATCAAAGCCCGCCTCCGCCCGGTCCGGCGCCGGGCGGGCGTCGATCACGGTGACACGGAAGCCCCCATGGGCCAGGGCAAGCGCCAGCGCCGGGCCGTTCAGCCCCCCGCCCGCAATCAGGATGTCGGTGTCCCAGGTCATGTCCCTTTCTTGGCCCCCTTGGAACGGATTGTCCATGCGTCGCCAAGCCGCTACCCTTCCCTGCAAAACGGGGGGCGGGAATGAGCGGAACCTGGGCACACATGACCGCGGCCGAGCTGGGTCGCGAGATTGGCGAGGGCCGGATCAACCCGGTGGAATTGACCGAGTTCTTCCTGGACCGGATCGAAAGCCATCCGCTTGCGGGACGCATCTATGCCCGTGTCACGCCAGCACGGGCACGGGGAGAGGCGATGTCGGCGGCTGCCCGGGCCAAGGCGGGCCTGCGCAAGGGGGTGCTGGACGGGGTGCCCGTCAGCTGGAAGGACCTTTTTGATACGGCAGGCGTGGCGACCGAGGCGGGCTCGGCGTTGCTGAAAGGCCGCACGCCGAACAGTGATGCTGCCGTGCTGGAGACTGCGACGCTGCAGGGTCTGGTCTGCCTGGGCAAGACGCATATGTCGGAACTGGCCTTCTCGGGCCTTGGGCTGAACCCGGTGACGGCCACGCCGCCCTGTCTGAATGACGACAGGGCCGTGCCAGGCGGGTCATCCTCGGGCGCCGCGGCTTCTGTTGCCTTCGGACTCGCTCCGGCGGCCATCGGTTCGGATTCGGGAGGCTCGGTTCGGATTCCCGCAGCCTGGAACGATCTGGTGGGGCTGAAGACGACGGCGGGAAGTCTGCCGATGACGGGTGTTGTCCCCTTGTTCGAGGCGTTCGACACGATCGGCCCGCTTGCCCATTCGGTCGAGGACTGCAACCAGCTCTTTGCCGCGCTTAGCGGGGATACGGCGGCCGACCTTGGCGGCGCCAGCCTTTCGGGCACCCGCATTGCCATTCTGGAGACGCTGGCGCTTGACGATGTGCGCGAGCGTCCCGCCCAGGGATTCGAGGATGCGACGCGGCGCTTCGCCAAGGCAGGTGCCGAAATCCATCATCTTGCAGCGCCGGAAGCGGCCGAGGCGGTGGCCCTGGCGGGCATAGTCTGCACCGCCGAAGCTTACGGCATCTGGAAGGCGACCATCGAAGCCGCGCCGGACAAGATGTTTCCGCGCATCCTGGACCGCTTCCGCTCGGGCGGGCAGATCAGTGCGGTGGACCATGTCGCGGCCTGGAGAAGGTTGCGGCAGATCCGGGCCAGCTGGGCCGACCGCGCGTCCCACTATGATGCCGTGATCCTGCCGACGTCGCCCATCCTGCCGCCCGATGCGAATCGGCTGATGACCGATGACGCGTATTATGTGACCGAGAATCTGCTGGCCTTGCGCAACACCCGGATCGGCAACATGCTGGGTCTGTGTGTCCTGACCCTGCCGACCTCGCAGCCGTCCTGCGGGATCAGCCTGATGTGTGGCCCAGGGCAAGAGGCGCGGCTCTTGCGGCTGGGTGCTGCTGCGGAACGGGCGCTGCAATAGCCCGCTCGTCCTGGAACGAGCTTGCCCTTACATCCGGTGATAGGGCGAGCCTGCCAGGATCGTCGCCGCTCGGTAAAGCTGTTCGGCCAGCATCACCCGCACCAGCATGTGTGGCCAGACCATGCGGCCAAAGCTGAGCGTCAGGTCAGCCCGGGCGCGCAGGGCAGGGTCCACCCCGTCCGCCCCGCCGATTGCGAAAGCTGCATCCTGACGGCCTGTGTCGCGCCACCCGGCCAGCGCTTGCGCGAATTCGGGGCTGGAAAGCGTCTTGCCCCGTTCGTCCAGCATGCACAGCGCCGCGCCGTCGGGAATTGCGCGGGACAACAAGAGCCCCTCGGCCGCCATGCCGCCGCCCTTCTTGTCCTCGACCTCATGCTCGGTCACCGGACCCAGCCCCAAGGGGCGGCCCGTCCGCTCCAGCCGTTGCAGGTAATCATCCACCAACTCGCGCTCTGGTCCCGCCCGCAGGCGGCCCACGGCGCACAGGTGCAGGCGCATCAGACCTGGGCGGAGCGGGTCGTCCCCGTCGGCAGCCACATCTTTTCCAGCTGGTAGAAGTCGCGCACTTCCGGGCGGAAGACGTGGACGATCACGTCACCCGCATCGATCAGCACCCAGTCGCCGGTCTCTTTGCCTTCCATGCGGACTGAAATTCGCATGTCCTGCTTCAGTCGGTCGGCCAGCTTTTCAGAAATCGAGGCAACCTGACGCGACGAGCGGCCCGAACAGATGACCATGAAATCGGCCACGTCCGACCGGCCACGCAGGTCGATCTGGACGATCTCCTCGGCCTTGTCATCGTCAACGGACTTCATGACCAGGGCCAGCACGTCCTCGGACCGATAGTCTTGCGGGGCGGCGTCGTTGGGTTTCGGGCGCGGACCGACCGGAAGGCCGGTAGCAGGATCAGAATGCGACAGGACCAGGTCCTCCAGAGGAAGCGCGGACTTAGGGCCCCCGCGCCGGGCCTATGGGCCAAGCCTAGCACCGGGGCGGGCCAATCTCAACCGAAGGCGGGCGGGTACGCCTTATTCCGCGCCTTGGCAAGGCTTGATCGCGGCAAGCACCTTCGGACCAAGAAGTTCCGAGAGCCGTCCCTCCCGGATCAGCGGCAGGAAAGTGCCATCGGCAGTCATGCGGATCAGCACCGAGCCCGTCGCGTCCGGCGCCGGTCCGTTGCCGATGGTGCAACCGCCAAGGCCGAACCCGAACGAGCCGCTTGCGCTGCCATCGCGCTTCCATCCGTCGATCTGCTCCTGAAGCTCGCGCATCCGCTGGGCGTCTGATGCGGACAATGCAAATCCGCGCGCTGTGGCGCCTTCTCTGACAGCAATGCCTTCCGGGGCACGGCGGTCTTCCAGCCGGAAGCTGCCAACAGCCGTGTCTTCGCCACGGACAGCCCCGATTTCAAGCGTCGCAGTTCCGGGTGTAACTGCCAGGCCGGGCGGAAGGATGACCACAAGCTCAAGGGCGGCAGGGTCGGCGGCCAACGGGTCGACCGACGCAAGCCGCGCCACGGTCGAGGGCACGATTTCAGAGCAGGCGGCCGCGAGCAGGCTGGCGGCAATAGCGAAACGGGGGTACATGCAGATTCTCCTTGAACACCTATAATTTAATGTAATACGATAAATTATAACTGTGAAAGAGGTAATCCATGCCAGAGCGACTTCGCTTGCAAAGACTGTCCGGGGCACTTTACTGGGTTGCGCTAGGCCTCTCGGTTCTTTTGCCAGTCATCATCCTGATCTACGCGGGCAAGGCGGTCACCGACCCTGCCTCGCTTCTTTCCCGCGCGCCGTCGGTTCCGGCGGGAACGGTAGTCACGTCCGCACAGGCCGGTCTTGTCTCGGCGCTGGCCCTGGTGGCGGTCTTGCCGATGGTCGCCGCCCTGCGGGGCATGGTGCGGCTCTTCGACAACTACCGCGCCGGGGAGGTTCTGAATGTCCAGAATTCTGCAACCATCCTGCGGATTGGCCGCAACCTGCTTCTTGTCGCGCTGTTTGCGGTGCTGGTCCCGACGCTGCAAACCCTTGTCCTCAGCTGGAACGCGCCGCAAAAGATTCTTGCGATCGGGCTGGACGGGGGCACGCTTGGCTTTCTTGTAACGGCTGGGCTTCTGACTGTGATCGGCTGGGCATTGCGGGAAGCCGCTCAGGTCAAGGCCGAGAACGAAGGGTTCATTTGATGCAATCCCCAACCGTGCACATCGTCGTGCGTCTGGATGTCATGCTCGCCCGTCGCAAGATGCGCTCGCGCGATCTGGCCGAAAGGATCGGAATCACCGAGCAGAACCTCAGCCTTCTGAAGTCGGGGAAAGTGAAGGGAATCCGTTTCGAGACACTCGCCTCGATCTGTGCGGCGCTTGACTGTCAGCCTGGCGATATCCTTGAAGCGGTGACCGATGCGTGAATCATGCCGGTAGACATGTGCCGCTTACGGCCGAACCCTGGCTGTCGCGTGACGCGGAAGCCTGCCTCGGACAGTGCGCGGCGGACATGTCCTGCGGCTGTGTAGGTGGCAAACGTACCCCCAGGCCCGGTGTGCCTTGCGACCGCGACCATCAGCTCTGGGGACCACAGTTCGGGGTTCTTCGCGGGCGAGAAGCCGTCCAGGAACCAGGCATCGGCTTGGCCTTCCCAGGCTGGAAGCGTTTCACGCGCATCGCCCAGGATGACGGTCGCAGTCAGGTGCGGAAACTGGAGAATCGTTGCACCCGCTTCCCACTGGTCCAGGAAGGCATCGGCGACGCCTGCGACTTCGGGGAAGAGTTGCAGGGCGCGGGCAATGTCCCGGGCGGGCAACGGGAAGGCTTCGAAGCTGGTGTAGTGCACATGCCCCGGCCCCTGGTGCGCCAGAAGGACCGCCAGCAAGTTCAGCCCGGTGCCGAAGCCAAGCTCGGCGATGCGGAACCCGTCACAGAACCGCCCCGGCAGGCCGTTCCCGGCCAAAAAGACATGCCGCGTCTCGTCCAGCCCGCCCGCCAATGAGAAGTAGGGATCGTCGAACCGGCGCGAGACGGGGATGGTCTCGTCACGCCAGTCAAGCGTTGGCGTTTGGCCGGAGGTCTGGTCGGAGGTCTGGCCGGGGGTCTGGTCGGGGCTCGCCATCGGGGTTAGTCCTTTGCATCTGGTGATGGGCGCGGGGCGGCGGAATGGCAAGGGTGGACGTGACGGTCAGAGGCGGGGGGATCTTCGGACTTTCCATCGCCTGGGCCTGCTTGCGGCGCGGCGCGATAGTGCGGGTGATCGAAACCGTCGCCCTTGGCGCTGGGTCCTCGGGCGGAGTGGTCGGCGCGCTCTCGCCGCATGTGCCCGATGCCTGGAATGGAAAGAAGGCGTTCCAGCTGGAGAGCCTTCTGATGGCTCAGGACTGGTGGGCCGAAGTCGAGGCCGCCTCGGGCCTGGCCTCGGGGTATGCCCGGCTTGGCCGGTTGCAGCCCCTTCCCGACGACCGGGCGGTCGAGACGGCGCGGCGGCGCGAGACCGGGGCGGCGGAACTTTGGCGCGGAGAGGCGGTCTGGCGGGTGGTCCCCGCGACCGGCGCCGCCTGGGAGCCGGTCACGCCCAGCGGCTGGCTGGTGCAGGATACGCTTTCCGCCCGGCTGTCGCCCCGCATGGGTCTGGCCGCACTGACCGCAGCGCTAAGGTCGCAGGGCGCCGAGGTCCTGGTGGGTGAAAGCGCTGATGTCGGCGCCGTCGTCCACGCGACCGGCATCGCAGGGCTGGCCGAACTCTCGCAAGCCCTGGGCGCAGAGGTCGGCTCGGGCGTGAAGGGCCAGGCCCTCGCCTTGCGCTTCGATGCCCGCGACCAGCCTCAGCTGTTCGTCGACGGCCTGCACATCGTCCCGCATGCCGACGGGACGGTCGCCATCGGCTCGACGTCCGAAAGCAGTTGGACACAGGACGGCCCCGACGCCCAACTCGACGGTCTGATGGCCAGGGCCGTCGCGGCGGTGCCGGCGCTCGCCGGGGCCGAGGTGATCGACCGCTGGGCGGGAATCCGTCCCAGGGCTGCCAGCCGCGCGCCGGTGCTTGGCCAGTGGCCCGGACGTCCGGGCCATTACATCGCCAATGGCGGGTTCAAGATCGGCTTCGGCATGGCTCCGAAGGTGGCCGAGATCATGGCGGAACTGGTGCTGGAGGCGCGCGACACCATTCCGCCGGATTTCCGGGTCGAGGCCCTGATTCAGAACGCGACCGGACGAAAGTAGGTGATCGAGGTCGGGTGGTCGTAGCCGGAATGAGAGGTGCGGCCAACCTCCTTGAACCCCAGCCTCTGGAAGGCCGCCTGGGTCTCGACCAGTTCGACGCGGGTCTGCAATTCCAAAGCCGGAAGCCCGCATTGACGGGCCCGATCCTCGGCTTGGTCAAGCAATCGCCGCGCCAGGCCCTGACCCCGCCAACCCTGCGCCACGGCCAGCTTCCCCACGTAAAGCGCCCCGGCCTTCGGCGTCAGGAACACACAGGCCACTGGCGCGCCGATGATCCAGATTTCCCCGGACTGCGCCTGCCGGGACAGGGCCGCGGGCGTCAGGTCGCGCAGGGAAGACGGCGGGTCGATCCGCCCCTCCATATAGGCAAAGGCCTCGTGCAGCAGCGCAAGAATCGCGGGCCAGAGGGCGGGATCGGTGGCAAGCTGCGGGGTCATGTGGACAGACTGGCCGCTGCGGCATCGGATCGCAAGAACCGGCCCGCTTCTCGCCTTTCCCCACGGGCTCGGGTAAGCCTGCCGCAAGTCGCGTTCAGGAGCCGGAATGACCCCAGCCTATCCCCAGATCCGTGATCTCGTGCTGATCGGTGGCGGTCACGCGCATGCGCTGGTTCTGCGGATGTGGGGGATGGACCCCTTGCCGGGCACCCGGGTGACGGTGATCGACCCCAACCCGGTTGCGCCCTACACGGGGATGCTGCCCGGCCTGATCGCGGGGCATTACCGACGCGAAGAGTTGATGATCGACCTTGTTCGGCTGGGGCGCTTTGCCGGGGCGCGCGTGATCCTGGACCGGGCCACGGGGATAGACCGCGATGCGCGGTTGGTCCATCTGGCCGGGCGTCCTCCGGTCGCCTACGATCTGCTGGCGATCGATGTGGGGATTACGTCCGACCTGCCGTCACTGCCGGGTGCGCTGGACCATGCCGTCGCCGCCAAGCCCCTGGGCCGCTATGCGACCGCCTGGGCGGCTTTCGTGGCAAATCCACCTCCGCGTCCGCGAGTTGTGATCCTTGGTGCAGGTCTGGGCGGAGTGGAGCTTGCACTTGCCTCGGCGCATCGGCTGGGCACTGGGTCGCAGGTGACCCTCCTGGACCAGACACCTCAGATTTTGTCCGCGCTGTCCTTGAAAGCACGGCAGGTTCTGGCGGCGCGGCTACAGTCCGCCGGGGTGGTCCTGCGGCTTGGCGAAAGGGTCGTCGGCATCGGGCCGACGGACGTGACGCTGGAGAGCGGCGAGGTCATCGGATCGGATTTCACGCTGACCGCCACGGGCGCGCGCCCGCATGGCTGGCTGGCAAAGACCGGCCTGCGGCAGGAGGGTGGGTTCCTGGTCACCGACGCGACCTTGCGGACTTCGGACCCGGCGATCTTCGCAAGTGGCGACTGCGCCGGGATCGAGGGCGATCCGCGCCCCAAGGCGGGGGTTTTCGCGGTGCGGGCGGCGAAGGTGCTGCACGCCAACCTGCGGGCGGCGCTGATGGGCAAGCCCCTTGCGCCGTTCCGACCGCAGGGGGACTACCTCAAGCTTGTCTCGCTGGGCGAGCGGTCTGCGGTGGCAGAGAAGTGGGGCATTGCTGCCTCGGGCCCGCGCTGGTGGCGGCTGAAGGACCGGATCGACCGGAAATTCATGGAAAAATTCGCAGAGTATCCGGGGATGGCTGCCCCGGAGGTGCCGCCGAATTCGACCGAGGGATTGGCGGGGCAGCTGGGCAGACGACCTCTCTGCGGCGGCTGCGGGGCGAAGCTGGGGCCGGGGGTGCTGGCCTCGGCGCTTGGATCCGTGCCTGCGCCCGTCAGGTCAGAGGTCCTGTCGGGTCCGGGTGACGATGCGGCGGTACTGGCGTCGGGCGCGGGGGTGCAGGTGCTGACCACCGACCACCTGCGCGCCTTCTGTAACGATCCAAGGCTGATGGCCCGCCTGGCGGCGATTCACGCGCTTGGCGACATCTGGGCGATGGGTGCCGCGCCGCAGGTGGCTCTGGCGCAGGTGACGCTGCCCCCGCTGGGGCCGGACTTGCAGACCCGGATGCTGGGCGAGGTGATGGAAGAGGCCGGGTCAGTGTTCCGCGCAGCCGGAGCGGATGTGGTCGGCGGCCATTCGACAGAGGGCGCAGAGCTTACCATCGGCTTCACGGTGACAGGGCTGGCCGACCGGCCCGTCGGCAAGGGGGGGGCGCAGGCGGGGGATGCCTTGGTGCTGACCAAACCCATCGGGTCGGGGACGATCCTGGCGGCCGAGATGTCGCTGGCGCCGGTGCCGGGGTTGCTTCTGGGCGAGGTCTGGGCCGCATGCATCGCGCAGATGTCGGTGCCGCAGGGGACGGCGGCGGCAATCCTTGGACCTGTTGCCAGGGCAATGACGGATGTGACGGGATTCGGGCTGTCCGGGCATCTGCTTGAGCTGCTGGGGGCCTCGGGTGCTGCCGCGCGGCTGCGGCTTGACGATGTGCCGTTGATGGCGGGGGCGGCGGAGCTGGCCAGGGCGGGCCTGGGGTCATCCCTGCAACCGTCAAACCTGGCGGCGGTCAGCTGGCGGATGGAAGCCCCGCAGGACGCCCGGGTCGGATTGTTGACCGACCCGCAGACCTGCGGCGGGCTCTTGGCGTCGGTTCCCGCTGCGCGGGCCGGGGCCGTTCTTGCGGCGCTGCGCGCAGCGGGACATGAAGCGGCTGTGATCGGCGAGGTCATCGCCGGGGTGCCGCGTCTGATCGTGGTCTAGATCAGTCCTTCCTTGCGGAACAGCGCCCTAAGGTCGGTCTCGGGTCGCGCACCGAAATGGCTGATGACCTCGGCCGCAGCAACGCAGCCCATGCGGCCGGACGTGGCGAGGGATTGGCCCGTGGCGAGGCCATAGAGGAACCCGGCGGCGAACTGGTCACCAGCGCCGGTGGCGTCCACGGGCACGACGCGTTTCACCGGGACCACGGCTTCCTCATCGCCGCGGACGACGATCACGTCATGGCCCGAGCGGGTGCAGACGACGAGGCCCGCATCCTGGGCGGCCTGTTCCAGCGCGGCGGAAAGGTCGGTCTGATAGAGCGAGGACCACTCGTGTTCGTTGCCGATCACATAGTCCAGCGACTTGACCAGCCGACGGAAGTCGTCGCGGTGCCGGTCGACGCAGAACGGGTCGGAAAGCGCGATCCCGGCCTTGCCGCCAGCCTTGTGACACAGCTCGACCGCGCGCTCGAAGGCCTGCTTGCCTTTCGGTTTGTCGTAAAGATAGCCCTCCAGAAACAGGATCTCGGCGCTGCCCGCCACGCTGTCGGAGACGTCATCGGGACCAAGCTCGGACGAAATCCCGAGGTAGGTGTTCATCGACCGCTCCCCGTCCGGCGAGACGAAGATCATTGATCGAGACGTCGGAAGCTCACCGCCTGGGACGGGCGGGTTGACGAAATCCGTGCCCTCGTTGGCCATTGTCTGAGCGTAGAACCGGCCCAAGGCGTCGTCGTGGACCCGACCGATGAAGGCCGTCGTCAGGCCAAGGCTGCCAAGGCCCGCCAAGGTGTTCGCCACCGACCCGCCGGGGGCCTGCTGCCGGTTGGTCATCGCGCCGTAGAGAAGTTCCCCGCGTTCGCGTTCGACCAGCTGCATGATGCCCTTCTGGATGCCCATCAGGTCCAGGAAGCTGTCGTCAGCCGAGGAAAACACATCGACGATGGCATTGCCGATGCCGACGACCTGGTAGGACTTCATGCGGTCTTCTCCGGGTAAAGGCACCAGTCCCGGATCGGGCAGATGCCGCATTTGGGTTTGCGCGCAACGCAGATATACCGGCCATGCAGGATAAGCCAGTGATGCGCGTGGTGCTGGTATTCCACCGGCACATTGTCTTCGATGGCGCGCTCGACCGCGGTCTCGTCGCGTCCCGGGCAAATGCCGGAGCGGTTCCCGACGCGGAAGATATGGGTGTCGACGGCCTGCGCCGGGTGGTGAAACCACATCGACAGCACCACATTCGCCGTCTTGCGCCCGACGCCCGGCAGGGTCACCAACGCGGCGCGGGAAGACGGCACCTCGCCACCAAAGTTGTCGATCAGAAGGCGCGACAGCTTGATGACGTTCTTCGCCTTGTTGCGGAACAGGCCGATGGTCTTGATGTGCTCGATCAAGGCATCTTCCCCAAGATCCAGCATCTTCTGCGGCGTGTCGGCAATCTGGAACAGTTTGCGGGTCGCCTTGTTCACACCCACATCCGTCGCCTGAGCCGACAGCGCCACGGCGACCAGAAGCGTGAAGGCATTCACATGCTCCAGCTCGCCCTTCGGTTCGGGCTCGACTTCGGCAAAGCGCGCGAAGACCTGCTTCAGGACGGAATAGGGAAGCTGCGGCGTCATGGCGCCCTTTTGCCAGCGCAGGGGCGGTGACGCAACCGGCGCTAATGGACCCAAGGGTTCATGTCGGGAAGCTTCGGATCGGCCTTGCACTGCGCGAGGGGAAGCTCTGTCAACCGCGAGATCGAAAGGGCCTCGCCCTTGTTGCGGTCGAACTCCCCCTCCACGCAAGCGCAGCTGTATCCGTAGCCGGCGCCTTCGGTGATGATTTCACCGCTGGAATTGATGCGCACACGGTCGTCGAAGGCGCGGGTGTAGGCCTCGTCGTAGCCGGGCGGGTAGTACACGGTGCCAGATCCCGGCCACGCAATCGACCAAAGCCCATCGGCGTCAATCAGGTCAACAAGGTTCGGGCTGGGATGGTCGAACCAGCCGCAACGCGTTTCGGCATGGGCGGGGGCAGCCAACAAGAGCAGAACCAGCGGACGCAGCATCGGGGCCTCGTGTGACGGGTGCTGCCAGGGACCACGGCCGGTCGCGCCGGACAAGGCGGGAAAACCGGATGCGCAGGAAGCGGGTCGCGCAAATGTGGCGGGGCGGCTACAGCTAGGGCTCGTCGTGCGACTTCGTCTTCTCCTCGCCAAGGTCAGACGCGCGAGGAGAAGACGAAGTCGCGCGACGAGCCGCCGCCAAGGAGTCGCACATGACCGACCAATCCCCCGCCTACCATTATCAGGTCATCGCCCGCGCGCTTGAGGTGATCGACGCGACCGGCCCGGCGCTGACGCTGGACGACCTCGCGGCTAGGATGCAGATGAGCCCAGCGCATTTCCAGCGCGTCTTCAGCCAGTGGGTCGGCGTCAGTCCGAAAAGGTATCAGCAATACCTCACGTTGGGTCACGCCCGCCGTCTGCTGGCGGAACGGCACACGATGCTGGGCACGGCGCTGGAGACGGGGCTGTCGGGGCCAGGCCGCCTGCACGATCTGTTCCTGACCTGGGAGGCGATGTCCCCCGGTGACTATGCAAAGGGTGGCGCGGGGCTGGAGATCCGCTGGGGCTGGTTCGAAAGCCCATTCGGGCCGGCGCTGGTCATGGCGACCCAGAAGGGCATCTGCGGCATGGGTTTTGCCGACGAGGTGGGGGCCGAGGCGGCCTTGGAAGACCTGGTGCGGCGCTGGCCGAAGGCGACCTATGTCGACGACCCCACGGCCCTGCGTCCGCTTGTCGATGCTGCCTTCGGCGAAAAGGCGACCAGCCTGCACCTGATCGGGGCACCCTTCCAGATCAAGGTCTGGGAGGCGCTTCTGGCCATTCCCAGCGGCCATGTCACCACCTATGCCGACATCGCGGGGGCGATCGGCCATCCGCAGGCGCACCGGGCGGTCGGCACGGCGGTCGGGCGCAATCCGATCAGCTTTCTCATTCCCTGCCACCGGGCATTGCGGCGCGACGGCGGCCTTGGCGGATATCACTGGGGCCTGCCTCGCAAACGCGCGATGTTGGCCTGGGAGGCCGCCCGCACAGATTTGTGATGCGCGGAACCCTGCCGAAGCTGTTGGGAACCAGCAGCCTCTCGACGCCGTTGGTGTATTGTGGCACGGGTCTGAGCACAGGCCCACCAATGGGCGAACTATCGAGGCGAGAGCAAAAATGATGAAGAAGACCCCCCTGATCCTGGCTGTGACCGGCACGCTGGCGCTGACCGCATGTGTCGACCCCAATGCCTATCCCGACGATCCGAACGCGCGTCAGCGTCAAGGCGCGATCATCGGCGGCCTGACCGGCGCCGTGGCTGGCGTGGCAGTTTCCGGTGACGGCGATGAGCTCAAGGGCGCGATCATCGGTGGCGCACTTGGTGCGGGAACCGGCGCGATTATCGGAGCCGACCTTGACCGTCAGGCGGCCGAACTCCGCGGCTCGCTGAACTCGAACATCTCGGTCACCAACACCGGCGACTATCTGATCGTCAACATGCCGCAGGATCTGCTGTTCGCGACGGACAGCGCTTCGGTCCGCCCGGACCTGCGCCGCGACCTGAACACCGTGGCGTCCAGCCTGCTGAAATACCCGAACAGCCGGATCGAGGTGATCGGGCACACCGACAACACCGGCAGCGCGGCCTACAATCAGGACCTGTCACAGCGTCGCGCCGTTGCGGTAGCCAGCGTGCTGCGTGAAAGCGGCGTGCCGGGAAGCCGGGTCGCGGCCTTTGGCCGGGGCGAGGACCAACCCGTCGCGTCGAACCTGACGCCGGAAGGCCGTGCCAAGAACCGCCGGGTCGAGATCATCATCCGCCCCACCCGCTGATCGCACATCCTCACGACACGGGGGTCAGCTTCGGCTGGCCCCCTTTTTCATTGTGATCCTGGCGAAATCGGTCATATTTCTGGACCAATAACCAGGGTCCGCCATGCCATTTCTGAAAGTCACGCCCGAGAAACTGTCCAATTCGGTCGTCCGCCAGATCGAGCAACTGATCCTGCGCGGGATCCTGCGCCCCGGTGAACGCCTGCCATCCGAACGTGAGCTTGCCGACAAGCTGGGCGTCTCGCGCCCGTCCTTGCGTGATGCCATCGCCGACCTTGCCGAGCGTGGCCTTCTGGTCAGCCGGGCGGGGTCGGGCATCTTCGTGGCCGAGATGCTGGGGTCGGCCTTCTCTCCCGCCCTGGCGCAGCTTTTCTCGACCCACGACGAAGCGGTCTTCGATTACATCAGTTTCCGACGCGACATGGAGGGGCTGGCAGCGGAACGGGCGGCAATCTTCGGGTCCGAGACTGACCTGAAGCTGATCGACACGATCTACCGCAAGATGGAAGCCGCCCACCAGAAGCGCGACCCCTCGGACGAGGCACAGCTGGACGCCGAGTTCCACATGGCGATCATCGAGGCCAGCCACAATGTCATCATGTTGCACATGCTGCGGTCGATGTTCGATCTTCTGCGGCAGGGGGTCTTCTACAATCGCCAGATGATGTTCAGAAACCGGATCACGCGTGATCAGCTTCTGGACCAGCACCGGGCGATCAACGCGGCGATCCAGGCGCGCGATCCAGATGCTGCGCGGGCAACGGTGGCGGCGCACATGGCCTTTGTCGAGCAGGCCTTCCACGATCAGATGCGCGCCGAGAAGCACGAATCCATAGCTCGCCAGCGGCTGGAGCAAGAGGCAAGCCGCTAGCCTCCCGTCGCCTGCCCGCTTGGCGAGTTGCATCAGCCTTTCCCCGCGGGCATATAGAGGCGGTCCCGAAAAGGAAGCGCCATGCAGTACCTCGACTTCGAAAAGCCCCTCGCCGACATCGAAGGCAAGGCGGAAGAGCTTCGCGCGATGGCCAAGACGAGTCCAGGAATGGATATGGCCAAAGAGGCCGAGGCGCTGGACCGTAAAGCCGATGCGGCGCTGCGCGATCTGTACAAGAATCTGACCGCCTGGCAGAAGTGCCAGGTGGCGCGTCACCCGGACCGGCCGCATTGCCAGGATTACATTGATCAGTTGTTCACCGAGTTCACCAGTCTGGCGGGCGACCGGGCCTTTGCCGACGATCACGCGGTGATCGGTGGGTTGGCGCGGTTCAACGATCAGCCGGTGATGATCATCGGCCATGAGAAGGGCAACGACACCAAGTCCCGCATCCAGCGCAATTTCGGCATGGCGCGGCCCGAGGGGTACCGAAAGGCGATCCGGCTGATGGACCTTGCCGACCGGTTCCGTGTTCCGGTGATCACGCTGATCGACACGGCTGGTGCCTATCCCGGCAAGGGCGCCGAGGAACGCGGTCAGGCCGAGGCCATCGCGCGGTCGACGGAGAAGTGCCTGTCCATCGGGGTGCAGCTGATTTCCGTGGTGATCGGCGAGGGTGGGTCGGGCGGGGCGGTGGCGTTCGCGACGGCGAACCGGGTCGCGATGCTGGAACACTCGGTCTACTCGGTGATCTCGCCGGAAGGCTGCGCCTCGATCCTGTGGAAGGACGCCGAGAAAATGCGCGAGGCGGCCGAGGCGTTGCGGCTGACCGCGCAGGATCTGCAGAAGCTGGGAATCATCGACCGCATCGTGAAGGAACCGCTGGGCGGCGCCCAGCGGTCGCCCAAGGAGGCAGTGGACGCCGTTGGCAAGGCGATCGAGGCGATGCTGGGCGATCTGTCGGGCAAGAAGCCCGAGGCGTTGATCAAGGATCGGCGGCAGAAGTTCATCGACATGGGTGCGAAGGGGCTGGCCGCTTGAACCCCTGGATGATCGTCGCGATTGCGGGGCTGATGGAGACCGGGTGGGCGCTGGGCCTGAAGTATTCCGACGGCTTCACCAGGCTGGTGCCGTCTGCGGTGACGATCGTGCTGGCCTTGGGGTCGTTTTACCTCTTGTCGGTGGCGATGAAATCGCTGCCGGTCGGCACCGCCTATGCGGTCTGGGTCGGGATCGGGGCCGTCGGCACCGCCATCGCGGCGGTGTTCCTGTTCAACGAACCGGTAAACCTGATGCGGGTGGTGGGGGTGCTCTTGATCCTTGCCGGGATCGCGGCGCTGAAGTTCGCATGATCCGGGGGCTGCTTCTTGCGGTCCTGCTGGTTGCTCCGGTCACGGCGGGGACTCTGGAGGGGCGGCTGGTGACCTTCACGGTCGAGACCTGGAACGACCGCGAGGCCCCGATGCTGGTGGCGCGAGGGCGGACGGTGACGGTGGGTGAAGGGACCGAGTTCGGGTTGGGGCCGGAGGGGTTCACGGGCGGGCTGGACGTGGTGCCGGTCACGGTGGAGATCGGACCGACCCGGATCGAGCTGAGCTATCCGAAGGGGATCGGGCGGTTCTATGAGGCCGGGTTCAACGGCTATGTCCTGCGGTTCGAAACGGACTGTGCGCTGTTCGAGAGGGTATCGGTCGATCCGGCTGGAACGACGCTGAAGGTGATCGAAATCTGGGCGGAGACCGGGGCCCTGTATATCAATGTGTCGGGGCTGGGGTACGGGCCGGAGGCAAGGTTGGCGCTGGATCTGGCGGTCGCAGACTGCCCGCTGAGTTGATCTTGTCCACGGTGGACAATTTCATTAAACTACTTAAAATCAATAGCTTGCATTTTTCTGTCAGGAGTTTGTTAACTTCTGGCCTTGCCCTTTCGGACGCCTCCTCGTGCGACTTTGTCTTCTCGTCGGGAGGGATGCCGCAAGGAGTGACGACGGCATCGACGAGCTTTCACCACAGGGTCTGCGCGGCACGTCCGGGCCAGTCCGCGTCGTAGGCCTTGCCATCCACCCGCCCTTCCGTGATCTCGCGCAGCATGTCGCCCACCGTGGGCAGGCCCCGGGATTGGTCGCCGGAAGTCCAGAGGGCCGAGCGGATCAGCGCACGGGCGCATTGGCAGTAGACCTCGCTGATGCGGATCACGATGACGGTGCGGGGTTGCTTTCCGTCGCGGTCGAAGTCGGCCCGGAGAGTGTCGTCGGCGGTGAGGCTTGCGGTGCCGTTGACGCGCAGCGCATTGGTCGCGCTGGGGATCAGGTACGTCAGGCTTGCCCGGCCGTCGCGGACGATGTTGCGCAAGCTGTCGATGCGGTTGTTGCCGTGCCAGTCGGGCAGGGCCAGCGTCTGCGGGTCGAGGACGGTGACCACCGGGTTTTCGTCTCCGCGGGGGGAGCCATCGGTCCCTTCCGGTCCCACCGTGGTCAGGATGCAAAAGCGGCAGCGGTCGAGCCAGGCGCGGTAGGCGGGCGTGAGATGCGGCGTGACCTTGACGGTCGCCGCCTCCCCGGGCTTGCCGTAATGGCTGTGGAGATCGTCGAGGGTGGTGATCCAGTTCATGGCGTGGCGCCTTTGGTTGGCGGCTGGGGGTTTCACACCCCCAGACCCCCGTGGGATACTTGTGAACAGGTGAATGCTGTCTTGGGTCAGGCTTTGGATTTCTTCGGCTTCGGCTTCGGGGCGGGCAGCGCGGCGGCGATGGCCTTCAGGGCGCTGACGACGGATTCCGGGTCGTCGAGCGTATCGGTGACGAGAAGATGCGACTTAGCGCCGGGGTAGGGTGCACCCTGCGCGGAGCCTGGGAGGGCGGCCTGCGCGCCCGGAGTGGGCTTGAGGAAAAGCTGATCGTTGCAGACCAGCGCCACGACCTTGCCGTCGAGGTAGAGGGCATATTCGCCGAACATCTTGCGGGCGCTGAGGGCCAGGGGCGCGAGGGCGTCGAGAATATGCTTCATGGTTTCGGCCCTGGTGCCCATCAGGCGCGGAACCCGGCTTCCGCCATCAGTCGGTTGGAGTGGGTTTCAACCTCGGCTTCCAGGCGGGCCATGAAGTCCTGGACTTTCAGGCCGGGGTCGATGGGGTCGAGGAATTCCACCACGGCAAGGCCTGGTTTGCGCAGGATGCCGCGCTTCGGCCAGAAGACGCCCACATTGGTGGCGACCGGGATACAGGGTTGCCCAAGCTGTTCGTAAAGAAGGCCGGTGCCGACCTTGTAGGGCTTCTGGTCGCCAGGCGCGACACGGGTGCCTTGCGGGTAGATGATCAGCTGGCCCGGCTCGGCGGCTCCGGCGGCGACGTCGGCCTTCATCTTCTGGATGGCGGCGCCGCGCTTGCCCCGGTTCACCGGGACGCAGCCGATCTTCAGCGCGTATTGGCCGAGGAACGGGGTGTAGATCAGCTCGCGCTTCATGATGAACTTGCCGGCGGGCACGGCGTTGAAGATCAGGATGATGTCGAGAAAGCTTTGATGCTTGGCGGCGATCACGGCTTCGCCCGTGGGGGGCGTGCCCCGGACCTCGCAGCGGGTGCCGCAGAGGAGGCGGAGGGTGAAGATCACCCAGCGGCAGTAGGTCTTGCAGGCCGCGCGTGCCCCGGTGCGGGAGAACAGCGCCCAGGGGGCAAAAAGGACAGCGATGACCGCCATCGCGAGATACATCTGGATGATGAAGACCAGCGAGAGCAGCCAGCGGATCGGGGTCATGTCAGCTCTCGCAGTTTCTGGAAGGCTGCGCGGCGGGTGGCGAGGAAGGCCACGATAGCCGCAAGCGTCGGGAGCGCCAAGGGCCAGAGCCAGCCCCAGCCGGTGAAGCCGAGGCCGGTCAGGAAGCCCCCGGCGGCATCGGCGGCGGGCAGGGCTGCGACACCAAGAAGCCCGGCAGCGGCCCCGATGGCCGCCCCGCCCAGCGTGCGCAGGGTAAAGCGGCGCACGAAGGCGCGGGCGATGTAGCTGTCGCGTGCGCCGATCAGACGGAGGACGCGGATCTCTTGCGCGTTGGTGGCAAGGGCGGCGCGGGCCGCAAGCGTGATCATCGCGGCCATCGTCGCACCGATCAGCGCAATGGAGAGAACGCCAAGAAGGCGGATGCGGCTTGCGGCCTCGGCGAGCGGGCGACGCCAGCGGGTGTGGTCATCGAGGATCGCGCCGGGCGCCTCGGCGGTCAGGCGCTGTTTCAGGCCAAGGGAATCATAGGGCGGGTCGGCTTCCACGACCTCGATCAGGCGGGGGATCGGCAGGGCCTCGACGGGCAGGCCGGGGCCGAACCAGGGTTCCAGAAGGGTGCGCGTCTCGTCGTCGTCGATCAGGCGGTAGCTGGCGATGCCGGGGGTGGTGGCAAGGGTGGCAAGGATCGCGTCGGTCTGGATCTGGACCTGTTCCTCGGGCGCCGAGAGGCGGATGGTGGCGGTCTTGGCCAGCGCCTCGGACCAGCGGGTCGCGAGCCGGCCGGAGGCAAGCGAGAGGGCAAGGGCGAAGACGCAGAGGAAGGTCATCGCGCCGGCGGTGAAGGTCGTCAGCCAGGCGGTCGGGCCGGAAGGGGGGACGACTTCCAGCGCGCGGGTGGCGGGCGAGGCGGGCTTGGCGGTCGGGAACTTCACAGGTCGGCCCCCGCAAGCTGCACCCGATGCTTGGCGATGCGCAGGACGCGGGCCTGGATCTGCGCCTTGGCCTGGCGAATGAGGTTCAGGTCGTGGGTGGCGACGAGGATGGTCTTGCCCATCTTGTTGAGTTCCACCAGCAGGGTGAGGATGCGCAAGGACATCTCCCAGTCGACGTTGCCGGTCGGCTCGTCCGCCAGGATCACGTCGGGGTCGACGATGACGGCGCGGGCCAGGGCGGCGCGCTGGCGTTCGCCGCCAGAGAGTTGGGGGGGAAGCGCATCGGCCAGGTGTTTGAGGCCGACCCAGGAGAGGAGGTCGTCAAGGTCGCGCGGGTCGCTTTCGCGGTCCGATACGGTGAAGGGGAGCGCCATGTTGGCGGCCAGCGTCATGTGGTCGAGGAACTTGCAGTCCTGGTGGACAATTCCGATGCGGCGGCGGGTGCGGGCGACGTCATCGCGCGAGAGCTTGGTCACATCGTTGTCAAACAGGGTGACGCGGCCCGCAGTGGGTTTCAGCTCGGCATAGGCGAGTTTCAGGAAGGTCGACTTGCCCGCGCCTGATGGGCCGGTGAGGAAGTGGAAGGACCCCGGTGCAAGCTTGAGCGAGACATCCGACAGAAGCTCGCCCCCGCCATAGCTGTAGGCCACGTTCTCGAAGCTGATCACGGTTGTCCCCTGCTGCCCGCTGCGTCTGGAAAAGCGGCATCCGGGCCGCTGCCACTGCGCTTTCCATCGCACAGGGGGAAACGATTGCACAAGGGTAAGCGACAAACCCTTGGAACGACAGGAATTAGCGATTACAACAAGTGCGGCAGCCGGGAAAAACAGGCTTGAGGGACGATGATGCGGTTGGTTTGTCCGAACTGTGAGGCGAAGTACGAGGTCCCGGAAGACGCGATCCCGGAGACCGGACGCGACGTGCAATGCGCCAACTGCGGACATTCGTGGTACCAGATGCGGTCGCGGGCGGCGACGTCGGAGACCCCTGTGGCAGCAGCGTCTGCGCCAGTTTCGGTCACCCCTGCGCCAGCCGCAGCCGCAGAAGTGCCCGTCGAGGCGGCAGCACCTCCGCCGGAGCCGGAGCCTGAAGTGGTCGCCTCGGTGCCCGATGATGTGACCCCTGTCGACGTGGCAGTGCAGCAGGACGAGACGCCGGGCATGGCCGCAGCCGCGCCTGTTGTCCAAGCGACGGTTCCGGCCGACGAGCCAGAGCCGACGCCCGCCGATCCTGAACCCCCGGTTGCAGTTGAGGCGGTCACGACTGACACCGGGGCCGCGCCAGAGGGTGCCGAGACCATTCCGAATCCTGCGCCCGAAGTTGACGACGTGCCTCCGGCGCCTGCCGCCGGTGCGGTCGCTGCCGCCTATGCGGTTGACGACTCTGTCCTGGCCATCCTGCGCGAGGAGGCCGAGCGTGAGGCCAAGGCCCGCAAGGCCGAGGCAGCGAAGCCGCTTGAGACCCAGACCGAACTGGGGATCGAGCAGGCCGTGCCCCAGATCAGCCTGCCGCACCAGCCGGTCTACGAGGACACGACTCTGGCGGCCCGTCGCGCGCGGCTGCCCGATGTCGAGGAGATCAACTCGACGCTGCGCCCGGCCGAGACGGTAACAGAAGACGCCGCGGACGGCACCACGCAGGCAGCGGCAGAGGGCCGCAGCAGCTTTCGCAGCGGGTTCCTGATGGTTCTTTCAGTCGCGATCCTGGGCTCGGCCGTCTATGGCAGCGCGGATGCGATAGCCGAGGCTGTTCCGGCACTGACCGGCGTGTTGAAAAGCTATGTCGGGTTCGTGGACAGCCTTCGGCTGCAGCTTGACGGGCTTATGCAAAGCGCGACCGTGGCGATCAACGGCACCTGACGCCGCCAATTCGGCTTGCCCCCAAACGGGCGCGCCTTTATCCCTTGCGGCCAAGCCATTTCCCGCAAGGAGCCGTCATGTCCACCAACCAGCGTTTCGACAAGTCGAAGCTTCCCAGCCGCCACGTGACCGAAGGTCCGGCGCGCGCTCCGCATCGCAGCTATTTCTACGCGATGGGGATCACCGAGGAAGAAATCCACCAGCCCTGGGTGGGTGTCGCGACCTGCTGGAACGAAGCGGCCCCCTGCAACATCGCGCTGAACCGTCAGGCCCAGATCGTGAAGCACGGCGTCAAGAAGGGCGGCGGCACCCCGCGCGAGTTCACCACGATCACCGTGACGGACGGCATCGCGATGGGGCACGAGGGGATGCGCTCCTCGCTGGCGTCGCGCGACGCGATTGCGGATACCGTGGAACTGACGATGCGCGGTCATTGCTATGACGCGCTGGTGGGCCTTGCGGGCTGCGACAAGTCGCTGCCGGGGATGATGATGGCGATGATCCGGCTGAACGTGCCGTCGGTCTTCATCTATGGCGGGTCGATCCTGCCGGGCCGCTACAAGGGCCAGGACATCACCGTGCAGGACATGTTCGAGGCCGTGGGCAAGCACCAGGCCGGAAACCTGTCGGACGCGGAACTGGAGATCATGGAGCGGGTGGCCTGCCCCTCGAGCGGTGCCTGCGGTGCCCAGTACACGGCGAACACGATGGCCTGCGTGTCAGAAGCCATCGGGTTGGCGCTGTTGAACTCGTCCAGCGCCCCGGCGCCCTATGAAAGCCGCGACCAGTATGGCGAGGCTTCGGGCGTCGCGGTGATGAACCTGATCGAGAAGAACATCCGCGCGCGGGACATCGTGACGCGCAAGTCGCTGGAAAATGCCGCGCGTGTTGTGGGCTGCACGGGCGGGTCGACCAACGCGGCGCTGCACCTGCCGGCAATGGCGCACGAAGCGGGGATCGACTTCGATCTCTTCGACGTGGCGGCCTGCATGAAGGACACTCCGTACTTCGTCGACCTGCGGCCGGGCGGGAAATATGTCGCCAAGGACCTGCACGAGGTGGGCGGCGTGGCCGTGGTGATGAAGGAACTGGCGAAAGCGGGCCTGCTGCACCTGGATTGCATGACCGCGTCCGGCAAGACGCTGGGCGAAAGCCTGGACGAAATCCGAGGCGAAGCGGATGGCCGGGTGATCTATGACATTGGCTCGCCGATCACCAGGACGGGCGGCGTGGTCAGCCTGAAGGGCAATGTGGCACCCGATGGGGCCATCGTGAAGGTCGCCGGCATGAGCGAGGCCGAGCAGGTCTTCAGCGGCCCGGCCCGGGTGTTCGAATGTGAGGAAGATGCCTTTGCCGCCGTGAAGGCACGGGAATACAAGGAAGGCGAGGTCATCGTCATCCGCAACGAAGGCCCCGCGGGCGGGCCGGGGATGCGCGAGATGCTGTCGACCACCGCGGCCTTGTCCGGTCAGGGCATGGGCAAGAAGGTCGCGCTGATCACCGACGGCCGGTTCAGTGGCGCGACGCGCGGCTTCTGCGTGGGTCACGTCGGGCCGGAAGCGGCACATGGCGGGCCGATTGCCCTGCTGAAGACCGGCGACATCATCACGCTGAACGCGCTGACGGGCGAGTTGTCCGTCAACGTCTCGGATGAGGAGATGGCAAAACGCAAGGCCGAATGGAAAGGGCCGCGCAAGACGGCCTACACCTCGGGCGCGGTCCACAAGTTTGCAAAGCTGTGCGGTGGGGCGCGCTGGGGGGCGGTGACGCATCCGGGCGGCAAGGGCGAAAGCCACGTCTACATGGACCAGTAAGGGCCGATGGCCGGTCGCATCGCGCAGTTTCTGGAGGGCTGGCACCAGCGCCGGACCGAAGGGCGGTGGAAACGGCTGGCCGAGGCGGCGCCAGAGTTGGAAAGCTTCGAGCTGCGCGCCGTGCGGGCCGAAGCGCGGGGGATGCGGCGGCAGCTGGACCGGGTGTTGCAAGTGGCCGACATGCGGCTGGCGGTGCCGGCGTTGACCGCCGGCCTGCCGCAGATGCCGCTGGGCACCGACTGGTCCTGGCGGCCCGACCTCTGGCGCGGGGCGCTTGCAGATCCCGGAGCCGTCGCGTCCGGCGACAGGACGCCGCTGGGCGAGGGCGTGGCGCTGTATCATGATTGCCCGCTGGGCGAGGTCGTGGTGCGACAGGTCCGCAACGACAGGACCGAGGACCGTGCGCCCTACGGGCTGGCCATCGACGTCTTCGGCTTCAAGGGCAGTTTCCTGTCGCTGGCGCTGAACCTGCCAGTCGCAGCGGTCGAGGGACTTAAGGCGCGCCATCTGGTGCGCGCCGAGATGGTGATCGACAGTGACGTCCCGGTGAAGGCCTTTACCCGGCTGAACATCAAGCACGGGCCGAACGTCGCGCAGCCGGTCAGCGCCCTGCCGGAGGCGGGCCGCGACAAGGTGGCAGAGTTCGACCTGGCCTATGCCGACCTGAACGACAGAAGGATCGAGAGGGCCTGGCTGGACCTGATCCTGAACGAGGCGGCCATGACCCGCATCGTGATCCGCGATCTGGTGGTCAGCCGCAGGCCCAGGGCCGAATTGTAAAGGTGAAGGATGAAGGTTGACGAGGGCAGGATAGCGGGCGGCGTCTGGGAAGCGATGGTGACAGCGACCGATCCTCCGGTCATCGAGGCGCTGCATGGCGGACGGGTGGTGGAGGGGGTGCAGGTCCAGCCCGTGCCAGGTCAGCCCGGACGCTTTGCCCTGCGGGTGCCGATCCCGGCCTGGGTCCTGAACGAGGGCCTGCAGACGATCCTGGTTCAGTCAGGCGGGCAGACAGTGACGGCGGTGACGCTGGTCGCCGGTCAGCCGCTGGACGGGGATATCCGCGCGGAACTAAGCCTTCTGCGGGCCGAACTGGACCTATTGAAGCGGGCCTTCCAGCGCCACGTGCGCGAGGGCTAAGCCTCGTCGTGCGACTTCGTCTTCTCCTCGGGGGCGCACCCGCGAGGAGCGACGAAGTCGACGACGAGCCTTGGGTCAGAGCTGGGAAAGCAGGTGTTCGCCCGCCGAGATCTCGCAGCCGGGGCCGGTTTCCGGGTTGAACTTCGTGACCACCCCGTCCTCGGCAAGAAGCGAATAACGCTTGGAGCGTGCGAAGAACCCAAGGTGCGGCACGTCGAAGGTCTGGCCGATGGCCTTCGAGAAGCTGGCGTCGGCGTCGCCCAGCATGGTGATCCCGGCGGCGATGGCCCCGGTCGCCTCGCCCCAGGCCTTCATCACGAAGGGATCGTTGACGGCCACGCAGATGATCTCGTCAATGCCCTTGTCGGCGAACTTCTGCGCGGTGCGGATGAAGCTTGGGACATGCGCCGTGGAGCAGGTCCCAGTGTAGGCGCCGGGCAGTCCGAAGATCACGACCTTGCGGCCCGTCAGCTTGTCGGAAAGTTTCACCGCCTCGGCCCCGGCGTCGCCCATGTGCAGAAGCGTGGCGTCGGGGAGGCTCTTACCTTCGGCAATCGTCATTTTCAGTTCCTCATGGTAGCGGCGCGTTGCACCTTCTGTCGCTTGGGTTATAGGGTCCGGCGCGGAACATGCCAGAGGGGGAAGTGCCATGCGGGTGGTGATCGTGGGGGCCGGGCAGGCGGGGGCGGCACTGGCCGCAAAGCTGCGGGCTTTGGGCCACCGGGGCGAGATTGTCATGCTGGGCGACGAGCCCGCGCCGCCCTACCAGCGCCCCCCGCTGTCCAAGGCCTATCTTCTGGGCGAGATGGAGGAAGACCGCCTCTGGCTGCGCGCGCCTGAGTTCTGGGCCGAGAACGAGGTGGAACTGCGGCTGGGGCAGGCGGTGACAGCCATCGACCCCACGTCAAAGGCGGTGACGGTGGGTGGCGAGGTGCTGGAGTATGATCATCTGGCGCTTACCACGGGCTCGACGCCTCGGCGGTTGCCTGCCTCCATCGGCGGGTCGCTGGAAGGCGTCTACACGGTCCGCAGGCTGGCCGATGTCGACGCGATGCGGGCCGAGTTCCAGCCGGGTCGCAAGGTCATCATCGTCGGCGGCGGCTATATCGGGCTGGAGGCGGCTGCGGTGGCCTCGAAGCTGGGACTTGATGTGACTGTGCTGGAAATGGCGCCACGCATCCTTCAGCGCGTCGCCGCGCCCGAGACGTCGGACTATGTTCGCGCGCTGCACCAGGCGCATGGGGTGAAGGTGCTGGAGGCGACAGGGCTGAACCGGCTGATCGGTGACGATCGGGTCGAAGGCGCGCTGCTGACGGACGGGCGCCAGCTTCCGGCGGATTTTGTCATCGTGGGCGTCGGGATCACGCCGAATACTCAACTGGCCGAGATCGCCGGGCTGACCATAGACAACGGCATTGCGACGGACGAGCAGGGCCGGACCTCGGACCCCTCGATCTGGTCGGCGGGGGACTGTGCGTCCTTTCCCTGGAACGACGGGCGCATCCGGCTGGAGTCAGTGGGCAACGCCATCGACCAGGCCGAGGCGGTGGCGGCGAATATCCTTGGGGCCGCTGCGCCCTACGAGGCGAAGCCGTGGTTCTGGTCGGACCAGTACGACCTGAAGCTGCAGATCGCCGGGCTTAACACCGGCTATGACCACATCGTCACCCGGCAGGGCGAGGGTGACGTGGCAAGCTTCTGGTACTATCGCGGCGCAGACTTGCTGGCGGTAGACGCGATGAACGACAGCCGGGCCTATATGGTGGGCAAAAGGTTGATCGAAATGGGCAAGTCCCCTTCGCCCGAGGTGATTGTCTCGACCCCGGACCTGAAGGCATTGCTCAAGGCCTGACCCCCCCTCACCCCCGATCCCTCTCCCCGAACGGGAGAGGGAGTGTTCACGGAGACCAGATGCGGATCATTGGCGGCAACCGACGTGGCCTGAAGCTTGCAGACCTAGGCGAGGGCGACGCGGCGGCGCATCTGCGGCCGACCTCGGACCGGGTGCGCGAGGCGATCTTCAATCTTCTGATCAACGCCCACGGCAACCCGGTCACCGGCGCACGGGTGCTGGACCTGTTCGCCGGGACCGGTGCCCTTGGGCTGGAGGCGTTAAGCCGGGGGGCGGCGCAGGTGACCTTCGTCGACGATGGTGCGAAGGCGCTGGCGCTGGTCCGGGCGAACATCGCCAAGATGCGCGCCGAGGCAGAGACGCGGGTGATCCGGCAGGACGCGCGGCGGCTTGGGCCCAATGCAGGGGCGGGGTACGGACTGGTATTCCTGGATCCGCCTTACGGCAAGGGGATGGGGGCGGTGGCCTTGGCAGAGGTGAAGAAGGGGGGCTGGCTTTCGCCGGGGGCGATGGTCGTGTGGGAGGAAGGGGTGGCCCCATCGGTGCCGGAAGGGTTCGTGCAGGTGGACCAACGAACCTACGGCGACACCGTTGTGACCCTTCTGAAAGCACCGACATGATCCGCCCGGAAGCCGTGCTGTTCGACTGCGATGGCGTGGTCGTGGACAGCGAGGGTCCGACGTTGGCGCTGTTTGTCGAGGAGCTTGCCGCGCATGGCTTGCCCTTGACGCTGGAGGATTTCGAGACCGATTACCTGGGGCAGACGGTCGAGATGGTGGCGCGGCAGGCGACTGCGGCAGGCGCGCGATTGCCGCAGGGATGGGTGGCGCATTTCTACAGTCGGATGAACGAGCTGCTGATCGCCGGCGTGCCTTTGGTGCCGGGCGTGCTGCCCGTTCTGGACCGGCTGGATGCGGTCGGCGTTCCTTACGCGATGGGATCGAACGGGTCGCTCGCCAAGATGAAGATCACGCTGGGTCAGCACGGCATCGAGGGACGGTTTCGCGCTGTGCTTTCGGGGCAAGCTCTTGGTGCGCCGAAGCCCGCGCCGGATGTCTATCTGGCGGCGGCTGCGGCTTGTCGCGTGCGCCCCGAAGCTTGCGTGGTGATCGAAGACAGCGCGATGGGGGCACGCGCGGCCCTGGCGGCGGGGATGCGCTGCTTTGGCTATGCGGCGCATGGCCACAAAACGCCCACGGCACGGTCGGTGGCGGCGCTTGGGGTGCCGCTCTTTCATCGGATGGAGGATCTGCCGGGGTTGCTGGGGATCGGTGCGCTGTAGCGCACCCTACGCTTGAACCAGCATCAGAGCTTGCGGCGGGCGCGGAGGGCGGCGCCGATGGTGCCGTCGTCGAGGTAGTCAAGCTCGCCGCCGATGGGGACACCTTGAGCGAGCGTGGTGATCTGGGCATCGGTCCCGGCAAGCGCATCGGCGATGTAATGGGCGGTAGTCTGGCCGTCGACGGTGGCGTTCAGTGCCAGGATCACCTCACTTGCAGCCTCCTCTGCCACGCGGGCGACGAGGCGGGGGATGCCAAGCTCGTCCGGGCCGATGGCGTCAAGGGCGGAGAGCGTGCCGCCAAGGACGTGGTAGCGGCCCTTGAAGACCTGGCCCCGTTCCATCGCCCAGAGATCGGCCACATCTTCCACCACACAGATCTCGCCGGTCGCGCGGGCTGGGTTGGTGCAGATGCTGCAGACCTCGGTCGTCGATATGTTGCCGCAGAGACTACACTCCTTGGCAGCAAGGGCGACCTCGGCCAGGGACTGGGCGAGGGGGGCCATCAGTTGCGCGCGCTTCTTCAACAGGACCAAGACGGCGCGGCGGGCGGACCTTGGCCCAAGGCCGGGAAGCCGGGCCATCAGCTCGATCAGTGCCTCGATGCCGGTCTCGTCCTTCATCAGAACGGGAGTTTCATGCCGGGCGGGATGCCCATCGCCTCGGCCAGGCGGGACATTTCCTGTTCGCTGCGCGCCTTGGCTTTCAGCTGCGCATCGTGGATGGCGGCGAGGATCAGGTCCTCGACGACCTCCTTCTCGGAGGCGACCAGGATCGAGGGGTCGATGTCCAGCCCCGTCACCTCACCCTTCGCCGTGGCGCGGGCCCTGACCAGGCCGGCCCCGGCTTCGCCCACCACGACGATGCGGGCGAGGTCTTCCTGCATCTCGGCCAGCTTGCCCTGCATTTCCGTCGCGGCTTTCATCATCTTGGCCATGTCGCCAAGTCCGCCCAGACCTTTCAGCATGTCGTTCTCCGTCTGTTTCTTATGAGATACGGGCTGCAGGGGCAGGGTGCAAGGTCAGGGCGTCCCGCGGAAGAGCATTCGGCGGGGGGTGAAGCCGTTGGCGCGGAAGAAGGCGTGGGCGTCGGTGTTGGCGTCCCAGGTGTCGAGCAGGATCTCGTCGGCTTCAAGGTCGCGGGCGAGTTGGCGGGCGGCATGCAGGAGCGCGCGGCCCTGGCCCTGGCGGCGGGCTTCGGGGGCGACGGCGATGTGGTCGATCATCAGGCGGCGGTAGCCGGGCGAGAAGACCGACCGCTCGCGGGTCTGAAGCTGGCAGAGGGCGTAGCCGGTGGCGGGTTGGCCGGTGAGGAAAGCGGTGCAGGCGGGGTCGGCCAGGCGGTCGGCGAAGTATTGCGTGAGCGCTGCAGGCTCGGGGTTGGGGAAGAACACTTCGGGGTAGTGCGCAGCGTGCCAGGATTGCACGTGGGCATTGAGCCGCGCCAGCGTTGCCGCGTCGGCGGGCGTGGCGCGCCGGGGGATCATTCTTCGAACGGGTCCCAATCGTCGTCCAGTTCGGGCTCGGCCTGGGGCAGCGCGGCTTCCGCGGCCTGGGCGGTGATGGCTTCGGGGGAGCGGACTTCCGTGATCCTTGCGCCGGGGAAGGCGGTCAGGATGGCCTGAACCAGGGGGTTGTCGGCAGCTTCGGTGCGGACTTGCTGAAGCGCGGCATTGCGGGTTTCGGCGATGGTGGCAGCCCCACCGGAGGCCACGACCGAGACGCCCCAGCGCGCGCCGGTCCAGCCTTGCAGGCGCTGACCCAAACGAGAGGCGAGGTCGGGTTTCGCGCCGGGGGCAGGTTCGAACTCGATCCGGCCGGGGGCATAGCGGGCGAGGCGGAGGCCGGTCTCGACCTCGTTCAGCAGGAGCATGTCGCGCTTCTGGCGGATCAGCTCGATGATCTGCTCGAAGGAGGCGTAGACCTGAAGCTGCCCTTCGGCCAGGGCCGGGGCGGTGGCGGTCATCGTCGGGCCGCGCGTGGGGGCCGAGTGGACCGGGGCCATCCGGGGCGAGTGAACGGTGGAGCCACCGGCGGGGGCTCCGCCCGCGATGCCGCCGCCCCCAGTCGGCGGGCGGGGCGAGTCCTGGAGCTTTTTCACCAAGGTTTCGGGATCGGGCAGGTCGGCGACATGGGTCAGGCGGATCACGGCCATCTCGGCGGCCATCATGGCGTTGGGTGCGAGGGCGACCTCTTCGATGGCCTTCAGCAGCATCTGCCACATCCGCGTCAGCGCGCGCATCGGCAGGCGGCTGGCCATGTCCTGACCGCGCGACTGTTCGTCGGGGGGGGTGGTCGGGTCCTCGGCAGCGGCGGGGTTGATCTTGATGACCGAAATCCAGTGCGTGATCTCGGCCAGATCACGGAGGACGGCCATCGGGTCGGCACCGTCGGCATACTGGCCGCTGAGTTCGGACAGCGCGGTGGCGGCATCGCCTTTCATGATCAGATCAAACAGGTCCAGCGTCCGGCCCCGGTCCGCCAGGCCCAGCATGGCGCGGACCTGTTCGCCGGTCGTTTCCCCCGCGCCGTGGGCGATGGCCTGGTCCATCAGGCTCATCGCGTCGCGGACCGAGCCTTCGGCGGCGCGGGTGATCAGCGCGAGAGCGTCCTGCGCCAGCTTCGCCCCTTCAAGGTCGGCCACCCTGGACAGGTGGGCCATCATGACTTCCGGCTCGATCCGCTTCAGGTCGAAACGCTGGCAGCGGGAAAGCACCGTCACCGGGACCTTGCGGATTTCGGTGGTGGCGAAGATGAATTTGACGTGGGCGGGGGGTTCTTCCAGCGTCTTCAGCAGCGCGTTGAAGGCGGCGGTCGACAGCATGTGCACTTCGTCGATGATGTAGACCTTGAAGCGCGCGGAAGCGGCCCGGTAGTGCACGCTGTCGATGATCTCGCGGATGTCGCCGACCCCGGTGCGGCTGGCCGCGTCCATCTCCATCACGTCGACGTGGCGGCCTTCGGCGATGGCGATGCAGGGCTCACACACGCCGCAGGGTTCCGTAGTGGGGCCGCCTTTGCCGTCGGGGCCGATGCAGTTCAGGCCCTTGGCGATGATCCGCGCGGTGGTGGTCTTGCCGACGCCCCGAACGCCGGTCATCACGAAGGCATGGGCAATCCGGTCCGCCGCGAAGGCGTTCTTCAGGGTGCGCACCATCGCCTCTTGCCCGATCAGGTCGGCAAAAGTCTGTGGTCGGTACTTGCGGGCAAGGACCTGGTAGGCTTTCTCGTCGGACATGGAACCCTCGTTCAGTCAGGGGCAGATTAGGGCGCAGGGGACGGAAGGTCCACCGGGAAGGGAGCGCGCGTGGCAATGGTGATCGCAGAGTTGGCGGTGGGCGGTGGGATGCTGGGGATCGGCCCGATGCCTGGGCGCGGTGGGGCCTATGTGGCCGACCTGGCGGACCTTCTGGACTGGGCGCCCGACATGGTTTTGACGATGACCACGTCCGAGGAACTGGCGGCAAAGGGTGCGGGATGTATTCCGGGCGACCTTGGTGCGGCTGGGGTCACGTGGGTCCACCTGCCGATCGGGGATTTCGGCGCCCCGACCGGAGAGACACTGGCGGCATGGCCGGAAGCCGCGGCAAGGGCGCGGCAGGTGCTTGCGGCGGGTGGCCGGGTCTGGGTGCATTGCCTGGGCGGTTGCGGGCGGTCGGGGACGGCGGCCTTGCGGCTGATGGTCGAGGCGGGAGAGGAGCCGTCCACCGCATTGGAACGGCTGCGGGCGGTGCGGCCCTGTGCGGTCGAGACGCCGGAGCAGTTTTCCTGGGCTGCGGCGGGCGGTGCGCTGTAGCGCACCCTACGCCGTGAGCGGGCCGTATAGGCGGGCGGGAAGGCCGCGCAGGACGTCGCTCTTGCGGCGGGTGCGCGCCAGGGTCCAGCTGCCCTGGAAGCCGATGATGAAGGTCTCGGCGGCGTCGTGGGCGGCTTCGTGGGTCAGGCCAAGGCCTTCGCCGTAGCGGGTGGCGGCGGCGATGATGCGGTCGAAGGAGTGTTCGGCCTGGGCGCGGAAGCGGTCCTGGTCGGGGCCCTCGAACAGAAGGCCGAAGATCGGGCAGGCGTCGGCGCTTTCCAGGATGTCGAACAGCTTTGCCATCTTGTAGCAGAAGGTCGTGACCCCGTGGCGCCAGTCGGGCGCTGTGCGAAAGCTGTCGTCGATCACGCGGATGATCTCGGACGCGGTCCAGTCTGCGGCTGCGCAGGCGAGGTCGGCCTTGCCGTCGGGGAAGTGGTGGTAGAGCGAGCCCTTGGGAACCCCGGCCTCGGTCAGGATCTCGGTCAGGCCGGTGCCGTCATAGCCACGCTGGCGGAAAAGCCGGGTGGCGGCCTGGACCAGGCGGTCGCGGGTGGAGGGTTCGTCGTTCATCGCTGCAACATAGGGGGTAAGGCGCTGCGCGGAAAGACTAGACCGATTGGTCTAGGCGTGTTACTAGACCAAACGGTCTATTGGCGGAGGCAGACATGCTGGATGCGACTTACCCTGCGGTCGGCGGTGAGGACCTGGACATTCGCAGCGACGGCGCGGTGCTGCGCGGGCGGATCGTGCGACCGAAAGGCAGCGTGCGTGCAGCGATGGTGGTGCATGGGGCGACAGGTGCGCCTGCCGGTTTCTATCGGGGCTTCGCAGAATGGGCGGCGCGAGAGCGGGACCTGGCGGTCCTGACCTATGACTATCGCGATTTCGGGGCGTCCTTGCGGCGACCGATCCGGGGGTCGAAGGCGACGCTGGCGGACTGGGGACGGCTGGATCAAGGCGCGGCGCTGGCCCACTTGGCGCGGATGTTCCCAGATGTGCCGCTTTGGGTGCTGGGGCACTCGGTCGGGGGCTTGTGGATGGGCTGGCATCAGGCGATGCGGCGGGTCAGCCGGGCGATCACCATCGGCGCAGGACTGACGCATGTCAGCGATCATCCCTGGCGGTATCAGTGGAAGGCACGGGTGTTCTGGTCGCCGCCGGTCCGGGCGCTGGCGGGGGTGGCGGGCTATTTGCCGGGTCGGCTGGTGGGCCTGGGAGCGGACCTGCCGCGCGGGGTCTACGAGGACTGGCGGCGCTGGTGCACGACGCGGGGCTGGCACCTGTCTGACGTGGGACGGACGCTGCCCCTGCCCGACCCCGCGCGCGTGACCGCACGGCTGCGGATGATCGCGGTGGCGGATGATGACCTGGTGCCGCCCGACGCGGTCTGGCGGGCGCGGGCGCTGTATCCAGAGGCGATGAAAGAGCAGCGGGTGCTGCGTCCCGCTGACTTCGGCCTGGCAAGCATCGGCCACATTCCGCCCTTCACCCGGCGCAATGCGGTCCTGTGGCCGGCGATCCTGGACTAGCGCATCAGATCGGCTTCGGACCAGCCCAGCAGCGTCATGTCCTTTGCCCGGGCGGCGTGATCGTCGCCGACGATGAATTCATCCAGTTGCGGCGGTTTCACCGACGTCGCCGAAAGCATGCCGTGGACCTGGCCCCGGTGGTGGGTCTGGTGCTGGAAGAGGTGCGAGAGGATGTCGTCGCGCCGATCGTGCTGGACCCGCGCGCCCCGGTCGATGGTGACGATCCGCTCCAGGGTTTCGGCCGTCTGGCATTTGATATGCGCAAGGAGTGCCAGGTCGCTGTTGGCTTGCCAGGCTGCAAGGGTAGGCAGGTCCGGGCAAAGGGTCGCCTCGTCGAGGCTGGCTTGGTCCAGCGGACAACCTTCCAGGGCACCAAGGTAGAAGCGGTCGACCAGCAGAATGTGGTTCAGGGTAGCCTGGATCGACCCGAAGAAGGCGGGGCGTGGAACAGTCATCTCGACCTGATCGAGCGCCGCACAAGCCCGGTGCAGGCGGGCATTGGCCAGGCGATTGGCTAGGGCAAGCTTGCGGAAGGTGCGGATGGGATCGGTCATTCCATTCCCAGTGCGAAGCGAGGATGAGAGGCCGGAAAGCTCATGTGACCACTTGATATCAATGACTTAGGGTCGAAGCTGGCGCAGGGCACTGCACAGAGTCCGACATGAAGTCGCCAACTGGCAGGGAAGGATCGCTCGTGTCCTGCGTATATGCAAGGGCGCCAGCTGCCTTCGACGCGCCGGAATCCCCGGAAACGGCTGACAGTCGCTTTATCCCATTTCATCTGTCGTGCAGCAGCCGCAGAGCCCTGATGGGCGCAGGTGTCGCCTGCGGGTCAGAGCCGTCAAGGATGACGCGGACGACCTCGATCCAAGATGCTGCTTCCCTGCCGTCGCGCCGACAGCAAGTCGCACCAGTTAGGCAGGAGCTACCTCAAGCGCCTTGAGCCGAGTCAAGACATCAGGGGCCAATGGGGGTGACGCCTGACCAAATATCCCGCAGCAATTGCCGCAGCGCCTGCGTTCGGCGTCGTAGAGGATGACCTCGGGCCGCAGTTTCGGTGTGGTGATCGTGGTCTTGCCGCGCCTTCTGTCTGACCGTGGATCCCCGTCGCCTTTTCGCTGAAACCCGTGGGCGTGTGCATGGCCGCGACGGAATTTTCCCCTGCGGCCTTAGCACCGAGGCCCTGCGCAAGCTTGGCACCCGTTTTGGCCTGCTGTGAGGTGGCCAGGCTTGGTGCGCGGACTTCTGACTGACAGATGCCGAGCCGATCCCCATCGCCCGCATCCTTGGCGGGACGCCCGCCGTGGCCCCGCCAAGGATGCGGGCGATCGGGCGAAGGCCGTGCGTCCGTGTTGCCGCTTTGAAGGCAAGGATCAGCGCCGCCGCGCCGTCGTTCACGCCCGAGGCATTTCCTGCGGTGACCGAGCCGTTCGGGAGCAGGGGTCTCAGCTTTGCCAGCGCCTCTGTCGTCGTGGCGCGGGGGTGTTCATCGCGGTCGACGGTAGCGGGGTCGCCCTTGCGTTGGGGAAGGGGGACCGGGATGATTTCCTGCGCCAGTTGCCCGTTCTTCTGTACTGCCGCAGCCCTTGTCTTGCTGGCCAGGCCATCGCACCATGAGCCTCGGGGCTGATGCCGTAGTCGTCGGTGACGTTCTGCCTGATCTGCGGCATCGAGTCGGCGCTTAGACCTTTTCCATCGCCGGGCTCACGAACCACCAGCCGATCGCCGTGTCATGGATTTCGGCGTTGCGGGAAAAGGCGGTGTCGGCCCTGGGCATGACGAAGGGTGTGCGGGACCTGCCGACCGGGAGGCTGGAACTTTGCCACCATTTCCGAGCAGCCGATGCCAAGGCTGACATAGACACCGTCCCCGATGCCTTGCGCCGCGCGCCAGGCAATCTGGGTGGGGGACGGTTTCGCGGTCATTCGGCACCCTCGGGATAACGGGCATTGGCATCGCCGTGATCAAGAACTCGCGCCGCGCCGTCTATGGCTGCGACAAGCGCGTCAAACTTCTGGAAGCGGAGAGCCTCACCCAGGCGCAGAACATGCTGGTGAACACTTTGGCGAAATCCACGATGGCCGTCGCGAGGTCCACCTACTTCTACCTCGAACGCTTGATGCAGGCCTACGCCGCCGATTGGCCGCCTTTGTAACTGCCGCCTTTGACGGCTCCTCCCGGTGACGCTGGATGACGGTATTGCCGAGCTGGCCCAGGCAAAAGCCGCAACGAAGTCCGCCGGGGCGGGTGGCCCGGTGACCTTCGTCTGAACCAGCTGGAAACCTGTCCACGGACGGCGGGCAGCTCAGACAGGACATCGCCAACAGGGCTTGCCGCATGGGCGGGCCTCAGGATCACGGGACCCGCCGATGGGGAACCGAAGAACATCGAACAGTCCCTGCGGTGCCGCCTTCGTCGCGGCGTGGAGGCCTGGGACGGCGCGCGGGCATATGTGACTGCCGGGATGATCCAGTCAGCACGGCCCCAGGGAAAGGATGCCGGATGGGGGGATGCCGTGCCGTTTCCGGTCTGCGGCCAGTGATCCAGGTCAACGCGGTCAGGTCCCGGAACGTGCCAGGATGTCCTGCGCGCCAGACCGCGCCGACCATGTGAAGGCCATGACAGACCCAGCCACGTCCCTTTCTGTTGGCCTGACGCAAGCCGAAGCCGACGCCCGGCTTGCGGCCGAAGGCTTCAACGAGTTGCCCAAGGCGCGGCGGCGGTCGCCTTTGCAGATCGTGTTCGAGGTTCTGCGCGAGCCGATGCTGGCGCTGCTGCTGGCCGGGGGAGCGGTCTACCTCTTGCTGGGCAACCGGGAAGAGGCGCTGGTCCTGCTGGGCTTCGCCTGCCTGTCGGTGGGCATCACCGTGGTGCAGGAGGCCCGAACCGAACGCGTGCTCGAGGCCTTGCGCGATCTGACCAGCCCGCGAGCGTTGGTCATCCGTGATGGCACGCGCAAGCGGATCGCCGGGCGCGATGTGGTGCGGGGCGACGTGATCGTGCTGGCCGAGGGGGACCGGGTGCCCGCAGATGCAGCTCTCATCCAGGCGCAGGACCTGTCGGCGGACGAATCCTTGCTGACCGGCGAGGCGGTGCCGGTCCGCAAGGTCGCAGGCGCAGCGACCATGTCGCGACCGGGGGGCGAGGATCAGCCGATGGTCTACTCTGGCAGCCTGATCGTGCGGGGTACGGGGCTGGCTTGCGTCACGGCCACCGGCGCCGCCAGCGAGATCGGGCGGATTGGCACCTCGCTGGATCAACTGAAGACCGAGACGCCGCACCTGCAACGCCAGATGCGCAAGTTGGTCATCATCTTTGCCGCTGTGGGGGCGGCGGTCAGCGGGACGGTCGTGGTGCTTTACGGCCTCTTGCGGGGCGGTTGGCTGGATGGGGTGCTCGCAGGGATCGCGGTGGGCATGTCGATGCTGCCCGAAGAGTTTCCGATGGTGCTGGCCGTCTTCATGGCGATGGGAGCCTGGCGGATTTCCAAGGTGCGGGTGCTGACGCGACGGGCGTCGGCGATTGAAACCCTGGGCGCGGCCTCGGTCCTCTGCACGGACAAGACCGGCACCCTGACCGAAAACCGCATGACGATTGTAGAGTTGCGCCTGGCCGATGGAACCGCAGCCAAAGGTGGCGCGGCCCTGCCCGAGGTGTTCCGGGAACTGGCGGCGGCGGGGGTGATGGCCTCGGCCGCAGACCCGTTTGACCCGATGGAAAAGGCGTTCCACGCTTTGTCCACGGCCGACCTGCGCGACGGTGAGACGCTGCCTGGCGCGGGGCGACAACTGGCGCGGAGCTATTCTGTTTCACCGCAGCTTCTGGCCATGTCGCAGGCGTGGGAGGCGGACCCCGGCTGGCAGATCGCGGCCAAGGGCGCGCCAGAGGCTGTGGCCGACCTCTGCCGCATGGATGCCGCAACCCTTGCAGAGCTGACAGCGCAGGTCGATCAGATGGCAGGCGACGGTCTGCGCGTCCTGGGTGTGGCCGAGGCGTCGCACAACGGCACCTTGCCCGACGATCCCCGCGACTTCCAGTTTCGCTTTCTGGGCCTTGTCGGTCTCGCTGACCCGCTGCGCGCCTCGGTCCCCGATGCAGTCGCCCAATGCCGCAGCGCGGGGATCCGGGTCATCATGATCACCGGCGACTATCCGGCAACAGCCCAGACCATCGCGGCCGAGGCTGGTCTGCAGGGCGACCGGGTCATCACCGGGCCGGACCTGGCCCTCATGACCGATGCCAAACTGGCAACGGCAGTCAGGGACGTCACCATCTTCGCCCGCATCATGCCGGAACAGAAACTGCGCATCGTGACCGCTTTGAAATCCACAGGCGCTGTCGTGGCGATGACCGGCGACGGGGTAAACGATGCGCCCTCGCTCAAGGCTGCGCATATCGGTATCGCGATGGGCGGGCGTGGGACAGATGTGGCGCGAGAGGCCGCCTCCATCGTGCTTCTGGACGATGACTTCGGTTCCATCGTCACCACGGTCCGCCTTGGCCGTCGCATCTATGACAACTTGCGCAAGGCGATGAGCTTCATCCTCGCCGTCCACATCCCCATCGCGGGGTTGGCGCTGATGCCGCTTCTGTTCGGGATGCCGATCCTTTTCGGACCCATGCACATCGCTTTTCTGGAGATGGTGATAGACCCGGTCTGCTCCCTTGTTTTCGAGGCCGAGACAGAGGAGGACGACGCGATGAGGCGCAAACCGCGCCCACCGACCGAGCCGCTGTTTTCCGGCCCGACAATCGTCTGGAGTCTGGTGCAAGGCGCGCTGGTGCTGGCCGTGACCGCGACGATCTTTGTGCTGGCCCCGGACTTTGGCCTGACAACCGATCAGGTGCGCGGGATGACCTTTGCCGCGCTGGTCTTCGCCATCGTGGCGCTGATTCTGGTGGACCGGTCGCGCTCCTCCTCGATCCTGATGGCCTTTACCCGCCCCAACCGGGCGCTGGCCGTGGTGCTGCCCCTCGTGGGGGCCGTGCTGGCCGTCACCCTGTTCTGGCCTCCAGCCCGCGACCTGTTCGGCTTTGCCGCCCTTGATCCGGCGCACCTGGCCGTGCCGCCGCTGGCGGGCGTGACGGTTCTGGTCGCGCTCGAGGTGCTGAAGCCGATCTGGCACTGGGCGGTGCGGCGTGACAACGGGGGGCGCGAGGCACTGCCCTCTGGGAAGGGCGTGACCCGTTGATCTCGGGCAGCCCGTCCCGGACTTGATCTGCCCGTGACGGCGGGCTGGTCCTTGCCGGCGCTGCAGGCGACTTCTGCTGCAGCCCGAATGTGCGAGGCTGCCGTCGGGTTGGCCCCTGCGAACTTGGGTGGCACAGGGACTGATCGCTTTGCCAAGGTGGGTGCGGCAGGCCAGCGGCGCAGCGCATCAGGACCGCGCTGAACCGCTGGTTGCATCGGCTTAGTTGGTCAAAAGGTAGTAGCTGTTCCGCGATCCGCCCATGTTCTGCACGGTAACGTAGAAGTAGCCGTCCCAGGCCGGGGTCCAGTCACAATACAGCTTGTCCGACCAGCTGACGTCGTAGCAGATGACATTGCCGTTCTCGTCCGTCACTGCGACGTCCAGGTTCGCGTCACCGTCGCCGACGATCGCAACTTCGGCGTAGGAATTGCCGTAATAGGGGATCTCCCAGACATCGGTCTGACCTGCCGGCAGGCGCGACATCCATTCCACCGCCCCACCGATCCGGCCTCGCCCGGTCTCGGCCATTGCATCAGCGATCACCCCAAGAAGCGCCTCGTCATCCGCAGCCAGTTCCTTGGCTTTGGCAAACATTGCCTCCGCTGTGACCGGGGCTTCCGAGGCCCCCTCGTCGTCGTTTGCAGCGTTGAAGAACGTGGCCTTGCCGACGGCCCGCGGGCTGCCGTCGTTCATCATGGGGGCCGGTGCCGCCGGGACGGGAGAGGGGGCCGCCTTCTTCGCAAAGGCCGCCTGGTCGATCGTCACCTTCGCCGGATCAAGCGCCGCCGGCTCGGCCGACGTGACGTCGATGGATGCTGCAAGCTTGGCAGCCGCAAGCACGGTCACGGCATCGCCCTGAGCCGCGCCCGTTGCGTAAAGGTCCTGAGCCAGCGCAATCGTTGAAGCAGCCCCCGGAGCAGCCCCTTCCGCCGCGGCGCCGACGTTCGGCCCCGACTTGTCCTGCGCGAAAGAGGGAAGGGCTACGGCAACCAAAGCCGTGGTGGCAAGGGTAAGCGAAATTTCTTTGAACGTCATGTCGGCCTCTATGTGTTGGCCGTCCTGCCAAGGACGGATGACGCAATAGTCGCATCGCTCTCACGATTTGAGAAGGCAGGTATCCATGACAAATTCCGTCATCTGCATCAGTTGCCGACCAGCCGGTAGGTGTTTCGGACCAGGCCAGGGTTGTGCACCTTCACAGTGAAGAACCCGTTCCGCGCCGGGGTGATCCGGCAAAGCGCCGCGGCCCTTGCAGCGGGAAGTGCGCAGACGACAGCGCCGCTTTCGTCGGAAATCGCCAGGCCAAGCGCCGTGTCTCCGTCGCCGATCAGGCCGATTTCGGCAGCGACTTCCCCTGCCAGGACAAGCGTCCAGATGTCCGTCTGGTCTGGGTCCAGCGTCGCTGTCGCATTTACGGCCGTCGGCCAGCGACCATGCGGCAGCTGCGCGTCAAGGTCGTAGACCAGATCCTGAAGCTTCGGGTCATCTCCTGCAAGGCCCCGGGCAATGGCGATTGCCTCCGGTCCGGCAGGGTCCGTCGCTGCGATCCGGCCCTCTGGCGCGCCAGGCGCGGGGTCTCCGTCTGTTGTCTTCGTCCAGGCAGTCGGTGCGCGCAGTGTCACTTTGCGAGCCATGCTGATCGCGCTGATCAGAATCACCGGGTCGCCACTGGAAAGCGCCACCTCATAGCTGCGTTGCGCAAGGATCAGCCGGGCCGCAGAGCCCGTCTCGCTGGTCTGATCGGACGTCAGGTTCGGGGCCTCGGCCGGGGCGGGGCAGGCCAGAGCAATCAGCACGGCGATTGTCAGGACAGGGGAACGCATTGGAAGCTTTCATTCGGGTAGCCCGTCGAGTCTCGCAAAGCGGGCCGATGGGAACAAGAGCGGAAAGCTTTCCGCCCGTCCGGTTTCGCGCTAGCAGAAGCGAAACGCGGAGGGGACGATGCGCGAGATCCTGGAACGCCTGCTGACATTCGACACCGTCAGCTCGAAGCCGAACCTGGCACTGATGGAGTATGTCCAGGGTCTCCTGGAGGACGCCGGGCTGCGCGTGGTCCTGATCCCCGATCCGGCAGGAGGCAAGGCGAACCTGTACGCCTCCACCGGACCGGTGACGGAAGGGGGCGTCATGCTGTCAGGTCACACGGATGTCGTGCCGGTGGAGGGCCAGGTCTGGACCAGGCCCCCTTTTGCCCTGACCGAGGCCGATGGGCGCTATTTTGGCCGGGGGGCGGCGGACATGAAGGGCTTCGTTGCCTGTGCGATCGAGGCGATGCTGGTCGCATCTCACCGCCCGCTGAAGGTTCCGCTGCATCTGGCGCTGTCCTACGACGAAGAGATCGGCTGCATGGGCGTGCGGTCGCTGATCGACCTTCTTGCAGCAGCTCCGGTGAAGCCCCGGTTCTGCATCGTGGGGGAACCGACGGGGATGCAGGTCGCAACGGGTCACAAGGGCAAGGTCGCGCTGCGGGCGACCTGTGTGGGACGCGAGGGACACTCGGCGCTTGCGCCGCTGGCGCTGAACGCGCTGCATCTGGCGGGGGATTTCCTCGCGGTAGTGCGGCGGGTTCAGGCCGAGGTGGCGGAGACCGGGCTTCGGGACGGGGACTACGACGTGCCCTACACGACGCTGCATGTGGGAAAGATGTCCGGCGGGGTGCAGGTCAACATCGTGCCGAACCATGCCAGCCTGGATTTCGAGATCCGGTCATTGGCAGGCGAGGATGTGGCGGGACTGATCCGGCGGCTGGAAGCAGAGGCAGAGGCCATCGTCGCGCCGCATCGGGCAGAGTTCCCGGAAGCAGCGATCCGGGTGGAGCGGCTTTGGGATTACCCGGGTCTGGGCACCCCATCCGATGCCGAGGTGGTGCGGTTCGTGAAGGGGCTCACGGGGGCGAACGGGACGATCAAGGTCGCGTTCGGGACGGAGGGCGGGCTGTTCGATGCCCGACTGCGCATCCCGACGGTGATCTGCGGGCCGGGGTCGATGGCCCAGGGGCACAAGCCGGACGAGTTCGTCCTGGTCGAGCAGGTCGAGCGGTGCCGCGCGATGCTGGCCGCCTTGGTGGACCGGCTGGAGGCGGGGTTCTAGCGGCTCTGTCCACGGTGGACAAAGTCTGTAAATCTATTAGAATCAAATATTTAAGCCTTGGCCTTGGGAGTTTCTTAATGGTTTGGTCCCGGGTCCCTTGGCTGGCCCCGGGGGGTGTCACACCCCCCGGCCCCCCGTGGGATATTTGTGCAAAGATGAAAGCGCAATTTCAGGCAATGTTCAGCGATTGGGGGATGCCCGCCGCACCGATGGGAGCGCGTCCGGGCGAGGTGGAACAGCGCGCCGATCGCGGTCTATTGCAAGGCCTTCAGCTTCTCGGCCTCGGCCTTGCCGATGCGGTAGTGGCCGGTCATCGGATAGGCGAAGAGAATATCCTCTTCCTGCGCCCCGGCGCCGATGTTGTGCAGGATCAGCGGCACGCCCGCGTCCGTGCGGCGGTCCGAGACGATGCCGATGTGGTCCAGGTTGCCGGGCAGCTTCCAGCTGATGATGTCGCCGGGCAGATAGGGGGTCGGGCCTTGGTCCAGCGGCACCTCGGCCCCGATGCGGGCGAAAAGCGTAGCCAGGTTCGGCACCCGGCGGTGGTCGATGTTCCGGTCCGGCTGGTCCAGCCCCCAGAAGGCCGGGTAGGCCGCGAAGTCGGCCTTCATGTCCCGGTTCACTGCCAGCTGCAGGTCGATCCCCCAGGCGTCACGCAGGGCGCGGATCACAACGTCGGTGCAGACGCCTCGGTCACGGGGAAGGTCGCCGCCCGGAAACGCCAGCGCCACATAGGCCGGGTCGTAGGTCAGGGTCACGCCGACCTGATCGCGCGCGGCGGCAGTCAGGCGCGACGGTTCTGACCCCGCGAAGGCCGGGGCGGCAAGCACCAGGGACAGGATCAGGGCGAAAGAACGCATGAAGCGAATCATGCCCTGTTCACGCGCCCGTGGGTAGTGCGGATTTCCCGTGATCGCGACGGGCTGGCACCTTTCCGCCGGCCCCGGTAAGAGTTCCGTGATGGCTGTTACACTCACCTCCCTGGCGGACCTTGCGGCGCATGGCTTCGATGACATCATCGACGTGCGCGCGCCGGCCGAATATGCCGAGGATCACCTGCCCGATGCGATCTCTTTGCCCGTGCTGGACGATGAGGAACGGGCGCGGGTCGGCACGATCTACAAGCAGGTCTCGCCCTTTTCCGCCCGCAAGATCGGTGCGGCGCTGGTGGCGAAGAACGCATCGATCCACTTGCAGGGGCCTTTGGCCGACAAGCCGGGGGGCTGGCGTCCGCTGGTTTATTGCTGGCGGGGTGGGCAGCGGTCGGGGTCTTTCGCGACGATCCTGTCCCAGATCGGCTGGCGGGTCGAGACGCTGGTCGGCGGCTACAAGACCTGGCGCGGGTTGGTGGTGCATGAGGTTTATGACACCCCCGTGAGGGCGCCCGTGGTGGTGCTGGACGGCAATACCGGCTCGGCCAAGACCGAAGTGCTGAACCTGTTGCCGGGGTTCGGGGTGCAGGTGATCGACCTGGAGGGGTTGGCGCGGCATCGCGGTTCGCTGTTCGGGTCGGTCGGGCCGCAGCCATCGCAGAAGGCCTTCGAGGGGGCTTTGGCGCTGGCCTTGGCGGGGCTTGATCCCTCGCGTCCGGTCGTGGTCGAGGCGGAAAGTTCGAAGATCGGCAACTGCCGCTTGCCGCCGGAAATCTGGAAGGCGATGGTCGCCGCCCCGCGCGTGGCGATTGCGGCGCCCCGTCCGGTGCGGGCGGAGTATCTGGCGCGGGCCTATGCCGACCTGACTTCGGACGCCGGGCGGTTGGCGGCGACCGTGGGGATGCTTCGCCCGGCGCATCCGGCCGATGTGATCGAGGAGTGGCTGGGGCTGGCGGCCTCGGGTCAGTTTGCGGCTTTGGCCGACGGGCTGATGGAGCGGCATTACGACCCGCGCTATGGCAAGCACCGCGACCGGATGGCGGTGCCTTTGGTAGAGGTCACAGCGCCCGACCTGCGGCCCGAGGCACTACCGGGGATCGCCTCCCAGGTGGCCGAAGCGGTGAAGCGGCTGGTCTGAAGCGGCGGAACATGGCAGAATGTTCTGCCTTTGTTCCTAACCTGAGTCGCTGCCCGTGCCCTTTGTCGAACTCTCTGCCCTGACGAATTTCACCTTCCTCACCGGGGCGTCGCACCCCGAGGAGATGGTCCTGCGCGCCGCCGAAATGGGGATGGACGCGATTGCGGTGGCCGATGTGAACTCGGTCGCGGGGATCGTGCGGGCGCATACCAAATCACGTGAAATGGCGCGGGATGGCGGGCCGAAGGTGCGGCTCATTCCGGCGGCGCGGGTGGTGCTGGCGGACGGGTTCCAGGTGACCTGCCTGCCGCGCGACCGACCGGCGTGGGGACGGCTGTCGCGGCTGTTGAGCAAGGGCCGGTTGCGGGCGGTGAAGGGCCAGTGTCGGCTGGAGTTGGCGGACCTGCTGGAGTGGGGCGACGGGATGGAGTTGCTCGTCCTGCCCCCCGACCAGCGGTTGACGCTTGCGGCGGTGGGCGACGGGATGGACGGGCGGCTCTGGCGCGGCCATGTCCAGAAGTTGGCGGCGCGGTTTCCGGGGCAGGTAAGCCTGGGGATGGCCCCGCGCTATGACGGGCAGGATGCGGGGCGGTTCCAGCGGCTGGCGAAGGCGGCTGCGGCGCTGGGCGTGCCGCTGGTGGCGACGGCGCTGCCGTCCCTGCACCACGGGCGGCGGCGGCGTTTGGCCGATGTGCTGACGGCGATCCGGCTGGGGGTGCCGGTGGACAGGCTGGGCCGCAAGGCGCTGCCCAACAACGAGGGGCGGTTGCGGAGCGAGGGGGAGATGCTGCGGCTTTTCGCCGGGCACGAGGCGGCGGTTTTGCGGGCAGGGGAGGTTGCGGCGCGAGCGGCGTTTTCGCTGGACGAGTTGCAGTATGAATATCCGTCCGAGGTTTCGGGGGGCGAGACTGCCTCGCAGCGCCTGGCGCGGCTGGCCGAGACGGGGCTGGAGTGGCGCTATCCCGAAGGCCCCCCCGACCGGGCGCGCGCGCAGATGGCGCATGAATTGGCGCTGATCGGGAAGCTGCGGTACGAGCCGTATTTCCTGACGGTGCACGACATCGTCGACTTTGCCCGGAAGCGGGGGATCCTCTGCCAGGGGCGGGGGTCCGCGGCGAACTCGGTCGTGTGCTATGCGCTGGGCGTGACCTCTGTCAGCCCGGAAATCGGGACGATGGTGTTCGAGCGGTTCATTTCGGAGGCGCGGAATGAACCGCCCGACATCGATGTGGATTTCGAACATGAGCGGCGCGAAGAGGTGATCCAGCACATCTATGAGCGCTATGGCCGCCACCGCGCGGGGCTGTGCGCGACGGTGATCCACTATCGCGGCAAGCGGGCGGTGCGCGAGGTGGGCCGGGCGATGGGGCTGTCGGAGGATACTCTGGCCGCCATGTCCAGCCAGATCTGGGGCTGGGGCGGGCCGGGCGCGGTGACGGAAACCCGGCTGCGCGAGATCGGGCTGGACCCGACGGACCACCGGCTGACCCAGACGATGCAGTTGATCGACGAAATCCAGGGCTTTCCGCGGCACCTGTCGCAGCACGTCGGCGGGTTCATCATCACGGAAGGCCGGCTGGATGAGCTGTGCCCGGTCGAGAACGCCACGATGGAGGACCGGACGGTCATCCCCTGGGACAAGGACGACATCGACACGCTGAAGATCCTGAAGGTGGATATCCTGGCCTTGGGGATGCTGTCATGCATCCGCAAGGCGTTTGACCTTCTGGACAAGCACCACCACCAGCGGTTCTCGCTTGCCACCCTGCCGCCCGAGGACCCGGAGACCTACCGGATGCTCTGCCGGGCGGACTCGCTGGGGGTGTTCCAGGTGGAAAGCCGCGCCCAGATGAATTTCCTGCCGCGGATGAAGCCGAAGTGCTTCTACGACCTGGTGATCCAGGTGGCGATCATCCGGCCGGGGCCGATCCAAGGGGATATGGTGCATCCGTTCCTGCGGCGGCGTAACGGGCAGGAGCAGGTCAGCTTCCCCTCGGACGAGTTGGGAAAGGTGCTGGGCAAGACGCTGGGGGTGCCGCTGTTTCAGGAACAGGCGATGCAGATCGCCATCGTCGGCGCGGGGTTCACGCCGGACGAAGCGGACCGGCTGCGGCGGTCGCTGGCGACGTTCAAGAAGCATGGCAACGTCAGCGAATTCAGCGACCGCTTCATCGGGGGTATGCTGGCGCGGGGCTATGACGAGGATTTTGCCCGCCGCTGTTTCGCGCAGATCGAGGGGTTCGGGAGTTACGGTTTCCCCGAAAGCCATGCGGCAAGCTTCGCGCTTCTCGTTTACGCAAGCGCCTGGATCAAGCGCCACCATCCCGGCATCTTTGCCTGCGCGCTCTTGAACTCGCAGCCGATGGGCTTCTACGCCCCCGCCCAGATCGTGCGTGACGCGCGGGAACATGGTGTCACCGTCCTGCCGCCCTGCATCCAGTCGAGCCACTGGGACAACCGGATGGAGTGGATCAACCGCGCAGGCCAGGCGCCCGACCTGGCGCTGCGGCTGGGATTCCGCCAGATCAAGGGCATCGCCGAGGAGGAGGCCCGCTGGATCACCGGGGCGCGGGGCAATGGCTATCTGACGGTCGAGGATGTCTGGCGCCGTGCAGGAGTCGGCCCCGCGACGCTGAGCCGCCTGGCCGAGGCGGATGCCTTCGCCGCGCTGGGCCTTGGCCGCCGCGATGCGCTGTGGGCGGCGGCGGCGCTGGCCAAGGACGAACCGTTGCCGCTGTTTGCGGGTGATATCGAAGGCGAGGGGATCATTGAGCCCGCCGTCCGCTTCCGCGAGATGACCACAGGCGAGGCGGTGGTCGAGGATTACGTGGCGATGCGCCTGACGCTCCGCGCGCATCCGATGGCGCTCTTGCGGCCCTGGCTGGACGCTGCCTGAACGGGGGAGCCGTCGTCGAGGCCATCGAGGCCCCGCCAACGGCGCATCCGCAGGACAGGCGGAAACCGCAACATCTTGGGGATAACGGGGCAGGGATCGGCGATATGCGGGGGGGTTCGGGTTGACTCCCGCGCGCCCCGGCGGGAACATCGCGCACCCGACTCGGAAGTGTCCCCTTGCGCCTGACCAAACTGCGTCTCAACGGCTTCAAAAGCTTTGTCGACCCCACGGATCTGGTGATCCATGAGGGGCTGACCGGCGTTGTCGGCCCCAATGGCTGCGGCAAGTCGAACCTGCTGGAGGCTTTGCGCTGGGTGATGGGCGAAAACCGCCCCAGTGCCATGCGTGGCGGCGGGATGGAGGACGTGATCTTCAACGGCGCCGCCACGCGGGGTGCCCGGCACTTTGCCGAGGTCGCGCTGGTGATCGACAACCAGGACCGGCTGGCCCCGTCGGGTTTCAACGATGCCGACCAGATCGAGATCGTCCGCCGGATCACCCGGGATGCGGGCAGCGCCTATCGCTGCAACGCCAAGGACGTCCGCGCCCGCGACGTGCAGATGCTGTTCGCCGATGCCTCCACCGGCTCGCACAGCCCGGCGCTGGTGCGTCAGGGCCAGATTTCCGAACTGATCAACGCCAAGCCCAAGGCCCGCCGCCGCGTGCTGGAGGAAGCCGCCGGGATCAGCGGGCTTTACGCACGGCGGCACGAGGCCGAGCTGAAGCTGTCGGGGGCCGAGCAGAACCTGTTGCGCGTCGATGACGTCTTGGAAAACCTGGCGCAGCAGCTGTCGGTGCTGACCCGGCAAGCCAAGCAGGCGGCACGGTATCGCGAGATTTCCGAGGACCTGCGCAAGTCGGAGGGCATGCTTCTCTGGCGGCGCTGGCGCGAAGCGGATGAAGCGCGGTCGCAGGCCGAGGGCGCGCTTCGCGAACGGCTGATTGCGCAGGCCCAGGCCGAGGCGGCGTCGCGTGGTGCGGGCAAGGCTCGGGAAGCGGCCGAGGACGCGCTGCCGCCGAAGCGGGAAGAGGAAGCCATCGCGGCGGCCATTCTGCAACGGCTTGTGCTGCAACGCGATGCGTTGGGCGATCAGGAAGCGCGTGCCCTGGCCCAGATCGACGCGCTGAACAGCCGGATCGACCAGCTGACCCGCGACATGGAGCGGGAGGCGGGCCTGAACCGCGATGCCGGTGAGGTGATCGAGCGGCTGGAATGGGAGATCGAGCATCTGGCCCGCGCCCATGACGGGCACGAGGAGAAGCTGGCCGACGCCGTGGAAGCGGCGCGTGAAGCCGGGGCGGTGCTGGCCGAACGCGAGGCCGCGCTGTCCGAGCTGACCGAGGATGCGGCGCGGCTGGCAGCGCGCCACCAGTCGTCGCAGCGGATGCTGGCGGATACCCGGTCGGTGCTGGAGCGTGCGGAAGATCAGGCCGGGACGGCGCGCGAGGCGGTGGCATCTGCGGCGGGCGCGTTGGAAGCGGCGGGGGAGGCCTTCGAGGCGGCTGAGGAAGCGCAGGAAGCGGCCCTTGCCGAGGGCGAGGCGACCGAGGCGGCTTTGGAAGCAGCCGAGGTGGCGCGGGGCGAGACGCAGGGCCGCGAGGCCGAAGCCCGGGCGGCACGGTCTTCGGCCGAGGGCGAGGCCAACGCCTTGCGGGCCGAGGTGGCGGCTTTGGCACGCCTTGTGGAACGCGAGTCGCAGGCGGGGCATCAGCTTCTGGACCGGCTGGAGGTGGAACCAGGGTTCGAGAAGGCCCTGGGCGCGGCGCTGGCCGATGACCTTCGCGCGCCGGAGGTGGAAGCGGCGGCGCGGTCGGGCTGGGCGGTGCTTGCCCCCTATGGTGAAGCGCAACCCCTGCCAGCAGGCGCCAAGCCTTTGGCGGCGCATGTGAAGGCGCCTGCAGTCCTGGCGCGGCGGCTTTCGCAGATCGGGTTTGTCTCCCGCGAACAGGGGTTTGTGTTGCAAGCGGCTCTGCGCCCCGGCCAGCGGCTGGTCAGCATCGAGGGCGACCTCTGGCGCTGGGACGGGTTCCGCGCGGGGGCCGAGGATGCCCCCTCTGCGGCGGCCTTGCGCCTGCAGCAGTTGAACCGGCTGGTGCAGTTGAAGCGCGATCTGGAAGACGTGGCGGCCCGGGCCGATGGGGCGCGGCAGGCGCATGAGGCGTTGCAGGCCCGGCTGGCGGAACTGGCGACGGCGGATCAGCGGGCGCGGGATGCGCGGCGGGCGGCAGATGCCCGGCTGGCCGAGGCGAACCGCGCCCTTGCCCGCGCCGAGGCGGACCGCTCGATCGCCGGGGGCAAGCTGGAGGCCGCAAAGCTGGCCGTCAGCCGGTTCGAGGACGAAGCGATGGCCGCCCGCGCCCGGCTGCGGGAGGCCGAAGCAGCGGTGGCCGAGCTTGGTGATCTTGACGCAGCGCGGGGGGCGGTGGAGGCCGCGAAGATCACCGTCGAGGCGGCGCGGATCACAATGATGACCCGCCGCTCGTCCCAGGACGAAGTGCGCCGTGAGGGCGAGGCTCGGGTGCGGCGGCGGCAGGAGGCGGTGAAGGAGCTTTCGGGCTGGAAGCACCGGCTGGAAACGGCGTCGAAGCGCACGGAAGAACTGACCGAACGGCGGGCCGAGACCGAGGAGGAACTGGCCGAGGCGATGCTCGCCCCCGAAGAGATCGCCGCCAAGCGCGACGATCTGGTCGAGGCGATTGCCGACGCCGAGGAGCGACGGCGGAAGGCGGCGGATACGCTGGCCGAAGCCGAGGGTGCCCTGCGCGACGCGGCGATGGCCGAGCGTGATGCGGAACGGTTGGCCGGCGAAGCCCGCGAGACCCGCGCCCGGGCCGAAGCGCGGCTTGATGCTGCACGGGAAGGCCTGGCGCTGGCTGCGGAACGGATCGCCGAGGAGGACGACCGCACTCCAGACGAACTGCTGACCAGCCTCCGCACCGACCCCGACAAGATGCCCGACGCCGAGACGCTGGACCAGGACGTTGGCCGCCTGAAACGTCAGCGAGAGGCGCTGGGTGCGGTCAACCTGCGGGCGGAAGAGGACGCGAGGACCGTCGAGGCGGAATACGACGCCTTGGCCGGCGAGAAGGCGGACCTGGAAGAGGCGATCAAGAAGCTGCGCGCCGGGATTGCCGGACTGAACAAGGAAGGCCGCGAACGCCTGCTGACCGCCTTTGAACAGGTGAACGCCAACTTCTCGACCCTCTTCACCCACCTCTTCGGCGGTGGCGAGGCGCGACTGGTTCTGGTCGAATCCGACGATCCGCTGGAGGCGGGGCTGGAGATTCTCTGCCAGCCGCCCGGCAAGAAGCTTGCCACCCTCAGCCTCCTTTCCGGCGGCGAGCAGACCCTGACCGCGCTGGCGCTGATCTTCGGCGTGTTCCTTGCGAATCCCGCCCCGATCTGCGTGCTGGACGAGGTCGACGCGCCTTTGGACGACGCCAACGTCACCCGCTTCTGCGACCTTCTGGACGAGATGACCCGCCGCACCGACACCCGCTTCCTGATCATCACCCACCACGCCGTGACGATGGCCCGGATGGACCGCCTTTACGGCGTCACGATGCAGGAGCAGGGGGTCAGCCAGTTGGTCAGCGTCGACCTCAAGAAGGCCGAGGCGCTGGTGGCATAAGCCGCAGTTAACCTTCCCTCACTACCCCTGACCCCGCCGCAATCCCTTGCGGAGAACGAAGGTGAGGAAACTGGAGGAAAACCACTACCGAAAGTGGATGGTGTGGATCGCGGCGGCAACGCTTTTGGTCACCATCATCCGCCTTCTGATCGGGGCCTGACCCTGAAATGAAGGAGACCCGGCGGAGTTGGCCCTCCGCCGGGTCGTTTTCAAGGTGAGGACCCTGAAAGATAGTCACTACCGAATGGCAAGAATGATGGACATTCCCACCAAATTGTAAAGCCCGACGCGGGCGCATGGTTAACCAAGCAGAAAGCAGAATCAGTCAGAACGGTACGTGAACAAACCGTACTCAGGGCCTGAACATGCAGATGCTCCTCTCCGCCACCACGATCCTTGTCCTCTTCGCCTGGGCGCAAGAGGAAGTCGCCAAGCTTCCTCCCGCGTGGTCTCCCTTCGCAGCGATCGCGGCTTCGGTCGCCCCCTGACCTCACGATCCCGCGCCGTGGCGAAAACGGCGGCGCGCATGGCGAAAACCGACGGCATCCTGTGACCCGACCGGCCTAGAACCGGGGGAAGCAGGAGAGACCACCGTGCGCTATTCCGGATTTCGCGTTATCGCCGAGGCACTGACCGGCCACAAAGGCTGGAAACCCGTCTGGCGCGACCCCACCCCCCAGGCCGACTATGACTACATCATCATCGGCGGCGGTGGGCACGGACTTGCCACGGCCTATTACCTCGCCAAGGAATTCGGCCAGGCCCGCATCGCCGTGCTGGAAAAGGGCTACCTTGGCGGCGGCAACGTGGGCCGCAACACCACGATCATCCGGTCGAACTACCTCCTCGACGGGAACGAGCCGTTTTATGAGTTCAGCCTGAAGCTCTGGGAGGGGCTGGAGCAGGACTTCAACTACAACGCGATGGTCAGCCAGCGCGGGATCATCAACCTGATCCACACAGATGCCCAAAGGGATGCCGCCACCCGGCGCGGCAACGCGATGATCATGCACGGCGCCGACGCCCGGCTTCTGTCCCGTGAAGACGTCCGCCAGATGTATCCCTGGCTCAACTTCGACAACGCCCGCTTCCCGATCAAGGGCGCGCTGATGCAGCCACGCGGCGGCACGGTGCGGCATGACGCCGTCGCCTGGGGCTATGCGCGCGGGGCCGATCAACGCGGCGTGGACCTCATTCAGAATTGCGAAGTCACCGGCATGCGGATCGAAAATGGCCGCATCAAGGGCGTGGAAACCACTCGCGGCTTCATCGGCGCGAAGAAGGTCGGCGTCGCTGTCGCGGGGTCGTCCTCCAAGGTCATGGCCCATGCCGGGATGCGCCTGCCGATCGAAAGCCATGTCCTGCAAGCCTTCGTCTCCGAGGGCCTGAAACCCCTGATCAACGGCGTGATGACCTTCGGCGCGGGGCACTTCTACGTCAGCCAGTCCGACAAGGGCGGCCTTGTCTTCGGCGGCGACATCGACGGCTACAACTCCTACGCCCAACGCGGCAACCTGCCGGTGATCGAGGACGTGGCCGAAGGCGGCATGGCCCTGATGCCGGCCATCGGTCGCGTGCGGCTTCTGCGCAGCTGGGGTGGGATCATGGACATGTCGATGGACGGCTCGCCGATCATCGACAAAACCCATGTCGAGGGGCTCTATTTCAACGGCGGCTGGTGCTATGGCGGCTTCAAGGCCACCCCGGCCTCGGGCTGGGCCTTCGCGCACCTGCTGGCGAAGGACGAACCCCACAAGACCGCCACGGCCTATCGTTTCAACCGGTTCCTCAAGGGCCGGATGATCGACGAAAAGGGCCAGGGCGCCCAGCCGAACCTGCACTGAAGGCGAATACGAATGATCATTCACCACCCGATCCTCGGACCCCGCGATGCGCAGGAATTCGTCTATCTCGGCGATGCCTCCCTCATCGACCGGCCCGACGGCATGACCGCCGGGGTCGAGGCGTTCCACGACTATCTCTACAACCGCACGAACCCGGCGGGTGAGCACCAGGAGCTTTGGTATCACGAACAGGGCGACCGCTCCTGGCTGGTCGTCACCCGCAACACCGTCACGCATGAGATCACCAAGGTCGAACTCGCCCGCGATGTGGCGCGCGCACGGGGGCGGACAAAATGAGCCAGTCGCATCGCATAAACGGCGGCCAGATCGACCGCAGCAAGACGCTCCACTTCACCTTCGACGGCCTCCCCTACCAGGGCCATCCCGGCGATACGCTCGCCTCGGCGCTTTTGGCCAACGGCGTCCGCCTGATGGGCCGCAGCTTCAAATACCACCGCCCGCGCGGGCCGATCTCCTCGGGCTCCGAAGAACCGAACGCACTCGTCGAACTCCGCACCGACGGACGGCAGGAGCCGAACACCCGCGCCACGGTGGCCGAGCTTTACGACGGCCTCACCGCCAACAGCCAGAACCGCTGGCCCTCCCTCCGCTTCGACGCGATGGGGATCAACGACAAGCTCTCCACCTTCTTCGCGGCGGGGTTCTACTACAAGACCTTCATGTGGCCCAAGTCCTTCTGGGAAAAGCTTTATGAGCCGATCATCCGCCGCGCCGCTGGCCTTGGGTCCGTCACCCGCGAAGAGGACCCTGACGGTTACGACAAGGGCTTCCTGCACTGTGACCTTCTTGTCATCGGGGCTGGCCCAGCGGGCCTGATGGCCGCCCTGACTGCGGGTCGTGCGGGCAAGCGGGTGATCCTGGCGGACGAGGATTTCCGCATGGGCGGCCGCCTGAACGCCGAGACTTTTGCGGTTGGTGACAGCCAAGGTGCGGACTGGGCGGCGGCCACGGTGGCCGAGCTGTCATCCCTGCCCAACGTCCGCCTGATGACCCGCACCACCGTCGTCGGGGCCTTCGACCACGGCATCTATTCTGCGGTCGAGCGGGTCTCCGACCACCTCCCCACCCCCGCTGCGGGCAAACCCCGGCAAATCCTCTGGCGCATCTACTCCGCCAAGGCGATCCTCGCCGGAGGGGCCACCGAACGCCCCATCGCGTTCGAGAACAACGACCGCCCCGGCATCATGATGGCAGGCAGCCTCCGCGCCTATGCCAACCGCTGGGGTGTCAAGGTCGGTGAGCGCATCGCGGTCTTCACCAACAACGACGACGGCATCCGCACCGCGCAGGACCTGAAGGCCAAGGGCGTTGACGTGGTGGCCGTGATCGACAGCCGCGAAGGCGGCGACCTGCTCCCCGGCATCCGCCATCTGCAGGGCGCCGAGGTCATCGACACCTCCGGCAAGCTGGGTCTCACCTCCATCACCATCCGTCAAGCGAACGGTCGTTCGGAAAGCATCGCCGTGGATGCGCTGGGAGTTTCGGGCGGTTGGAACCCGAATGTGAACATTCATTCACATCACCGTTCGCGCCCCGTCTACGACGCCGCTATCGCTGCCTTCGTCCCGGGCAAGGACGGTCCCCCCGGCCTTCTGGTCGCCGGGGCCGCCGCAGGCCAGATGTCCACCCACGCTGCCCTCCGCACGGGACGCGACGCCGCCATCGCCGCGCTTGACCTCACGACCGGCCCCGACCTGCCGCAGGCCGAGGACGCTCCCGTCAGGATCACCCCGCTCTGGCACGTCGCCTACGGAAAGGGCCGCGCCTGGATCGACCAGCAGAACGACGTCACGGTCAAGGATGTGAAGCTGGCCAAGCAAGAGAACTTCACCTCGGTGGAGCATCTCAAGCGCTACACCACGCTTGGCATGGCCACCGACCAGGGCAAGACCGGCAACGTCATCGGCCTGGCCGTCATGGCCGAGCTTACCGGCCGCTCGATCCCGGAAACCGGCACCACGATCTACCGCCCGCCCTACACCCCCGTCGCGATGGGCACCCTCGCCGGGCGCTCAAGGGGCCGCGAATTCAAACCCTTCCGCCTCACTCCCTCGCACCACTGGGCCAAGGAACAGGGCGCGATCTTTGTCGAGGTTGGCAACTGGCTGCGCACCCAATGGGTCCCGAAGGCGGGCGAAACCGAATGGCGCCAGTCCGTCGACCGTGAGGTTCTGGCCACCCGCAAATCCGTCGGCATCTGCGACGTGACCACTTTGGGGAAGATCGACATCCAGGGCACTGACGCTGGCGCGTTCCTGGACAAAGTCTACGCCAACACGTTCAGCACGCTCGCCGTCGGCAAGTGCCGCTACGGGTTGATGCTGCGCGAGGATGGCATCGTCTTCGACGACGGCACCACCGCCCGGATGGGCGAGCATGAATACGTCATGACCACCACCACGGCCAACGCCGTGACGGTCTTCCGGCACCTCGAATTCTGCCGCCAGGTCCTCTGGCCCGAGATGGACGTCCAGCTCATCTCGACCACCGAGGCCTGGGCACAATTCTCGGTCGCCGGTCCCAACGCGCGGAACCTGCTGGCAAAAGTCGTCGACCAGGACATCTCCGACACCGCCTTCCCCTACATGGGAGCGGGCAACATCACCGTCGGCGGCCTGCGCGCGCGGCTCTTCCGCATCAGCTTCTCGGGCGAGCTGGCCTATGAAATCGCCGTCCCCACCCGCTACGGCGACGCGCTTCTGCGCGAGATGCTGGCGAAGGGCGCGGAATACGACCCGATCGTCTATGGTACCGAAGCCCTGGGCGTCATGCGGATCGAGAAGGGCCACGTCGCGGGCGGTGAGCTGAACGGTCAGTCCACCGCGCTGAACATGGGTCTGGGCAAGATGGTGTCGAAGAAGAAGGACTCCATCGGCATGGTCCTGTCGCAGCGGGAAGGTCTGACGGACGAAACCGGCTACCGTCTTGTCGGCGTGAAGCCCGTGGACCCGCAGGCCAAGCTGACCGCCGGCAGTCACTTCCTGGAAAAGGGTGCTGGCCCGGTGGCCGCGAACGATGGCGGCTGGCTGACCTCCAAAGTCTACTCGCCGCATCTTGGCTGCGACATCGCCCTTGGCTACCTGAAAGCGGGCGACAAGAAGATCGGCCAGCGCATGCGGATCGTGAACCTGCTGGCCGGTCTGGATACCGAGGTCGAGATCATCTCGCCCCACATGTTCGACCCGGAAGGAGAGCGTCTCCGTGGCTAGTCTCATGGCAATGACCGCACTTGGGCGGCGGGACCCCGCGACCGTCACACACGGCCCGCTGACCATCAGCGAACGGACCGACGTCGCCCTGGCCTCGGTCGCCGCCCGCAAGGGCCGGATGGCAAACCTGTCGGCTTCCGCACGGGCCGCCGGTCTACACTTGCCCGGCCCGGCCACGCACAGCCAAGGCACGCCCTACAGCGCCTTCTGGGTCGCCCCCGAGATGTGGTTCGTCGAGGCCCCTTTCGCCTCGCACGAGTTGATTGCCGACATGCTGAAAGCCGCCCTTGGCGATGCAGCCAGTATTACCGAACAGACCGACGCCTGGGTGGCCTTCGACGTTGCGGCCCCCGATCTGGCCCCGCTGCTGGAGCGGCTTTGCAACGTGGATTTTCCCGCCGTCCCGCAAGGCCACGCCACGCGCACGGTGATCGAACATCTGGGCGTCTACCTGATCAAGCACGGCCCTGGGACCGCCCGGATCTATGGCCCCCGCTCCAGCGCCGAAAGCCTGCTGCACGCAGTGGAGACCGCCGCACACGCGCTCTGGTAGCGTCAGACTTGCCTGACGGCGTGTTTCCCGGTAGTGAAATCAGAGGTATTGGTTTCACTGCGGGGTTTCCTCATGTCCGATGGCACCGCCAACTCGCTTCCGCGCGGCAAACCCGCCTTCGACCAGGACCCGCACCGTGTCCGCGAGATCACCGAGCGCAACCTGGAAGCCGCCATCGGGCGCGAGGTGCGAAATTTCCGCCGCCAGCAGGGAATGACTGTCGCGGACCTCGCCAATGTCACCGGCCTGTCCATCGGCATGCTCTCGAAAATCGAGAACGGCAACACCTCGCCCTCGCTGACCACGCTTCAGGTCCTGAGCCACGCCTTTTCCGTCCCCGTCACCGCCTTCTTCCGCAGCTATGAGGAACGCCGCGAGGCGCAGCACGTCCGCGCCGGTGAGCATGTGGAAATCGAACGTCGCGGCACCCGCGCCGGCCACCAGTACAACCTGCTGGGCCACATCGGCTCGAACAACTCGGGCGTGGTGGTCGAGCCCTACATCATCACCCTGACGACCGAGAGCGACACCTTCCCCGCCTTCCAGCACGAGGGGCTGGAGCTGCTCTACATGCTTGAGGGCGAGGTCGACTACCGGCATGGCGACCAGGTTTACCCGCTGAAACCCGGCGACAGCCTGTTCTTCGACGCCGATTCCCCACACGGGCCGGAAACGCTGGTCAAGCTGCCGGCGCGCTACCTGTCGGTGATCGCCTATCCGCAGGGCTGACATGCTGACCACTGAACTTGCTGCCGCAGTCGGTGCCGCCAACCTCCTGACCGGCTCCGACATGGACCGCTATGCGCGTGACTGGATGGGTCGCTACCAGGGGTCTCCCGTGGCCGTTGCCCGTCCCGGATCAACCGCCGAGGTCGCTGACTGCGTCCGAATTGCTGCGCAACATGGCGTCGCCGTCATCCCCATTTCCGGCAACACTGGCCTTGTCGGGGGGACGATGACGCGGGGCGGGATTCTCCTCTCGCTGGAACGCCTGAACCGTATCCGCGAGGTCAAGCGCGACGCCAGGCTGGTGATCGTCGAGGCAGGCGTCATCCTTACCCGTCTGCATGAAGCCGCTGAAAAGGAAGGACTTTACTTCCCGCTCTGGTTCGGCGCCCGGGGGTCGGCGATGCTGGGCGGGGTCCTTGCCACCAACGCGGGCGGGTCGAATGTGCTGCGCTATGGCTCGACCCGCGGCTTGTGCCTGGGGCTGGAGGTGGTGCTGCCCGATGGCCGCGTGCTGAACCTGATGTCCGAACTGCACAAGGACAACTCCGGCTACGATCTGAAAAACCTTTTCATTGGTGCCGAGGGCACCCTGGGCATCATCACCGCCGCCGTGATGAAGCTGGTTCCGGCGCCCAGGGCGCATGCCACCGCAACTGTCGCCGCCCGGTCGCTGACCGATGCGCTCACCCTGCTGAACCGCGTGCAGGAAGCCACTGGAAACCGGGTCGAGGCGTTCGAATTCATGCCCCGCACCTACTCCGAGCGCCTCCGTGAAGCCCGCCCCGACCTTGGCCTGCCGTTCGACCACATCCCCGACGTCACCATCCTGATCGAGGCCGCGACCACTGTCCCTGCAGAGGCCACCCCCGACGCCAATGGCGAGATCCCCCTTGTCACCACGCTGGAAACCATCCTGGCCGAGATGCTGGAGGCAGGCCTTGTCACCGACGCCGTCCTCGCCCGCAACGAACAGCAGCGCCGGGCGATGTGGGCGCGGCGCGAAGCGGCAGCCGAAATCGGGGTCGGGCTGCATCCCGAGGTGGACACCGACGTCTGCCTGCCGCTCGACAAGGTCGAACCCTTCCTGACCCGTGCCATTGCGCGACTGGAAGCCCTCGATCCCGGCGCGCGGACCATCACCGTCGCGCATCTGGGCGACGGCAACCTGCATTTCACCGCCTATCCGACCCGCGATGACAAGGCACTCAAGGACACGGTGCTGGAAGCCATCGAGGATGTGGTCTCTGACCTCGGCGGCAGCTTTTCGGCTGAACACGGGGTTGGCCTGTCGAAACTGCCGTCGATGCGACGCCGCAAGGACCCCGTGGCGCTGGACGTGATGCGGGCCGTCAAACACGCGCTTGACCCGAAGAACTTGATGAACCCCGGCAAGGTCATTCCCGACTGACCTTGCGGCGGCAGAAGCGCCGGGATAGCCAACGGCCCATGTCCGCCATCCGCCTGTGCCTGACCGACCCCGCCTTGCGTGCAGCAGGCCTGATCATGGCATTGCAGGGCGCGGTGGCCTGCGCCTTCGGCCCCTATATCTCGACCCTGGCCGTCAATACCTTCGGCTTTGGCGACCGGGGCTATGCCGTCCTTCTCGCGCTGTCGTCGCTGGTGTCCGTGGCAGCCTCGGTCATCGGCGGCATCCGCGCCGACCAGACCGCGAACCGCCGCAAGGTGACGCTGACCGCCGTCCTGTCGCTTCTCCTCGGCACAGGGTTGATGACCGTCACGCCCGGCCCCTGGTTCTTTGCCCTGACCGTGGCACTTCTGGTTCCGGTCAGCAGCATCACCTTCGGCCAGGTCTTTGCCCTGGCCCGCCTTGCCGCGACCCGCCACCCGGTCGACCAGCGCGACGGCATCATGGCGGTGATCCGCGCCCTTTTCGCCGCGCCCTTCGTCGTCGTCTTGCCGCTCTGGTCCCTGGCCTTCGCCGCCGGGGCCAGGATCACGATGATCTTTCCGGTCGGCATGGCCCTTACCGCGCTGATGCTGCTGGCCGTCCTCCGCCTCTGGCCCGCCGACAGGTCGGTGCCTTGGGACGACCGCCCCAGCGGCCTCAGTTTCCGCGCCGCCCTGGCCGAGATCGGCCGCCCCCGCATCGCCGCCAGGGTCTTTGCCCTGGGCGCGGTCTTCAGCGCCTCGACCGTGTACATGGCGATCATCTCGCTGATCATGGTGCCTGCGGTCGGACGAGGGACGGCGGATGTGGCGCTGTACGTCGGCCTTGTAGCCGGGCTGGAGGTGCCGTTCATGCTGCTGATCCCCAGCCTCACGCGCGGCATCCCCCGCACCCGCCTGATCTTCGCCGGGGCGGCGCTTTACAGCCTGCATGTCGCCCTGTTGCCGGTCCTTGCGGGCTCACCCTTCGTCTGGCTTCTGGTCCTGCCCGGCGCAATCGGGGGCGCCGTGACCCTGACCGTCCCCATTGCCTATCTGCAGGACCTGCTGGCCGACCGGCCCGGGGCCGGGGCCTCGCTCATGGCGGTGCAACGGCTGGCCGGGGACGTGACCGCCGCGACCTGCTTTGCCCTGGGCACAACTCTGGCAGGCTATGGAGCCGTCGCGCTTCTGGGGGTGGCCGCTTCGCTGATCGGCGCCACCGCGCTTTGGGTCGCCGACCGCCGCTAGGGTTTCGCTGCGCAGAAACCCTACGGCAATGCTGCGGCAATGCTGCGCAGCAAGTGAACCAGATCAATCACTTGCAAGGATCACTCCGCCGCCCTTGTCCGCACTTCAAGCTGCAGGATCGCAGGCCCCGGCCCGCCGACCGCGCTCTCATCCGTCAAGGCCACCGCGCCCCGTGTCGTGATGCCGAACCCGGCTTCTGCCAGCGCGTCACCAAAGGCCGAGCCGCCCACCGCCCGCGTCCGGTCCAGCGCGTCCTGCGCCAGATAGCTCAGATCCTCGACCGGGCTTTGCGGACGCGCGGGGGTGACCACGACCAGCATCCGCTCTTGCCCCAGCACATCGGCAGAAATCTTGAACAGCCCTTTCTTCAACTCGTCCCCCGGCTGCAACCGGCCCGAGAACCAGTGGCTGATCGACCAGTCCGCGCCGATGTACAACACGTTCACGTCCACCGGCCCGTCGCCGGTGTTGCGGGCCAGCACATGCACCTCGTCATCCGGCAACAGCACTGGCACCGGCGCAAAGGGGAGCGGGCGCAAGGTGCGATCCTCGGGCGTGCGCGTCAGCAACTCGACCCTTACATCCGGGTTCGAGGCCCCCACCGCCCCCGCCAGCTTCAGCAGGTTCTGCGCCCGCGCCATCGTGACCAGCGTATCGGCCAGCACCGCCGCCAGTTCCGCCCCGTCCTTGTCTCCGGTCGAAACCGAGGGGGTCGTCGCCAGATCCTCCGCCAGCCCGGTCGCGGGCAGCACCCAGACGGCATCCTGCCTTGGGCTGTCGGGCAACACGGCAAGGCGAAGGTCAGCGTCCTGGTCTGCCGCCACGAAACTCAGCCGAGGACCGGCAGCCACCCGCAATGCCTCCAGCGCCGCCAGCACGGCATCCGCAGGGGCCGAGCCTGCGGGTGGCAGCGCCACCGTCAGGGTAAAGTCCAAGGCTTCATCCAGCTTGCGCAGCGTGACGCCCCTGGGCAGGTCGGCGGGCAGGACCTTCCCATCCTTTTCCACCCCAACCGCAACCGAGGCAAAGGTCTCCACCGACGTCAATTCCACAAACCCCAGCGCGTCCGCATCCGCATCCGCCGCGCTGCCCATCACTGCCAGCACGGCGCCCTCGGACAACCCATGCAAGACCCCCGCCGGGATGGTAAAGCCCGCGTCGGAAACCTCCGCCTGCCATTGCGAGACCCGTGCCCCGCCCGCACCGCCAAAGACCACCTGATCCAGATCGCCCTCGAACAGCGGCGTCGATTTCGCCAGGTTCTTCACCGCATAGCGCCGCAGCACCTCTTGCCCGACCTGCCCATAGGTCGCGTTCGGATACTCTGCCAGCACCTCCATCAGCGTCCAGGTGAACACCCCCTGCGGCTTCCGCCCCGGCTTGCCCTTGGGCAGGTTCTTTTCCGGTGTCACCTCGTTGGTCTGCGCCGCGAAGAAGGCGACGAACGACCCCTCACCCGTGCCCGCATCAAACGGAGCCTCGGTGGCCCGCGGCTCGACCGAGCGCGTGACCTCAACCCCATCCATGTCAATCCCCAGCGCCTCGGGCGGCAGTTGGCGGACCCTGACCTCATCCCCGGCTTCGACCGCCCGCGTCGCTGTCCCCGAATGACACGAATCAAACACCGCCCAGACATGCGCGCCCCTGGCCCGCAGCCCGTCGATCAGCGCCCCGATCTCGTCATCGACCAGCGCGTTCTCCACCGCGCCCACCTGATCCGACCACGGCCCGATGTCCACCGGCAGGAACAACTCGTCCAACCCGTCCAGTTCCGTCGCGGGGTCCAGCGCCGGGGCCTGCGTCCCGTGGCCCGAGAAATGCAGGTAGACGAAATCCCCCGGCTGCACCTCTGCCGTCAATTCCGCAAACGCCCCCCGGATCGCCGCCAGCGTCGGGGCCTCGGCCCCCGCTACGCCGTCCGACAGCACCGTCACGTTCTCGACGGCAAAGCGCACGGGCGCCTCGCTGGTCAGATAGGTCGCGACCAGTTGCACGTCATTCGCCGGCCCCTTAAGCCACCAGCGTTCCTCCAGCGCCGGATACTGGTTCGCCCCGATCAGCAGCGCATGGTTCTCGCGCGCCAGGGCGGGCAGGGCGGTCAGGCACAGGGCAATGATGAAAAAGGTTTTCATCAGTTCGTCATCAACGCATAGTCCGCCGCCGCCGGACCCTTGTTTTCCACTTTCAGCGTGAAACTCCCAGCGCTGGCCGGGGTCCAGCCGCAATAGGCGATATGGCTGATGTCGGTGTCCGAACAGACCAGCCGCCCCCTGTCGTCATAGATCGCAAGGTTCAGGTTCGTGGCCGCCTTCGCCTCAACATACACCTCGGCATATTCCCCACCCCGGAACTCGATCGGCGGATAGGTGTCGCCTTTCCCGTTCCCCAAAGACCCGATGTTGTAGACCGGCCCCGAGGCGACGCCCTTCGACATCTCGACCGAGGCATCCTCGATCAGCCCCAGCACCACCTCATCCCCCGCCGCCAAAGCGGTGGCCTGGGCCAGCATCTCCTCCCAGCCAAGCGGCGCGCCCTGTCCGGCCACCCCGTCCACCGCCACCCGATCACCCGGAACCAAGCCCAGACCCTTGCGCAGCTTTGCCGCCGACAGGACCAGAATCGGATCACCCGCGTCCATCCCCGCCGCATAAAGCCGCGCGGACACTTCGGCGATCTTCACCGGCGACGGCCCCTCGGCCCAGGCGGGCAGGGACACGGTCACAAGACAGGCAGCAAGGAATTGGCGCATGGGAATACTCGTCCGGCTTTTGTTGCACCGACCATGCGGCCCCACTTCGCCCCTGTAAATGCAGGAATTCCAGATGACAGCCTTTGTCACGGGACCCGCCGCACCCGCCCCGCTAGCAACGGCGCATCGAGGCAGATCAAGGGTTTCCCCAATGCAGGCAAAGTCGGAAAAGCGGCAAAGACCGCTGAAATTCATCGAGGCGCTGGCCGCGCTTGTGGTCCTGGCGCTGGTCGCGCTCCTCAGCCCGGCCAGCGCCTCGCCGCTTGATGCCGCGATGGACAAGGTCTTCACCGTCCGCTCCGCCGATGCCCAGGACCGTTTCCTCGGTTCGGCCTTCGTCTGGACCGACGGCACCGTCGCCGTGACCAACGCCCATGTCGTCGGCACCGCCGACGAAGTTCGCCTGATCGACCGTCACGGCACCGACCTGACCGCCCTTGTCATCGCCCGCGACCCCGTCCGCGACGTGGCCGTGATCTCGCTGCCGATGGACGCCCCAGGCCTGCCCCTCGCCCCGACCGCTCCGCATCTGGGCGACGAGGTCTTCGCCCTTGGCGCGCCCCTGGGGATCGAGTTCACCCTGACCGAGGGTCGCATTTCCACCCTCGCGCGCCAGACCGACATCGCCGTCCCGATGCTGATGCTGCAGCACGACGCCGCCGTGAACCCCGGCTCTTCGGGAGGGCCGCTGGTCGATGCCGAAGGCCGCCTTCTGGGCATGAACTCCCGCATCGCCGACGGCAGCCGGATGTTCGTCGGCATCGCCTATGCCATCCCCTCGGCGGAACTGACGCGCATCGTCACCGGGCTGATCGACGAAACCCTGCTCCCGTTCCCGACCCTAGGCCTGACCGTCCGCCCGGTCGACCGCCAGATCGCAAGGACGCTGGGCGTCCAGCCCGGTGGTCTTCTGATCGACGCCATCGCCCCCGGCAGCCTGGCCGAAGCAGCTGGCCTGCATGCGGGCGACATCCTTGCCACCACCGACGGCACGCCCCTCACCAATCCCGGCGACTTCGCCTTTGCCATCGAGGCCGCCAGCACCGTGGGTCAGGCGACGCTCACCGTCATCCGCGCCGGGCAGTCCCAGACCCTGACCCTCACGCTGACCCAAGCCGAACCCACCGGCCTGCGCACCCGCGAGGTCGCCCGCGCCCCGGCCACGGTTCCCGCCTACACCTTCGCCGCGTTGGGCGTGACCCTTGACCCCCAAGGCACCATCACCGCATTGACCGACAACTCCCCCGCCCTCCTTGCCGGGCTGGCCAAGGGCGACCGCATCCTGGCGATCAACGGCAGCCCGCAGGACCTTGCCACTTACGAACTAACCGCCGCTGCCCTCCTTCTGCTCGAAGCCCCCGGCGGCACGACCCGCCACATCCGGCTTGACCCCTGGCATGCGCCCGAGGGCGTCCGGCCCATTGGCGGGGCGAATGTGCTTGACCCCGACGTGGTCGTGTTTTGAATGACGTCGAAGCGAGGTTTGGCATGGACCGCATCCTGATCATCGAGGACGACCCCGAAACCGCCGCCGCCGTCCGCGCCGAGGCCGAGGCCCTGGGCTGCGCCACCGACCACCGCGACACCCTCGCCGCAGGCATCGAAGCCGCCACCGGCGACAGCTACAAGGTTATCGTCCTCGACCGCATGCTTCCCGGCGGCGACGGGGTGGACGCGATGGCCCGCATCCGCGCTGGCGGCTCTACCGCGCTGATCCTGATCCTTTCCGCCCTCGGTCGCGCCGCCAACCGCGTCGAAGGCCTGGAAAGGGGCGCAGACGACTATCTCCCGAAACCCTTCGAGCCCGAGGAACTTCGCGCCCGCCTCCGCGCCCTTCTGCGCCGGGGCACGATCCAGGTTCTCGACAATGACCTTCTCGCCTTCGGCGACCTTGAAATCCGCCTCAAGGCCCGCACTGTCCACGTGCGTCGCGCCCATGTCCCGACCAGCCCCAAGGAATTCGAACTCCTCACCTTTTTCGCCCGCAACGCCGGCCAGGTCGTGACCCGGATGCAGCTTCTGGAAAACGTCTGGAACCTGCACTTCGACCCCGGCACCAATGTCGTCGATGTCCACGTCGGCCGCCTGCGCCGCAAGCTGGAAGAGGCCGGGGCGACCGCGATCCAGACCGCTCGGGGCGAGGGCTATATCTTCGCGCCCCTCCCGGCGTCCGCGTGACGACAGCAAGGCCCATCGCCGCCCGCGCAACCCTGCGCCTTGCAGCGGCAATGGCGCTGGCCGTGGCCATCCTCTCCCTGTCCGCGATGGTTCTGCAGTACCGCCTGGTCGAATCCCGCCTGATGTCCGCCCAGCAGGACCTGCTGGCCGCCGACCTCAACGGCCTCGCCGCACTTTACGACCAACGCCGCATCATCGCGCTGCGGCAAGCGATCGACTACCGCGCCACCGCCGCGACGGGCGAGGAGATGCTGCTTCTTCTGGACCGGAACGGCGCGACGCTTGCCGGAACCCGCCCCGAGTGGCCCGCCAACCTCGCCCCCGCTGGCGAAGGCTTCACCAGCGAAAACCCCACAACCTTCACCGAAGGTGGCACGCGCTGGCTCGCCGTCGCCCGCACCCTGCCAGGCGGCTTCCCGCTCCTCGTCGCCCGCAGCCTGCAGCCGGTGGACGACACGCTCGCGGCCTTGCGACGTGGCATGTTCGCCCTTCTCGGCGCCCTTCTCGTCGCAGGCGCGCTTGTCGGCTGGCTTGCCGCCCGCAGCGTGATGACCAGGATCAACCGCATCAACACCCTCGCCGACCGCGTGGCCGAAGGCCAACTCGACGCCCGTCTCCCCGGCATCCGCACCGCCGACGAATTTGGCCTTCTGGAAACCCATGTCCACGCCATGCTCGACCGGATCGAGAACCTCAACCGCGCCACGCACCGGCTGTCGGACACCATCGCCCACGAACTGCGCACCCCCCTCAACCGGATGCTCCAGAAGCTGAGCCGCATAGAAGGCCAGGACGATCTCACCGCCGACCTGAAATCCGAAATGCGCCAGGCGATCCGCATGTTCGACAGCCTATTGGACATCAGCCGCGCCGAAGCGGATGCAGGCACCGGCGGCGGCCTTGTCCCCGTCGATCTCTCCGCCGTCGCGACCGAGGTCTGGGACCTCTACGACCCTCTCGCCGAGGACAAGGGCCTGCTGACCAAGGCACAAATCACCCCCGACCTGCACATCCTCGGCGACCGCAACCTCATCGCGCAGGTCCTGTCGAACCTCCTGGACAACGCCATCAAGTATTGCGCCCCCGGTGACCGCCTGACCCTTGACCTTGCCCCAGACGCCGACCGCATCCTGATGCGCGTCGCCGACACCGGCCCCGGCCTGCCCGACGATCTCAAACCCGAGGCCTTCGACCGCTTCACCCGCGCCGAGCGTGACCGTTCTACCCCCGGCCACGGCCTCGGCCTCGCCCTCGTCCGCGCCATCGCGGCCCGCCATGGCGCGCGCCTCACGCTTCCGCCCACGACCAGGGGTTTCACGCTTGAAATCCGCTGGCCCAGGTTGCAGCAATCGGACTGACCCGAACCACGGACCCCAGATGCGCCGCGCCCTCCTTCCCCTGCTCCTGCTCCTCGGCTGCGCCCCCTGGAACCAGCCGCAGAACCAGCCCCTGCAGGGCGAAAACGCGCCCCTCTCCGACCCGGCCCCCGGCGATGGCGAGCTTTACATCGGCCTCGCCTTTTCCGGCGGCGGGATGCGCGCCACGGCTTTCGCCTACGGGATGCTGCAGGAACTCCAGGCTGCGCAGACCGGCACTCCGTACGGGCTTCTCGACAACGTCCACCTCGTCTCCGGCGTCTCGGGCGGGTCGGTCATGGCCGCGCAGCTTGGCCTCAAGGGCCCCGAAGGCATCACGGGGCTCCGCGAGAAATTCCTGATCACCAACGCCGAAACCCATATGACCACCTCGGGTCTGAACCCGCTGACCATCGCCAAGGGCGTGGCCGGCGGCGTCAACGGCCGCGATACCTTCGGCCGCTATCTTGACGAGACCCTGTTCCACGGCGCCACCTTCGCCGACCTGCGCCGATCCCACATCAAGACCTGGATCAACGCCACCGACATGGCGAACAACACGCCGTTCCTGTTTTCCCCGGAGACCTTCGACGCCCTCTGTTCCGACCTCTCGCGCGTCAAGCTGTCCGAAGCCGTCGCCGCCTCCGCCGCCTTCCCCCTCGTCTTCACCCCCATCGTGCTCAAGGCCCACCAGGGCAAATGCACCTACCGCGAACCCGACTGGCTGACGGCGGCCCGCTACAACCCCGAAGCCACCGCCGCCATGCGCGCCCATGCCCGCGCCCTGGAAAGCTACACCAACCCCGAGGAGGTCAAGTTCGTCAAACTCCTCGACGGCGGCATCACCGACAACTTCGGCACCACGGGCCTTGCCGTCGAACGCGCCCGCGCCCAGGTCCCCTACGCGCCCCTGACTGCTCAGGAAGCCGTCAAGCTGAAACGGATGCTGTTCCTCGTCGCCAATGCCGGCGTCGACAAGGACTACGACTGGACCCGTCGCGTCGAAGGCCCCGGAGGCGTCAACCTTGCCATGTCCATCGCCACATCCGCCATGTCCGCCGCCTCGCGCTCCGGCTACGATTCCATGCGCGGGGAATTGCGCCTGTGGGAAGCCGAACTCATCGAATGGCGCTGCGCCCTGCCGCTGGCAGAGGTCCGCAGACTGCGCGGCAGCACGCAGGGCTGGGACTGCAAGGATGTGAAGCTTTTCGTCGGCGAGGCCAGTTTCGCCTCGCTGCCAAAGGCGACGCGCGACCAGCTTGACGCCGTCCCGACCCGCCTCAAACTCCCGACCTCTCAAGTCGACATGGTCATTGAAGCCGGCCGCCAGGCCACCCGCGCGACGCCCGAATTCAACGGCTTTCTCGCCTCGCTCGGCGCCAACCCGATCGAAACCCGCATCCAGACCGGCATCGCCGCCGGAGGTCGCCGCGTGACGCCCCTCAACTGACCGGACCCCCTGGTCCTGCCCCTGAACCGCGCCACTCCACTCGCAGGCGCCACCGCCGCACCGCCTGAACACCCCCCCTCCTTTCACGTTTGCCCAAATATCCCCGCCGGAGGCAAAACCCGAGCCGCTTTGCGTCCTTCACGCAAAGCGGCGAGACAAAAGGCTTGCGCGTCAGCGCTCAATTCGAAAGCCGCCGCTGGGCATGACAAATCACGTCACCCGCGAAGCACCCCTTGTGAGATGCCGCACCCAAGGTAATCTGCCGGCATCATGCGCACGGTCCTCTTCTCACTTGCGATTTCCATGGCGACCCTGGCGCCGGCCCATGCCGAGATCCGGGCGGTCATCGTCGGTGTCTCCGACTACCTCACCCTCGACGCCGACCTGAACGGCCCGTCGAACGACGCCCGCCTGATGGCCGAGACGCTGATCGCCCGTGGCGTCAACGCCGCGCAGATCACCGTCCTGGCCTCCGATCCCACCGGCCTGCCCACGGGCACCCAGACCGGCCAGCCGACCCGCAGCGCAATCCTCGATGCCCTGAAGGCCACCGCCCGGGCCTCCGCCAAAGGCGACACCGTGGTCTTCTTCTTCTCCGGCCACGGCGCGCAGGCCCCCGACCTGTCCGGCGACGAAGGCGGCGGCTACGATGAACTCCTCCTGCCCGCCGACGCCGCAGGCTGGAAGGGCGCGATCGGTGCTGTCGAAAACGCCATCCTCGACGACGAACTGCAGTCCTGGGCGCAGGCAACCCTGTCAAAGGGCGTGCAGGTGATCGGCCTGATCGACGCCTGCCACTCCGCCACCGGCTTTCGGGCCGTGGCAGGGCAGGGGGTGCCCAAGGTCATCGACGAAGGCCTGCTTGGCATCCCCGACGACGTCACCCCGATCGCGGGCACCCCCGGCGCGCCGTTAAGCGGGGATTTCGTCTTCCTCTACTCCTCGCAGTCCGACCAGCGGTCTTTCGAGTATCCGATGGCCGACGGCACCTGGCACGGCGAATTCACCCTGCGGCTTGCACAAACCCTGCGCGACGCCCCCGACGCCAGCTGGGCGCAACTCCTTGCCGCCACCACCGAGGCGATGGTGCAAGGCCCCGCCCGCCAGATGCCCGACGGCGAAGGCCCGCTCCTGACCGCCGCCGTCTTCGGCACCGCCAGCGCGACCGACCGCTTCCCGGTGAAGGACGGCACCCTTGATGCGGGCCTTCTGCACGGCCTCGCCGGCGGTGCCGAACTCGCCCTTTACGCCGCCCCCAGCGGCGGCGATCCCCTCGCACACCTGACCCTTGCCCATGTCACCGCCCGCACCGCCAGCTTTTCCGCGCCGCCCCCTGCCACCGCCCTCTGGGCCGAATTGGTCGCCAGTCCGCCGCCCGCGCCCCTTGTCCTTGCCGCCCCGGTCCGCGCCCACTCCGACGACGGGCAGGACTACACCGCCTGGACCGTTACCCTTCCCGAGCCCGGCCAGAACCCCGGCCAGAACCCCGGCCTGAACCCCGACCTGATCCCGATCCTGACCGAGGGCACCGTCGCCCTCGCAAGCGCGGACGGCGTCCTTGACCCCGAAGGTCCCGGCTCGACCCCCCGCATCCGCCTGGAACCTGGCGAGACCGAGGCGGATGCCGTGGCCCGCACCTTGGAGCAAGCCGCCCACGGCCTCCGACTTCGCGCCGTCCTCGCCGGGGCTACGGGTCGCAGCCTTACCGGCAAAGCCCCGCTGAGCATGTCCATCGACCGCCGCGCCGCAACCGGCGCCTGCGACAAGGTCGCGGAGGCCACCCCCTTCGACCCGGCGCAAGCCGTCGCCCCCTGCGACCAGCTCTGGCTTACGCTCACCAACACCGGCGGAGCCGCCCAGGACGTCTCGGTCCTCTACTTCACCGCCGATTTCCGGGTCCAGCCGATCTGGCCCGCGCAGAACCTGTCCAATCGCCTCGCCCCCGGCGAAAGCGCCCGCGTCGGACTGCAGATCGAACCCGGCAGCAGCGCCGGGCTGGAAGAGATCTGGGTCCTCGCCGTCCCCGCAAGCCCAGACGCGCCCCGCGTCGACCTCACCCGGCTGGCCAGCACCGACACCACCCGCGCCACGCCGCCCGATCCGATGACCGCCTGGCTGGAAACCCGCCTCGACCCCGACGCCACCAGCCGGGGCTTCACCCTGAAACCCGCGCCACTGACGATGCTGCGCCAGGTGGTGCGCCTGACCCCCGGGGACACCGCCCCCGCCACGATGGAGAACTGAATGTCGTCCCGGTTCCTTCCCGCCGCCCTTGCCCTCCTTCTCGCCGCCCCCGCGCTGGCCGAGGAGGCGCAATTCGCCCCCCCCGACCCGGTCACCGCCTCTCCCTTCGCCTATGCCAAATCAGGGGCCAAGGCTGAACGCGGCAAGACGGCAGAACAGTCTGGTGCCAAGGTCATCGGCGGCGAGGTTGCCGCGCAAGGTGCCTGGCCCTGGCAGGTCGCCCTGCTGATCGGCGGCGCGCCTGTCGGGACCGAGTCCCAATTCTGCGGCGGCTCGATGGTGCTGGACCGCTGGGTCCTGACCGCCGCCCACTGCATCCACATGCCGAAGGACGACGGCAGCTTCGCCGACCTCGCCCCGTCCGAGGTCTCGGTCCTCGTCGGCACCAACACCCTTGTGCCCGGCTCCGGCGACCTGATCCCCGCCGAAGCGATCTTCCGCCACCCGTCCTACTCCGGCACCCAGTTCGACTTCGACATCGCGCTGATCAAGCTTTCCCGCGCGCCGCAGGTGCCCTACCAGACAGTCGAGGTCCCCGACGCCGAATACGGTGACCTTCTGAACAAGCAGGGCGTCACCACCATCGTCACCGGCTGGGGTCTGCAAGAGGGCGCACAACCCTCGCCCGAACTGCGCCAGGCCCAGATCCAGGTCCTCGACCGAGAGCTGTGCAACACCGCCATGCTGGAAGCCCGCGCCCAGGATGCCGCAGGCGGCTTCGGCTACGCCGTCCAGACACTCGGCCTTGCGGAAACCGACGCCTACGCGATCTGGGATGACCTTATCGCCCGCGCCCCGAAGCCGGTCAGCGAAAACATGATCTGCTCCGGCACCTTCGAGGGCGGCAAGACCTCCTGCAACGGCGACAGCGGCGGTCCGCTGGTCGTGCCCGTGGACGGAGGCGGCTACATCCAGGCCGGCATCGTCAGCTGGGGATTGTCGGCCACGACAGGCCGCGGCTGCGAGGAAACCGCGCTCTTCTCCGCCTACACCGACATCTCGAAATTCGTCCCCTGGCTGAACCAGACCATCGCGGCGAACCCGTAGGCACAACGCCATTCCCGGTGCCTCCCCTTCCCCTCGTGGGGAGGGGATGGGGGTGGGGGCTGATTGCGATCCCGATCAGGCGCGTCCCGACGACATCCAATAGCAGGCATCAACGCCGAACGCCCGAGCACGCCCGACGGGTTCGGGGGCCGCGGTCATCGAAGGCGCTCTGGCCGCCTTCGTCAGTGGCCTGTCACATCGACCGCCCGGTCTTCGCCACCAACGGCAGCGGAGTCAAAACCTGGACCGCCACCCCGGCCCTCGCAAGCGTGCTCGGGCGTTCGGCGCTGACGTCCTTCCACTGGAAGGCCGTCCGGGCGCGCCTCACCCCTTCGGCGGCGTCCACACCTCCACCAGAGCGCCCCCCCTCCGCCCGCTTCCCCGGCCAGTGGTTCCAGAGCGAATCCGGCCTCCACCAGAACTGGATGCGCGACTACGACCCGACGACGGGGCGGTACCTCCAGGCCGACCCGCTGGGGCTGATCGATGGGGCGTCGGTCTACGGCTACGTTCGCCAATCGCCCATGATGCTCACAGACCCGACCGGCGAGTGCCCGTGGTGTGCGGCAGCAGCTGTTGCAGCGGGCGGCGCCGTGTTGGGGTATCTACTTAACCAATGGGCTGATTACCTGGAGGATGAAGCGGGTTGCGGGCCTTGCACACCACTTTGGAACTCTGATCTTCTAAGCGCATTTGCCGGTGCTAGTGCAGCTGATGGGAGTGCAGCAGCCGGTCCAACGCGAGCCAAATTCTCTGGCGCAACAAAAGGCACGTCGATTCTCAGTAGTGCCCTGAGAACCTTGCTTCCGCAACGCCTACCAAAACCTGTCTACACTCCAAGCGCACGATGGCCTTGGCCGAAGACAGCAGGCGTCGGCGCGGCAGCAGGTCGATGGCTGCCCGTGGCGGGCTACGCGATGATGGGATATGACGCTCTCCGTATCATAAGGTGTCTGACCAAATGAGTGTGGTTCTTCCAGAGGATCTTGTAGAGATCTTACGGGATCATTTTCGAGTCGATATCTCAAAACTTGATCCCAAGACACGCGTAAACCGGGACCTCGGAATTGATGGTGACGATGCGCTTGAATTGTTAGAAATGATTGAGACTCGGATGGGCCGAAGAATAGATCTCGACTTCGCACGCTACTTCTCTGGTGAAAACCTGTTTTCTGGATGGAAGGAGGATCTAAGTCTTTCAAAACTAGCTGAGCTAATGGCCACTCCCACGATGAATAGCGACCCGCCAGATATGTGATCTCGGAAGCTCGTCCAAGCGGCACGTACGACTATGCATAAAGCCAGCCTTAGGGTGCGTGATTTCACGCACCATTTTACAGGCGGAAAGGTGCCGAGTCCTTTCCCCCGCCCACACTCGTCCGTACTCCCTCCCAATCCTTAACATCACCCTAACGCCCGCGATCAAGCCATTGATCTGGCAACATTTATCGAAACTGTCCACCGTGGACACCTCTCCCCTGAGGCCGCAAAACCCTCCCTCGCGTCCCCTCCATCCGCCCCCTCACCGCGCCGCCCCCGGTCCCCCTCCCCCGATTCGCCGCGCCGCCTAGGACAACCACCCCACCGGCCCCCTGACCCACGACCCCCTCCGGCCCGCCCGGACCCCCATCGCCGTGACCCAAGGCGGCGTCATCTCCTTCGTCCGTGGCCTGTCACATCACCCGCCCGGTCTTCGCGACCAACGCCAGCGGAGTCAAAACCTGGACTGCCACCCCGGCCCTCGCAGGCGTGCTCGGGCGTTCGGGGGGAAAACGCTCCACTGGAGCGTTTCCTGATCCCCCTCACCCCCTTCGGCGGCGTCCACACCTCCACCCCAGCGCCCCCCTCCGCCCGCTTCCCCGGCCAGTGGTTCCAGTCCGGTGAGCCGGATCAGTGAGCGCTCCAGTGGAGCGATCACCCGGCGAACGCATCCACCAAATCTGGATGCGCGACTACGACCCGACGACCGGGAGATACCTCCAGGCCGACCCGCTGGGGTGCCTCATCTTCCCTAACGCCACCCTAACGGCCACAGACAACCTGTTGACATTAAATGAACTCGCCAACCCGTCCCGCGTGGACACGCCTTCAGATCCCCATCCCCACCTTCCGCCCCTCATGGAACGCATAGGCCGCCAGCCGGGGCGCCGCGCAGTCGCCGATCCGGTGCAGCACCTTCCCCGGAATCGCCTCTGGCAGCACATCGAACGCCCGGTTCGTCGTCGCCATCACCAGGGCCGAGGCCGCGATCACCTCTTCCTCCCCGGTCAGGAACGACCGCACCGTCACCCCGTTCCCGTGCCACCTGACCAGCCGATGCTCCGCCAGCATCCGCACCCCCAGCGCCCCCAGCCGCCGCCGCACCGACCCGTCTGCCGCCGTCCGCGCCAGCGCGGCCCCGACAAAGGCCCCCGGCGTGACGATGGTGACCTTCTTCCCCTGCTCGGCCAAAGCCCAGGCCGTCCCTACCCCCCGCCAGTTCCCGCCTTCATCATAGACCACCACCGCATCGCCCAGCCGCGCCTCGCGCCGCAGGACCGCTTCGGGCGACCACACGCCCCCCGCCTCGATCCCCGGCAGCGAAGCCTCCTGCGGGACCCACCGCTGGAACCCGGTCTCGTCCGGCAACGACCCCGTCGCCACCACGACGACCGAAGCCCGATGCCCCGCCACTTCCTCCGCCTCCAGGAAGGTGTTCAGCCGCAGCCGCACCCCCAGCTTGTCAAACTGCCGCTCATACCAGTCCATCAGCTCCAGGATCTGCCCCCGCCGCGGCTGCATCCCGGCCAGCCTAAACTGCCCGCCGACCACACCCGAGGCCTCGACCACGTCCACCCGATGCCCCCGCTCAGCCGCGACCCGCGCCGCTTCCAGCCCCGCAGGCCCCGCGCCCACCACCAGCACGTCCTTCGCGTCGGCCGCAGGCGAGAACCGATCTCCACCCCACTCGAACTCCCGCCCGGCACTCGGATTGATAAGACAGGAAATCCAGTAGTCCCGGCTCCTGCGCCCCCAGCACATCTGGTTGCAGCTGATACACCCCCGCACATCCCCGGCACGCCCTTCCGCCACCTTCAGCGCCAGATGCGGATCGGCGATCTGACCCCGCACGATCGACACCAGGTCCGCCAGCCCCGAGGCGATGATCGCCTCGCCATTCTCCGGTGTCCGCACCCCCGCCTCCGACGTCACCACGGCGTGCTGCAAGACCCCCTTCAGCTGAGCGGTCAGCGGAGTCGTCAGCTTCTCGCCATGCGTGAAGGGCGGGATGATCGACTCGAATTCCAGATAGGACCCGGCGCCCACGGTGACGTAATCCACATGCCCGGTCCGGTCATGCAGCTCCAGAATTTCGGTCAGAGCCTCGGCTCCCAAAGTCACCTCGTAGGCTTCGGAGTAGCTCACCGCCAAGCCGACGACGAACTCCTCCCCACAGGCCCGTCGCACCCTCTCGATCAGCTCCCGAGAAAATCGCGTCCGCCCCTGCAGCCCGCCGCCCCACTGGTCGGTGCGCTGGTTCGACCAGGGCGTCCAGAACTGGTCCAGCAGCGAATGATACGCCGCCCAGACCTCCACCCCCTGAAACCCCGCCGCCTTGGCCCTGACCGCCGCCGCGACATGGGCGTCAAGCAACTCCTCGACCTCGGCCCCCGTCATCGCATGGCTGCCGTCGCTGTCGTGGTAGGACGGCCCCCCGGACGGAGACCAGTGCGGCGCAAAGCTCAGGTCGGAATCGCCATGCGCGCCGATGTGGTAAAGCTGCTGGATGATGACCGCTCCCGCGTCTTTCACCTCGTCGGTGATCGCGCGAAAGGCCGGAATTACCGCGTCATCCGAATGAAGGAAATTGCCCCGCGTCAGCACCCCCGTCCGGTGCACCGGCACGGGTTCGGCCACCACCATCGCGGCCCCACCCAGGGCGCGCTCCAACAGGTACTTGCCAAAGCGCGGACCGGGCATCCCCTGGTCCGACATGTTCGCCGTATGCGCTCCGAACACGATCCGGTTGCGCAGGGTGTGGTCGCGCAGTTTCAGCGGGGACATCAGGCGGGGATGCTGGGTCATGCGGGCCTCCATTGACCCGCATGTCAGCAATTCTCGACACCTGTGTCAAGTTTTAGCGCGACGTGTCAGCCAGTGCCAATTTTCTTAGAAGAAAATTGCAAATTCCTTCGAAGGAATTTGGCGCCTGGCCCGACCCTTACTCCGCCGCCACGTCCCAGCCCGAGATCGCCTTGACCTCCAGGAACTCCTCGATCCCCCAGACGCCACCCTCGCGCGCCCGACCGCTGGCCTTGACGCCCCCGAACGGTGCGCCCGCCCCCCGGGACTTGCCGTTCATCTCCACCATCCCCGCCCGCAAGGCCCTCGCCAGTCGGTTCCGCCGCGCGCCATCCTGCGACTGGACGTAGTTGGTCAGCCCGTAGGGCGTGTCGTTGGCGATCTGCACCGCCTCGGCCTCGCTGTCGAAGGGGATCATGCACAGCACCGGCCCGAAGATTTCCTCGCGCTCGATGGTCATCCCGGGCTTCACATCGGCAAAGACTGTGGGCCGGACGTAGAAGCCCTTGTTCATCCCCTCTGGCAGGCCCAGCCCCCCGGCCACCAGCCGCGCGCCCTCATCGATGCCCTTCTGGATGTAACCCTGGATCTGCTCCCACTGGCGCTTGTTCACCACCGGCCCGATGTGCTTGCCTGGCTCGCTGGCAGGGCCGACCTTGATGCCGTTCGCCACCTCGGCCGCAATCTCGACCGCGCGGTCGTAGAACCCGCGTTCCACCAGCATCCGGGACGGCGCGTTGCAGCTTTGGCCCGAGTTGTTCATCAAGTGCCGCACGCCGCGTTCCACCGCACGGGCATCGGCGTCGGCGAAGACCAGGTTCGCGCCCTTGCCGCCCAATTCCAGCGTGACCCGCTTCAGCGTTTCAGCCGCCGCCTTGGAAATCGCCCGCCCGGCACGGGTGCTGCCGGTAAAGCTGATCATCTCGACATCGGGGTGGCTGGACAGCCGTTGGCCGACCCCGGCTCCGTCACCGTTCACCAGGTTGAACACGCCCGGCGGGATGCCCGCGTCATGGCAGAACTCGGCAAACAGCATCGACGACAGCGGCGATTCCTCGGACGGTTTCAGCACACATGTGCAACCCGCCAACAGCGCCGGGATCACCTTCAGCGTCACCTGGTTCATCGGCCAGTTCCAGGGCGTGATCAGGCCGACAACCCCGATGGGTTCCAGCGCGATCATCGTGTCGGGCGCGTGGGGACCAAGCGGCCTGATCCAGTCCATGTGATCGAAGGCCTTGAGGAAGTTCTTCAGATGCCAGGGCAGGCATTCCGCCTGATCATTCCGCGCCATGTCGATCGGCGCGCCCATCTCGATGCTGATGGCATGGGCCATCTCTTCCTTGCGCTTGTTGTATTGGTCCAGGATGCCCTCGACCAGCCGCCGCCGTTCCGCCGGATCGGTCGCAGCCCAGCCCGGAAACGCCGCCTTCGCCGCCGCCACGGCCCGGTCGGTATCCGCCTCGGACCCCAGGGAAATCACCGCGCAGGCCTCTTCGGTCGAGGGATCGATGACTGGGCAATCCTGTGCCGCCAGCGGAGCGACCCATTTCCCGTCGATGTAGAACTCACGTTTCGTGATCATGGCTGGCCTCCGAGGGATTGAATTTGATCATATCCTGACAGGTGCGGGCAGGGGCCACAAGGGCCGGGGGCAAAGCTTGCCAAGTCCTTAACGTCCGCATTCAAGTCATTGATTTTCCTGGGTCCAGAAATCTGTCCACCGTGGACACATCAGCTCAGCGGCCGCACCATCGTCGTCGAGGATGCGAATCCGAACAGGAACCGCAGCATCCCAAGCTCCTCGGTCCGCACTGCCCGGAACCCCTGCCGTTCGTACAAGGCCCGCGCCCGGAAGTTGTCCTGCACGACATCCAGCCGGACCGAGCCATAGCCGCGCTCCGCTGCCTCGTGATACAGGGCCGCCAGCAGCATCGACCCCACCCCCTTGCCCCGGTGGGCCTTCCCGACGCAGATCCCGTCGATCAGGAAGCGGTCGTTGTCAACCTCGCGCCCCAGCGCCCAGAGGACGCTGCCCCGCCACCGTCCGCCGATGCGACCATAGACCTCGGTCAGGTCCTCCCAGCTGCCCCCGGCAAAACTTCCCGTCGGGGTCTTGTAGCCGGCAAGCCCGATCAGTTCCCCCCCGTCCCCCACGGCCGAGAAACACAGGTCCCCCCGGATAACCCGCTGAAAGAACCGCAGCGCCCGCTCATCCGGCCCCAGCACCCGGCCAAGCTTGCCCCCGAACGCCTCCCAGTAAAGCTGCGCCGCCTGGGGGCGGAGTTGGGAGTGCAGGCCGCGGAAGATCGTCACGCCCATGCCAAGGCCTCGGCGAGCTGGACGCCGTGGTGGGCGCCGAGAATCCAGCCTTCTTCGGCGGCTTCCGGGGGCGCGTCAAAAAGTGGGGCCAGCCGGTCCGCCAGTGCCAGCCGATACAGCGCCCGCGACAGCAGCCGGACCTGCGCCTGGTCGGCCGTCAGCCCCTCGCCGTTCGCGAGAATCGCCACCGGCCCGGCAAGCAGCGACGGGTAGACCTCGGCCAGCACAACCGGCGCGTCGGGGGCGGCGAAGGGCCAGACCGCGACGCCGGGGAGTTGCGAGAGGCGATGGATCATCGGCAGGCCAAGCAGGCTTTGCGACCCGACAGAGCCGGGGTTGAACAGCATCCAGGGGCTTTTCGCACGCGGGACGGCGGCCTCGGCGGCGCGGGTCTCGGACAGGCCAAGGGTCGCGTAGTCGATTCCCGTCCGTCGGAACGGGAGGCCGGGCCAGCTTTGCCCTGACGGATGGCTCCAGAACGGACCGGGACCCTCGGGGAAGAGGGCGTTGATCCGGGTCGCGACCTCGAACCGGTTGTTGCGGTTGTCGATGTCGGTGACTGCCGCGTCCAGCCAGCGCCAGACGGCTTCGGCGCGTCCTTCGCCGGTCAAGCGGGCTGCGAAGCCTGCCGGGTAGCCCATCGCAAAGTCGAAGCCGATCAGAACCCGCAACCCCTCGGCGCGGGCGGTGTCGATCAGGGTCCGCAGTTGCGCCTCGGCCCCGGCGCGGGTGCGGTGGTGCCATTCGGCCCCGCCCTCGGCATCGTGGCAGCCAATCCAGACCGCATTGGCCCGGTTGGTCGGGCTGGTGGGCAGGTTCGCCGCCGACCAGTCGACCACGATCACCCGATCAAACAAGCCCGACCTCGCGCAGGATGAAATCGGCGACGGCCTTCGTGTCGTTCAGGTCCAGCACCGGGACCGGCAGGCTCAGCGCAGCGTCCGTGGCCACCGCCCGCACCAACGCATCGCCGGGCTGGATCAGCGGTTGACCTGTCTCGGCCCGCCAGACCTCGACCTTCGGATGGGCGTCGCGCTTGTAGCCCTCGACCAGCACCAGGTCGACCGGGGCCAGACGGGCCAGCACCGCCGGAAGCTCCGGTTCCGGCCCCCGGTGTTCCACCAGGATCGCCAGCCGGTCGGCCGAGGCCAGCACCACCTCGCGCGCGCCGGCCTGCCGGTGGCGGAAGGTGTCCTTGCCTGGCTGGTCCAGGTCCACCGTATGATGCACGTGCTTGACGGTAGAGACAGAGACCCCCCGCCCGGTGATCTCGGCCACCAGGCGCTCCATCAGGCTGGTCTTGCCCGAGTTCTTCCAGCCGATCACGCCGTAGACCTTCATGCCGCACCCTTCAGAAGGACCTCGGCCTGAACCAGGTCTTCGGGCGTGTTCAGGTTCAGGAAGGCGCGGGGGTCGGGAAATACGGCGTGGGCTGCATGGTGAGCCTCTGTAAAGCGGGTGACCTTGGCGTGGCCCTCTGCCAGAAAGGCTGCAAGGGCAGGGGCCAGTCCCACCGGCCAGATCGCAGTGGCCGGGTGGGGGCTGGTTGCGTCGGCAGCAAGCGCCAAGCCGTTGGGTGAGGTTTCTGCGGCAAGAAGAAGCTGCGGGACAAGATCGCCCGGCAGAAACGGCGTGTCGACCGGGGCAGAGACCAGGTGCGTCGCCCCCTGCGCCGCCGCCACAGTCAGTGCAGCCAACACGCCCGACAGCGGCCCCTGTGGCGCCACATCAGCGACAACGTGGCAGCCGAACCCGGCAAATCGCGCCGGATCGCCGTTGGCCGAGATCAGCACGCGGTCCACCTGCGGCTCCAGCCGGTCAAGAACGTGACCGATCAACGGGCGACCGGCCAGCTGGACAAAAGCCTTGTCCGCGCCCATTCGCCGGCCTTCACCGCCTGCCAGGATCACCCCGAAAATGCGCAAATCACATGCCTTTCGCGTCGAAGGCCAAGCCTAACGCATCGCGCGCCCGGTTCAAGGGACGCTCACGGCAGCGGCGTGCCGTCGTGCTGGACCAGAAGGACGCCGTGGTTGTCGTCGTCGTCATCGTCGGTGATGACGCGGGTCGTGACACCCGGCAGCTTGCCAAAGGCGGCCGACAGCTTCTTGGGATAGAAGGTCTGTGGCAGGCCTTCGAACCCCGAGACCCCGCGCAGGATCGATGAGGTCGCCTGGGTGCACATCGCTTTGGGCACCGCGCCGTAGGCCCTGGCCCGGGCCAGCACCTGCTCGGCCACCTCGGGCGAGACATAGATCGTCTGCTCTATCGTGTCGTAGGTGACGCGGGTGTGGTAGTCGATGTAGAAGGCCAGCGCCTTGTCGTTCATGCCGAAATGGACGTCATTCCGTTCCGGCAGCTTCGGGTGATACCAGGTCCCGGCCGGGTCGAATATCAGTCGTTCCGAGCCATTGACCAGGATCGCCGAATGAGCGCCCGATCCCGTCCGCTTGTTCACCACGGTGTAAAGCGTGATGTAGTTCGGCGGCCCCTCGACGAAGCGGACGGCATCCACGTGTTCCTGCGGAGCCCATTTCGGCTCGGCGCCGCAGGCGGCAAGGCCCAAGAGGGCGATCAGGCAGAAAAGAAGGCGCATCCGGCCGGGTCCCGCGATCAGGCGTTCACCAGACCCATGAAGACCAGGATCACGACGATGGCTACACTTGCCCAAACCGTCACCCGGATGAATCCCGCAAAGGTCTTTTCCTGCGCGCGGATGTCCATCGAGCCGTGGGCGTGTTCGGAAGTCTTGTGGTCGGCCATCTTGGTTCCCCAGTTATCTCTTTGCAAAAGCCCATAGCCGATTCACCGGGGCCTGTCACGGGGTCGCGGTGTCTTAACCCGCCGATCCGTCGCCAGAATCGCCGCCGATCCAGCCCGGAGTCAGGTGAAAGCCGATCCGGCGCGGCGGGTCGGTGTCCGCCTGTTTTGGAATGGCGCGCAGGGTGACGGAAAGCTGGCTGACATGCTGGATCAGCTGGGTCTTCGCGCCGTCATCATCGCGACCGTAGAAGGTGATGATGTCCGGCTCGAAGAAACCCAGGCCCTCGATCCGCAGCACGCCCGTCTCGTCCGAGGCGAAGCCCATCGCGATTTCCTGCTCGGCATCAAGCCCGCTTTCGAAGTCGCGGATGTACATCACCAGGCGGTCATGCGCCCATTCGGCGGGACTTTTCGGCTTGGGACTGGCGGCGGGCTTCTTCACGGGGGGTTTCTTGGCGGCGGCCTTGGCCATCGGGCGGCTCCTTTGTCTGGGCGGCAGACCTCAACGCAAATACGACCGCCCCGCAAGGGGGTCAGGCCAACCCGGCTTCGGCCTCGATCTGCGCCTTCGACTTCCGCGCCCGTTCGGTCGCGGATTTCAACTGCCCGCATGCGGCCATGATGTCCTCGCCCCGCGGCGTGCGGATCGGCGAGGCGTAACCAGCCTTGTAGATGATATCGGCAAAGGCATGGATCCGGTTCCCGGACGACCGCTTGTACGGCGCACCGGGCCATTCGTTGAACGGGATCAGGTTGACCTTCGCCGGGATGCCTTCCAGCAGCTGCACCAGCCGATAGGCGTCTTCCTTCGTGTCGTTCACCCCGTCCAGCATGACGTATTCAAAGGTAATCCGCTCAGAGTTCGACAGGCCGGGATAGGCCTTCAGCGCCTCCAGAAGCGTGGCGATGTTCCAGCGCTTGTTGATCGGGACCAGCTGGTCGCGCACTTCGTCCGTGGTGGCGTGGAAGCTGACGGCCAGCAGGCAGCCGATTTCCGTCGCCGTCCGGGCAATCTCCGGCACGACGCCGCTGGTGGACAGAGTGATCCGGCGGCGGCCAAGGGCGATGCCCTCGCCGTCCATCACGATCTGCATCGCGTCGCGGACGTTCTCGAAGTTGTAAAGCGGCTCGCCCATCCCCATCAGCACGATGTTCGAGATCAGCCGCACCTCTTCCTTCGGCGCCCCCGGCACCGGCCATTCGTCCAGGTCGTCGCGGGCCATCATCACCTGGCCGACGATTTCCGCCGCCGTCAGGTTGCGGACCAGCTTCTGCGTGCCGGTGTGGCAGAACGAACAGGTCAGGGTGCAGCCGACCTGGGACGAGATGCACAGCGTCCCCCGGTCGGTTTCCGGGATGTAGACCACCTCGACCTCATGCCCGCCAGCGATGCGGACCAGATACTTGCGGGTGCCGTCCCCGGAAATCTGGCGGGTGACGACCTCGGGGATCTCGATGGTGAAGTTGTCGGCCAGAAGCGCGCGGTAGTCCTTGGCAAGGTTGGTCATCAGCGCGAAATCGCGGACCCCCCAGTGGTAGACCCATTGCCAGACCTGACCGACCCGCATCTTGGCCTGCTTTTCCGGGGTGCCGGCCGCGATCAATGCCTCGCGCAGGGCAGGGCGGGTCAGGCCAACGATGTTGGTCTTGTCCGACACCGGCAACTTGCGTGGCAGGGTCAGAACGTCCTGAGTGATCGGGGCGGTCATTCGGGCAGATCCTTTCACGGGGCCTTGTCACAGGCGATCTGAAGCTGGGGCGGATATAGGCGCGGCGTTGTCAAAAGAAAAGCGCCCCGCGACGGGGGCGCCCCTGGTCCTGGAAGTCGGATTACTGGCAGCGCTTCCCGGCGTCTTCCATCGCGGCGGTGAAGCCGCGCAGGCTGAAGGTGTCCTTGGTCTGGGTCCCCTTGCCCGAACGCGCAGTCAAGGTCGCCGTCGTCCCGGCCTTCAGGGCGGCCAGCAGCTTCGCGTCATCCGCGGCGCTGCCCGGCCAGGCCCATTCGCCATCGGTGAACAGCTGGTAGGGTTGGCCATCCACCACCACTTCGACCGTCGAGCCGCCCGCGAAGGGATAGCCGCCGGTAAAGCTGATCTCGCCCGGCTTGCCGGGGCGGAAGGTGACGAACAGCAGGATATCGCCGCGCCGCACGCTGACAGGCTGGCCGTCGCGGGTGTTCACGGTCTCCTTCGGCTTCGAGACGCCCCAGCACTCTTTGGGGCTTTCCTCGGTGAAGACGTTCCAGTCCGTCATCGTCGCGACGCGATTGGTGGATTCCTGGGCCATCACAGGCGCCTGAGCCGCCGCCCCTGCAAGAGTGATCGCGGCAACCGCAAGCGTGCGACCGAAAAAGGAAGTCATGTCTGACGCAGCCTCCAAGCTGTCTTCGTTTCCTGCCATGCGCCGGGCCGCTGCGGCCCTTTTGACTGGCGCGGTGCCGTTCTACCCGATATTCCAGCCATAATCAAAAGCGCTTAGCCGCGAAAGCCCCGTGGGCGACAATTCGCGCACATGTGACGGAGGCCGGGAATGGCAAAGGTGAACGATGGTGCGGTGCCGGTGCTGGAGGTCTGGCGCGGTGGCCTTCTGGAAAGCACGCATCTGGGACATGCGGTGATCTGCGATGCGAAGGGAATCGTCGCCGCCTGGGGCAACCCCGAGGCGGTGATCTTCCCGCGGTCGTCGGCCAAGATGCTGCAGGCGCTGCCGTTGATCGAGACGGGGGCTGCTGACGCACGCGGGCTTTCCCAAGAACACCTGGCGCTGTCCTGCGCCAGCCATCGGGGGGCGCAGGTCCATGTCGATCTGGCCGGACGCTGGATCTCGGACCTCGGGCTGTCGGAGGCGGACCTGCGCTGCGGCGCCCATGAACCCGGCGACATCGAGGAGCGCAACCGTCTGATCCGCGCGGACGAAAAGCCCTGTCAGTTGCACAACAACTGCTCGGGCAAACATTCGGGCTTTCTGACGGTGACCCAGCACCTGAAAGCCGGGCCGGAATACATCGAGATCGACCACCCCTTGCAGAAGGCCATCCGTGCCGCGACCGAAGAGGTCACCGAGGAGACTTCGGCGGGTTGGGGCATCGACGGCTGCTCGGCCCCGAACTTCGCGATGTCGGTCGGCGCTCTGGCCCGCGGCATGGCAAAATTCGCCACGGCCCGTGAAGGCCACGGCGCGCGCGAGGATGCGATGCACCGGCTGACCCGGGCGATGGCAGCACATCCGCACCTGATCTCGGGCGAGGGGCAGGCCTGCACCGAGCTGATGCGGGCGATGGACGGTCGCGTTGCGATCAAGGGCGGCGCCGAGGCCGTCTATATCGCGATCGTGCCGGACAGGGGCCTTGGCATCGCGCTGAAAGTGCTGGATGGCGGCTATCGCGGCTCCGAGGCGGCGGTGGCGGCCCTGCTGGCGAGGATCGGTGTCCTTGACCCGGCCCATCCTGCGGCGGTGAAGCGCATGGCGGGCGTGCAACGCAACTGGCGCGGACTGGAGACGGGGGTCTACCGACTGGCTTCCGGCTTTCCCGGTTGATTTGAAGGGGGAAGCGGGTAAGCTTTCGCAATGAACGCCGAAGCGCCGATCCCGTTTCCGCAGTCCGGCCAGATCCCGGATCAGGTCAGTTTCGACCGCAAGGAGCTGGGCCAGATCCTGCGTGTCTATGGCCGGATGGTTGCCGCCGGGGAGTGGCGCGACTATGCCATTGCCGCGATGCGCGACCTTGCGGTCTTCGCGATTTTCCGCCGCACCGCAGAAACACCTCTGTACCGGATTGAAAAGCGACCCAAGCTGCGAGCCAAACAGGGGCTTTACGCCGTTGTGGGCATGGACGGCCACGTCCTGCGCCGTGGTCATGATCTGGACCAGGTCCTTAAGGTGCTGGAAAAGCGGCTGATCGGCCCGGTCTGAGGAAAGCTCCTCGTGCGACTTCGTCTTCTCGTCGCAGGGGGCCGACCCATCGCAGCGAGGAGTGACGCAGTCATCGACGAGCGGTCGGGTCACATCCTCTGGCGTGCCAGCACCAGCCCGCCGCCACCGGCCGAGATGCGCGCGACGCTCTCCCGGATTCCCTCATAGGCCACCGACATCGTGTGCCCGTTCGCGTGGATCAGCCGGTCCTTGTCGACCACCAGCGCCACATGGCCCTTCCAGAAGATCAGATCGCCGCGCTTCATCGCTTCGTTGGAAGGCAGGTTGCGGCCAAGCGCCATCTGCATGTCGCTGTCGCCCGGGCAGGCCTTGCCGCAGGCCTGCATTGCCAGCTGCACCAGGCCCGAGCAATCCACCCCCATGCGGGAATTGCCGCCCCACAGGTACGGCGTCCCCAGCAAGCCTTCCGCCACCGTCACCGGGTCATCGGCCCATTCGCCCAAGGGACGCAGGTGGCGGATCGGGACGTAACCATGCGGCGTATTGGCCCAGGCGCCCCAGGACCCGATCATGGCCAGCCGTGAGCCAAGGCTAAGGGCTGCCTTCTCGGGGGCCTGAACCTGCGGCTCGGTGTAAAGATGCGTCCCCGGCACGGCGACCCAATGCGTCGGGGCTGGTCCCTGACCCAAGTCGCTTTCCGCCGTCCAGCCGCAATAGCCGTCCTTTGCCGAGATCAGGAAGACATGGCCCTTGTCGCGGTCGATCACCGTCACCGCATCGCCCAGCAAAAGCTGCCGGTCCCGCGCACCGCCGGGGCTGGCCCGCAGGTTTGCCAAGGGCACGATGACCTGCGCTTGCAATCCTTCGGTCAGCGGGGCTTCCACCACCCCGCTCAGCGAGACATGTGCCACCCGTCCCGAATAGGGCGTCAGCCGTCTGTCCATCACGTGTTCTCCAACTCGTTCCCCACCCTGGCCCGTCGCAACGGGCCCTACAGCGCCAACATGGCGCCCAATCCCCCAAGCACCGCCCGCGCCCCCTGACCGACCCCGCCCTTCGGCCGTGCGGGCTGGTCGCCGGGCATGTGGCCGTAGATGTCGAAATGCATATAGCGCGGTCCGTCCACAAAGCGCCGCAGGAACAGCGCCGCCGTGATCGACCCGGCAAAGCCGAAACCCGGAGCATTGTCGAGGTCGGCGATCCCCGGCTCGATCACTGTCTCGTAGGCGTCATGGAACGGCAGCCGCCAGACCGGGTCGAAGCCCGCCTTCGCGCCTGCCTCCAGCGCCCCGGCCAACCCCTCGTCGTCCGTGTAATAGGGTGCCAGGTCCGGCCCCACCGCCACCCGCGCCGCGCCGGTCAGGGTCGCCATGCTGACCAGCACGTCCGGGGCGTCCTCGCAGGCATAGGCCAGCGCATCGGCCAGGACCAGCCGCCCTTCTGCATCGGTGTCGTTCACCTCGACCGTAAGGCCCTTGCGGCTGGTCAGGATGTCCTTCGGTTTCAGGGCGTTGCCGGAAACCAGATTCTCCACTGCCGGAACGAGCACACGCAGCTGCACCGGCAAACCCAGCGTCATGATCATCCGCGCCAGGCCCATGACCGTCGCCGCGCCGCCCATGTCCTTCTTCATCAGGTTCATGCCCGACGAAGGCTTCAGGTTCAGCCCGCCGGTGTCAAAGCAGACCCCCTTGCCGACCAGAGTCAGTTTCGGGCCCTTGGCCCCCCAGCGCAGGTCCAGCAGGCGCGGAGCGCGCGGACTGGCACGACCAACGGCATGGATCATCGGGAAGTCTTGCCCCAGCAGATCTTCGCCCCGGATCACATCCGCCTGCGCGCCGAATTCTGTCGCCAGAGCCAGGAAGGCCGCCTCCAGCTCCGCCGGCCCCATGTCTTCGGCCGGAGTGTTGATCAGGTCGCGGGTCAGCGCCTCACCCTCGGCCATCGCGATGAGGCGGGCAGCGTCCAGATCCTCGGGGCAGATCAGCCGGGGCAGGGTGGGGGGCTTCTTCTTCGTGCGGTAACGGTCAAAGCGGTATCCCGACAACAGCCAGGCCAGCGCAGCCTCGACCCGTTCGGCCGGGTCAAGCTGACCTTCCAGTCGCCAGTCCCCCTCGGGCAGGCCCGCGATGGCCTTCGCCAGACCGAAACGCAGCCGCCGCCGGGCCTGGGCGGTGCCATAGCCAGCCACCGCCCCCGCCACCCCGCCATCAGCTGCCGGCAAAAGCCGCAGATCGCCCAAGCCGGCCTCGAACCCGGTTGTGGTCAGCCACAAGGCCCAGGGCTGGCCCGGCCCCGACAGGAAGGCCGCCAGCTCATCGGGCCGCAGCACATGCATCGGTCTTGCCGCAGAGGACGGGGTGGCAAAGGCAAAGGGGCTGGTCATGGGTGGATCGCGGCTGGGACTGTTCGTTTCAATTGCAGGAATATTTCGCGCGAGATCAAGCATTTCCCGAGATCTGCCGAGCTTGGGCAAATATTCCCCCTTCCCGTGGGCCGCCCTCAAATCTTCCAAAGATTGTGGGAAACGGCATCGCAACAACCCAGAATTGCATTGCGGCAGTGAAATCCGCCTAGAAAGTCTGGTCCGCCACCCCGGCCTCGGCCGTCAGGGACCGTTCGGCGACCCGCATCAGGCGCGCCCAGACCGCCGAGAAGGCCGTCCCGTCCGCACGCTCCAGGCAGATCTTTGCGTCGCCCGCCACCGTGGCCAGCGTCAGCAGCCCCAGGTCCGCCGCCATGCGACCCAGCCGGGACAATTGGCGCGACAGGTCCTTCAACTCTTGCCCGCGGACCTTTTCGGCGATCCCGGCCATCGTCAGCGCCAGTTCCCCCAGCGCGCGCGTCACCATCTGTTCGGCCACCGGGGCCCCCAGGTTGCGGTAGATCACCGCTATCGCCTCGACATCCTGACGCACGACCTCACGCGGTCGCAGAGCGGCTATCTCGCCCATCTTGAACACCCAATTTTCTTCACACCCACCGGCAGATTGGCCCGTCTTGCTGAACAATTGGTTGCCCAGGTCGCGTCCGACGGGGAATTTGCCCCTCGAATTTTCCGCAAATGCGGCATAGGCAAGGGGCGACAAGGGACCAAAGATCATGATCACGCACATCCGGCCGCTTCCCACCTACCTGGTCCAGCGCTTTCACGGCTGGCGCGCGACGACTTACCAGGACAACCGCGCCTGGTATCGCCGCCTGGCCGAAAGCGGGCAGCATCCCCGCGCGATGGTGATCTCCTGCTGTGACAGCCGGGTCCACGTCACCTCGATCTTCGGCGCGGATGAAGGCGAGTTCTTCATCCACCGCAACGTCGCCAATCTGGTGCCGCCCTACAACCCGGACGGCGAATACCACGGCACCTCGGCGGCGGTGGAATATGCCGTCACGGGCCTTGGCGTCGCGCATATCGTAGTGCTGGGCCACTCGAACTGCGGTGGGGTCAAAGGCTGCCACGACATGTGCCGGGGCCACGCGCCGCATCTGGAAGAGAAGACCAGCTTCGTCGGCCGCTGGATGGACATCCTGCGCCCCGGGTTCCAGAAGGTCGCGCAACTGCCCGACGACCAGATCCTGCCGGCGCTGGAAAAGCAGGCGGTGCTGACCAGTCTGGAAAACCTGCTGACCTTCCCTTTCGTCCGCACCGCGGTCGAGGATGACCGGCTGACCCTGCACGGGCTGTGGACCGACACGGGCGAGGGCGGGCTGGAAAGCTATGACCCGTCGCGGGACGGCTTCTTTCCAGTCTGAAAGCAAAAAGCCCGGCGGATCGCTCCACCGGGCATTTGCCTTAGGTCGAACGGTCAGCCCGCGGCGGTCACCGCGCGCCCCGTCAGCACCTTGACCAGGTTCGCCCGATAGGCGGCCGAGCCGTGCAGGTCGGTGTTCATGCCCGAGGGATCAACCGTCAGCCCGGAAATCACCGCAGCCGAGAAGTTGGCCGAAAGCGCAGCCTCTGCCTCAGTCCAGCGGAAGACACCGTCGTTGCCTGCGCCGGTCACCGCGACCCGGACCCCATCCGCGAATTTCGCGACGAAGACTCCGGTCAGGGCAAAGCGGCTGGCGGGCTGGTTGAACTTCACATAGGCCGCCCTCTGCGGGATCGGGAAGACGACTTCGGTGATGAACTCCCCTTCCTCCAGCGCCGTGGTGAACAGGCCCTGAAAGTAGTCATCCGCCGCGATCTTGCGCTTGTTGGTCACCACCGTCGCGCCACTGGCCAGCACGGCGGACGGATAGCAGGCCGCCGGGTCGTTGTTGGCGACCGACCCGCCGATGGTGCCGCGCGACCGCACCGCAGGATCACCGATGCCCCCCGCCAGGTCCGCCAGCGCCGGATAGTGGGCCTTGGCCTCCTTGGCGACGACAGCATGGGGCGTCGCCGCCCCGATATGCAGCCCGCCGTCACCGATGCAGACGCCCTGCATTTCGGCAATGCCGGTCAGGCTGACCAGCACGCCCGGCGCGGCAAGCCGCTGCTTCATCGTCGGGATCAGCGTCTGCCCGCCCGACAGGGCCTGCGCCCCGTCAGCCGCCAGAGCCTTTGCCGCATCGGCAATCGTCGTGGGCTTTGCGAAGTCGAAATTGTGCATCTGATCCTCCCTTACCCGTTGATCGCCGACCAGACCCGCGACGGCGAGACTGGCATGTCGATATGCGTGACGTGGGTGTGACCCCCGCGCTGAAGTGCGTCGATCACCGCGTTGATCACCGCCGGAGGGGACCCGATCGCCCCCGCCTCGCCGCAGCCCTTCACCCCAAGCGGGTTGTGCGTGCAGGGCGTCTGGCAGCTGTAATCCACGTTGTAGAACGGCACATCCTCGGCCCGCGGCATCGGGTAGTCCATGTAGGACCCCGTCAGCAGTTGCCCTGTTTCGTCATAGGCGGTGAACTCGCACAGGGCCTGGCCGATCCCCTGGCCCACGCCGCCATGCACCTGACCTTCGACGATCATCGGGTTCATCACGTTGCCGAAGTCGTCGGCACAGTGGAAGGCCACCACGTCGACCTTGCCGGTGCCCTCGTCCACCTCGACCTCGCAGATATAGGCGCCTGCGGGGTAGGTGAAGTTGGCCGGGTCGTAGAAGGCCGTCTCTTCCAGCCCCGGTTCCAGCGTCTCCAGCGGGTAGTTGTGCGGGACGTAGGCGCTGAACGCGATCTCGCCGAAGGTCTTGGCCTTGTCGGTCCCCGCCACCTGGAACTTGCCGTCCTCGAACGAGATGTCGCCCTCGGCCGCCTCCAGCATGTGCGCGGCGATCTTCTTGCCCTTGGCGATGATCTTGTCCACCGCCTTGGTCATCGCCGTGCCGCAGACCGCCAGTGAGCGGCTGCCATAGGACCCCATCCCGAACGGGATCTTCGAGGTATCGCCATGCACGATCTCGACCGAGCTGTCGGGAATCCCCAGCTTCTCGGCCACGATCTGCGCAAAGACCGTCTCATGGCCCTGACCGTGGCTGTGCGCCCCGACCATGACGCTGATGTTCCCGGTCGCGTTCACCCGCACCGTCGCCGCGTCATAAAGGCCGACGCGCGACCCAAGGATGCCCACCAGATTGGACGGAGCAATCCCGCAAGCCTCGATCCAGGTCGACAGCCCCATGCCGCGCAGCTTGCCGCGCGCCTTGGACTCTGCCGCGCGCTTTTCAAAGCCCACGACGTCGGCCATCTGGACAGCCTTGTCCAGCGTCGCCTGGTAGTTGCCGGTGTCGTAAAGCAGACCCACGGGCGACTGATAGGGGAACTGGTCTGGCGTGAGCAGGTTCTTCCGCCGCACCTCGAACGGGTCAAGCCCCAACTCGCGGCACATCTTGTCGATCACCCGCTCCAGTGAATAGGTCGCCTCGGGGCGGCCCGCACCACGGTAGGCATCCACCGGAGCCGTATTGGTGAAAACGGTTTTCACGTTCACATAGACATGCGGCACCTTGTAGGGCCCCGACATCAGCGTCCCGTGCAGGAAGGTGGGCGTCGCGGTCGAGAAGTTCGACAGATACGCCCCCACGTTCGCCAGCGTCTCGGTCCGGATCGCCAGGATCTCACCGTCCTTGGTGCAGCCGAGTTCAATCTTCGTCACATGGTCGCGGCCATGCGCATCGGTCAGGAAAGACTCGCTGCGCTCTGCCGTCCAGCGCACCGGGCGGCCCAGCTTCTTCGCCGCCGCCAGCACCAGCGCCTCTTCGCCGTAGTGATAGATCTTCGACCCGAAGCCGCCACCCACGTCGGGGGCCACCACTGTCAGCTTGTTCTCCGGAATGCCCAGCACGAAGGCCGAGACCAGAAGCCGTGTCAGGTGCGGGTTCTGGCTGGTCGTGGTCAGCTTGTAGTCGCCCGTGCCCGGGTTGTACTCGCCGATGCTGGCCCGCGGCTCCATCGCGTTCGGCACCAGCCGGTTGTTCACCAGGTTCAGCGTCACGACATGCGGCGCGGCCTTCATCGCCGCATCCACCGCCGCGCGGTTGTCCTCGATCCAGCCCCAGTCAAAGCACAGGTTGTCCGGGATCTCGTCATGCACGCGGTTCGACGGGTCGGCGACCGCCTGCTTCATATCGACGATCGCGGGCAGTTCCTCGATCACGCTGTCTTCCGCCAGCTGCTCGGCCGCGTCCTTGGCCTGGGCCACCGTCTCGGCGATCACCGCCGCATAGGCGTCGCCCACATGGCGCACCTTGCCATGCGCCAGCACCGGGCGCTTGGGTTCGCGCATCGGCGTGCCGTCGCGGCTGTTGATCAGCCAGCCCGCCGGGTTGCCGCCGACGTCCTTGAAATCCTCACCCGTGAAGATCGCCAGCACGCCCGGCATCGCCGCCGCCTTGGCCGTGTTGATCGACTTGATCCGCCCGTGTGCCACGTTCGAGCGGACAAAGACCGCCGCCGTCTGCCCATGCAGCGCCATGTCGTCGGTATAAACCCCGCGTCCGGTCAGAAAGCGGACATCCTCGCGGCGCTTGGTCGATGCGCCAATCCCGTGATCCTTCGGCATGTTCCCCCCTATTCCGCTGCCAAAGCCGAGACGTCCTGCCCCGAGGCAGCCATCACGGCCTTGACGATGTTGTGATACCCCGTGCAGCGGCAGATATTGCCGTCCAGGTAGTGCCGCACCTCAGCCTCCGAGGGCTTGGGGTTTTCCGCCAGCAGCGCCGCCGACGACATCACCATGCCCGGCGTGCAGAACCCGCATTGCAGGCCGTGATGATCCTGGAACGCCTGCTGAAGCACGTTCAACGATCCATCCGCGTTGGCCATGCCTTCAATCGTCTTCACCGAAGCCCCCGCCACATCCGCCGCAAAGACGGTGCAGCTTTTCACCGGCTTGCCATCGACATGCACCACGCAGGCGCCGCATTGGCTGGTGTCGCAACCGACATGGGTGCCGGTCATCCCCAGCCCTTCGCGCAGGAACGACGACAGCAGCGTCCGCCCTTCCACTTCCCCGCTCACGGCCTTGCCGTTCACGGTCATAAAGACCTTGGTCATTCTTGTTCCTCCCTGGGTCGTCCTAGGTATTCGCGTGTCTTCGTCGCGGGCCGTCGGTTCAGCCGATCAGGCGTTTGAACCAACCCTTCTTCTTTTCCCCCGAATCGGCAACAGCTTCTTCGGTCACATTTTCCGGCTCTTCCTCGGGCTCCTCGACCGCCGCCTGGAAGCGGGTGAAAAACTCGTCGGCCAGCTTCCTGGCAAAGCTGTCGATGATCCGGCTGCCGAGCTGGGCGATCTTGCCGCCGACATTGGCCTCGGCCTCGTAGGTCAGGCGGGTGCCACCCTCCATCGGCTCGAAGCTGACGTTGGCGCCGCCTTTGGCAAAGCCCGCGACGCCGCCCTTGCCCTCGCCGCTGATCTTCAGCGACGCACCTTCAATGATGTCGGACAACTGCACCAACCCGGTGAACGTGGCGCTGACCGGGCCGACCTTCTGCTTGACCACGGCCTCGTAACCCTCGGCGACCGATCCGGTCAGGCTTTGGCACCCGGGAATACATTCCTTCAGCACGTCCGGGTTCAGGATCGCATCCCAGACCGTCTTCGGGTCGGCCTTGATTTCGCGGGTATCACTCAGCAGCATGGAAAACTCCCCCTCTTGGGCCGCAGACTAGGGCGAGCGGTCACGTCCGGCTATGCTGCCTAAGTCGTAGGGTCCGAAAGCTGCGCGACCACGGCTTCCAGGGCGCGGGGGTCGATCGGTTTGTGAAGGATTTCGATGCCCGCATTTGCGGCCAGCTTCTGCAAAGCGGCCCCGCGATCCGCCGTGATCAGCCGCGACTGCACCGGCCCATGCGCGGCCCGCAGCGCCGCCAGAACCTCGATCCCGGTCATGCCCTCGCCCAGCTGGTGATCGACAATGAAGATGTCGGGCAGGATCCCGATCTCGTCGATCAAAGCCAAAGCTTCCTCGCCCGAGCCCGCCTCAAGCACCGTCATCCCCCACTTTTCCAACAAGAGCCCCAGCGCGCGCCGCAACTCCCCGTCGTTTTCCACCAGAAAGGCAATCTTGTCCGCCGCGACCGGACCGCGCCGCCGCTCGGGCGCATCGATCTGAAAGGGCAGGGCAGGCCCGCTTTCCGACAGCGGCAGCTGCACCATGAAGCAGGTCCCGTGCCCAACGTCGGACTGCAAGCCCAAAGGATGCCCCAGCAAAGCACAGGCCCGCTCCACGATGGCCAGCCCCAGCCCCATCCCCTCGCTGGCCGAGGCGCGGGCGTTCAGGCGGTGGAATTCCTTGAAGATGTCGTTCTGCGCGTCTTCCGGGATGCCTGGGCCGGTGTCCCGGACCTCCACCCGCACCACGCCGCCCCGCCTGCGCGCACCGACCAGGACCCGGCCTGTCGTCGTATAACGGATCGCGTTGCCGATCAGGTTCTGCAGGATACGCCGCAGATAGGCCGGGTCGCTTTCCACCGTTGCGCTGCACGGCACCACTGTCAGCTTGAGGCCCTTCGCCGCCGCCATCGGCGCGAATTCCTCGGCCATCGTCCGCAGCAGCCGCTCCAGACTGACCGCCCCCACGCTGACCGCCGCCTTCCCCGATTCCAGCTTCGATATGTCCAGCAGCGCGTCCAGCAGCCCCTCGACCGACATCAACGCATTCTGCGCCTTCTCCAGCGCCACTTGCGCGCCGGGGTCCAGCCCATCACCGGCAATCGAACTGATGAACAGCTTTGCCGCCGACAACGGTTGCAACAGATCATGAGACGCCGCCGCCACGAACCGAGACCGGCTGGCATTGGCGCGTTCGGCATGGGCCAGCGCGTCCTCCAGTTCCAGTGTCCGCTCCATCACCCGCGCTTCCAGCGTCTCGTTCGCCTGGCTGAGAGCCTGCAAAGCCGCCCGTTCCGCCGTCACATCGGTGAAGCTGAGCACGAACCCCCCGTCCGGCATCCCCTGGCCAAAGACGTCCAGGATCAGCTCCTCCCCCCGCCGGACCGCAAACTCCAGCGGAGGCCGCGCCGTCGCCGCGACCCACCCCACCAGCGCGCCCTGGGTCATCCCCTCGAACTGCATCGGCAGCCGCCCGAACACCGCCTCGAACGACGCCCCGATCCGCAGGCGCCCCATCGGCAGCGACAGAAGTGACCCCAGCCGCTGGTTCCACCCCACCAGCCGCGCCTCGGCATCGAATATGCCGACGCCCTGGTTGATGTGGTCCAGTGTCGCCCGGATCACCCGCGCCTGGTCGTCCAGCAGCTTCCCGCGCTCGTGCCGTTCGGCCAGGATGATGTCGGTGACGTCCGTCTGCAGGATCACCGTCCCGCCATCCGCCGTCCGATGCTCGCTGACCTGAACCCAGTGGTCACCGCCCAGCCGCACGTTGAAGATGACGTGCCGGTCCTTGTGCCGCCGCATCCGCCCTTCGGCCCAACTGACCGGGCAGTCCCCCTCCAGCGCCAGATGCGGCGACTGGCTGACCATCGCCACATAGTCCGGGAACCCCAGCCCCGGCTTCAACTCGGCATGGACGTCCGGCATGTGCATTGCAAAGCGGCTGTTGCACATCACCAGCCGGTCTTCCCGGTCGAAAAGCGCAAAACCCTCCTGCACCGTCTCGATCGCATTCGACAGGTTTTGCCGCGCCGTCTCTGCCTCACGCGTCGCCTCGGCCAGACGGGCGTTCGAGTCGTTCAGCAAGTCCAGCGCCCGTCCCAGATCCTGGGTCCGCTCGCGGACCTGGTCCTCCAGCAAGGCCGCCCGCTGGAACTGCGCATAGGCCGCGCCACTGTCGTCTGTCGCCTGCTCCACCCGCCGCATCAGCGCGCCGACGATGGTCAACAGCTTCTCGGCCCGCCGTTCCGCACTGTCCGCCGGGTTGATCAGTGTCTCGATCATGCCGCCCCTTTCGGAGGATAGATCGCCACCCCGGTCATCGTCTGGTTGACGTGCATCGAATTCAACTGTTCGCCATAGGTAGAGAATCCGACCACCCCATGCGCCTTCAGCAAGGCCGAGACCGCGCCGAACCGCTGATTTTCCATCGCCTCGATCCGACGCAGGATGCAGTCGCAGGCCAGGATCGCCGCCGGTTTGCCACCTGCCGCAAGGTCGGTCAGCGCGCGGTCCAGATGCGCCGCCATGTCCTGCGGCTCGGCCAGGGTCAGGACCAGTCCCTCGTCGATGGCCGAGAAGAAGACCAGGTCGCCATTGGGGTCCAGCCGCTGGATCGCCCGCACATGATGACTGCCCCCGATTCGCACCACGACGGGATGCGCGGCGAAGGTGAAGGTCGTCAGTTGCGCCGGGTCCTTGCCAAGAAGCCGCGCGTACTCCTGTGCTGCCGGTTCGGCGTTGATCTGGTGCACCACCCGCCGCGCCGGATCGGCCCCGGTGACGACCATCCGTCGGTTGGTGGGGGTCAGATGGTTCAGGCTGAACACCCGCACTGTGCAGGCCGTCCTGACCATCATCAGGACCGCCCAACCCTCCCGGAAGACCCCATCCTGCAACACAAACGTCGCGCCGAACCGTGTCCCGTCCCCGGCCGAGCCTCCGAACAACGGCACCGGACCCAGGCCCGGCCCAAGGGCGGCCGTCAGCTCATCCTCACGGATGGACATGCCGTCGACCATCAGGAAGGCGAATTCGTCTTCCCAGCCGCCACGCTTCCGCGCCAGCCCTGCCCGCGCCCGGATCAGCCGTCCGATCAGCTCTTGCCCGTCCAGCGCCGCCAGGTTGATCCCCAGACAATCCACGGCAAAGACTGCAGAGGGCAGGGCGACCGCGACGATCTCGCCTTCCGAATAGCCCTCGGGCGAAATTTCTCCGGCCGTGGTGCAGCCGATCACCGAAACGCCCGGAAAAGCCGCCTCAAGCCCGCTTGCCAGCAGGTCCCGGTCGGCTTCGGGCGAGATGAACAGGATCACCGCTGCGAATGGCCCCGGACCCAGGCCCCGCGCCAGCTTTGCCAGGGCATCGGGGTCGCGCGCGCCGACATGGGCGCGCGGCATCACCGCAGCAGCAAGAGCCAAGGGCGCAGACATCCGGTTTCCCCCCCAAGGTCGATGCTACGGCGCGCCGTCGGACCGGGGCAAGGCCCCAGCGGTCCTCGCCCCAGCCGTCCTAACCTCAGCCATCCTCGGGCATCAGGCTGGAGAAGTTCGTCTCGCGCGCGATCAGCACGGCCTGGGTGCGGCTTTGCACCCCCAGCTTGCGCATGATGGCGGTGACATGTGCCTTGACCGTCGTCTCGGCGATGGACAGCTCATAGGCGATCTGCTTGTTCAGCAAGCCCTCGCAGACCAGTTGCAGGATTTTCGCCTGCTGCCGCGTAAGAAGCGCCAGCCGCCCGATCGCCTCTTCCCGCGCGCTGCCCTTGGCCTTGCCCTCGGGCACGGGCACATAGCCTTCGGGCAGGAAGCGTCGCCCCTCGCGCAGCGCATCGAACGCCGCTCGGAAGACCTCGCGCCGCGAATGTTTCGGCACGAAGCCCGCCGCCCCGGCCGCCATGCAGGCTCCGATCACGCGGTTGTCCGCCAATGAGGACACCACCAGAACCGGCACCCCGGACGCCGCCTGTCGCAGGCGGATAAGGCCGTCGATCCCGTTCACATCCGGCAGGTTTAGGTCCAGCACGATGGCATCCGGCACCGGGGTCAGGTCGACCCGGTGGATTGCCGTCTCTAGCCGATCGGCGGTCTCGATCTCCTGGATTCCCGCCACTGATTTCAGCGTCATGGACAGTGCGTCGCAGAACAGCGGGTGGTCATCCACGATCAGGGCAAAGTTCATCGGCCGGGCGTCGCCTGCAGAAACCGCAGAAGCCATTGTCATCGTGAAAAGCCTTCGCATCCAGTTGCCACGCAACTCTACCCCGACCCTTCTGCTGGGGATACAGGCCAAAAGTCCTATCGGCCGAAGGCCCGCTTTAGTGCCGCGCCACGTCCGACAGCGCTCTGGCCTTGCCGCGCGGTCGCCCCGCGCTTAGTCCTGGGCAGCCGGTCCGTGCGACTGGGAACGCTTCCGCCTTCCGAAGCGTCTCCCCGGGGAGACTGCCGCGCCCCAAGCACCTGGACCGAAATGCCCAACCGCCTGCCCCAAGCCCTTCTGACCCTGCTCGCCTGGCTTGCTGCGACCATCGTGGCCGGGGCGTTCATGCGCCAGGAAAGCGCCGGAATCGCCGAGATTGTCGGGTTACTCACAACGGGCATCGCCTGGAACGTGGTGGGTGGCATCGCGGTTCTGGCGATTGCCAGCCGGGTCTTTCGCTGGCGAGACCTCAGCTTCGGTCCGCCCCGGCTGCGGGCGGTGGTCTGGCTCATCTGGTTCCCGATCCTGACGCTTTTGCCGTTCTACGGCATTGCTTTTGCCATCGGGCTGCCGCCTGGCCGGGCGATGCTGTTCCTGGCGATCAACACCGCGCTCGTCGCCCTGTCGGAAGAGTGGATGTTCCGCGGCATCCTCTTCCAGGCCCTTAAGTCGCGTCTGCGCATCTGGCCTGCCGTCGCGCTGACCTCGGTTCTGTTCGGCGCGATACACGTGCTGAACGCCTTTGTCCTGGGCGACCTGCGCCTTGCCGCAGCGCAGTCAGTGGCGGCGATGATGACCGGACTTCTTCTGATCGCGCTGATGCTGCGCACCGGGTCGATCTGGACTGCCATCGTCTATCACATGGTGTGGAACTTCGGCATCCTGCTCGTCGCCTACGAAACCGCGCAGAACCCATTGCCCGAAGGCCCGCTGCCGTTGTCGGCCTATCTGGTGCCGCTGCTGGTCGTGCTGCCGAACTTCCTCTTCGGGCTGGTCCTTCTGCGAAAGTTGCGGCACGATCCGGCGGTCGAACAAGGTTAACACTTGCTGAACGCCCACAGGCAAGCTTCTGATCTGCCTTTGTTTTATCTGCCTGTCCAGCGTGGACACCCCCGCGTAACGCCGCATTTCGGGGCGGCTCTGGTGGGGCTTGCGTCGACGGCTTCCCAGCCCCATCTGCCACGTGTAAGCTGGCCCCGTCGATCGAGTGAAAGGTCATTTTCCATGTTGTATTCCACAGACCGCCGCCGTGTCCTTGCAGGCCTGGCCTCGCTTCCACTGCTTGCGGCAACTCCGCTCCGCGCCCAAGCGGTGCAGCGGCCCTTCAATCTGCGGATGGTGATGTCGGGGCACAGCCTGACCGATCCGATCCCGCACCCGCTGGAAATCCTGGTCAAGTCCGCAGGCGGGGGGCAGTCGCGCGGCATGCTGATCGACAAGTCCACGATCCCCGGAAGCCCGGCCGAGATGCGCTGGCAGACCGATCCTATCGAGCCCGTCGATGCAAAGCGCGACATCGCGAAATACGACCTCCTGGTGATGACCGAGCGGGTCTCGGTGCGCTCCACGCTTCAGTGGCACGGCGCGGACAAGATCGCGCTCACCTGGTTCGAACACGCCTGGAAGAACGGACGCGGCGGCCAGGGTGCGGAGACTGTCTATTATGCCAGCTGGATCGGGCTGGACAGCGGGACTCCTTCCAAGTGGGACACGTCCGAGGATCAGTTGATCCCGTTCCGCAAGCGACTCGATGTCGAGATGTCGGCCTGGCAGGTCATCGCGGATCATGTCAACACCAACCGCCCCGCTGGCAGCCCGCCGATGCGGGTAATCCCGGGGCCGAAGATCATGGCTGCGGTCTGGGACGCAATCGAGGCGGGATCCGCACCGGGTCTCAAGGCGATGAACGAGCTTTTCGAGGACGACATTCACGTCAACGCCAAGGGCGCCTACCTGATCGCTCTGGCGCATTACGCGGTGATCTACGGCCGGGACCCTCGCGAAACCCCGAACCTGCGCGGTGAGCCAGGTTGGCCCACGCACGAACAGGCCGACTGGATGAAGGCCCTGGTCTGGGACGTGGTGCGGGCCTATCCGGACAGCGGGCTGGCCTAGGCCCGCTTCGCTTCGATCACCTCCCAGATGCGGGCGGCGGCATTGGTGCCGTCGAAGCGCTCGAGTTCCTGGATGCCGGTGGGGGAGGTGACGTTGATCTCGGTCAGCCAGTCGCCGATCACGTCTATGCCGACGAAGACCTGGCCCTTTTCGCGCAAGACCGGGCCGATGGTGCTGCAGATTTCCAGGTCGCGGTCGGTGAGGCCGATCTTCTCGGGCCGACCTCCGACATGCATGTTCGACCGCGTCTCGCCAGCCTGGGGGACGCGGTTTATCGCGCCCACCGGCTCGCCGTCGACCAGGATGACCCGCTTGTCACCTTGGGCCACAGCGGGCAGGAACTTCTGCACGATCAGGGGCTCACGATTGATGCCCATAAAAAGCTCGTGCAGGCTGGAGAGGTTGCGATCGTTCGGATCAAGCCGGAAGACGCCCGCGCCGCCGTTCCCATAAAGGGGCTTCAGGATGATGTCGCCGTGCCGCGCCTTGAAGGCGCGGATGGTGTCCAGGTCGCGGGCGATGGCGGTGGGTGGAGTGAGCGTCGGGAAGCGCAGGACGAGAAGCTTTTCGGGACTGTTGCGCACCCAGAAGGGGTCGTTCACTACCAGGGTCCTGGGATGGATCATTTCAAGCAGATGCGTGGTCGTGATGTAGCCCATGTCGAAAGGCGGATCCTGGCGCAGCCAGACGACGTCATAGTCGCCAAGGTCGACCTCGGTTTCCGCGCCATAGGTGACATGGTTCCCGATCTCGCGCCGCACCTCGATCGGCCAGCCTCGGGCCATGATCCGCCCTTCGACGAAGGCAAGCCTGTCCGGGGTGTAGAAGAACAGCTGATGCCCGCGCGCCTGGGCTTCCAGCGCGATGCGGAACGTCGAATCGGCGTTGATGTTGACCGACCCGATCGGGTCCATCTGCAAGGCTACCTTCAGCGGCATGGCACACTCCTTCTTCCGAAGTGAGTGATGGCTGAAGCCGCCGAAAGATGCAATTCAGCCCGCGAAGGCGTTTTCCACTACCTCGATGCGGCCTTGCCCGTCGACCAGCGCAAGGTCGATGCGCACATCCGTCAACAGGCCAAGCGGTTCACCTGCGACGAATTCATCGACCGTGGCGAAGATGCGCCGGATCTGCTGGTCGGAGAGATGCGAAGCGGCCAGGTCATGCGTCCGGCTTTGCTTCACCTCGACGAAGATGACGACATCACCGTCGCGCCCGATCAGGTCGATTTCCCCCGTCAGGCCACGCCAGTTCCGGGCACAGATGGCGACGCCGCGATCTTCATAAAGGCGGGCAACCGAGGCTTCTGCGGCATGACCGGCAAGGTAATTGGTCAATCCCCGTGCCTTGCGGGTCTGCCGGGCCGGAGAGGAGACAAAGTCGAAAGGCATGGCTATCCTTGGCTGCGGTCGAGGGCGGTCTTGTAGACGATCTTGCGGGACACCCCCAGAGTTTGCGACACAAAAGTTGCGGCATCCTTAACGGACATCGACTGCAAGGCCAGGTCCAGAGCCGCAGCGATGCTGTCCTCGGTCGCCTCGGCGGGGGGCGCGCGGTCGACCAGCACCACGATTTCGCCCTTGATCTCTCGGGCCGCGACCTTTTCGGCCAGGTCCGCCAGAGGACCACGCAGCACTTCTTCGAAACGTTTGGTCAGTTCGCGGCAGACCACGGCCTGCCGGGTCGCCCCCAACGTCTTGACCATCTCGGCCAGAAGGGCGGCCAAACGCTTCGGGCTTTCGTAAAGGATCAGCGTCGCCTGCACCGCCGCCAGCTCTTCCAGGAAGCTTCGTCGCGCGCCCTGGGCCGAGGGCGGAAAGCCCGCGAAGAGGAAGCGGTCCGAGGGCAGACCGGACAGGGTCAGCGCGCAGATTGCGGCGCAGGGGCCGGGGGCGGCGCTCATCGGCAATCCCAATGCCGCCACGGCACGCGCAAGTTCAAAACCGGGGTCCGAAATCAAGGGCGTTCCGGCTTCTGACGCATAGGCCACGCTCTTGCCGTCGGCAAGAAGCCCCAGCAGACGCTGCATCTGCCCTTCGCCGGAATGGTCGTGGTAGGCGATGACCTGCCGACCCCCCAGGGGGATGCCGTGGATCTCCATCAGGTGACGCAGTGTCCGCGTGTCCTCGGCCACCAGCACATCGGCCCCGGCCAGCACATCCAGTGCCCGCAAGGTGATATCCCGTGCCGCGCCGATAGGGGTCGAGACCAGGTGCAGCCCCGGCGGAATGGCGCGCAGGCCGGGCGTGTGGCTGGTCTCGGCAGGGTCGGCCGTCTGCCTCACAAGTTTACTTCCCTTCCCGAACCCTTTACCCTGACCGGCAAACGCAGCGCGCTGCAACAGTGAGGAACCACCATGTTGTCCGTATTTCGCCGGGCCCGCAAGTCGCTGGGTCAGATGCTGTTTGTGCTTGGTGCCGTGGTCCTTTCGGGCTGTGTGGCATCAACGCCCGGAACGACCCCGCCGACCCGTGGCGGTTCGGTCCAGGTTGCACTGCTGATCCCCTCGGGCTCGGGCCAGTCGCAGGACGAACTGTTCGGCCGGAACCTTGAAAACGCTGCGCGTCTGGCAATGGCGGATCTGTCGGGCGTGAACATCGACCTGCGCGTCTACAAGACCGGGGGCAGCCCCGCGCAGGCCACGGCATTGGCCCGGCAGGCGGTGGACGAAGGCGCCCAGGTGATCCTTGGGCCGTTCTATTCCGAAGAGGCCAATGCCGCCGGCGTTGCGGTGGCGAATTCGGGCGTCAACGTCCTTGCCTTCTCGAACAATGCGGCCATCGCGGGCGGCAACGTTTTCGTCCTTGGCCAGACATTCGACAACACCGCCCGCCGTCTGGCGCGGTTCGCGGTCAAGAACGGCAAATCCAAGGTCCTGATCGTGCATGACCGCAACGTCGCGGGCGAGGTCGGCAAGGCCGCAATCGAGCGTGGAGTCTCGGCCGCGGGCGGCTCGGTGGTGGGTGTCACCTCGTATGAATTCTCGCAGAACGGGATCGTGCAGGCGGCGTCGGGCATCGTCAGCACTGCGCGGTCCTCGGGTGCCACGGCGCTGTTCCTGACGGCCGACACGGCGGGGGCGCTGCCGCTTCTCAGCCAGCTTCTCGTCGACAACGGCATCGACAAGGCAACGACACAGTTCATCGGCCTGACCCGTTGGGACATCCCGCCGGCCACCCTGGCCCTGCCGGGCGTCCAGGGCGGCTGGTTCGCCATGCCGGACCCGGGCCTGCAGGCGCAGTTCCGCGCGCGGTATGAGGGCGCCTATGGCAGTCAGCCGGTTCCGGTTGCGGCACTGGCTTACGACGGAATCGCGGCCATCGGGGCCCTGGCGAGCCGCGCCAAGGACGGGGCTCCGCTTTCCAAGGGCGATCTGACGCAGTCGGCGGGCTTTGCCGGGGTCTCGGGCATCTTCCGCCTGCTGCCGAACGGCACAAACGAGCGGGGCCTCGCCGTGGCGACGATCCGTACGAACCAGGTCGTGGTGATCGATGCTGCTCCGCGCAGCTTCGGCGGCGCAGGGTTCTGAGCTCGTGGACTCAGCCGCCGAGGCCCCGGTTGCGCCCTTGGCGGTCGGGACCTCCTATCCGGTGCCGGATGCCAAGGCGCTGACAGCCCGCGTGCTGGACGGCTTGCGTGGCGCTGCCGACCCCAAGGCGGCCCGCGCCGTGGCTGTAAGTGCGTTGCAGGCTGCAAAGGCAGACGCAAGCGCCGGGTTCGAGGCTCATTTCCGCGCCGCCCCGCGTGAGGCCAGGGCGCTGATCTCGGCCCAGGCGGCGCTGACCGACGTTCTGGTGCAGGTGACGCTGGCCGCCGCAATGCGCCTGCATCCTTTGGCCAACCCCACCGAGGCCGAGCGCATCGCCGTTCTGGGCGTCGGCGGCTATGGCCGGGCCGAAATGGCACCGCAATCGGACGTGGACCTTCTGTTTCTGACGCCCTGGAAGATCACTCCCTGGGCCGAAAGCGTCATCGAGACGATGCTTTACATGCTGTGGGACCTGAAGCTGAAGGTCGGCCATTCCAGCCGCACGGTGAAGGACTGCATCCGTCTGGGGCGCGAGGACATCACGATCCGCACCGCGCTTCTGGAACACCGCTTCATCTGCGGCCATCGTCCGCTGGCCGAGGAACTGGATGCCAAGCTTTGGGGCGAGCTCTTCAAGAACTCCGGCCCCGAATTCATCGAGGCGAAGCTGGCCGAGCGGGCCGAGCGCCACAAGCGGCAGGGCGGTCAGCGTTACGTGCTGGAGCCGAACGTCAAGGAGGGAAAGGGCGGCTTGCGCGACCTTCAGACGCTGTACTGGATCGGGAAGTACCTGCACCGGGTGCCCTCCGCCGAAGGGCTGGTCGGCGCGGGGCTTCTCAGCCGCGACGAGTTCGACAGCTTTGCCCGGGCCGAGGATTTCCTGTGGGCTGTCCGTTGCCATCTGCACTTCATCACCGGCCGACCGACCGATTCTCTGACCTTCGACCTGCAGGTCGAGGTGGCGGCCCGGATGGGATATCGCGACACCGCCGGCCGTCGCGCGGTCGAGCATTTCATGCAGGACTACTTCCGCCTGGCAACCCGTGTGGGCGAACTGACGCGGGTCTTCCTGACCGAGCTTGAAGCCCGCCACGCCAAGCGCGAGGCCAGCCTTTTCGGCATCTTCAAGCTGACCAAACGGGTCAAGTCCGGCTACAAGCTGGTGCAGGGCCGGATCGACGTGGTCGACCCCAAGGATTTTCTGACGGACAAGCTGAACCTGCTGCGCGTCTTCGAGGAGGCGCTGCGGACCAAGTACCTCCTTCACCCCAACGTCATGCGGATCGTCGCGGCGAACCTGGACCTGATCGATGACGAGATGCGTGAGGATCCAGAGGCGCAGCGGATCTTCCTGGACCTCTTGCTCAAGCACGGCAACCCGGAACGCAGCTTGCGCCGGATGAACGAACTGGGGGTCCTTGCCGCCTTCATCCCGGAATTCGAACCCATCGTCGCGATGATGCAGTTCAACGTCTATCACCACTACACGGTGGACGAGCACATCATCCAGACGATCAGCTGCCTGGCCCAGATCGAGCGAGAAGAGCTGGTCGAGGACCTGCCCCTGTCGTCCTCGATCCTCAAGGAAGGCGTCAACCGGCGCGTGCTGTACGTAGCTCTGCTCCTGCACGACATCGGCAAGGGCCGACCCGAAGATCATTCCATCCTGGGCGCGCAGATCGCCCGGCGCGTCGCGCCGCGCCTTGGCCTTGATGCCGAGGAATGTGAGACGGTGGAATGGCTGGTGCGCTATCACCTCTTGATGTCCGACATGGCGCAAAAGCGCGACATCGGCGACCCGCGCACGGTGCGCGACTTCGCCAAGGCGGTAAAGTCGCGCAAGCGGCTGGACCTTCTGACGGTGCTGACCGTCTGCGACATCCGGGGCGTCGGGCCGGGGACCTGGAACAACTGGAAAGCCATGCTCCTGCGGCAGCTTTACAAGCAGACCGCCGAGGCGCTGGAAGGCGGGCTTGAAACCCTGAACCGCGAGAACCGGCAGGAAGAAGCGACCCGCGCCTTGACGGAACGGCTGGCCAACTGGGACCCGGCGGTGCTGGACCATGAGACGACGCGCCACTACGCACCCTATTGGCAGGGCCTGTCTACCGATACGCATGAAGTCTTTGCCCGGCTTCTCCAGGGCCTTGGCGACAACGAGATCCGCATCGACCTGCACCCAGATCCCGACCGCGACGCGACCCGGGCCTGCTTTGCGCTTGCCGATCATCCCGGCATCTTCAGCCGGCTGGCGGGGGCGCTGGCACTGGTCGGGGCGAACGTGGTGGACGCGCGGACCTATACGTCCAAGGACGGCTACGCCACCGCGGTCTTCTGGGTGCAGGACATCGAGGGCCACCCGTATGAGGTCGCCCGCCTGCCGCGCCTGCGTCAGATGATCGACAAGACGCTGAAGGGCGAGGTCGTGGCCCGCGAGGCCTTGAAGGACCGCGACAAGATCAAGAAGCGCGAGCGCGAGTTCCGCTTTCCGACCCATATCATGTTCGACAACGAAGGGTCCGACATCTACACGATCATCGAGGTCGACACCCGCGACCGTCCCGGCCTTCTTTTCGACCTGACCCGGACCTTGGCCACGAACAACATCTACATCGCCAGCGCCGTGATCGCGACCTATGGCGCGCAGGTCGTCGACACCTTCTACGTCAAGGACATGTTCGGCCTGAAGCTGCACCAGAAGCACCGGCAAGAGGCGCTGGAGAAGAAGCTGCGGCAGGCCATCGCGGAAGGGGCCGAAAGGGCCAGCGCATGAGCTCTCGCGGCATGATCCGCAACATCGTGACGCTGGGCGGCTGGACACTTGTGTCGCGCGGCGCGGGTCTGGTGCGCGAGCTGATGATGGCCGCCTACCTGGGTGCGGGGCCGGTGGCGGACGCGTTCAACGTGGCGTTTTCGCTGCCCAACATGTTCCGCCGCTTCTTTGCGGAAGGGGCGTTCAACCAGGCCTTCGTGCCGCTGTATTCCAAGAAGCTGGAGGCCGGTGAAGATGCCGAGGGTTTCGCGCAGAACGCCTTTTCCGGGCTGACCGCCTTCCTGCTGGTCTTCACGCTGCTTGGCACGCTGGCCATGCCGCTTCTGGTCTGGGCGATGGCCTCGGGCTTTGTCGGTGACGGGCGCTTCGACATGGCGGTCGACTTCGGCCGGATCACTTTCGTCTACATCGGCTTCATCTCGCTCTTTGCGCTGCTCTCGGGCATCCTGAACGCGCACGGCCATTTCGCCGAGGCCGGGGCAGTGCCCGTCCTGATGAACGTCGTCTTCATCATCGCGATGATGCTGGCGCATTACTACGGCTGGGACATGGGCCTGACGCTGGCCTGGACCACACCGATCACCGGCATTGCGCAGCTGGCCTGGACCCTTTACGCCGCGCGCCGCATCGGGTTCATCCCCCGCTTGCGGCTGCCCCGCCTGACGCCGGACTTCCGCCGCCTGATGGTCACTATGGGCCCCGCACTCTTGGTTGGCGGGGTTGTGCAGATCAACCTTCTCGTCTCGCGCCAGGTCGCATCGGGGACCGAGGGCGCGATCTCGTGGCTGGTCTACGCCGACCGGCTTTACCAACTGCCGCTGGGCGTCGTCGCCATCGCCGTCGGCACCGTCCTTCTGCCGGAACTGTCCCGCCGACTGCAGGCCGGGGACAGCGCGGGCGGACGCGAGGCCTTCAACCGGGGCACCGAATTCGCGCTTCTCCTCACCCTTCCGGCCGCCGTGGCGCTGGTGGTCATCGCGCTGCCGATCACCGAAGTCCTTTACCAGCGCGGTGCCTTCGGGGCCGATGATACGGCAGCGACGGCGCTGGCGCTGGCGATCTATGGCCTCGGCCTGCCTGCCTTCGTCCTGCAAAAGGCGCTGCAACCCCTGTTCTACGCGCGTGAGGACACACGCAGCCCGTTCCGCTATGCGGTCTGGTCGATGGTCCTGAACGCCGCCCTCGCCTTCGGCCTGATGCCCTGGATCGGCTTTTCCGCCGCCGCCTGGGCCACGACGCTTTCGGCCTGGGTGATGGTCGGCCAGCTTTGGTGGGGCGCGCGGCGGCTGGGCCAGGAAACCCGCTTCGACGCCCGCTTTGTCTCGCGCTTCTGGCGGATCGTGCTGGCCTCGGCCCTGATGGGCGCGGCGCTGTGGGGCGGATGGAGCCTCCTGCAACCGATGCTCGACGCCCGGGCCTACCGCGTTCTGGCTCTGGTCCTGCTGATCACCCTTGGCATGGCGAGCTATGCCATCGCTGCCTTCGGGCTCAAGGCAGTCCGCCTGTCCGACCTGAAAGCCCTGCGCCGTCAGCGCTGACGCATCTGGTCCAGAACCCGACGGAACCCGCCCGGTGCGACGACAAAGGACAGCAGGAACCCGGCCGCGAAGCCCGCGATGTCGGCCACCCAGTCCCAGCCCGCCCCGAAGGCAAGTCCGAATACAAGTTGCACGAAGAGAAGCGCCCCGATCAGGCTGAACGCCCGGAACTTGTTCGCGCCGACCCGGGCCAGGTTGGTCCAGATCAGGAAGGTGAAGGCCCCGATCAGCCCGTAGACCGCGGGAAAGCTGCCGATCAGTTGGACGCGCTCCGGGACCAGCAGCCCGTAGGTCGCGGCGCCCACCGCTGCTGAACCAAGAAAGACCACCACCAGCCCCCACCATCGGAAGACCTCGCCCACCATCTTGCCCAGCGCCAGCAGCATCACCACGGCGAAAAGGGCATGGGTGAAGCTGCCGTGGACAAGGACGTAGCTGACCAGCCGGTGCAGTTCTCCCAGCGGCTGCCCGCCGGTTTCCCACTGATACTTCAGCAGTTCGGGGAACAGTCCGAACCGCTCCACTGCCTGCAACCGCCAACTTATTCCTTGCGGACCCCCGACCAGGCCACGTTCGGCCAGGGTCAGCACCACTTCCATTGCGATCAGAGGCAGGGCCAGCAGCCACACGATCGGCGGCAGCGGGTTCAAGGGCGGTGCGTTGTGATCCGTGTCCATGCCTGTCCTGCCAGTTGCTTGGCGCGATTGACGCCTGTTGCCCCTTGGATTACGCGGGTTCGGCAGCTTTATCCAGACGGAGCCTTCCCATGTCCTCCCCGGCTTCGGCGGTCCAAACGCCGACACCCTTCAAGCCCCGCATCTTTTCGGGCATCCAGCCCTCGGGCGGGCTGACGCTTGGCAACTACCTCGGCGCCTTGAAACGCTTCGTCGAGAAGCAGGACGAGGGGATCGAGACGATCTACTGCCTGGTCGACATGCACGCGATCACGGTCTGGCAGGACCCCGCGAAGCTGCGCCATGCCACCCGGGAAGGTGCCGCCGCCTTCATTGCTGCGGGCATCGACCCGAAGCGGTCGATCCTCTTCAACCAAAGCCAGGTCAGCGCCCACGCAGAGCTTGGCTGGATCTTCAACTGCGTCGCGCGCATGGGCTGGATGAGCCGCATGACCCAGTTCAAGGACAAGGCCGGCAAGAACTCCGAGAACGTCTCCCTGGGCCTTTATGCCTATCCCGCGCTGATGGCTGCCGACATCCTGGCCTACCACGCCACGATGGTCCCGGTGGGCGAGGATCAGAAACAGCACCTGGAGCTGACCCGCGACATCGCGATCAAGTTCAACAACGACTACGGGGTGAACTTCTTCCCCGTGGTGGAGCCCCTGATCGAAGGCGCGGCGACCCGCGTCATGAGCTTGCGCGATGGCACGAAGAAGATGTCGAAGTCCGACCCCTCGGACCAGTCTCGGATCAACCTGACCGACGACGCCGACATGATCGCCGCCAAGATCCGCAAGGCCAAGACCGACCCCGAGCCGCTGCCGGAAACGGTCGAGGGCCTGAAAGATCGGCCCGAGGCGCGGAACCTGGTCAACATCTATGCGGCCCTGTCCGGCCACACGGTCGATCAGGTCATCCGCGATTTTGCGGGTGCTCAGTTCGGCACTTTCAAGCCCGCTCTGGCCGATCTGGCGGTGGCGTCGCTTTCGCCGATAACGACCGAGATGAACCGCCTGATGGCCGACCCGGCCGAGATCGACCGTATCCTTGCAGACGGGGCCGACCGTGCCGACGCCCTCGCCCGGCCGATCCTGGAACAGGTTTACGACATCACCGGGATGATCCGCTCGAGGCGGAAGTAATCCACAGGTTTCCGCAACCCCGGGCAGGGCCTGTCACATTGCGGATTCATCGGTTGCCTAGGATGAAGGCGTTAGGAGATGCGATCTGTCCCCATCGCCTGGTCCGGCCAGTCTGCCCCTGAAGGGCCTGGACCATTCCCGACATGCCCCTGTGCCCCCGCACAGGGGCTTTTTTCTGCCTTGACGTGTGGGAGGGACCGGGCCGCTATCGCCAAACGCCAAGTCCTTGACTCTCCAGACTCTCCCGATGACTAAAACGGCTTTTCCACAGCTATTTTCTTAAGAAATCGCTTTACAGGCTTCCGCTTTGGCCACACCATATCTAGTAAGGGCATCGTCGGGCAGACGCAGACCCTTGCCAGACACCCAGCTTCTTGTGGGTCGCGGCCCGCCTGAAGCTTCATTATGAGGCCGGGCAATGTCGCTTTCCGAGGACTACGCGTCGATGGAAGACCTCCATCCCATCGACATCGTCGAGACCCTGGCCGAACACCACGCCTGGGAATTCGACCGCGTGACCGATGACCAGATCGCGATGGCGGTCGAAGGTCAATGGCGGACCTACTCGCTGACGCTGGCCTGGTGCGAGCAGGACGAAACGCTGCGCCTGATCTGTACCTTCGAGATGGAGCCTCCAGCCGACAGGATCCACGCGCTGTACGACGTGCTGAACCGGTGCAACGACATGGTATGGACCGGCGCCTTCACCTGGTGGGCCGAGCAAAAGCTGATGGTCTGGCGCTACGGTCTTGTCCTCTCGGGTGGGCAAATTGCAGGGCCGGAACAGATCGACCGGCTGATCGCTGCGGCGGTGATGGCGTCGGAACGGTTCTACCCGGCCTTCCAACTGGCGATGTGGGGCGACCAGTCGCCCGAACAGGCGATGAAAGTCGCCATTGCCGAGGCTTACGGGCGCGCCTAACCTTCCCCCGGTTTGATTGGGGGGTTTCATGACCTTGGAACGCGTGGCCCGGGAAGGGCTGGTGCTGCTTGGCTGCGGCAAGATGGGGACCGCTTTGCTGACCGGCTGGCTTGCAGCGGGGGTGCCTGCTGGCTCGGTCTGGGTGATCGAGCCCAATCCGACGGACTGGCTGAAGGTCAGCGGGGTCCATCTGAATCAAGGGGTTCCGAAGTCCCCCGCCGTGGCGCTGCTGGCGGTGAAGCCGCAGATGATGGGCGCCGCGCTACCGTCCTTGCAGGCTTTGGGGAACGGATCGACCCTCTTTGTCTCCATCGCGGCAGGCACCAGGATCGACTCCTTCGAGGAGGCGTTGGGCACCCGCACCCCCATAGTCCGCACCATGCCGAACACCCCTGCGATGGTGGGCCGCGGGATCACCGCCCTGTGCCGCAATGCCCATGTCTCGGACGCCGACTATGCTCTGGCCCGCGAGCTGATGGCCGCCGTGGGGCAGGTGGTTGACCTGTCGGGCGAAGACCAGATCGACGCAGTGACTGCGGTCTCCGGCTCGGGTCCGGCCTATGTCTTCCACCTGATCGAGACGCTGGCCGCCGCAGGCGAGGCCGAAGGGCTTCCGGCGGATGTTGCCATGCAACTGGCCCGCGCGACGGTCTGCGGGGCCGGAGAGCTTGCCTTCCAAAGCTCTGATACCGCGACACAGTTGCGGATCAACGTGACCTCTCCCGGAGGGACCACTGCCGCCGCGTTGGGCGTTCTGATGGACCCGGACGCGGGTTTTCCGGCGCTTTTGCAGCGGGCCGTTAAGGCCGCTGCCGACCGGGGCCGGGAGCTTGGGAAATGACCATCACCTACGCCGACTTCGAGAAGGTCGACATCCGCGTCGGCCGCATCACCCGGGTCGAACCCTTCCCCGAGGCGCGGAAACCGGCCTACAAGCTCTGGGTCGATTTCGGGCCCGGGATTGGCGAGAAACGCTCGTCGGCGCAGATCACCAAGCATTATACGCTGGACGAACTGGTCGGGCGGCAGGTGCTGGCCGTCGTCAACTTCCCGCCCCGCCAGATCGGCCCGGTCCTGTCCGAGGTGCTGGTCCTGGGCCTGCCGGACGACGAGGGCGCGGTGGTTTTGATCGGACCCGGACATGACGTTCCCCTGGGAGGAAAACTCTTTTGAAACCGAAACTTCTGATCACCCGCCGCTTGCCCGACCCTGTGCTTGACGCCGCGCGAGAGCGGTTCGACGTGACCCTGCGGGACCGGACCGAAGTGCTGTCAGGGGACGAACTTCGGGCCGCGCTGCGTGACCATGACGCCGTGCTTCCGACCCTGGGCGACCGCTTCCAAGCCGATGTTTTCGCTGACGTTCCCAGCCCTCGCGCGAAGATCCTTGCCAACTTCGGGGTGGGTTACAACCACATCGACGCCGAGGCCGCGAAGGCCGCCGGGATTGCTGTGTCCAACACGCCCGGCGCGGTGACCGATGCGACTGCCGACATTTCGCTGAGCTTGATCCTGATGACCGCCCGCCGCCTCGGTGAAGGCGAGCGCATCCTCAGGGCGGGCGGCTGGGAAGGCTGGGGGCCGGTTCAGATGCTGGGCACCCATGTCACCGGAAAACGTCTTGGAATCATTGGCTTCGGCCGGATCGGCAAGGCGATTGCCAAGCGGTGCCACTACGGGTTCGACATGGAAGTGGTGTTCTACAACCGCTCGAAGGTCGAGGACCCGGGGCTGCCCGCTCGGCAGGTCGAGATGGCCGAGGCGATGGCGGCGGATTTCGTGGTGGTGGCGGTGCCGGGGGGCAAGGCCACATATCACCTGATTGATGCCAAGGTCCTGGGAATGATGAAGAAATCAGGCATCTTCGTGAATATCAGCCGGGGCGATGTGGTGGATGAGACGGCGCTGATCAACGCCCTGCAGGCAGGGCAGATCGCGGGGGCGGGGCTGGATGTCTACGAGTTCGAACCGCAGGTCCCGGCGGCGCTGATGGCGCTGGAAAACGTCACGCTCTTGCCGCATCTGGGCACCGCCTGCCTGGAAGTGCGCGAGGCCATGGGGATGATGGCGGTCGCGAACCTGATCGCCTGGACCGAGGGGAAGGCACCGCCGAACCTGGTTAATCCATAAGGGGCAGGGGTCCGACGACCGCGTCTGGCCTTGGTCTGGATTGCGTATGGAAACCATACATACGCGCGTATGGCCGGAAACCTGTTAACCTTTGTCGATGGGGTAGGGTGGGCAATATTGCCCACCCTACGCTTGCACATCAGGCCGCGGCCTTTTCGCCCGCGAACCGGCCATAGAACGTCTGCCCCGTCTCGGCCATCTCGCGCAGCAGAGCCGGGGCATGGAAGCGCGGCCCGAACTGCGCCGTCAGGCCCCGGCAGATCTCGACCGCGCGGGCGGCGCCGATCATGTCGAGCCAGCTGAACGGCCCACCCGACCAGGGCGCGAAGCCCCAGCCCAGGATCGCGCCGACGTCGCCCTCGCGGATGTCGGTCAGGACGCCCTCTTCCAGCGCGCGGACGGCCTCCAGCACCTGCGCAAAGAGCAGCCGGTGCTGCACGTCGGACAGCGAGGGCTGCATCTTGTCCAGCGGATACTTGTGCCCTAGCCCGTCCCACAGGCCTAGACGCTCACCCTTGTCGGAATAGGCGTAGAAGCCGGCACCGGACTTCTTTCCCAGCCGGCCCTGGTCGGCCATCCAGAACAGCACATGGTCCACCGCCTCATCGGGGTAGTCCTTGCCCATCGCGGCCTTGGTCGCCTTGGCGATCTTCACCCCAAGGTCGATCGAGGTTTCATCGACCAGTTGCAGCGGGCCAAGCGGCATCCCGACCAGCTTGGCCGCGTTTTCCACCAGCGCGGGTTCCACACCTTCGGCGACCATGCGGATGCCTTCGTTGATGTAGGGAATGATGCAGCGGTTGGCATAGAAGAACCGCGCGTCGTTGACGACGATGGGGGTCTTGCGGATCTGGCGCACGAAATCCAGCGCCTTGGCGACGGCGGCGTCGCCGGTCTTTCCCCCCCGGATGATTTCCACCAGCATCATCTTGTCGACGGGGCTGAAGAAATGGATGCCGATGAACTGCTCGGGCCGCTTGGACGCCGCCGCAAGGCCGGTGATCGGCAGGGTGGAGGTGTTGGTGGCATAGATGCAGCCCTCGCCCACCACGGCCTCGACCTTGGCGGTGACCTCGGCCTTGATCTTCGGGTCCTCGAAGACGGCTTCGACGATCAGGTCGGCCCCCGCCAGCGCGGCATAACCGGTGGTCGCGGTGATGCGACCCAGCACCTCGGCCTTCTTCTCGGCCGTCACCTTGCCGCGCTTCATCCCCTTGTCGAGGATCGCTTCGGAATGGGCCTTGCCCCGATCCGCCGCCTCTTGCGCCGCGTCGATCAGCACGACGTCGATCCCGGCATTGGCCGCGACATAGGCGATGCCAGCGCCCATCATGCCCGCGCCGATGACGCCAAGCTTGCGCACCGCCATATCTTCGACCTTCGGCCGGTTCGCGCCCTTTTCCAGCGCCTCCTTGTTGATGAAGAGGCTGCGGATCATCGCGGCGGAAGAGGGGTTCATCAGAACGGACGTGAAGTGCCGCGCCTCGATCTTCAGCGCGATGTCGAAGGGGACCAGCGCACCCTCATAAACCGCCGCCAACAGCGCCTTGGCGGCCGGATAGACGCCCATCGTCTTGCCGTGGACCATCGCGCTTGCGCCGACAAAGGTCATGAACCCCGCCGGATGATAGGGCGCGCCTCCGGGCATCTTGTAGCCCTTGGCGTCCCAGGGTTTGACGAGGTCGACATCGGTGGCCGACAGAACCCATTCCTTCGCGCGCTTGAGCAAGTCCTCGGGCGCCACGACCTCATCGATCAGACCCGCGGCTTTCGCGGCTTTGGGGTCCGAGAGTTTGCCTTCCAAAAGGAAGGGCGCCGCCATCATCGCGCCCAGTTTGCGCGCCAGGCGGGTGGTGCCGCCCGCGCCGGGGAAGATGCCGACCATGATCTCGGGAAGGCCGATCCTTGCCTTGGGATTGTCGGCGGCAATGATCCGGTGGCAGGCCAGCGGCAGTTCCAGCCCGATCCCCAGCGCCGTCCCCGGCAGGGCTGCAACGATCGGTTTGCCGCCTTTCAGCGTCTTGGGGTCCATCCCCGCGCGTTCGATCTTGCGCAGGACCTGATGCATCTGCATCACGCCGTCAAAGATCGCCCCCGCCCCCCCGGCCCGCATCCGGGCGATGACATTCAGGTCCATCCCCCCGGCAAAATCCTTCTTTCCGCTGGTGATGATGACGCCCTTCACCGCCCCGTCCGCCAGCGCCTGATCGATGAGGCCGCTCAACGTCATGAACGCCTCGGTCGACATGACGTTCATCGACTTTGATGCGACGTCCCAGGTGATGGTGGCGACGCCCTCGGCGTCGGTGGTCATGGTGAAGTCGGTCATCTAAGGCTCCTCGGATAGCCACAGTTCGGGGGAAAGCCGCGTCAGCAGCATCGGCCAGCGCGCTTCGTTGGTGGTGTTGTGGATCTTGATCGCCTTCCAGCGACCGTCGTAGCAGCCGATCCACATCTTCGAATGGAAGACGGGCAGCGCCAGCTTTTCGCCCGCCATCAGGTGGGTCTCGTAGACCCCGACGATATGGTCGTTGCCCTGAAAGATCGCAGCCTGAACCGTCCGATCCATGTGGGTAACGCCCTGGCTGCGGATCATGGCGACGAATTCGTCGAACCCGTCCTCAAGATCGGCACGGGTGACGACGGTGATATTGGCCGACGAGGTCAGGAGGTTCAGTGGCAGCTGGATGCGCGCGGCATAGTCCTCGAACCATTCGTTCATCACGGCCTTGGCCATTTCGTCCAGGTAGGCTTGAAGGATCGTGCTTGCGCGCATTCCGGCGTGTCCTTTGCGTTCGGGTCGGCGACCACCCCAAAGCTGGAGAGGACGCGATTGACGAGGTGGCAAATCCCCCCGAAACCTGCAACCCACGACGGAGGAATTGGTTCCGCACATATTCCTATGGTTGAGCAAAAAAGTTTCGCACGGTGTCATCTGTTCACCTCGCGCGGCCAGCCGGGGTAAAGGGTGCCATCCTTTCGGGTCTGGCTGCGCAACCCGTTGCGGCGGGTGTAATGCAGGTCGATGTCGGGATAGCTGACCTCGTCTTCGGGCAGGCGGGAGCCAGCGACGAAGTAGGTCACGGGCAAGGCCGTGCGGTTTTCCAGGCAATGCGCGTTCGCAACCCCGGCGGGCCAGCAGACACAGGTTCCGGGCGGCAGATCGCGCGGGCCGTCGTTGTCGTGCAGGGTCACGATGCCGTCGAGCGTATACAGAAACTCGTCTTCGTCCGAATGCCAGTGCCGCTGGCTGGACCGCGCGCCGGGCATCAGGATTTCGGTGAAGGCCCCGAACTGGGTCAGGCCTCCGGCGTCGGACAGGGGATGGGCGAGGTAGTCGCCGATCTCCGCATAGGGCGCTGGGTAGCTGCCCGATCCGCCTTCCCCGGCAACCGATCCCGCGCGGATCACCGTCGGGCGTGGCGTGCCGTCCCAAGGGCGGCCCCAGGGCGCGGATAGGTTCAGAAGCTCGGTCGGCAGGTCGCCTGACTTCAGCACACGGCCATCAGCGGTTTCGATCCGCCAGGTGGTGTTGTCGTTGATCTGGCGCCGTCCGTCGTCGGGATAGGTGCAGACGTCGCCCGTGCAGCGCGAGCCGACGATCAGCCAGCGCGCAGGCACATCGCCGCGGTTGGTCAGATGGTGGCCGTCCGGCTTCCCATGTGGCCAGCAGCAGGCATCGCCGGGGAAAAGGTCCGTCAGGCCCTGATCGTCGCGCAAGGTGGCGGTTCCCGACAGCAGATACAGGAACTCATCCTCGGCCGAGTGCCAGTGGCGCTGGCTGGACCAGGCACCGGGGTCCAGCGTATCAAGAAAGGCTCCGAACTGCGTCAGCCCACCCGCCTGGGACAGGTGCAGCGTGTGCAGACCCTTCTCGCCGCTGGTGGGCGTGGTGGAGGGATCGACGATCATGCGTCATCCGCCGCGCGCACGGCCACACCGAACTGCGCTTCCAGGACTTCGCGCGTGACGGGCCAGCGGTCCACCTTGATGGCGTAATGCGCCTCGGAGAACCGCCAGTCCCCGTCCCGCAGCACCAGGGTGTGACGTGAGACGTGAGGATAGTTCAACCGTTCGCCCGAGGCGATCAGATGCGTGTGGTGCCAGCCCTCGATCCGGCCGCGGTCTACGTAGTCGGCGGCTCTGGCAACGCGTTCGTAATGCGTGACGCCCTGGGTACGCAGGGTTTCGTGCAGTGCGTCGAAGGTCGGGCGCAAGTCCTCGCGCCGGGTGACAAGCAGACGGGCTGTCTCGGTGTGCACCAGATAGGGCAGGTCGATCATCGCTGCGTAGCGGTCGAAGTTCCCAACCAGCACAGCGTCCGAGACCACGTTCAGCGCGGTCTGGTAAATTTCCAGTGGGTTCATCGCGGCCCCGCCCAGTCGCTGCCGTCCTTGTAGGTAAAGCGGGCGCGGCCGGCCTCCATCTCGACCCGCAGGTCAACATCGGAATAGGTCGCCACCTCACGCGGGGCCTTGGTGCCCACGACCAGAAACCGGGCCACCCGGTCAGAGCGGTTGACGAAGTGGTGCCCGTCCGGGCTGCCTGCCGGAAAGGCCGCGCAGTCGCCTGCGCGCATCACCGTCTCGCCCGCGTCCTGCACCAAGGTACATTCGCCTTCGGTCACCATGACGAACTCGTCTTCGTTCTGGTGCCAATGCCGAAGGCTGGACAGCGCGCCGGGTTCCAGGCTTACAAGGTTCGCCCCGAACTGGGTCAGCCCGCCCGCATCGCCCAGCCGCAGGGACGAACGCCCCTTCATCATGCTGGCGTAAGGCTCGGGGTAGATTGATCCGGTCTTCACCGGGACCTTGGCGCGGTCAATCACGGGCATCGCGTCCTCCTGCGGTTGGGCTATCGCCCGACCCGGAAGTGCCCGGGCCTAGGCGGACAGCGCGAGTGCCTCGAACTCCTGGTGCAGTTCGGGCATCGACAGGCGCGTATAGTTGACCATCTCGATGCGCGGGCCAAGGTCCGTTGCGCGACAGTAGTAGATCGCTGAACAGGTCCGCGTCTCGCCCGAGGGCATGATCCGCTCGTGCCAGTCGACCCACATCCGAAAGCGTCCGGCACGGGGCAGCTCGACCGCCAGGACCTGCGGTTGAATCGAGGTGACGCCGCTGCGCAGAAGCCAGTGGCGCAGAAGGCTGAAGACAACGCGGGCCTCCTCGGGGCCGGACAACAGCATCCGCTGTTCGGGCAGGTAAACCGGAAGCGGGAAGATGTAGCTGTCCAAGAGAGCGTCGATCTGCCCTTGAAGCAGCAGGTCGCCGCGCAAACGCAGCTCGGCCGCGATGTTTGAATACATGGCCTGAATGCCTTTCGATACAATCCGAAGAAGCAATCACTTTGGGAGAATCACCCAAGGCGCGACGTAGGATTGCGACATCAGATGGTGCATCAGCGACATCATGGCGGCCTTGCAGCCAGCGCATGTCCTGCCTGCGTCTACCGCCGCGCATGATTTCAGACCCGCTCGATGATGGTGGCGGCACCCATGCCAGAGGCAATGCACAGCGTCGCCAGGCCCAGTTCCTTGTCCTGACGCTCCAACTCGTCCAGCAGGGTGCCGATGATGATCGCGCCCGTGGCGCCAAGCGGGTGGCCCATCGCGATGGAACCGCCATTGACGTTCACCAGCGCCGGGTCCACGTCGAAGGCCTGCTGGAAACGCAGGACGACGGATGCGAAGGCCTCGTTCACCTCGAAAAGGTCGATGTCGCCGATCTGCAACCCGCTGTCCTTCAGGATCTTCTGCGTCGCGGGCACCGGGCCGGTCAGCATGATCGTCGGATCGGTCCCGATCTTCGCCGTGGCCCGGATGCGGGCGCGGGGTTTCAGGCCGTGGGCTTTCCCGAACTCGGCGTTGCCGATCAGCACTGCGGCGGCCCCGTCCACGATGCCTGACGAGTTTCCGGCGTGGTGGATGTGATTGATCCGCTCCAGGTGCGGGTACTTCATCATCGCAACCTTGTCGAAGCCGGGCATGGCCTCGCCCATCTCCTTGAAGGCGGGCCGGAGCGCGCCCAGCGTCTGCATGTCGGTGCCGGGGCGCATGTATTCGTCGGTCGCCAGGATCGGCAGGCCGTTCTGGTCCTTGATCACCAGCACCGACTTCTCGAACCGCCCTTCCGCCCAGGCCTGCGCGGCGCGGCGCTGGGATTCCACCGCCAGCGCGTCCGCCTGGTCACGGGTGAAGCCGAATTCCGTGGCGATGATGTCGGCGCTGATGCCCTGGGGCACGAAGTAGGTCTTCATCGCCAGTGTCGGATCGACGGCAATCGCCGCCCCGTCGCTGCCCATCGCGACGCGGCCCATCATCTCGACCCCGCCGGCGATATAGGCCTGGCCCGCGCCGCCCTTCACCTGGTTCGCCGCCAGGTTCACCGCCTCCATTCCGCTGGCGCAGAACCGGTTGATCGCAAGGCCCGGGATGCGCTCGTCAAGGTCCGAGGCCAGAACGGCCGACCGCGCCAGACACCCACCCTGCTCGCCGACCTGGGTGACGTTGCCCCAGATCACATCCTCGACCGCGTGGCCTTCCAGCCCGTTCCGCTCCTTCACCGCGTTCAGCACGCGTGCCGACAGCGCGACCGAGGTCAGCTCATGGAGGGCACCATCGGCCCGGCCCTTGCCGCGGGGGCTGCGGACGGCGTCGTAGATGAAGGCGTCGGTCATGGTCGTCTCCTATGCGGGGTAGGCCCGCGTCAGCAGGTCGTAGGGATGTTTCCAGCCGGGCAGGGCGGCGATGCGGTCCAGCCAGCGGTCGATGTGGGGCCATTCGGCGCGGGTGAAGCCGTAGGGCTCGGGGTAGTAAAGGTAGCCGCAGCAGCTCAGGTCCGCGATGGTGGCGGCCTCTCCGGCGACCCAGTTGCGGTTGGCCAGGTGGTCGTTCAGCACAGTGTAGGCGGCTTTCAGGCGGCCCTGCATGAAAGGGATAACGCCTTCGGGGCGCTTTTCGGGAGGCAGGAAGTTCATCAGGAAACGGGTGGTGCCGATGGCGGTGGAAAGCTTGTGGTTGTCCCAGAACATCCAGCGCAGCACCTCGCGGCGTTCGGCGGCGGACCGGCCGCCAAGCTTGCCAGTCTTGGAGCTGATGTAGTCCAGGATCACCCCCGACTGGGTCAGCGTGGTGTCGCCGTCGACCAGCACCGGGACCTCTCCCATCTCGTTGATCGCCTTGAACTCCGGCGACCGGGCCTCGCCCTTGAAGAAATCGACGAAGACCGGCTCCCAGTCCAGGTCGGCCATCTCCAGCGCCAAGGCGCATTTGTAGGCGTTACCGCTTTCGCCGAAGGAATAAAGCTTCATGGCCAGTCTCTCCCGTGAGGTGTCGGACGGGCCTTGTGGCCCGCCCCTCGGGCAGAAGCCTAGAACGCCTCGGCGGCCAACGCCATGACGGGTTCGGCGCCCGTCTCGATCCGGGCCAGGTGCATCGCGCAGGCGGGAAGCTGGCGGGCCATGTAGAAGCGGCCCGTGGCGATCTTGGCCTCGTAGAAATCGCGGTCCTCGGCCCCCGCATCCAGCGCCGTGTAGGCGGCCGTGGCCATCTTGGTCCACATCAGACCCAGGCAGACATGGCCCATCATGTGCATGAAATCATAGGACCCGGCGAGTGCTGCATTGGGGTTCTTCATCCCGTTCTGCATGAAGTACATCCCCGCCTGCTGCAGTGCCTTCGACGCGGCTTTCAGCGGCTCGACGAAGCCCTTCATCCGGTCGTCGCCCTCATGTGCCTTGCACTCGGCCTTCACCAGATCAAAGAACGCCATCACGTGCTTGCCGCCGTCGGTAGCCAGCTTGCGGCCCACCAGGTCCAACGCCTGCACGCCGTTGGCGCCTTCGTAGATCATGGCGATCCGGGCGTCGCGGGCGAACTGGGACATGCCCCATTCCTCGATATAGCCGTGCCCGCCATAGACCTGCTGGGCCTGCACCGCCATCTCGAAGCCCTTGTCGGTCAGGAAGCCCTTCAGGACGGGAGTCATCAGCCCGATCAGCCCGTCCGCCGCCATGTCGCCCGTATGCGCCCGGTCGATCAGCGTGGCACCCCAGTAGGCCCAGGCGCGCGCGCCTTCCAGGAAGCTTTTCTGCTCCATCAGGTTGCGGCGGATGTCGGGGTGGACGATCAGCGGGTCCGCCGGGCCGCCCGGGTTCTTCACCCCGGTCACGTCGCGGCCCTGCAGCCGGTCCTTCGCGTACGTCAGCGCGTTCTGATACGCCGCTTCCGCCACCGCATATCCCTGCAACGCCACGCCAAGCCGGGCCTCGTTCATCATCGTGAACATGGCCTTCATGCCCTTGTGCAACTCGCCCAAAAGCCAGCCCGTCGCCCCGTCGTAGTTCATCACGCAGGTGGCATTGCCGTGGATGCCCATCTTCTCTTCGACCTTGCCGACAGAGACGGCGTTGCGGTCGCCCAGGGAGCCGTCCTCGTTCACCAGGAACTTCGGCACGATGAAAAGGCTGATCCCCTTCGTCCCCTCGCCACCGCCGGGAGCCTTGGCCAGGACCAGATGGACGATGTTCGACGCCATGTCGTGATCGCCGGCCGAGATGAAGATCTTCTGCCCGGTGATCTTGTATGACCCGTCCGCCTGCGGTTCGGCCTTGGTCCGCATCATCCCCAGATCGGTGCCGCAATGCGGCTCGGTCAGGTTCATGGTGCCGGTCCACTCACAGCTGACCATCTTCGGCAGCCACTTCGTCTTCTGCTCGTCCGTCCCATGCACCTTGATCGCCGAATAGGCCCCGTGGGTCAGGCCCTGGTACATGTTGAAGGCCATGTTGGCCGAAACGAAGGTCTCGTTGACCGCCGTGTGCATCAGGTAGGGCAGCCCCTGCCCGCCATACTCCGGTGCCGCGTCCAGCGACATCCAGCCGCCTTCGCGCAAGGTATCGAAGGCCTGCTTGAAGCCCTTGGGCGTCCGAACCACGCCGTTCTCCAGCACGCAGCCCTCGACGTCGCCGACAATGTTCAGTGGGGTAAGGATGTCCTGCGCGACCTTCGCCGCCTCGTCCAGCACCGCTTCGGTAAAGCTTCTGTCCAGGTCCGCATAGCCGGGTATGTCGGCGTCCGAGACCTTCAGAACGTCATGCAGCACGAACTGCATGTCCTTCACGGGGGCGGTGTAGCTGGGCATCTTGTCCTCTTCCCTCTTTCGCCCGGATGGGCACGTGTGTTTCAGGCCGCGCGGTTGGGCACCAGTCCCTTGGCTTCGGCGTCCTTCAGCTCTGCCTTCAACTCGGCGATCGCCAGTTCCAGTTCGGCGCGCTGGGCCTCCATTTCCGCCAACCGCTTCAAGGCCAGCTCACAGGCCTTCTGGCGCTGCGCCGTCAGGCCGCCGTCCCGGTCGTAGAGGTCCAGCGTCTGCCGGATATCCTCCAGACTGAAGCCGAAGCGCTTGCCGCGCATGATCAGCGCCAGCCGCGCCCGGTCACGCCGGGTAAAAAGCCGCCGCGTCCCCATGCGGATCGGGGTCAACAGCTCCTTGGCCTCATAGAACCGCAGGGTGCGCGGGGTGACATCAAAGGCATCGCACATCTGGCGGATCGTCAGCACATCAGTTGGAATATCGGATTTCATCATCAAGCTCGTCGTCAGGGAAAACATCATGGCCGGCAGATGCGAACCCCACCCGATGAATACCAGAGCAGTTGACGTTAACGTCACTGTGACGTCACGTCAGAATTCCACCTGACGTGAAGTCAGTCGGCGGAGGGCAACTTTAGCGGGTGACGCCACGGCAAGGGGCCGGGCTTTGACGGCCCGGCCCTTGCGGTTTCAGAGACGGTGGATCACTGCAGAACCATGCCCTCGGGCCAGGTCAGCACATGTTCCAGCGTGATCGTCTGCTTGCCTCCGGCGGTCAGATCGAACTCCCAGGCCAGGATGCCGCGCTGGCCTTCAACGTCGGTTTCCACCGGGGCGGGGCTGGCGGTCACGTCGATCTCCAGATCGTCCTGCTCGCTGTAGGGCACCTGGTCCAGAAGGCGGACCGGCCAGGCTTCGGCTCCGGTGTTCTCGACCGTGATCACCGCGCTTTCCGACTGCCGGTTGGCGCTGGTGAAGATCCCGGTCTCGCCCCCCTCCCGCTTCGGCATTTCGCGCTTGACCCGCAGCGTCTCGATGGCTCCGAAGCCCAGGTCGGTCTCGGCGCCCGGCGCGATCACGTCAAGCCAGGTCGATCCGACAAGGACCCCTTCCCGAAACAGCATGACCTGACCGGGAAGCAGTGGTTCGCCACTTGCGTTGGTGAAGCTGGCCATGACGAAAGCGGTGTCATCCAGTCGTGGAACCGCCACCGCTTCCACCACCGGCGCGAAGTCCAGACTATCCAGCGCCAAGCGCAGGTCCTCGGCCCCCGTCGCGACGGTGACCGGCTCGGGATACTGGTAAACGACCGTGTCGCCTTCATAGGTCATTGCAGCCGTGATCGGAGCGGCGGCGGCCTCTGGGGCCGGGGCAGACTCGTACAGCGCGCTGTCGGAGCCATAGGCTTTGCGGGAAAGTTCTTCGGCACCCACCTCCGGCCCGATGGACCGCAGTTCCGGCCAAAGCAGCGAGGGCGCGGACTGTTCGCTGGGGCGCGAAGAGGACAGGGTCAGCGCGACGCCATCCCAATCCTCGCCGGTGAATTGCGTCACCAGGACCGCGCGGTCGAGAGTCAGCTTGGCGCCACCGACCCGCGTCAGGTTCAGGTCATAGACCGGCTGCCAGCGGGCGTTGCCGACGTATTGGGTGATTGTCACCGTGGCCTCGCCAGCCCCGGCCGCAGTCACCGCCACGGACAGCGCGGTATAGTCCATGTCAGCCGACGGCAGCGTGTCGTAGGCCGCCTGCGCCTTCGCCAGAACCTCTTGCGCTTCGGTCACGGCCTTTTGTGCAGGCGGCAGTTCGGCCTTGGCGGCAAGGGCGGACTGGCGGGCGGCCAGAGTTTCGGCCCCGATCATTGCGGCCATCGCCTTGATCGTGTCGGGTGTCGCCCCGTCCGGCAGCGCCCCGGTGAACGACGACAGGAACCGCACCTGAGCCTCTGCGGCTTCGACCTTTGCGGTGATCGCCTCCAGCGCCAGCTGTGCGGTGTCGGCGGCGACTTGGGCGGCCTCGACCTCCGCCTTGGCCGACTGCTGCGCTTCGGTCAGCGGGTCCTCGCGCGGCGGAAGCCGATCGGCGCGCAGGTTGAACGCGCCAAGTTGCAAGCCGTCGGACGCGGCAAGGCGGATCAGGCCGGGGGCGCTGTCATGGGGCAGGTCGGTAACCAGAAGCTCGTGGCTTCCGGCAGAGGGGGCGGTGAAGGTCACCTCCCGCGTCAGCCTTGCGCCGTCCGGGTAGACGGTCACTGCGGTGATCCGGCTGGTGGCGGGCAGGGTGTCGGCAAAGGCCGGCAAAGCGGTGGAGGCAAGCAGGACGGCAAGCAGGGCGCGCATCGGCGGGGCCTTTCGGTTGGGTGCCGGGACGGTAGGCCCTTGGTCACGGGCGCGGCAAGGCCGGGAAACCCGTCCCAAGGATATCGCCCGGGCGCGCGTCAAGCCATGTTGAACTGCGCAGGGTCGGGGCCGCACCGCGCGCCTTCGTCCAACGCGGCGATGGCGGCCATTTCGGCGTCGTTCAGCGTGAAGTCGAAGATATCCAGGTTCTCGCGTAGCCCCGCCTCACGGGTGGACCGGGGAATGACCGATGCGCCGATCTGGATGTGCCAGCGCAGGATCACCTGTGCGGGGGACTTGCCGGAGCGGAGCGCGGCGGCCCGCACCGGGGCGGCGTCGAAGCTGCGGCCCTGGCCCAACGGCGTCCAGCTTTGCGTGACGATCCCATGCTGATCATGGAACGCCCGCAATGTCGGCTGCTGGAGGCGCGGGTTGATCTCGACCTGGTTGACGACAGGGGTGACGCCGGTCTCGCCGATGATCCGCTGAAGATGCGGCTCCTGGAAGTTCGACACGCCGATGGATAGCGCACGCCCGTCTTCCCGCAGCCGGATCAGGGCACGCCAGGTGTCTAGGTAAAGGTCCTTGGCCGGGCAGGGCCAGTGGATCAACAGAAGGTCGACGTGGTCCAGGCCCAGCCGCTTCAGGCTTGCTTCCGTCGCGAGTAGGGCACGGTCAAAGCCCTGCTCGCTGTTCCAGACCTTCGTTGTGACAAATACCTGGTCGCGCGGCAGGCCGGACTGCCGGACACCCTCGCCCTGACCCTCCTCATTGCCGTAGATCGCCGCGCCATCGACCAGTCGGTAGCCCATGCGCAAGGCGCTGGCCGTGGTTTCGGCCGTGCTGGCCGCAGGGACCTGCCACAGGCCGAAGCCAAGCTGCGGGATCTGGTGGCCGTCATTCAGGGAAAGCATCGTGGTCATCGGCGGGCTCCTGTCAGGGGGGACAGGAAAGCCCGTGTGACAGGCGGGTGCAAGAGGGTCAGGCGCGGGACAGCGCCTGGGCGGCAATCCCTGGCTGAGGGTGGCCCGGAAAGCCGGTGCCGAACTGCCGGACCAGCGCCATGTAGGGTGGGCCGACCTGGCTCGACTTGGCAAGGGTTTCGCCGGTGGCGAAGTCGGCAAGGACAAGCCCGCCGCCGGAGGGCACGAACTTCAACCCGCGTTCTCCAAGCGCTCTTTGCAACTGCCCCCAGCTTTCCGAACTCGCCAGCGCCTCAGCGACGAGAAGCCGAAGGCGCACGAGGAGCCGCTCGTCGATGCCTTCGGCACTCCTCGCTGTGCGTCGCTCGCTGCGCTGGACTTCGAGGCGGACGAGATCGCGCAGCACAGCGCCCGGCGTTTCGTCCCGCGCCTTGCAAAGCGTCACGAACCGCCGCCACAACAGGTCATCACATTGAAAAAGGGTCTCGGCCATAGGCCAAGACCCTCTCCGATCAGGGTTAAGGAACCCTTAGCCCTTCTTCAGGACCTTGGACCCCAGAAGCTCGGCGATCTGCACCGCGTTCAGCGCGGCACCCTTGCGCAGGTTGTCGGACACGCACCAAAGCGACAGTCCGTTGTCGATGGTGCTGTCCTGCCGCACGCGGCTGACGTAGGTCGCATATTCGCCCACACATTCGATCGGCGTGATGTAGCCACCGGGTTCCCGCTTGTCGATCAGCATGATACCGGGGGCCTCGCGCAGGATGTCCTGGGCCTCCTGCCAATCCAGGAAATCCTCGAACTCGATGTTGATCGCCTCGGAGTGGCCGACGAAGACCGGCACCCGCACACAGGTCGCGGTGACCTTGATCTTGGGGTCCAGGATCTTCTTCGTCTCGGCCACCATCTTCCATTCTTCCTTGGTCTCGCCCGAGTCCAGGAACACGTCGATCTGCGGGATCACGTTGAAGGCGATCTGCTTCTGGAACTTCTTGGCCGGAACGTCGTCGACCGGGTTGTAGATCGACTTGGTCTGGTTCCAGAGCTCGTCCATCCCTTCCTTCCCGGCACCCGAGACGGACTGGTAGGTCGCGACCACGACGCGCTTGATCCGGGCGCGGTCATGCAGGGGCTTCAGCGCCACGACCATCTGCGCGGTCGAGCAGTTGGGGTTCGCGATGATGTTCTTCTTGGCGTAGCCATGGATCGCCTCGGCGTTCACCTCTGGCACGATCAGCGGAACGTCCGGGTCGTAGCGGTAAAGGCTGGAGTTATCGATCACCACGCAGCCCGCCGCGGCGGCCTTGGGCGCATAGATCTTCGTCGCGTCCGACCCCACGGCAAAGAGCGCGATGTCCCAGCCGGTGAAATCGAAGGTGTCCAGGTCCTTGGTTTTCAAGGTCTTGTCGCCAAAGCTGACTTCAGTGCCCAAGGATTTGCGCGACGCCAGCGCCACGATCTCGTCCACGGGGAACTCGCGCTCGGCGAGGATGTTCAGCATTTCGCGGCCCACGTTGCCCGTGGCACCCGCGACGACGACCTTGTAGCCCATCGGGGTTCTCCTTTGATCGTCCCAAAGGTGGGACGGGCGGCTGTTAGCGCATGGTCCGCGCGGGGGGAAGCGGATTCGACGGGAAGGGCGTCAGTGCGGCCGATCCTGTGACAGAAGATAGACGGCCAGGCCGATGGCGGTGGCAACGGCGAAGAACAGGAACACGGCCTCATACGGCGCGGCGGGTGGAGTCGGCGGCGTCCCGGCATGAAGGCGTCCGGTGATGATCTGGGCGATGCCGATGGGCGCAATGCCGAACAGGTTCAGCAGCGTCACCCCGCGGCCCATCAGGTGCGGCGGCACGAAGGCCCGGCCATGTGCCAGCACGATGGGAAAGCTTGCGCCGAAGAACCCGGCCGCGATCAGCAGCGCCGTCGCCACCGCCGAGGGGGCCGCCGCGAACCACCACAGACCGAAGAGGCACGCCAGCGTCACCGCGTTCCCGATGACCACCACCAGCTTGCGCCGCCCGAGCCATCGGTCAAGCGGCCCGTAGGCGAAGTTGCCCGCAACCATCGCCAGCCCCATCCAAAGGCTGATCTCGCCGATCCCCAGCTGGTCCGCGCCGTGGACGTCCGCGAAGTACGGACCGATCCACAACCCCCGCAGCCCCGCGATCGGGGCATAGCAGACCATCATCATGATCAGGATCGGCCAAAGGACCGGCATCTTCAGCAGTTCCAGAAGCGACCCCGACCGCGCCCCCTCCAGCCGCTCGGGATCCCGCACCAGAAGAAGGATCGCCAGCGCCACCGCTCCGGTGATTGCGGCAATGCCCAGCACCGTCTCGCGCCAGCCAAAGGCGGTGACGGCCCAGGACAGCGGCAGCGAGGACGCCACATTGCCCAGCGTGCCCACCCCCAGCGTCAGTGCCGCCAGCGTGCCGAAAGCGGCGGGCGAGAACTGGCGCGCGAAGATGAAGTAGCTTGCCATCAGCACCGGCGCGCAGCCCACGCCGATCAGCGCCATCGCCAGCTTGATCTGCAAGGCCCCCGTGGCCTGGCTGAACAGGACGGCCCCCACAGCCCCCAGCGCCAGCAGGACTCCTGTCGTCAGCCGCGGCCCCACCTTGTCCAGCCAGGCCCCGATGGGGATCTGCATGGCGGCAAAGGCCAGGAACCACCAGCCCGAAGCCGAAGCCAGTTCGGCCGCCGTGACGCCCAGGTCCTTGGTCAGGACCGGGCTCATCACTGCCAGGAAGGCGCGGTAGAACTGGCTTAGCAAATAGGCCAGGACGAGGGCTGCGATACCGACTTTCACGAAAGGACTTCCCGAGTTTTGCCTAGGCCGGTTGCGCGACCATCTGGCGCTCGCGGATCGGCAGGTGGACGATGGCCGAGAAGGCCCCGACCCCGACCCCGATCCACCAGACCAGCGTATAGTCGCCGTTCAGGTCATACATCCGGCCGCCCAGCCACACGCCGAGGAAGCTCCCGATCTGGTGGCTCAGAAAGACGAAGCCATACAGCGTGCCCATGTATCGCACGCCGTAGATCTGCGCCACGAGCCCCGAGGTCAAGGGAACCGTAGCCAGCCAGAGCGCGCCCATGACCGCAGAATAGACCAAGACGCTGGTGGGCGTCATCGGCAGAAGGATGAAGATCGCCGACGCAAGTGTCCGCCCGGTGTAGATCGCCGCCAGGAGGTACTTCTTGGGGAAATGCCCGCCCAACCAACCCGACAGGACCGAACCTCCGATGTTTGCGACCCCGATGACCGCAATCGCTGCCGCCCCAAGTGCCGAGGTGGTCCCGATGCCCATCCCCGCCAGCATCCCGCCCGGATCGATCGGCCCGCAAACCTCGGTGATGAAAGCGGGAAAGTGCGCGGTGATGAAGCCCAGTTGGTAGCCGCAGGAGAAGAAGCCCAGGAAAATCAGCATGTAGGACGGATCGCGCAGTGCCCGGTTCAGAACGGTCAGCATCGGCTCGGACGGCTCGGTGTGGGTGCTGGTCTTGGCGGGGGGCTTCAGGATCGGCAGCGCCAGAAGCGTCAGCAGGATCACCCCGGCGAAGATCAGGAACACGGTCTGCCAGGGAAAGCTTTGCAGCAGGATTTCGGCGGCTGGCGGCCCCAGCACCTGACCGGCCGACCCGATGGCCGACCCGATGCCCAGCGTCAGGCTCCGCCGTTCCGGCGACGAGGCACGACCGATCAGCGGCAGGATGATACCGAACCCGGTGCCCGCAATGCCGAAGCCCACCAGGATCGCCAGCGCCTGATGCTGTCCCGGCGTGATGGCGTAGGCCGACAAGACCAGGCCAAGTGAATAAAGCAGCGCACCGATGATGATGGTCTTGCGGTCGCCGAACCTTTCGCCAAAGGCCGAGAACACCGGCTGGCCGATGCCCCAGGCCAAATTCTGGATTGCGATTGCCATCGAAAAATCCGCCCGGGGCCAGCCGAACTCGGTCGCCACCGGGATCTGGAAGACGCCGAAGCTGGCCCGGATCGCGAAAGAGATCATCAGGATCGTGCAACCGGCGATCAGGACGGGGGTGAAGATTGAGGCTTTCGGCATGCACGGCGCTCCGGGTCAGGCGGGCAACCTGCGCGCCTGGCCGGACAGGGTCAACCGCGATATTGTCACCGTTACAGCCGGCTACACCTGCCGCTTGGTTGGGCAGGACGTGGCGGAACTGCCGCAGAGCGTGGGATTCTGCGGGCCTGCGCGGCACTGCAACCGCTTTGGTCTTTTGCAGCGGCTGACCTGCCGCTATGGGCCGCATGAATCCGGAAAATGGAGTGGGGAATGTCCGACTGGTGGCGTGGCGCCGTGACCTATCAGGTCTATCCGCGGTCTTTTCAGGACTCCAACGGCGACGGGGTTGGCGACCTGCCCGGGATCACCCGCAGGCTGGATCATCTGGCCGATCTCGGCGTGGACGCAGTCTGGCTGTCGCCGTTCTTCCGCAGCCCGATGAAGGACATGGGCTATGACGTCAGCGACTACTGCGATGTGGACCCGGTCTTCGGCACTCTGGCCGATTTCGACACGATGATCGCAAAGGCCCACGCGCTGGGCCTGAAGGTCATCATCGACCAGGTGCTAAGCCATACCTCGGACCAGCACCCCTTCTTTGCCGAAAGCCGCAAGGACCGGCTGAACCCCAGGGCCGACTGGTATGTCTGGGCCGATCCGAAGCACGACGGACTGCCGCCCTGCAACTGGCTTTCCGTCTTCGGCGGCCCCGCCTGGCAATGGGACGCGCGGCGCAAGCAATACTATCTGCACAACTTCCTGACCTCGCAGCCCGACCTCAACTACCACAACCCCGCCGTCCAGGACTGGGCGCTTTCGGCGATGCGCTTCTGGCTGGAGCGGGGGGTAGACGGCTTCCGCTTCGACACCGTGAACTACTTCTTTCATGACCCCTTGTTCCGCGACGACCCGGCCGACTACCGCGTGAAAAAGGAACCCGAGGGCAACCCCTACGGGATGCAGTACCACATCTTCTCGAAGAACCAGCCCGAGAACCTGGCCTGGATGGAACGCATCCGGGTCCTTCTGGACGAATATGGCGCGGCTTCGGTTGGCGAGATGGGCGAGGCTCACCATGCCATCCGCATGATGGGCGAGTACACCGCGCCGGGTCGGCTGCATCAGTGCTACTCGTTCGAACTGATGGGATATGAGTTCGAGGCAGGCTTCTTCCGTGAAAAGGTCGAGGGTTTCTTCAAGGGCGCCCCCGACGGCTGGCCGATGTGGGCGTTTTCCAACCACGATGTCGTGCGCCACGCCTCGCGCTGGGCAAAGCATGGCGACAATGTTGACGACGTGGCCAAGCAGGCAGGGTCGCTGCTCTTGGCCTTCGAAGGCTCGGTCTGTCTCTGGCAGGGCGAGGAACTGGGCCAGACCGACACGCCGTTGGACTTCGAAGAACTGACCGACCCGCAGGGCATCGTCTTCTGGCCCGAACCCATCGGCCGCGACAATACCCGGACCCCGATGGTCTGGGACGCCTCGGCCAACGCGGGGTTCTCGCCGGTGAAGCCCTGGCTGCCGGTCAAGCCGGAACAGGCCGCGCGGCATGTCGAGGGACAAAAGGGCGCGCAAGGCTCGGTGCTGGAACATTACCGGCAAGTGCTGGCCTTCCGCAAAGGCTCGGCGGCGCTGCGGGACGGGAAGACCCGCTTCCTGGACCTGCCCGAGCCGGTGCTGGGTTTCGTCCGTGGCGCCGGCGACGGCGCGTTTCTGTGCCTGTTCAACCTGTCGCCGGTGGCGCTGTCAGTCACCGTGACCGGGGCAGAGGCTCCGGTTGGGCCGTCGATCCATGCGGTGCTGCAGGATGACCGGCTGACGCTGGGTCCGAACGCGGCGGCCTTCCTCCCGGTGACGGGCGCGGTCTCTGTGCAGACCTGAGGAAAGGAGGGTGGGCAGATTGCCCACCCTACGCCTGCGCTTCTAAAGCTCTGTCCAGTGCACGCCCGCCGGAGGGATCGAGACCCCGCCCCACTCGGCCGGAACCGGGTTGTAGTTGAACAGGAACCGGTGCGTGGCCGTATCGCGCCGCCGCAGGCCTTCGGGCAACGGATCGCACTCGATCCCCTCGGCCGCGCAGGCGCGCTGCAGGATGCGGGACAGGGCCTGGTCGTCCGGCCAACCGGCCAGGTAGTGCAGCTTGTCTGCACAGACCAGCGCGGGCCAGCCATCCTCGGCCACCTCGACGACATGCGCGTTGCCGTCCAGCTTCTCGCGCCAGTTCACAAGTGCGCCCCCCTGCGCCAAAGGCACCGGCACGTCGGGCGGCAGGCTTTCCACGCGCGCCACCACGGCTTCCAGCCCCGGCAGGGCGGGCGGCAGCGGCACCGGAATGGCGAAGTTCTTCGTCTTCGAATTGGTCCGCGGTCCCAGGATCGCGGTCCCGCCGAACCCCGCCAGAGCGGCCTTCAGCGGCTTGGACAAGGTGAAGACCCCCGGCGCGAGAACCAGCTTGTAAGACGACAGGTCCGCCACGTCGGGCCGGACGATGTCCACGTTCAGCCCCAGCCGCCGCAAGCCCTTGTAAAGGTGGAACACCAGCCAGAAATACTGGAAGCTCCGCCCCTGCGGCTGGATGTCCCAGGCCCAGTCGGATTCGTAGTCGAAGACCAGCGCCACCTGCGCCGCACCCGTCCCGGCCTCCGAAGGCATCGATGCCAGCTCCTGCGCCACTTGCTCGGCCTCGCCGAAGGCCTGCGCCGGGGCGCTGTCAGGCCGCAGAAGGCCTGCGTGCATCTGTTCCTGCGCGAACGGCGCTTGCCGCCAGCGGAAATAGCATACCGCCTCGGCCCCATGCGCAAAAGCCTCCCAGGCCCAGAGCCGCGCCATGCCCGGCAAGGGGTCGGGGTTGTAAGGCGCCCAGTTCACCGGGCCGGGCTGCTGTTCCATGATCCACCAGCGGCCCCGCCCCACGGCACGGTAAAGGTCGTGGTGGAAGGCCTGGAAATCCGGGTCCCCCTGCCGCACGAACCGGCGCTTGTGCTCGGCATCCGCCGGGATACGGTCCGACAGGAACCCCAGCGGATAGCTGTCCCACGACGCGATATCCAGATCCGCGCCGACGTCCCAATGGTCGAACTCTGTGATGGCGCCCATGAAGTTGTGCGCCACGGGGGCGTCAGAGTGCTTGCGGATGATATCCACCTGCAACTTGTTGAAGCTGCGCACTTCTTCCGAGGCAAAGCGGCGGAAGTCCATCACATGCGACGGGTTCGGCTCGCAGACGGTCAGGTTCGGCAATCCGATCTCGTGGAAATCGCGATACTCCATTGACCAGAACACATTGCCCCAGGCCCGGTTCAGCGCATCAGGCGACTGGTATTTCTGTGCCAGCCAGTCCTGAAAGGCGGTCCTTGCAGCGTCGGAATAGGACAGCGTGGTCGCATGGCAGGCGTATTCGTTGTCGGTTTGCCAGGCCGCCACTGCCGGGTTCTTGCCGTAGCGTTCCGCCATCAGGCCGACGATCTTTGCACATTCCGTCCGGTAGCCCCGGTGCGAGAAGTCATAGTGCCGACGCGAGCCGAACATCCGCGTCCGGCCTTCCGCATCCACAGCCAGCATGTCGGGATGCCGGTCGATCATCCAGCGCGGCGGCGTGGCGGTCGGAGTCCCCAGCACGACCTTCAGGCCCCGCGCGCCCAGCGTGGCAATCGCCCGGTCCAGCCAGTCCCAGTCATAACGCCCTGGCTCGGGTTCCATCCGGCTCCAGGCAAATTCGCCGATGCGGACCCAGGTCAGGCCCAGCCGCGCCATGCGGGCAGCGTCTTCGGCCCATTGGGTCTCGGACCAGTGTTCGGGGTAGTAGCAGACGCCAAGCGTGCGTTTCATAGGATGACCTGCGGTTCGGGAAGGCCCTTGGTGACGTTGGCGAAGGCGAAGACCTGACCCGAGGCCGGGTGCCTGGCCCGCGCTTCGGTGTCCATATGCTCAAGGGCGGTGGTGACGAAAAGGGTGGACAGATCGGTGCCGCCAAAGGCGGGGCACGAGGATTGCGTCGCGCCGGGGGTCTCGACCGCCTGCACGAAGCTGCCATCGGCACCGTAGCAGGCGACCCGGCCCGCGCCCCATTGGGCGTTCCAGAACCGGCCTTCGGCATCGATCACCGCCCCGTCGGGGTTCAGGCCCGCGCGGGCAAGGTCCAGCCAGACCTCCGGTTCGCCCCTCGGCCATCCGGCGCTGTCCAGTGCGACCTTCATCACCTTGCCCTGCACTGTGTCCGAGAAATGTGCGGCAGTCCCGTCGGGCGCAAAGCAGATCGAGTTCGGGATCGAGACGTCCTTGAAAAGCGACCGCAACTCACCGCGATACCAGCGCCAGATCGCGCCGGCTCCTTTCTCGGCCTTCTTGCCCATCGTGCCGAACCAGAACCCGCCCTGCCGGTCGGTGCGGCCGTCGTTCGACCTTGTGACCGAGGTCCCGGCGTCGGCGACGGGAGTGCGGGTTGCGGTGGTCAGGTCAAAGCGGAACAGCCCGGTTTCCGAGGCGACCAGCAGCTCGTCCCGGCTGATCCACCCGGCGGCCGAGACATAGACGTCGAAGGGCCAGGACGTCGCCTTGGAATGGAGCGTCCGGTTCAGGATGTCGAACCAGAACAGCTCTTGCCGCATTGGGTGCCAGAGCGGACCTTCGCCCAGCTCGCAGGGTCGTGCGTCGTAGATCATGCAAACACCGCGTCATAGGCCGCGACGATGGCGGCGGCTCTGGTGGCAATCTCGTCGGTGGACAGGCCGGGTGTATACAGCGCGGTGCCGATGCCGAAGCCGTCCGCGCCCGCGTTGGCCCAATCGGCGAAGTTCGCCGGGCCCGCTCCGCCGACGGCATAGACCGGCAGGTCCCGGGGCAGAACGGCGCGGAGGGCCTTCAGCCCCTCGGGTCCGATCAGGCTGCCGGGGAACAGCTTCAACCCCGTCGCCCCGGCCCTGATCGCCGCGAAGCACTCGGTCGGCGTCATCACACCGGGCCAGGAGGCCATTCCCTGCGCCCGGGTGGCCATGATGACCTCTGGGTCGCAGTTGGGCGAGACGACAAGGCTCCCGCCCGCCGCCTTGACCCTGCTGACATCCTCGACCGTCAGAACCGTTCCCGCGCCGATCTCGGCGTCTGGTGTGGCCGCCGCCATTGCCTTGATCGAGGCGAAAGGATCGGGCGAGTTCAGCGGGACTTCGATCCGTGTGATGCCCGCGGCGACCAAAGTCAGGGCAGCAGCAGCGGCCTCTGGCGGGGTGATCCCGCGCAGGATGGCGATCAGGTTGCGCATGTCAGTCTTGGGGGTCATCTGGCGCCCTCGGTCTGGGGGAAAAGCGAGGCAAGGCCCGCAAGCGTGCAATCGGTGGCGTTCAGGCGATGGGCTTCGATGCCCTGAAGCTCAAGCGCACGGGCGTAAGCGGCGGACAGCTTCTCGGCCCCGATCAGGGTGACGCGCTGGCCCAGCCAGTAGGGTTTGGCGGCAGCGAGTTCGGTGCCGATCAGCAGCCCCGACAACCGGGCGCGGGCGGCCTGGGGGGACAGCCCGGCGATCAGCCCTTCGGCCCGCAACGAAAACAGCCGCGCACCCAGCCGTTCGGGCCGCGACAGCGCGTCTGACACCGCTGCGTCGAAGGCCGCGTCGTTCCAGCCCTCGCCCTGCATCCCGTGCCGCAAGACCGAGGCTTCGGACAACAGCGCGAACATCTCTCCGGTCATGAAGGTCTGAAAGCTGACCACCTCGCCTGCGCTGATGTGGACCCACTTGGAATGTGTCCCCGGCAGGCACAGCACGCCGTCATACCCCGGCAGCAACCGCAGCGCGCCCGCGATCTGCGTTTCCTCGCCACGCATAACGTCGGCTGGGCTGGTCTGCTTCAAGCCCGGCGCAATCGACACCCGCAGTCGTGGGTCGGTCGTGGGCGCCATCACCTGCCCGGCAATGTCCAGCGGAGTGCAAGGGACCGTCCGATAGGGTGCCTCGCACCAGCCCTGACGGCTGCCCACCATGCCACAGGCGACCACAGGGGCCTTGCCCGCCAACCACGGCCCGATCAGCCGCAACAGGGCTGGCTCGAACCCCTCACGCGACAGCTTCCCCATCCCCTCGTCGCTGACAGCCTCAGCCAGCACTTGTCCATCCCCCGCGATCGCCCAGGCGCGCAGGTTCGACGTGCCCCAATCGACGGCGATCCAGGCGGGTGCCACATCACTCATGACGAAATATACCCCCCGTCCAGGATCAGGGTCTGCGAGGTCATCATCTTCGCCGCATCCGACGCCAGGAACAACACCGTCCCCGCAACATCTTCGGGCGCAATCGGGTCGGGAAGGCATTGCCGCGAAAGATAGGCGGCCAGACCCTCGGGCGTGACCCACAGCTCTTTCTGCCGCTCGGTCAGCACCCAGCCAGGAGCCACCGCGTTCACCCTTATCCGGTCCGGCCCGAATTCCCGCGCCAGCGTCCGGGTCATCCCCACAATGCCAGCGTTTGCCGTGATGTAAGCGGCATAGCCCTTGTCGGCCATCATGAAGCTGATCGAACTGAAATTGATGATCGACCCACCCCCCGCTGCCTGCATCCCCGGGATCACCGACTGGCAGGCGAAGAAATAGGACCGCAGATTGACGTTGATCGACCAGTCCCAGAAGGCCTGATCGGTCTTCAACGTCTCGTGCCGCTGGTCGTTCGCGGCGTTGTTGACCAGCACCGTGATCGGCCCATGTGCCTTTGCCGCCGTTGCCAGTGTCAACTGCAACTGATCCACCACCGAGATGTCGCAGGGCAGGAATAGCGGGCGGTTCCCCGTCGCCGCCTCCATCGCGCCGCAAAAGGCCGTGCCGTCCGACCGTTGGCAGAACGCCACCTTCGCGCCCTGGCGCAGGAACGCCTCGGTCAGCGCGGCACCGATCCCGGAGCCACCGCCGGTGACAAAGACGGAACTGCCCTTCAGGTCGGGGAAGACGGGATCGGTCACAGCTTTCTTCCTTCGACAACCCACATCGTCGCGGGCCAGGCTACGGGCAACAGAATGCCCTTCGTCATGAGCATCCGGCCTGTCAGCGTCAAGGGGCCAGACTTCAACGCGTTCGGCCCGCGCGACTGGCGTGGTGCGTCCTCGGTGTTGAGCAGGGAAACCATGTACCGCGCCTCGGGTTCCAGCCCGGTCAGGCGCAAGGGGCGTGGCAGGCTTTGGCGGCTGGTTTCCGCCTGTCCGGCAAAGACCACGAAGCGGTCGCCCCCCGCGGCAAGTTGCAACTCTGCCGTCACCGCCGGATCGTCGCTGTCCAGCCGCAGGACCCGGCCCGCCATCATCCAGTCGCGGTTCGCCTTGTACCAGGCGGTGACGCGCGCCAGGGTCAGCGTCTCATCCTCGGTCAACTCGCGCAGGTCCATCTCGAACCCCATATGCCGCTGGGCGGCGACCCAGGCGCGGAAAGCCATCGGCAGCACGCGGCCCGAGGTATGGCAGTGCCGCGGCCCGACGTGGCTTCCCGTGATCGCCGACGGCAGGAACAGCGCCGCGTCGTGCTGCATCCGCAGGCGTTCCAGCGCGTCGTTGCTGTCGGAAAGCCAGACCCGCTGCGTCCGCGCGAGGATGCCAGAGTCGATCCGCCCGCCACCTGAAGCGCAGCTTTCGATCTCGACCGTCGGATGTGCCGTGCGCAGTCGGTCGATCAGATCATAGATGCCCCGCGTCTGGGCCGCATCCACCACAGGCAGCAATCGGTTGTGGTCCCATTTGACATAGTCGATGGGGTAGTCGGCCAGCACCGCTGACACTTTCTGAAAAAGGTTTTCACGCACCTCGGGCAGTGCCAGGTTCAGTACCAGCTGGTTGCGGCCCGTGGTCTGGTCCGCAGGCCCCAGCACCCAGTCGGGATGCGCCCGGAAAAGGTCGGAGTTCGGGTTCACCATCTCGGGTTCGAACCAGAGGCCGAAGGTCATCCCCAGGCTGTGAACATGCCGGATCAGCGGATGCAGCCCCTCGGGCCATTTCCGCCGGTCAATGGTCCAGTCGCCAAGGCTGGAGGTGTCGTCATCGCGCCGCCCGAACCAGCCGTCATCCAGCACGAACCGCTCGGCCCCCAGTGCCGCAGCGCGGGTGGCGAATTCGGCGAGCGTTTCAAGCTTGTGGTCGAAGTAGACGGCTTCCCAGCAGTTGTAATGCACCGGACGCGGACGCGAGGGGTCGGGCCACTGCACCACCCGGTCGCGCAAGTCGCGCTGGAACACCGTGGCGATGCCATTCAGACCCGTGGTCGAGGCGCAGGCGATAAGCTCGGCGGTCTCAAAGTGCGTGCCCGCTTCCGTTTCGGCCCCCAGCGGGTGGCCGAACTGCACCAGACGGCGACCGTCCGGCAGCTCTTCGGCGACCATCCGATGCCCGCCGGACCAGGCGTAATGCAGCGCCAAAGCCTCGCCGCGGATGTTGGTGCAGCCATCGCCCGCAAGGATCAGGTAGGGCGGATGCTCCTGCCCCGACCGCCCCGTCCGCGTCTCGCGGGACCGGATGCCGGGGGACCACGGCGAGCGGATCAGATGGAACTCGCCCACCCATTTGCCGTGGACGTCGATCATGTCGCCCGATTGCGGCGCGGACAACACGGGCGCGGCGAGCCACTGGACACGGATTGGCCGGTCGGCGGTAAGCCGCGTTTGCAGCGTAATGGTGTCGGTCGTCTTGGCCTGAAGCACATGGCTCAGCATCAGGCCGGGGGCGGTGGAGATCAGCTCCAGCCGACCCGGAGAAACTTCGGCGCGGTCGAAGCGGAAGGCGGGCAACAGCAGAGTCCCATCGGCTTCGGCCAGCACATGCCCCGGCTGACCCTGGAAGGCGCGGCCCGGCTCGGGCGACAGGGAAAGGGACGGCAGGATGTCCAGCATCCCGCCCGTCAGATCGTGCCGGGCGGCAAGGGCAAGCTGGCCCAAGTCTTCGGCTTCGGGCAGCGCGGGACCCCAGTAGATGACCTCTGGCACCCCGCCTTCGGTCGCAAGGGCAATGGTCTGCCCCTGCGTATCAACACGCCATTGCATTACTTCACGGCCCCAAGCGTCAGCCCCGCGATGAAGTGCTTCTGCATCAGGAAGAACATCGCGACCGGCGGCAGCGCCGCAAGGATCGACCCCGCCGAAACCAGATGCCATTGCGCGATCCACTGGCCGTTCAGGGACGACAGGCCCGCGGTGATCGGCTGGCTGTCGACGCCCTGCGTCAGCACGGTGGCCCAGAAGAAGTCGTTCCAGATGAAGGTGAAGACCAGCACGCTGAGGGCCGCGATGGCCGGGCGCATCAGGGGCAGGACGATGTACCAGAAGATGCGCCATTCGGTGACGCCCTCGACCCGCGCGGCCTCGATCAGCTCGTAGGGCAGGGCCTTGATGAAGTTCCGCATGAACAATGTGCAGAACCCGGTCTGGAAGGCGATGTGGAACAGGGCAAGGCCATACCAGGTGTCATACATCCCCAGTTGCAGCGTCATGTCGCGCACCGGGACCATCAGGATCTGGAACGGCACGAAGTTGCCCGCGACGAACATGAAGAACACCAGGATGTTCGCCCGGAACCCGTAGACCGCCAGCGCGAACCCCGTCATCAGCGACAGGCTGACCGCGCCGATCACCGTCGGGATCGTGACCCACAGCGAGTTGATCATGTACTGGCCGATGGGCGTCTTGGTGAAGATGTAGACGTAGTTCTCCCAGGCGATGCCCGAGGGCATGCCGAAGTAGTTCCCCTGCGCCAGGTCCGAGGCCGGACGCAGCGAGGTCAAGGCCACGCCAAGCAGCGGGAACAGCCACAGGATCAGCGCGATGGGCAGCGCGATGGTGTAGATCCACTGTGCGGCGGGGCTGGATTTCTGGATCGGACGCGGGAACATCTCAGCGCTCCTTCTCGTCGCGCCACATCTTCCAGATGAAGCCCGAAATGAAGATCATCATGATCGCAAACAGGACGACGGCGATGGCCGCTCCGTAACCCATGCGGAAGCCGTATTCGCCAAGCGCCATCTCGAACATGTAGTAGGACAGCACGCGGCTGGACCCGAACGGCCCGCCGTTGGTCATGATCGACACCAGGTCAAACGACCGCAGCGCGCCGATGACCGTGACGATGACCGCGATGAAGGTGGCGGGCCGCAACTGAGGCAGCACCACATACCACAGCATCCGCCAGCCCTTCGCCCCATCCAGCCGCGCGGCCTCGATCTGGTCGGGGGCGACGTTGTTCAGGCCGGTCAGGTACAGGATCATCACATAGGCGATCTGCGGCCAAAGCCCCGCGGCGATGATGCCATAGGTGACAAGGTCGGGGTTGGCGAGGATAGCTGTGCCCTTGCCAGTGATTGATTCGGTCAAAAGGTAGAACAGCCCGAAGTTCGGGGCGTAGAACCAGGCGAAGATCAGGCCGACGACGACCTGGCTGATGACGAATGGAAAGAAGAACAGCGACTTGTAAAGCCGGATGCCGGTGACGGTCTGGTTCAGGAAGATCGCGATGAAGAGCCCGATGGGCAGGGCCAGCATGTACAGGACCAGCCATTTCAGGTTGTTCCACAGGCTTGTCTCGAACGCCGGGTCGGTCATCAGCTCGGCATAGTTGCCCATGCCCACGAAGCGCCCGGTGAACTGACCATCCTGGTTGTAAAGCCCGTTCCAGTCGTAGAACGACAGCGTCACGCTCTGGATGATCGGCCACAGCACATAGACCCCGAACATGAACAGCCCCGGCGCCAGGAACAGCCAGGGCGCCACCGTCCGTTGGTTCCAGCGTCGTGGCGCGGTCGCCTGCGATGCCTGTGCCATGTCTTTCCCCCCGGAAAACGAAAAAGGCGCCCCCCGAAGGGAGCGCCCATCAGCCTTGGATTACTGCGGGTAAAGGCGGGTGCGGGCCTGCTCCAGCCGCGCAAGGATCGCCTCAAGCTGCTCGGGCTGCACCAGGAACTGCTGGAAGCCTTCCATGCCGACCTTGGCATATTCGGCGTCCGCATCGCGGTCCCAGAACTGGGCGATGCCGCCCGTTGCGGTGGACAGCGCCTGGAAGCCCGCCGTCAGGAACGGATCGGCCGGGTCGACCGTCGCGCCACTGTTCGTCGGCAACTGGCCAACCGCCGCGTTCCACTTGGACTGCGCTTCGGCGCTGGCCATGTAGGCCAGGAACGTCTTCGCATCATCGGGGTTCTTCGCGCCCGAGGTCAGGTGGATCGTGTCGGTCGGGGCTTCCTCGGCCCGGGCCACGCCTGCGGTGATCTCGGGGAAAACCATGAAGCCCAGATTGTCGTTGGTCATCCCGCCTTCCTTGAAGACGCCGACGGCAAAGTTGCCCATCACGTAGTTGGCAGCCTTGCCCTGCACGAAGATCGCGGCCGCATCCTGCCAGTCGATTGCAGCATGGTTCTCGGTGACGAAGGGCTGCAGCTTGCCCAGGTTGTCGAACACGGCGCGGGCTTCCGGCGAGGTCCAAGAGACCTTGCCCGCAGCCAGATCGCTGTGGAACTGGTAGCCGTTGGTCCGCAAGGACACATAGTCGAAGATCCCCGCAACCGGCCACAGTGCGCTGGAGCCGGTGGTCACGCAGTCGATGCTGGCGGCCTTGAACTTCTCGCAGTTGGCCAGGAACTGATCCCAGCTTACGCCTTCGGCGCCGGGCACTTCAACGCCAGCGGCTGCGTAAGCGTCGCGGTTATAATAGATGCCCCACTGATAATAGGTGTAGGGGATCGCGTACTGCTTGCCGTCGATGGTCGACGACGGCACCGACGACGCCAGCGAGTCCATCAGCCCGTTGTTGGCCCAGACGTCCGAGATGTCGGCAAAGAGGCCGGCTTCCACGAAGGGACGCATCCGGTTCGCGGCATACCAGTTGGCCAGGTCCGGCGCATCGGCAGTCAGGAAGTTGCGGATCGCGTTCTTGTAGGCTTCGTGGTCGAAGTTGGTCAGCTGAACGGCGATCTCGGGGTTCGCGGCCTCGAAGTCGGCGATCAGGGCTTCGGCGGCGGCCAGCGGAATCGGATCGTAGTCCGCGTTCCAGGTGACGACGCGCTTGTCCTGCGCGAAGGCCGACGTGGACAGCATAAGCGCCGCCCCGAGCGCAATCGCGCCCGACAGTTTGTGAACCATGGTTTCCTCCCGTTTGGTTTCACTATTTGAAACTTAGTCTTGAATATTGAAAACTATGTCGGCTATCGTTATCCCTGTCAACAACGACGTTCCGGGAGGGGACCGATGGGAGCCGAGGGCCACGCAGACGGCACGGTGGGCAAGGCGCTGGATGTCCTGGACATGGTGGCAGGCTTTGGCCGCCCCGTGCGGTTCTCGGATTTGCTCACCCAATCGGACTATCCCAAGGCCACGCTCTACCGGCTTTTGCAGACGCTGACGCACCAGGGGATGCTGACCTTGGACCCCGATACCGGCACTTACGCATTGGGCGTGCGGCTGGTCAGGCTGGCCCATGCCGCCTGGGCGCAGTCGTCGCTCGCGCCCATCGCCCGACCCTATCTTGATGAATTGGCTCGCGAAACCGGCGAGACGATCCACCTTGCGCAGATGGACCTGGGCCAGGTCCTTTACGTCGACAAACGCAACGCCGCCCGCCCGGTCGAGATGTTCGCCCAGGCCGGCAAGGTCGGCCCCGCCTACTGCACCGGCGTCGGCAAGGCCATGCTCGCCTACCTGCCGCCCGAGGCGCTGGAGGCCGCGCTCGCCCGCCAATCCTTCCACCGCCACACGCCCCACACGCTTGCCAGCCGCGAGGCGCTGCTGGCCGAGCTGGAGGCGATTCGCAAACGGGGTCACGCCTGGGACGCAGAAGAGCACGAGACGGGAATCATCTGCTGCGCGGTGCCGATTCTGTCGCGCGGCGGCAGGGTGATGGGCGCGCTGTCCGTCACCTCGACCACGGCGCGAACGACTTTGGAGGCGCTTGGGGCCCAGGCTCCGATGATCAAGGACATCGCGGCGAAGATCGCTGCGGAAGCGGAAAGCTGGCGCTTTCCAGAACAGGTTTAGGGGAGGAACATCATGACAGGCGTTACGCTGAAGGATGTCGTCAAACGCTTTGGCGACGTGCAGGTGATCCACGGGGTCGACTTGGCTGTGGACGATGGCGAGTTCTGCGTCTTCGTCGGCCCCTCGGGCTGCGGGAAATCCACCCTGCTGCGCATGATCGCGGGGCTGGAAGAGACCAGCTCAGGCGCCATCCGCATCGGCACGCGAGACGTGACCCACGTCGATCCCTCCGAACGCGGCGTGGCGATGGTGTTCCAGACCTACGCCTTGTATCCCCACATGACCGTGGCTGAAAACATGGGCTTTGGGTTGAAGATGACCGGCCACCCCAAGGCCGAGGTTGACCGCAAGGTCGCCGAGGCTGCCCGCATCCTGAAGCTGGAACCCCTTCTCGACCGCAAGCCCAAGGCCCTGTCCGGCGGCCAGCGCCAGCGCGTCGCCATCGGCCGCGCCATCGTTCGGGGGCCGGAAGTGTTCCTCTTTGACGAACCCTTGTCGAACCTTGACGCTGAGTTGCGCGTCGAGATGCGCGTCGAAATCGCCCGCCTCCACCGCGAGATCGGGGCGACGATGATCTACGTCACCCACGACCAGGTCGAGGCGATGACCCTGGCCGACAAGATCGTCGTCCTGCGCGCGGGCCGGATCGAGCAGGTCGGCAAGCCGCTCGACCTTTACAACAACCCCGACAACAAGTTCGTCGCGGGCTTCATCGGCAGCCCGGCGATGAACTTCGTGGCGGGTGTGGCGGAGACCGGCTTTGTCGCAGCCAAGGGCCTTGGCCCCGTTGCGACGACCATCGGCCTACCAGCCAAAGGGGCCGAAGTGACAGTGGGCCTGCGCCCGCAGCACCTGAAGATCGGACCCGGCGACACGCACCGCGTCGAACTGACCGAAGCTTTGGGCGGGGTCTCCTACGTCCACCTTACCGCGCCCTCGGGCGAAAAGCTGATCGTCGAACGCCACGACCAGGTCAACCTGGAACCGGGCGCGATGGTGGGGTTAAGCTTTGACGCGCGGGATGCGATGCTGTTCGACAAGGAAGGATTGCGGCTGCGCTAGCGGCGTCGCTCGTCGTGCGCCTTCGGCTTCTCCTCGCTGTGGTCCCGCGAGAAGAAGCCG
>NZ_JAUXZE010000044.1 GCF_030694085.1 Tabrizicola sp. | reverse complement strand
TTCCTCGACATCGCCGCCCGCGGTCTTGCGCAAGGCGGTCTCGGGGCGCAGCGCCATCAAGGCCTCGATGGCGCGGCGGGCCCGGCCAAGCGCGCGTTCCTCCAGCGTGGTCGAGATGCTGAACAGCGTCAGCAGCACCGCGCCCTCGAACGGGGCACCGACGATTGCGGCGGCAATGGCGGCGGCGATCATCAGCAGGTCGATGTCCAGCACCCGCTCGCGCCACAGGGTCGAAAGCGCGCGCCAGCCGGTCGGCAGGCCACCAGCCAGATAGGCAAGCACCAGACCCGGAAGCTCGATGGGTGCCCATGCCTCGCCCGGCAGCCACCGCCCGGCAGCCGCCATTGCGAGGCCCAGCACGGTGGCCAGCGAAAGGGCCATGGACAGGTCGATGGAAGAGGATTTGGTCATGTCAGGGTCCTGGCTGGCACGACTGCGGCATGGGGCCGCAGTCGCTGGCTGGCTTGGGTTTATGCCTTGATCAGTGGGTGCGGCGGCCGCGAAAGGCAAGTGCGGCAATCGTGATCCAGATGCTGCTGCGCAGGATCATCGCGCCCATGGTGCGCGCCTCCCATGCGCCCCCCGAGACCACATGCCACAGAAAGGCGGTAAAGACCGCCACTGTCGCCAGCGCGATGCCCAGCGACAGCATCGGTGCCCAGCCCGCGCCGCGCCACAGGCCGATTCCAGCCAGAACATAGGCGAACCCGGCAAGGAAGTTGAACCACAGCACGAATGGCACCACTGCGCCCATATCGACGCCGCCGAACAGCGCCCTGCCGCCCGAAACGATGGTCAGCAGGCCGAAGATCACCGCGACGGCGGCGGCAACGGTCTGGCTGCGCGGTCTTCTCGTCATGTCTTCCTCCGGGGTTTGGGGATCGGCCGGGTGGGTGTGACCCGGCCCGCCATGGGTCATGGGGTGCGATACGCGGAACGGACCGCGCCTCAGGGCCGGCCAAGCATGCGCCGCAGCACATCGGTCTTGAGCCAGAAATGATGGTAAAGCGCCGCGAGGATATGCAGGATGACCAGCGGAACCAGGACCAACCGCGCGATGGAATGGGCATCGCCGATTGCCTCGATGCCGGTCATCCAGGCGGCCGCGCCGGAAAGCACCATCAGGATCAGCAGGAGGTTGAGGGCCGCATGCGTGCCCGTGGCCAGAACTTTCAGGGCCGGGTGCTCGCCTTCCGGCAGGCCGGGGACGCCGCGCCGACGGCGCAGCACCAGCTGCCACAGAACGAGAACGAGGATCAGCGCGCCGGCAATGGCATGGGGATTGATTGTCGGCT
>NZ_JAUXZE010000042.1 GCF_030694085.1 Tabrizicola sp. | reverse complement strand
GGTTGTTGATCGGGCTTCGCCCCGCAACCGCCGGCGCCCGCCCCGCGCCGTCAGCAAAAACAGCATTCCGCTTCCGCGGAATTTCCGTCAGCGTTCCAACCTCTTTCCCTTTTTCTTTCATGGCCATCCAGCTTTTCGACTCGCTCACGCGGGAGATCCGCGCACTCCGCGCCTCCCACGCCGACGGCGTTTTCCGTTTCTACAACTGCGGCCCGACCGTCTACGCCCCCGCGCACATCGGCAATTTCCGCACCTTCGTCGTCAACGACGTCCTCCGCCGCCTCCTCGAACTCGAGTTCGGCGCCGACAAGGTAAAACACGTCCGCAACCTCACCGACGTCGACGATCGCACCATCGGTCAGACCCAAAAAGAGAAGCGCCCGCTCGCCGAAATCACCCAGAAGTGGACCGACAAATTCCACGCCGATTGCGCCGCGCTCAACTGCCTGCGCCCCCACGCCGAGCCCACCGCCACCGGCTACATCAAAGAGCAGGTCAACATGATCGAGGTGTTGATGGAGAAGGGTAACGCCTACCGCGCCGCCGATGGCTCCGTTTATTTCAAAATCGAGTCCTTCCCCGGCTATGGCGGCCTTTCCCGCATCCGAGAGCGCGAACTCAAAATCACCAACGCCGTCGCCGATGCCGACCACAAGGACTCCGTCTCCGACTTCGCCCTCTGGAAAGCCTACAAGCCCGCCGAAGACGGCGACGTGAAATGGCCCGGCCCGCGCGGCGCCAGCGAAGGCCGTCCCGGCTGGCACATCGAGTGCAGCGCCATGAGCAAATCGCTCCTCGGTGACACGATCGACCTCCACACCGGCGGCGTCGACCTGCTCTTCCCGCACCACGAAAACGAGATCGCGCAGAGCGCATGCGCCCACCCGCACGGCGACTTCGCCCACTATTGGCTGCACAACGAGATGCTGCAGGTCGAGGGCAAGAAGATGTCCAAGTCCTTGGGCAATTTCTTCACGGTGCGGGACTTGCTGGATCAGGGGATACCGGGCGAGGTGATCCGGTTCGTGCTTCTGATGACGCATTACCGCAGCCCGATGGACTGGACGGCTGAGAAGGCACGGCAGGCAGAGGCGACGTTGAGGAAATGGCGTGCGGCGACGGGGTCGATAGAAGTTTCCGCACCGCTTCCAGGGGTGGTAGAGGCGCTTGCGGATGACCTGAACACAGCAGGTGCTCTGGCCGCACTTCATGCGGCGGCGGGCGTCGGGGATTGGGCAGGGCTTAAGGCATCTGCACAGCTGCTCGGTCTGCTCGGCCCCGATACTGCGGATTGGAGTTGGAAGAAGGTGGAGGCGTCCTTCGGTACGGTCTTCGTAGCTGGAGAAGGCGATCAGGATCGGTTCTTTGCACTGGTCAAAGCGTTTGCCGAAGTTTGGCAGGCTCGTCGCGCGGAAAAGGACTATGCCGCGGCTGATCAGATAAAGGCCACAGCGGCGCAAGCGGGCTTGGAGCTCAAAGCAGTACCGCAAGGCGTCATGGCTGAAATGCGTCCCGACTTCGACCCGGCCAAGCTGGAGGCGCCGCAGTGATCTCTCGTGCACCCCAAAATTCTTCGAAGAAATTTGCAAAATCCTTCGAAGGATTTTGGCACTCAAAAGTTAACACCACACTAACAGAAAAATCCAAGCCCTTGCAAATGCAAGACTATCCCGGTTTGTCCACCGTGGACACACAATGACCCGCGACCGTCTTTTCCTGTTTGACACCACCCTGCGCGACGGTCAGCAGACCCAGGGCGTCCAGTTCTCGACCGCCGAGAAGCAGCAGATCGCGACTGCCCTCGACTCCCTCGGGGTCGACTATATCGAGGGCGGCTGGCCCGGCGCGAACCCCACGGACTCCGACTTCTTCGCCGCCCCCCCGCAGACAAAGGCCACCCTCACCGCCTTCGGCATGACCCGCCGCGTGGGGCGGTCGGCCGAGAACGACGACGTCCTTGCCGCCGTCCTGAACGCCGGCACCCCCGCCGTCTGCCTGGTCGGCAAGACCCACGATTTCCACGTCACGACCGCCCTGGGCGTCACCCTGGACGAGAACCGCGACGCCATCGCCTCCTCGATCCGCCATCTTGTCACCAAAGGCCGCGAAGCCCTGTTCGACGCCGAGCATTTCTTCGACGGCTACCGCGCCAATCCCGGCTACGCCCTGTCTTGCCTGCACGCCGCCCTGGACGCCGGGGCCCGCTGGATCGTCCTGTGCGACACCAACGGCGGCACGCTTCCGTCGGACGTGGGCCGCGTCACGTCCCAGGTCATTGCGGCGGGCATCCCCGGTGACAGGCTGGGCATCCATTGTCACGACGACACCGGCAACGCCGTTGCGAACTCCCTCGCCGCCGTCGAAGCGGGCGCGCGGCAGATCCAGGGCACCTTGAACGGGCTGGGAGAGCGGTGCGGAAACGCGAACCTGACCACGCTGATCCCGACGCTGATCCTCAAGGACCCTTATGCCAGCCGACTTGAGACCGGCGTCACGCGTGAGGCGCTGGCGGGCCTGCTCAAGACCTCGCGGATGCTGGACGACATCCTGAACCGCGTCCCGCTTCGCAGCGCGCCCTATGTCGGGGCTTCGGCCTTTGCTCACAAGGCAGGCCTGCACGCCAGCGCGATCCTGAAGGACCCGACCACGTATGAACATGTGAACCCCGAACTGGTCGGCAACGAGCGCGTCATTCCGATGTCGAACCAGGCGGGGCAGTCGAACCTGCGCGCCCGCCTCGCCGCGGCAGGGATCGCCGTTGACCCGAAGGACCCGCGTCTTGGCCGGATCATCGAGGTGGTGAAGGCGCGCGAGGACCAGGGCTATGCCTACGACGGTGCGCAGGCCAGTTTCGAACTGGTCGCGCGGCGCGAGCTGGGGCTGTGCCCGGAGTTCTTCGAGGTCAAGCGCTACCGGGTCACGGTCGAGCGGCGGAAGAACAAGTACGATCGAATGATCTCGCTTTCGGAAGCCGTCGTTGTGGTCAAGATCGGCGAGCAGAAGATGATGTCGGTCAGCGACAGCATGGACGAGGCCGGGTCCGATCGCGGGCCGGTCAATGCATTGGCGAAGGCTTTAGGCAAGGACCTGGGGCCGTATCAGGCCTGCATCGACGACATGAAGCTGGTCGACTTCAAGGTGCGCATCACCAATGGCGGGACCGAGGCAGTGACACGCGTCATCATCGACAGCGAGGACGGGCAGGGGCGGCGCTGGTCCACTGTGGGGGTCAGTGCGAACATCGTGGACGCCAGCTTTGAGGCGCTGCTTGATGCGATCCAGTGGAAGTTGATCCGCGATTTCGGGGCACCGAAGTGAGTGTCGCGGCTTGCGCCGCGCTGGTCCAGCGCGGTGACCCGGACCGGTTCCGCGCGGTGATGGCGACGCCGGTCGAGGCACGGGCGCAGCTATTCCCGCTTTACGCCTTCAACCTTGAGATCGCCAGAGCGCCGTGGGTGACGCAAGAGCCGCTGATCGCCGAGATGCGGCTGCAGTGGTGGCGCGATGTGGTCGAGAATACTGCATCGGGTGCCGCGCGGGCGCACGAGGTCGCAGGGCCGCTGCATGATCTGATCCGCGACTTCGGGCTGCCGGTCGAGGTCATGGATCGTCTGATAGCCGCGCGCCGGTGGGATATCCATCGTGACTCCCATGCAGGGGTGGACGGGCTTTCCGACTACCTGGAGGATACCGGCGCGGGGCTGATGTGGCTGGCGGCGCGGTCCCTGGGCGCGCCGGACGCGGCAGAGACGCCGGTGCGGGCCTATGGTTGGGCCACGGCGGCGGCCATGTATATACGCGCCGTACCAGAGCTGGAGGCTCGGGGGCGGCAGCCGTTGCCGCAGGGGGTCAACTCTCGGAACCTTGCGCGGCAGGGACTGGAGAAACTGGCCGGGGCGCGGCAGGCGCGGAAGGCGGTGCCGAAGGGAATAGCTCCAGCACTTCTGGCGGGCTGGCAGGCGGAAGGCCTTTTGCGTCAGGCAGCTGGCGGGCGAGCCTTACCCGAACTCCCCGAGGCGCAGAAGCGGTGGGGGCTCTTGTGGCAGGCCGTCAGCGGGCGCTGGTAGGCAAGGGCTCCTCGTTCGACTTCGTCTCCTCTTCGCATCGCGCAGGCGAGCGATGAGCGCATGAAATGCGACGAAGAGCGATCGATCAGGCGCGCCGGGTTTCCTGCGGCCGCAGCCAGAGCCAGATCAATGCGCCACCCGCAAGGATCAGGAACGGCAGCATCGCAAGGTTGACCATCTGCCAGCCGGCCTGAACCGAACCGCCGGAGCAGTTCATCAGCCCACCGGAGGAGAACGAGGCCATCGTCACGCCGCCGAAGACCACTAGGTCGTTCAGGCCCTGCAGGCGGCCGCGCTCCTCGGGGCGTTGCGCGCTGGTCAGCATCGTGGTCGCGCCGATGAAACCGAAGTTCCAGCCGAGGCCAAGGAGGATGAGCGCGATGAAGAAATTCTCCAGCTGCACGCCAGCCATCGCGACGGCCCCGGCAGCGGCCAGGATGGTCAAGCCGAGGGCGATGATCCGCTCGGTCCCGAAGCGCGCAATCAGGTGGCCGGTGAAGAACGAGGGCGCATACATCGCAAGGACGTGGGCCGTCACCACGTCGGCGGCGTTGCCCGTGTCGAATCCGCACCCTACAACCGCCAGCGGCGAGGAGGTCATGACCAGGTTCATCAGCGCGTAAGAGACGGTCGCGCAGATCATGGCGACAAGAATGGTCGGATTGCGGATCAGCTCGGACCGGCTGCGGCCAAGCGGGCTTCCTTCGGCGGGAGGCCGGGGCTTGGGGATGTCGAGCGCAAGGAAAAGGAACGAGCCAACCAGGTTCAGGACGATGACGACGAGGTAGGAGCCAAGGAAGGGCACGGCCATTTCGTCCGCGGTGACCTTGACCAGTTGGGGGCCAACGACGGCGGAGAGGAGACCGCCGGCCATGACCCAGCTGATTGCCTTGGGTCGGAACGACTCGGACGCGGTATCGACGGCGGCAAAGCGGTAAAACCCGTTTGCGGACATGTAGATGCCGGACACAAGCGCCCCCAGGCAGAAGATGGTGAAACTGGACGTCGACAGGCCGTAAGCGCCGATGGCGGCCCCGACGGCGCCTCCGGCGGCGCCGAAGAAGAAGCCCGCCCGGCGGCCGAAACGCTGCATCAGCATGGAGAGCGGCGTCGCGGTCAGCATCGAGCCGACGACCATCATGGTGATCGGCAGCGTGGCCCAGCAGACGTTCGGCGCAAGCGACGAACCCGCCAGGCCGGCGATGGTGAAGATCATCGGCAACTGCGCGCCAAGGATGGCTTGGGCGGCGACGAGGACAAGGACGTTGCGACGGGCGGCAGAGTCATTTGACATGGGCTATCGGTAGAACTGCCCAAGCGGAGGGGCAAGTGGAAACGTCGGTTGCCTCCGGCGGGGATATTTGGGCAAAGATGAAACATGCCGGGCCGGATCATTCATTCGCTGGACTGCGTTGCGGAAGGAGCCGAGTGGCTTGGGCGCCGCGAGCCGGCCTTTGCACGCGCGCTGCCCTTGGTGGGGGAGTTGCCCTTGCGGCGCGAGGCGGACGGCTTTCCGGCTTTGCTGCGCGCAATCGTGGGGCAGCAGGTCTCGGTCGCCTCGGCGCGGGCGATCTGGGGGCGGCTTGAGCGACTGGGGCTTACCGAGGCGGCGGCGATGGCGGCGGCGTCGGACGACGACTGCCGGGCAGCAGGGTTGTCCCGGCAGAAAGCGAAATACGGGAGAGCTTTGGCGCAGGCGGGCATTGATTTCAATGCGTTGCGGGGCTTTCCTGATGCAGTGGTCGTGAAGACTCTGGTCGCGGTGCCGGGAATTGGCGTCTGGACGGCAGAGATCTATGCGATGTTCGCTTTGGGGCGGGCGGATGTGTTCGCTCCGGGCGATCTGGCCCTGCAGGAGGCAGCGCGGATGCTTTTCGGGCTGGAGGCGCGGCCGTCGGAGAAGATGTTGCGGGCGATGGCCCAGGACTGGTCGCCCTGGAGGTCGGTTGCGGCGCGGATTCTTTGGGCCTACTACCGGGTGGCAAAGGATCGGGAAGGGGTTCTGTGATGCGGGAGTTGCGCTACGGGCGTGCTGGGGTCGACAAGGGGCAGGCCGTTGGTCTGGTTGTGTTTCTGCACGGCTATGGTGCGGATGGAAATGACCTGCTGGGCCTGGCGGACCCGATGGCTATGCACCTGCCGGGGGTGGCCTATGCCGCGCCCGACGCGCCCGAGCGTTGTGCGGGGGGAGGGTTCGGCTATCAGTGGTTCCCGATTCCGTGGCTGGACGGCTCGCCTCAGGCGGCGGCGGATGCGGGGCTGGTGGCGGCGACCGATGACCTCAACGGCTTTCTGGACCGGGTGCTGGCGGACGAGGGGCTGACGCCGGACCGGCTGGTGCTGGTGGGTTTCAGCCAGGGCGCGATGATGGCGATGCATGTGGCTCCGCGCCGGGACAAGGAGGTTGCCGGCATCGTTGCCATTTCCGGGCGGCTGCTGCGGCCGGAGGTCCTGACCGCGGAGGTCAAGGTGAAGCCGCCCGTGCTGCTGATCCACGGCGACCAGGACCCGGTGGTGCCGTTCGCGGACATGTCGAAGGCGGGAGATGCGCTGACTGCGGCGGGGTTCCCGACCTATGGGCACATCATGGCAGGCACTGGCCACGGCATTGCGCCGGATGGCCTGGGCGTGGCGCTGCAGTTCATTCGCGAGCGGCTGGGGATTGGTCGCTAGATCGTGTATGCACGCCTGCTAGTCGTGGCTGGACCTACTTGCAGAAGGCGCCCTATCACTTTGTTTTGGATGGAAAAACATGAACCCATCCGTCAATCTGCCGCCTCGAGGTAGACCGCGCAGCCGGTGAGGGCGGCGTAGTCGTCTTCGACCACGGTGACCGAGAAGTCATTTTGCAGAAGGTCCACCCGGCGCGCCTCGCGGAAGGATTTTTCCAACCCAAAGCGGGCGAAATGCGGGGTCATCGCGCGGGACATGCCGCCGATCAGATAGATCCCTCCGTAGGGCAGATGGATCAGGGCAAGGTCGGCGAGCATCTGGCCAAGGATATGGACATAAAGCTTCGCGGCATGAGCAGCGATGGCGTCGCCGGCATCGAGGGCCGCAAGCACCTCGGCCGAGGTCAGGCTGGACGGATGTCCCGCAGCATAGGCGGCAAAGGCGTGAAGGTTGGCCAGGCCGCGACCGGCGAGGACTTCCTCGACCCCGGCGTGGGGAACATCGCCTTCCGCGCGGAGTTTCTGCTCGATGAAGCGGATGAGCTGGAAGTCTTCCTCAGTCCGCACCGGCATGTTCACATGGCCACATTCCGACGGCGGCACGACGCGGCCCTTCGCGGCGGCATGCACGGGCGCGGCGTTCACGCCCGTGCCGAGCCCGACGACAAGCATCGAGCCTTTGGTCTGCGGCCCGTCGATCACGCGGCGGAGGTTCGCCTCGGCGATATGGCCAAGTGCCTGACCCTGGGCCTGAAGGTCGTTCAGAATCGCCACCCGGGAGGCGCCGGTGGCGCCGGTCAACTTGGCACCGTCAATCACCCAGGAGAGGTTCGTCATCTCGGCCACGCCATCCTGGACCGGCCCGGCAGCGGCGACACAGACGCCCGAGACCTTGGCCCCGGTCTGGTCCAGATAGTCGCGCAGCACCTGGGCGATGTCCTGGCCGCGGGCCTGATATTCGGCATTCGGGAAGCGGCGGATCGAGTCAAGCTTGACCGAGGTACCTTCGGCCAGGGCAACGCGGGTGTTTGTGCCGCCGATGTCGGCAAGGATTGCAAGGGTCATGGGCCGGGTCCGTCGGTAAGGATCATCACGGGTGATACGGGGAAACGGCAGGTCGCGCCAGTGTCATCAAAGCGCTTCGGGCAGGCTAGCGCCGGGGCGCCGGGCCGGTGGACATGCCTTCGACCAGTTCGGCTTCCAGCAGATGTTCGGCGGGCGGCTGGTCCGGGTTGGCGATGCGGTCCAGAAGCAGTTCGGCCACCAGCTTGCCCGCCTCGCGCACCGAGGAGCGCATGGCGGTGAAGATCGGCGTTCCCTCGCCGTTCTTCATGTAGCTGAGGTCGTCGTCGAAGACGATCAGCGAGACATCGCGACCCAGGACCAGCCCGGCCCCTTCGATGGCGCGGCGCACCCCCATGCCCGAGATCATCGAGGCCGCAAGAAAGGCGGTGGGCGGGTTCGGCAGGGCCAGCATCCGCTCGGCGGCACGGAAGCCTGCGACTTCGCTCATTTCGTCGGAAGACATGAGCGTAGCTTCAGGTTTCACCCCCCGCTCTTCCAGTGCTTCGACATAGCCACGGCGGCGGCGGATGGCGAAGTCCATGTATTCCAGACCATTGACCAGCGCGATCCTGCGGTGGCCAAGGTCAAGCAGATAGTCGGTGGCGCGCAGGAAGGCGCGACGGTTGTTCACGTCAAGCCAGGAATAGGGCGCCGTGGTGCCGGTGGCGCGGCCGTGGACAACGAAGGGCAAGCCGATCTCACGCAAGAGCGGGATGCGGGGATCGTTTTCACGCGGGGAATGGACGATCACGCCGTCCACATTCCCCTTCACCTTCATCGCACGGTAGGTCTGCGCCTCGTCCTCGTCGGGGACGACCGAGAGGAGCATGTCATAGTCGTTGCGGCTATATGTCTCACCGGCCCCTGCGATGAAATCGGCGAAGACGGGGTTTACGATCTCATGCCGGGTGGCAATGGGGATGACGTGGCCCACGGCCATCGCGCGGCCGGTGGCCAGGCGGATGGCGCGGGCGTTCGGGTGGTAGTTGTGCGCTTTGGCGGCGGCCATCACCCGTTCGCGAGTGGCCTCATTCACCTCGGGGTAGCCGTTCAGCGCGCGCGAGACCGTCGTCGGCGAGAGGCCGAGCTTCTGGGCGAGTTCCTTCAGGTTCATCGCGGGGCGGCTACTCAATACGGTTTGGACCGGGGGACCATAGCCGCGGGGGCCGGTGGCGTCAAAGATTAACGCGGGTCACAGCCGGATAAGGGCGAGAAGGCCGAGCCAGAAAAGCGAAAGGGCCAGCGCGATCAAGGCGGGAACCCAGAGGGTAAGCCGCGGGGTGGGGGCCGGGGTCGTGCGAAGCGTGACGCGTTTCATACGGTCATTAAGGGCATGGAAAGGTTTCATCGTCGTTAATGCGCGCATGTTCGATTTCGGCGAAACCGGGGGCTTCCAGGCCTTTCAGCAAAGCGTGCCCTATGCCGCAGCGGTGACAGGCTGCGGTGGGCGTGTGTGCTGGCTGGATGGTGTGCTGGCGGTGGAGCGGGGGCCCCTGCGACTGGTCTCGCGGGTCGGGGGGCAGGACCGGGCGGGGCTGCGGCGGCTGGCGCGCTGGCAGGGGGTGACGGTGGTGACGCCAGAGGCAGGGGTGGCCGGGTTCGGCCTGGTTCCGCTGATCACGCCGATGCACCATGCGGTCTGGCGGCTTGGTCCAGACTTGCGGGCGGGGATGTCCGGCAAATGGCGCAACCGGCTGGTCGCGGCAGAGCGGGGCGGGGTCCGGGTCCGGCAAGGCGGGCAGAAGTGCATGGAGGCCCTGCTGGCGGCAGAAGGGGAACAGCGTCGTCAGCGGGGGTATCGGGCGCTGCCAGAGGGGTTTTCGCGTGCCCTGCCCTTAGGGGCCTTGCGGCTTTGGGAGTGGCGGCAGTCAGGGACCTTCGGGGCAGGGATGGGCTTTGTCGTGCACGGGACTTCGGCGACCTACCACCTTGGGTGGGCGTCAGACGGCGCCAAGGCGTCGGGTGTGCATGGGGTCATGCTGATGCGCGCGGCCGAAGCCTTGCGGGCCGAGGGGGTGCACTGGCTGGACCTCGGCTCGGTCGATGCCGAAGCCGCGCCGGGGCTGGCGCGGTTCAAGCTGGGCACCGGGGCGGACCTGCGGCGGTTGGGCGCGACCTGCCTCGTGCTGCCCTGACTTCCCCTCACCCCCCGCCCCTCACCCCCCGGGGGAGGGGGGCGTCCCTTTGGCAGGCCTTGCACCCCCCAAGCGCGCGCGGCAGGGTAGCGGCAACAGGGAGGTGCCGCATGGTCACGGTGACGGAGGACATGGTCGAGGCGTATCAGCGCGACGGTGTTGTGCTGGTCAAGGGGCTTTGGGCCGACTGGGTCGAGATGCTGCGGGCGGGTGTGGCGCGGAACATGGCCGCGCCGACGCACCAGATGGCGACGCTGAAGCCGGGAGAACCGGGGTATTTCTTCGATGACTATTGCAACTGGACGAAGGTGCCGGAGTTCGGGGCGGTGATCCGGCAGTCGGGGGTGGCCGAGGTTGCGGCCAGGCTGATGCGGTCAGAGCGGGTGCAGATCTTCCACGATCATGTGCTGGTGAAGGAACCCGGCACGACCAAGCCGACGCCCTGGCATACGGATGGGCCGTATTATTTCGTCGAGGGCAGTCAGACGGTAAGCTTCTGGTCTCCGCTGGACCCGGTGAAGGACGCGGCGCTGCGCTGTGTGGCGGGGTCGCATCGGTGGGAGAAGGACGTGCTGCCCACGCGGTGGATGTCCGAAACCAACTTCTATCCAGGCGAGGACGACTACATTCCGGTGCCGGACCCTGAGGCGGAGGGAATGAAGATCCTGGAATGGGAAATGGAGCCGGGCGATGCGGTGGCTTTCAACTTTCGCACGCTGCATGGGGCGCGGGGCAACACGACGACCAACCGGCGGCGGGCGTTCTCGCTGCGCCTGGTCGGCGAGGATGCCCGGTACGTGGCGCGGCCGGGGCCGACCTCGCCGCCGTTTCCGGGGCATGGGATGGTGGCGGGGCAGCGCCTGCGGGAGGACTGGTTTCCGGTTCTGCGGTGATCTGTCCACGCCGGACAGGTCCAGCCGTTTGAGGAAGATCAAGGACTTGGGCGTGGACATTCAGCAAGGCTTAACCATGACCAAATCTGTCGGGAGACATGCATGACAATAGCCCCACGCCCGAAACGCTACCCTCCACCCGAGTTTCCCCCGCGGCAACCGACGATGTTCGCAAAAACGCCGCCCGCGATCTTTCCGTCGATCCTGGGGCTTCTGGGGCTGGTGATTGCGCTGCGCCTTGCCCTGGCCCGGCTGGGATGGGACCAGGGTCTGGCGGACCTGCTGGCGGGGATTGCCGTGGCGCTGTGGCTTTTCGCGGCCGTGGCCTACCTGGCGAAGATCGGGCGAAGGTCGGGCGTTGTAGTCGAGGACCTGCGGGTCCTGCCTGGCCGGTCGGGATTGGCCGCGATGACGATGGGCGGCATGGCTTCGGCCACGCTGATCGCGCCCTATGTGCCCGAGACGGCCTGGGCGCTGATGGTCATGGCGCTGATGGGCCATCTGGCGCTTGCGGTGCAACTGATCCGGCTGCTGGTCTCGCTGCCGCCGCCCGGACGTGACGTCAACCCGACCTGGCACCTGAGCTTTGTGGGCTTCATCGTCGCGGCACCTGCAGCGCTGGCGACAGGGTGGGGCTGGCTGGCTGTGGCCTTGTTCTGGGCCACCTTGCCGGTCGCGCTGGTGATCTGGGGATTGAGCGCCCTGCAGTTCCTGCGCCAGGTGCCGCCCGCGCCGCTGCGGCCGCTGCTGGCGATACATGTCGCCCCGGCGGCGCTGATTGCGACAGTGGCGGCGCTGCTTGGGATGCCGGTGCTGGCGGGGGTCTTCGTGGTCATGGGGGCAGGGTTGACCGCAACGCTTGCGGTTTCGGCACGCTGGGTCGGCGCGGCTGGCGTAAGCCCGCTGTGGGGCGCGTTCACCTTTCCGCTGGCGGCGCTGGCGACGGCGATGCTGGTCGTGGGCGGTGTCTGGACCGTGGCAGGACTTGTGCTGACTGCGGTTGGGCTGGGCGTGATCCCGGCGATTGCGTGGTGGGTCCTGAAGCGCTGGCCGGGCGGCAAGCTTGCAGCGGTCACCAACGCGGCCGAAGCCTAGGACCCGGGGCGGGTATCCTTTTCAGATCAGCGAAACCCAGGCCCGCGCGAGGGTCAGACCATGGCCGTCGGCCTTGATGCCGCGAGTGCGGGCCAGCTCGGGGTGGCGCGTGATCCAGCCGGGGGACATGCGGTCAGTCAGATCGGGGAAGGTGCGGGTCCAGTCCTGGACCACGCTGCGGCTCGCCTCGAAATGGAACTGGGTGCCATAGGTCGCCCGGCCGATGCGGAAGGCCTGATGCGCAGCTGTCGGGCTGTGGGCGAGATGAACGGAACCTTCGGGCAGCGTGAAGGTGTCGGAGTGCCACTGGAAGATCGGAAAGGTTTCCGGCACCTGCGACAGGACCGGGTCGGCCCGGCCGTCCGTGGTGAGGGTCACATCGACCCAGCCGAATTCGGGCGCAGTGCCGAGGTGGTTTTCCGCCCCGAAGGCACGGGCGAGAAGCTGGGAGCCGAGACAAATGCCAAGCACGGGTTTCCCCGTGGCGGTGTAGGCGGCCATGAGGTCCGCCAGCGCGGGCAGATAGGGGTGGGTATGGTCATCGCGCGCCGACTGCTCGCCACCGAAGACGACAAGCGCATCGGCCGCGTCGGTCGTGGGCAGGGCGTTGTCGGCCCAGGGCTTCCACAGGTCGATCAGCGCGGCCTGTTCGTGCAGTGCGACCCCGACCTGGCCGTGGTGAGTGATCCGGGTATTCTCGACGATGGCGACGCGCATGGGGTGTCCTTTGTGCCTGCCTAATCTGCATGGGCCGCAAGCGGGAGCAAGGGGCGTCATGCGGGGCATGGCAGCGGGCGGATTTGGCCTTGCATTGCGCCAAGCGCCGTGAAAAGGGGAACCGCCAAACGAGGCTTGCTCCCGGAGGGAAAACCCATGGAGATTCGTGAGGCTCTCACCTTTGACGACGTGCTTCTGGTGCCAGCGGCATCCAGCGTTCTGCCGTCGGATGCGGACACGTCGACCTGGGTGACCCAGTCGATCCGCATGAACATTCCGCTGTTGTCCAGCGCGATGGACACGGTGACGGAAGGCCGGATGGCGATTGCCATGGCGCAGGCGGGCGGGATCGGGGTGATCCACCGCAACCTCGATCCCGAGGCCCAGGCGCGCGAAGTCCGTCGGGTGAAGCGGTTTGAATCGGGCGTGGTCTACCAGCCGATCACGCTGACGCCGGACCAGACTTTGGCCGATGCCAAGGTGCTGATGGATCGCTATTCGATCACCGGCTTCCCGGTTGTCGACGATTTGGGTCGGGTCCTGGGAATCGTGACCAACCGGGACATGCGCTTTGCCAGCGATGACAAGACGCCGGTGCGGGTCATGATGACCTCGGAGAACCTGGCGGTCCTGCGTGAACCCGTGGACCGGGCCGAGGCGATTTCCCTCATGAAGGCGCGGCGGATCGAAAAGCTGCTGGTCACGGACGGGCAGGGCAAGCTGACCGGGCTTCTGACACTCAAGGATACCGAAAAGTCGGTCCTGAACCCGCAGGCCTGCAAGGATGAGTTGGGGCGGCTGCGGGTCGCGGCGGCCTCGACAGTGGGGGATGCGGGGTTCGAGCGGTCGCAGGCGCTGATCGATGCCGGGGTAGACCTGGTGGTTATCGACACGGCGCACGGCCATTCCGAAGGGGTGGCCCGCGCAGTCGAGCGGATCAAGAAACTGTCCAACCGGGTGCAGGTGGTGGCGGGGAACGTGGCGACGGGTGAAGCGACGCGGGCGCTGATCGGCGCCGGCGCGGATGCGGTGAAGGTCGGGATCGGCCCAGGGTCGATCTGCACGACGCGGATCGTGGCGGGCGTGGGTGTGCCGCAGTTGACCGCCATCATGGACAGCGCACGGGCCGCGGGAAATGTTCCGGTGATCGCAGATGGCGGGATCAAGTATTCCGGCGATTTCGCCAAGGCCATCGCGGCGGGGGCGTCTTGCGCAATGGTGGGCAGCGCGATTGCGGGCACGGATGAGAGCCCCGGCGAGGTGATCCTGTGGAACGGGCGGTCGTTCAAGGCCTACCGGGGGATGGGGTCGCTTGGCGCGATGGCGCGGGGGTCGGCGGATCGGTATTTCCAGAAGGATGCGGCCAGTGACAAGCTGGTGCCCGAGGGGATCGAGGGTCAGGTGCCCTACAAGGGCAGTGCAGCGGCGGTCATTCACCAGATGGTCGGAGGCCTGCGCGCGGCGATGGGCTACACGGGTTGCGCCACGGTCGCCGAGATGCGGACGCAATGCCAGTTCGTGCGGATCACCGGGGCTGGGCTGAAGGAAAGCCACGTCCATGACGTGCAGATCACGCGGGAAAGCCCGAACTACCGGGTCGGCTGACCGGCGATCTGCCTGACGAGGGTGACCAGGCGGTCGGCCCGAGCCGCGAGGGCAGTCTGGCCCGTGGCCTCGGGTCCGGCAATGATGTCATCAAGGTCGGCACGCAGTCGGGCGATCCACAGATCGGCAGCATCCTGGTCTGCACTCGAGGCAGGGTCGGTCAGGTCGAAACCGGCGACTGGATCGGCAACAAGCGCGCGCAGGTGGATGTCGAACGCCATGAGCCGGTTCCAGGGCCAGGCTGGAGTGTTTCGGAACGCGATCCAGGGATGCGCCAGCAGACTGTCCCAAAGAGCCATCAAGTCGGACAGATCTTTGGGGGATCGGGCGCGCGCACGCTCGATCACCAGGGATTCGAAGGCAAAGGGTGGAGACACCCATTGGCGGCCCGATCCACTGATCTCGACGGTGTTTTCAAAGCAGACCAGACCATCACGGTCGATGATGGCGATGCGGTCGAAGGTGAGCGCATCCTCGGCTCTGGCCACCAGAGCAGGCCAGCGGCGGCAGGTACTGAGGACGTTCTCGAAGGCGACGGCGGGATCGGTCAGCCGCTCCACATTCAGCGCAACGAGGCGGCGTCTGATGGTGGCAAGCCAGCTTTCCTCGACCGGCAGGGCCAAAAGGACACATTCGACACGGTAGCCAAGTGCACGGGCAACCAGTGCGAGACCCTCAATGTTGCCGGGGCTGGGAAGTTCCCAGACGATATGTGCCCGCAATCCGATTGCGTGATCGACGAGGGCATCAATATAGCCTTGACGGATCTGGCCCCGGAATTCGTCCAACGTGGGTAGCAAGTCCGGGTCGTCAGGGTCAGTGTAGAGTTCGGGCAGCAGCGCAGAGAGATCGTCGCTGCAGATCCGCTGGCTTTGGTCCGGTCCCAGTTCGGCGAGAAACTGGTTGATATGCGTGGTCTTGCCGCTGCCTTGCTGTCCACAAACGAATATCCAGCGTGCCGCCGTCGTTGCCCCAGCGGTGACAGCAAGTGATGGGTGAATCCGGTCACGATAAATCGCGTCCCAGTCCATCGATTCAAGATCAGCGCTATGGTCGTCTGACATGAAGCGAAAGTTCCGTCTTTCACACAGGGGGAGCGCCACGTCCCGTTGGTCATGTCAAATCAGTCGGACTTGGGTCGGCCACTACAGAGCGGAAGACTGTTCTGAAAGCCAACACCACCGCGATGCAAGCAATGCAGAGGCGCCCTAACGCGGTGGGGACTTGACGCTACTGGCTGATGGCTAGCAGGATTCGCCGCTGTTGGGCGTGCAGGGAGCAGGATCATCATTGCCCGAAACCGCAATGCCGATGGCCAACAATATGAGCAATGGCACGATAGGATTGAGGGAGGATGCCGGGCGTTCGGCCACCACTTCGGGGTCTTCGGCAATGATGACCGGACCGCCAGCAAACGACGGGGTCGCCAAAGCACACAGGAGGGTGGCTGTCACAGTCTTCTTCATATCAATCGTAATCCCCGTGTCGAAGGTGGTGTCAATCAGGTTGGACTGACCGCGCCGTTGCCGTCAATCGATTTGCTCGCCGGAGTTGGTATTTGTTGAATCAGTCTGCCCGGATGATCCACCCGATGCAGCGATCCCGATGGCAACAAGGAAAAGCAGCGGTATGAGCGCCTGGTTCATTGATGAAGCAGGACGTTCGGCGACAATTTCGGACTCTTCGTCAACAATGACTGGGCCGCCAGCGAACCCTGGTGTGGTCAAGGCACAAATGAGAGTGGCAGTAAGCGTCTTGTTCGTCAAACCAACCTCCAGCATACATCTTTCGAACAGAAACTCAGAAATTGAATGGTGAATCAACGCCCGCCGGTTCGAATGACGGCGTTGAGAAAAGGCTGGAGAAGAAATGTCGGCTCTGAACATCGCATGCAACACAGGCGCGCCTTTCGGTTTCCGCCGTGCGAGGCCAGGGTCATGACCCCAGGGGCGCGTCTTTCCGCTGCGATCGCGGTGCTGGACCGCGTGCTTGGCGGAGAGCCCGCCGAGCGGGCCCTGACCAACTGGGGTCGGGCCAGCCGCTTTGCGGGATCGGGCGACCGGGCGGCCGTGCGGGATCTGGTCTATGATGCGCTGCGCAAGCGGGCCTCGTCCGCGGCGCGGGGGGGTGGGCTCACCGGGCGCGGGCTGGTTCTGGGACTGATGCGCGAAGCGGGACAGGAGGCGCTGTTCACGGGCGAGGGTCATGCCCCGGCAGTTCCGGCCCCGGAGGAGGTAGAGCGGCAGCCTGACGCAGAGGAGCGGCTGGACCTGCCGGTCTGGCTGATCCCCGAGCTGCGCAAGGGCCTGGGCACGGACACAGCCCCGGTGGCCGAGGCGCTGCGGTCGCGGGCGCCGGTCTTTCTGCGGGTGAACCTGGGCAAGACGGACCTGGCAGGGGCGCAGGCGTCGCTTGACGCGGACGGGATCAAGGCGGTGCCGCATCCGCTGGCGACAACGTCGCTGGAGGTCACCGGGAACGCGCGCAAGGTGCAAGGTTCCACGGCCTACCAGGAGGGACTGGTCGAGTTGCAGGATGCCTCGTCGCAGGCGGTGGTCGAGGCACTGCCGCTGGCCGACGGGATGAAGGTCCTGGATCATTGCGCGGGCGGTGGCGGCAAGACTCTGGCGATGGCGGCGCGGTCGAAGTTGCGGCTGTGGGCGCATGACGCCAGCCCCAGGCGGATGACGGACCTGCCAGAGCGGGCCAGGCGCGCCGGGGTGACGGTGGAACGGACCGAGCGGCCCGAGGCAGCCGCACCCTATGACTTGGTGCTGGTCGATGCGCCCTGTTCGGGATCGGGCAGTTGGCGGCGCGACCCGGAAGGCAAGTGGCGATTGACGCCGGAGATGCTGGAGCAGGTCCTGACCACCCAAGCCGCAATCCTGGACCGGGTGGCGCCGATGGTCGGAGCTGCGGGCTGGCTGGCCTATGCGACCTGCTCACTCTTGCCGCGCGAGAATCGCGCGCAGGTCGAGGCGTTCCTGACCCGTCATCCCGGCTGGAGGTTGCAGCGCGACCACGCCTTCACCCCTTTGCAGGGGGGCGATGGCTTCTATCTTGCACTTCTACAGAGAAGCTGACATCCCGGGTGCAACCTGGGCGTGCTTCCGGGCCGAGTTAACAGTCGATTAACCTTGTCCGGCGATGGTCCGAACCAGTCTGGAACGGATCAAGGCAGGGGCGGAGGGCCAATTTGGCAGGTCGGGGGCAGGTTGAACGCGTCGGGCTTGGTGTTCTTCTGGCACTGGGGCTGCTTGGTCTGGGCCTGGTCCTGGCCTGGGCGCTGACTGCCCGCTCGGATGGGGTGGCGCGTCTGATGGCCGGTCTTGTGCTGGTCGCGATCGGCCTGGGGATCGCCTTCTGGCTGATGCTTGGCCGCCGTCCGAAGGAGGCGACGAACCTTGCTGCCTTCCGGTTGCTTGCGGCCGATCCGGCCCCCTGCTTCCTGACCGATCTCGCGGGACAGCTGATCTTGCGAAACGAGGCCGCGGAGGCGCGGTTCGGGGCGGAGGTGCGGGCCCTGCACCAGGCACTTGAGCGCCATGTGCTAAGCCCCGGCGAGTTGATGCTGCGCCTGCAGAAGGCGGCAGAGGCCACGGGCTCGGCCCAGGAGGACCTGATCAGCCACGGGGTGATCCTGCGACTGACAGTGCACCGGGCCAGCGAGGACCGCTTTTTCTGGCGCGCCGACGAGGTGGACCTGCCGCGCGAGGGTCAGGTCTACGACCGCAACGACCGGCCGGCGCCGATGGCCGTGGGCTCGGACCTGGAGGAGGTGCCGGTCGCGATCATGACCTTTGGCCCCGACGGGGTGATGCGGATCGCAAACCACGCCGCGCGCGAGCTGATCTGGAAGGGCGAGATCCGGGCGGCCATGTTCCATGACCTGTTCGAGGGGCTGGGGCGTCCGGTCTCGGAATGGCTGGCGGACGTGGTCGCGGGGCGGCATCCCGGCGGGTCCGAAGTGCTGCGGGTGCGCGGCGAGGAAGAGCGGTTCTTGCAGATCACGCTGCGCCGTTATGTCGATGGCGGGCGGCCGGGGGGGCTTGCGATCCTGAACGACGCGACCCGCCTGAAGACGATGGAGGCACAGTTCGCCCAAAGCCAGAAGATGCAGGCGATCGGGCAGCTTGCAGGAGGAATTGCGCATGACTTCAACAACCTGTTGACGGCGATCTCGGGTCACTGCGACCTGCTTCTGTTGCGGCATGGCCGCGAGGACAGCGACTTTGCCGATCTGGAGCAGATCCGGCAGAACGCGAACCGGGCGGCCTCTCTGGTGGGGCAGCTTCTGGCCTTTTCGCGCAAGCAGACGCTGAATCCCGAAGTGATCGACCTTGAGGATGTGCTGGCGGATCTTACGCATCTTCTGAACCGGCTGATGGTCGACAAGGTCGAGCTTTCGCTGGGGCACCTGGGGCGGGACGTCGGCAAGAGTCTGGGGATGATCCGGGCGGACAAGCGGCAGGTCGAGCAGGTGCTGATCAACCTGGTGGTCAATGCGCGCGACGCGATGCCGAACGGTGGCAGTATTCGGATCGAGACCGAACCCGTGACGCTGGCAGAGGATATGAAGCGCGACCGGGCAACAGTGCCCGCCGGAGACTACACCGTGATCCGGGTTGCCGACCACGGAACAGGCATCCCCGAACACCAGTTGCGGCAGATTTTCGAGCCCTTCTTCACGACCAAGCGCGTGGGCGAGGGGACGGGTCTGGGCCTGTCGATGGCCTACGGCATCATCAAGCAGTCCGGTGGCTACATCTTTGTCGATTCGGTGGTGGGCGAAGGGACGACCTTCTCGCTTTTCTTCCCGGTCTACGAGGGCGACGAGCTGGCCCCGGTGGCCGAAGTGCGGCGGGTGGCCGCAAAGCAGGGGGACGGGGTGATCCTTCTGGTCGAGGACGAGGCCTCGGTCCGCGCCTTCGCCAGCCGGGCGCTTTCCTTGCGCGGCTACACGGTGCTGGAGGCAGCGAATGCCGAAGAGGCGCTGGCCAAGCTTGACGACAAGTCGCTGCATGTCGATCTTTTCGTCACCGACGTGGTGATGCCCGGAATGGATGGTCCCGCCTGGGTCCGGCGCGCACATCTGGACCGACCGGGGGTGAAGGTCGTGTTCATGTCTGGCTACGCCGAGGATGGACTGGCCGAAGACCAGGCGCGGGTGCCGAACTCGGTCTTCCTGCCGAAGCCGTTCTCGCTGAACGACCTGACGAATACGGTGCAGGGGTTGTTGAGCTGAACGCGGCGGCTGCGACCGGGACCAAGTTTCTTGCTTAAGGAATTTGGGCCCCGGCGGAACCGTCGTGAGCTATCCCCGCAGCAGCCGTGCCACGGCGGGCGCATAGTAGGTCAGGATCCCGTCGCAGCCTGCGCGCTTGAAGGCCATCAGGCTTTCGACCATCGCCTTCTCGCCGTCGATCCAGCCGTTCTGCGCCGCCGCCTGGATCATCGCGTATTCCCCCGAGACCTGGTAGGCGAAGGTGGGGGCTCCGAAGGTCTCTTTCACGCGGTGGCAGATGTCGAGATAGGGCATGCCGGGCTTCACCATCACCATGTCCGCGCCCTCGGCCAGGTCGCGGGCGACCAGCCGGATCGCCTCGTCACTGTTGGCAGGGTTCATCTGGTAGGTCTTCTTGTCGCCCTTCAGCGCACCCGAGGCCCCAACCGCATCGCGGAACGGCCCATAGAACGCGCTGGCATACTTGGCGGCATAGGACAGGATCGCCACGTCCTTGTGACCTGCGGATTCCAGCGCCGACCGCATCGCACCGATCCGGCCGTCCATCATGTCGGACGGCCCCAGGATATCGGCCCCCGCATCGGCCTGGGCCAGCGCCATCTTGACCAGCGCCACGACCGTCTCGTCGTTGAGGATGATGCCGTCGACCACCAGCCCGTCATGGCCATGCGCGTTGTAGGGGTCCAAAGCCACGTCAGTCATCACCGCGATGTCCGGCACTTGCGCCTTGATTGCCCGGATCGCGCGGTTGGTCAGGTTCTCGGGGTTCCAGGCCTCTTCGCAGGTGGCAGTCTTCAGGGACGGGTCGGTGTAAGGGAAAAGACAGATCGCGGGGATGCCAAGCGCCGCCGCCTCGGCCGCCGCCTCGACCACCAGGTCAAGCGACCGACGTTCCACCCCCGGCATCGAGACGACGGGCTGACGCTGGTTCACTCCGTCGCACAAGAAGACCGGCCAGATCAGGTCGCCCGTCGTCAGCGTGGTCTCCTGGACCAGGTTGCGCAAGGCGGCCGTGCGGCGGAGGCGACGGAACCGGGTGACAGGGTGTGCCCCCTGTGTGAGTTGCATGGCTGGCTCCTTTCCGTCCCGATCAAGGGGCTTGCGGCTTTTGCTTCTGCCTGACATGGAAAGACAGCCGCCTCAAGATATCTATGCGTGGCACGATGATACACGAAGGAGACCGGACGGTTGGATGTCCTGGATACGGCGCTTGAAGTCATCGACCTGAGGTCGTTCTCCAACCTCTGGTACTGGATCGCGCTGGCGGCGATGTGGTCCTCGGTCAGTCATTGGGTGCTAGGGGTGCCGCATGACATGATCCAGCGCGCCCGCCGCGAAGGGGGGCAGGCGCAGGCGGATGTCGAGGACCTGGTGCGGATCAACATCAACCGGCTCTTGAATGTTGTCGACAGTGGCGCATTGCTGATCGTGGCCCTTTCGGCCTTCTGGGTGACGGCGCTTCTGCTTCTGGGTTTCTGGTATGACATCGAGTTTGCCCAGGCCCTTCTTCTTCTGTTTGCGCCGATCCTCCTGGTGGTCTGGGCCTCGGTTCGTGCCAGCCGGCGGATCGTCGCCGAGGCCGCTACGGGCGAGGCACTTTTCCGCAGGCTAACCATTCATCGCAGGGTGGTGCAGGTGATCGGCATGCTGGCAATCACCGTCACCGCCTTCTATGGCACCTGGCAGAACCTCAGCGTGTCGATACTCAACTGACCGGACCTGACCGGGGATCTTCGGGACCCATGACAGCCGAACGCATCTTGATGGGCGGAGCGCCCGAGGGCTTCGATGCCCGGATTGTTGTCCGCGAGCTGGGCCGCGGCCAGCCGGTCGTGCATGTTGCACGCGACGACAAGCGTGCCGAGGCGATGCGTGCGGCCCTTTTGGTCATGGCGCCCGAGGTCGTGGTGCTGGACTTTCCGGCCTGGGATTGTCTGCCCTTTGACCGGGTCAGCCCCAATCCCGAGATCTGCGCGCGGCGAATGGCGACCTTGGCGGCGCTTGCTGATGGGCTTTCCGGTCCATTTGTCCTTTTGACCACGCTGAATGCGGCAACCCAGAAGGTGCCGACGCGGCAGGTGGTGAAGGCCGCGTCGTTTCGGGCTTCGGTGGGCGAGCGCGTGGATGAGGCCCGGCTCAAGGGTTTCCTGGCGCGGATGGGGTTCACGCCGGTCTCGACCGTCGCCGAGCCGGGGGACTATGCGTTGCGCGGCGGGATCGTCGATATCTTCCCGCCGGGGCGCGGGGGTCCGATCCGGCTGGATTTCTTTGGCGACGTGCTGGACGGCGCACGGCGCTTTGACCCCGAAACTCAGCGGACGACGGAAAAGCTTAAAAGAGTAGAATTTTCAGCGGTTTCCGAGGTGATCCTGGACGAAGCTGCGATAGCCAGGTTCCGTCAGAACTACCGGATCAGTTTTGGCGCCGCCGGGACGGACGATCCCTTGTATGAAGCGGTCAGCGCCGGTCGCAAGCATCAGGGAATGGAGCATTGGCTGCCATTCTTCCACGAACGGCTGGAGACACTGTTCGATTACCTGCCGGGAGCCTCGGTGCTGCTGGACGATCAGGTCACTGCGGCGCGGCTGTCGCGGTGGGAAGGGATTGCGGACAGCTACGAGTCGCGCCACGAGGCGATGGGGGTCAAGGGGCGCATCGACACGGTCTACAAGCCGGTACCAGCCGAGGACCTGTACCTGGACGATGCCGGGTGGGAGGCAGCGGTAGCCTCTGCCCGTGTCATGCAGTTGTCGCCCTTGGCCCAAAGCCCCGGTCCGGGGGTACTGGATGCAGGCGCGCGGGCAGGGCGAAATTTCGCACCCGAACGGCAGCAAGAAAAGATCAATCTTTTCCAGGCTTTGGCCGACCATGTTCAGGCGTTGTCGAAGTCGGGCCAAGTGGTTATCGCGTCCTGGTCCGACGGCGCGCGTGAGCGGTTGAAGGGGCTTCTGGTCGACAATGGCGTGACCGGAGCCAGGGAGATCGCCGATTTCCGCGAGGTGCCGGAGGGCAAGGGCGGGCTTTTCCTGGTGGTCTGGCCGCTGGAGGCCGGGTTCGTGGCGCCAGGACTGGCGGTCATTTCCGAGCAGGACGTGCTGGGCGAAAGGCTGGTGGGCAAGCCGCGTCGAAAGCGCAAGGCCGACAACTTCCTGCGCGAAGTCGATACGCTAAGTCCCGGCGACCTGGTGGTGCATGTCGAGCATGGCGTGGGACGCTATCTGGGGATCGAGACGATCACGGCACTTGGCGCTCCGCATGCCTGCGTCATGCTGGAATATGCCGAGAACTCCAAACTTTATCTTCCGGTCGAGAATATCGAACTGCTGTCTCGGTACGGGCATGAAGAAGGCTTGCTGGACCGGCTGGGCGGCGGCGCCTGGCAGGCGAAGAAGGCCAAGCTGAAGGAGCGGATCAAGGAGATTGCCGACCGGCTGATGCGGGTTGCGGCCGAGCGGGCGCTGCGCCACGCACCGATCCTGGAAGCGCCACATTCGATCTGGGAGGCCTTTGCGGCGCGGTTTCCATATCAGGAGACCGACGACCAGCTGTCGGCCATTGCCGACGTGGTGGCGGACCTTGAGAAGGGCAGCCCGATGGACCGGCTGGTGGTCGGCGACGTGGGTTTTGGCAAGACCGAGGTCGCGATGCGGGCAGCGTTCGTCGCGGCGCTGTCAGGGATGCAGGTCGCAGTGATCTGCCCGACGACCCTTCTGGCGCGGCAGCACTATCGCAGCTTTGCCGAGCGGTTCCGGGGATTCCCCATCTCGGTCAGACCCTTGTCGCGCTTTGTTGCGGCGAAAGAAGCCAATGCCACGCGAGCGGCGATGGCCGACGGGTCGGTGGACATTGTCGTCGGCACCCATGCGCTGCTGGCGAAGGGGATCACCTTCAAGAAGCTGGGGCTGCTGGTCATCGACGAAGAGCAGCACTTTGGCGTGACGCACAAGGAGCGGCTGAAAGAAATGCGGTCGGAGGTGCACGTGCTGACCCTGACCGCAACGCCGATCCCGCGGACGTTGCAGCTGTCGCTGACCGGGGTGCGCGATCTGTCAATCATCGCGACGCCCCCCGTGGACCGGCTGGCGATCCGCACTTACGTTTCCGAATTCGATACAATCACCATCCGCGAGGCGATCTTGCGGGAAAGGTTCCGGGGCGGGCAGACCTTCTACGTCGTGCCGCGCATCGCCGATCTTCCCGAGATCGAGGACTTCCTGAAAACCCATGTTCCCGAGGCTTCCTACGTCATTGCGCATGGGCAACTGGCGGCCGGCGATCTGGATGACCGGATGAACCAGTTCTACGACGGCAAGTATGACGTGCTGGTGGCGACATCTATTGTTGAAAGTGGTCTGGATATTCCTACAGCGAACACGATGATTGTTCACCGAGCGGATATGTTCGGCCTGAGCCAGCTGTATCAGATCCGGGGTCGGGTGGGCCGTTCGAAGACACGGGCCTATTGTTATTTGACGACGAAGCCGCGCGCTCCGCTGACGCCACAGGCGACGAAGCGGTTGCGGTTGCTGGGAAGCCTGGACAGCCTTGGCGCGGGGTTCAACCTGGCAAGCCACGACCTTGACCTGCGCGGGGCGGGGAACCTTCTGGGCGAGGAGCAGTCGGGACACATCCGCGAGGTGGGATACGAGTTGTACCAGCACATGCTGGAGGAAACGATCGCCAAGATCAAATCTGGTGAGTTGCAGGGGTTGTCTGCCATCGATGACGACTGGTCGCCGCAACTGAACCTGGGTGTGCCGGTGATGATCCCCGAGAGCTACATTCCAGACCTGGACATCCGGCTGGGCCTGTACCGGCGCCTGTCTTCGCTGACGACCAAGGTCGAGCTGGAGGGTTTTGCGGCCGAGCTCATCGATCGCTTCGGGCCGCTGCCGAAGGACGTGAACACGCTGATGCTGATCGTGCGGATCAAGGCGATGTGCAAGCGGGCGGGGATTTCCAAGCTGGACGCCGGGCCGAAAGGGGCGACAGTTCAGTTCCGGGGCGACAAGTTCGCCAATCCCGCAGGGCTGGTCGATTTCCTGAAGGCGCAAGGACCGGCGGCGCGGGTGAATGGCAACAAGATTGTCCTGACCGGCGAGATGAAGACCGAAGCCGACCGGATCAAGGGCGCCTTCAACATCGCGCGCGACCTGGCCGAGGTGGTGAAGGCGGGCCGGAAGGGCTAGGCACGCGGCTCGCCCAGGGTTTTGAGCGACAGGACCAGGCTGAGAGCGATGAGCCCCGTGGCTCCGATCAGAAGCGGTGTCGACGTGCCGTTGAAGGCAAGACCTACCGGGATCGCCAGCATCACCGAGCCAACGGTTGCGATCGACGAGATGACCGAGGCGGCAAGGCCGGCGATGTGGCCGACAGGCTCCATCGCCAGCGCGTTCAGGTTGCCCATCGTCAGGCCCGTCATCGAGAAAATCCCGATGCACCAGGCCATTTGCATGGCGAAGCTCAGGTTGCCCTGCAGAAGACCCGTTCCAAGGGAGGCGAGCGCAATCAGCGACAGCACGAGGACCGTGGCATAGCTGCGCTGGACGACACGGCGCATGCCGATGGTCATCACGATCCGACTGTTCAGCAGGCTGCCCCCCATCGAGGCGACGGCGATGACAGCGAACCAGAGCGGGAAGCTTTCGGCCCGGTCGAACTGGCGTTCGAAGATGCCTTGCAGGCTAGAAAGCGTGGCGAAGAGCGCCGCCAGGGTCAGGGTTTGCAGGAGGGTGGACACGACGATGATGCGGTGCGTGAACAGCTCTTTGGTGCCGCGCCAGAGGTCGCCGATGTGCAGCGGGCGGCGCTTGGCAAGGGGCAGGGTCTCGGGTTGGCGAAGGCCGAGCCAGAGCATGCAGAGGCCGGAAAAGAGGATGTATGCCAGGAAGATCGAATGCCAGCCGCCCAGAGCGATGATCCCCTGTCCCATCAGGGGTGCAAGCGCGGGGACGATGGTGAAGATCATCATGGCGAAGGACATGATCCTGGCCATCTCGCGGCCCGCGTAAAGGTCGCGGACCATCGCGATGGCGACCGTGCGCGGGGCGGCGGCGGCGAGGCCCTGAAGAAGGCGGGCGGCAAGCAGGACTTCCAGGCTGGGGGCGAAGAAGCAGGCCAGCGCGGCGAGGGCGTACAGGCCGGAGCCGACCAGGATCACGCGTTTGCGCCCGAAGGCGTCCGAGAGCGGGCCGGTGAAGAGGGTCCCGATGCCCATGCCAAGGACGAAGCTGGTCACGACCAGTTGCGCCGCGTTGGGCGCATCGGGAGAAAGGGTGGCGGCAATTTCCGGCAGCGCGGGCAGCATCGCGTCGATCGAGATCGCGATGGTGGCGAAAAGCATGGCGACAAGCGCCACGAACTCGGTCTGCGAGGGGCGGGACTGGATCACTCGGCCCGACCTGCCAGCTCGGCGATCACTTTCTCCCAGGTCTCGGGCGGTTGCGCGCCGCTGACCACATACTGTTGGGCGATGAGGAAGGTCGGAACGGCGTTCACCCCCTTCTGGCGGGCGTCCCCATCGCGGGCGGCGATGTCTTCGGCATCGGCGTCCGATTGCAGAAGGCGCAGTGTCGCGGCGCGGTCCATGCCGTTTTCCCCGGCAATGTCGGCAAGAGTTTCAAGGTCACCGATGTCGCGGCCTTCGGTCCAGTAGGCGCGCATCAGGGCGCTGACAACGGCGGGCTGCACGCTCTCGATCCCGGCCCAATGGATCAGGCGGTGGGCGTTCAGCGTGTTGGGCATCCGCTGCGGCTTGTCTGGGTCCATGTCGACGCCCGCCCCGCGCGCGACCTCACGCAGGCGTTCGTGGATCGCATCGACGCGGGCCTTGCCGCCGAATTTGCCTTCAAGATAGGCGCGCTTTGCGACGCCTTCGGCGGGCATGTCAGGGTTCAGCTGAAACGGGTGCCACTGGATCGCGAAAGGGTGGTCGGGGTGCGCCGCAAGCGCGCGGTCGAGGTTGGCCTTGCCGACATAACACCAGGGGCAGACCGGGTCCGAGAAGATGTCCAGGCGGATCGGGGCGGGGATCATTCGGGTCTCCTGTAGCGGGCGGCCAGCGCCTTGCGGATCAGCTTGCCGGTGCCGGTGCGGGGCAGGGCGTCAAGGCGCTGGTAGTGCCTTGGCTGCTTCCAGCGGGCAAGGGTCTTTTCGGCGCATTGGCGCAGGGTCGAGATGTCGATTTCGCAGGGGGCTTCGTAGAACAGCGCAACGATCGCGGTGCCTGGGGTCGGCTCTACCTGGGTCGCGGCGCAGGCGGTGAGGGGCAGGTCGTGGAAGGCGGCCTCGATCTCGGCGGGCGAGACGCGGAAGCCGCCGGCGTTTAGGAGGTCGTCCTTGCGGCCAAGGTGGGTGACGGCCCCATCCCCGGACATGGTGGCGGCATCGCCGGTGCGGAACCATCGGCCTTGCGGCGGCGGGTGGCCGAGGTAGGTCCGCATGAGTCCGGGGTCGGACGTGGAAACGGCGAGCTCGCCTGCGGCCCCACGCGCGACCGGGTTGCCATCGTCGTCCAGGATCGCGACATGGCGGCCGGGTTGGACGTAACCAGCGGCGCCTTCGGGCGCGGGGCGGATGGGGGAGCCGGAGAGGTAGGTGGAGATTTCCGACATGCCCAGGGCTTCGTGCAGGTCGGTCCGGGTGGCGGCAAGCCACTGGGCGCGCAGGGCATCGGGCAGGGTTTCTCCGGCGGACAGGCCGTGCCGGAGGTGGGGCAGCGCCGGAAAGTCGGCGCGAAGGAGCTGGCGGTAGATGCCCGGAGCGGCGGCGAAGACGGTGGCTTTGGCGCGCGCCATCAAGGCGAGCAGCCCCGTGACGGGAGTCCCGGCGGCTGGGATCAGAGCGGTCGCTCCGACCGTCCAGGGGTCGAGAAGGCCGGTCCCAAGGGTGTAGGTCCAGTTGAGCGCTCCGGCGTGGAGGAGGCGGTCGTGGGGCGTCAGGCCCTCCCAGTGCTGGTGCATGGTCTGGCGGGCGAGGATGGCGCGGTGGGCGTGGGAGACGGCCATTGGGTTGCCAGAGGTGCCGGAGGTGAAGATGATGTAAGCCTCGCGGTCAGGGTCGCCGAGGTGGATCGGTGCGGTTGGGAGTGTGGCCCAATGATCCAGGTCGGGAGTGAGGAGTGGAGCAGGGTGGTCGGGAAGCGTGATGCCCGGTTCGGCCGCGACACGCCTGGGGGATGTAAGGGCGGCGAGCTTGGTGATCTCGGGCCGGGTCAGGGCGGCCGAGGTGGGGATCGGGACGAGGCCGGCCCAGATCGCGCCCAGGAACAGGATCGGAAAGGCGAGCGTGTTGCCAAGGCGCAGGAGGATGCGGTCGCCGGGTTCAAGGCCCTGGGCGCAGAGGGCGGTGGCGCAGCCCTGGGTCAGGCGGAGAAGGTCGGCGTAGGCAAGGGTTTCATCCCGGTCCCGGTGCAGGATGGTGAGGGCGGGCTTTTTACGGTCGGCAGCGTTGGTCAGGACGTGTCCGGCAAGGTTGAAGTCCTGGGGCACGGTCGGAAACGGGCGGGTGTCGATCTCGGACAGCATGCGACAGGGGTAGGCAGGCCGCGCGGCAGTTGCAAGCTTGGGAAGGCTCGACTATCCGGGGAAGTATGGCACTGACCGATCCGAACAGCATGATCCGCGTGGCACGCGAGGCGGGCGGGGAGGCGCATGTCGAGCCGCTGAACCTGGGGGAACGCGTGCGCGAGTTGCGCCGATCCTTGGGCTGGACGCTGGAGGAGGCGGCCAACCGGGCGGGACTGGCGCGGTCCACTCTGTCGAAGATCGAGAACGGGCAGATGAGCCCGACCTATGACGCGCTGAAAAAGCTGGCCGGGGGGCTGTCGATCAGCGTGCCGCAGCTTTTCACGCCGCCGTCGAGGCAGCAGGTCATGGGCCGGATGGCGGTGACAAAGGCCGGAGACGGGCAGTCACAGGCCACGGTGACCTATGAGCACGAGTTGCTGGCGGCGCATCTGACAAAGAAGCAGATGCTGCCCTACCGCGCGGTGATCCGGGCGCGGGACCTGGAGGAGTTTGACGGCTGGGTGCGCCACGACGGCGAGGAATTCCTGTACGTCCTGACCGGAGTGATCCGGCTTTACACGGAATTCTACGAGCCGGTCGAACTGCGCAGGGGCGATAGCGCGTATTACGACGCGGCGATGGGGCACAACGTCATCAGCCTGTCCGAAGAGGATGCGACTCTGCTATGGGTCACGTCCCTGGTGTGAAACCGGACGGACAACACCCGGACCGGCAGGAACCGGACTGGCACGGCAGCCGCCCGGCGGGAATTGGCAAGCCGGGCAGTCCCGGCTTTGCCTCATGCCGGCACGCGCCGCGAAACCGGCCCCACCGTCAGAAGGTGTTCTGCACCGTGCGGGCGGTGCCCGAGATGTCCTCACCCACGCCAGCAATGGTATTGCAGCCTGCCAGGGAGGCCAGGACGGCCAGAAGTGCCAGTTTCTTCATGCTCATTGCCTCTTTCACTTTGCCTCGTACCACCAGGTGTCGGGCAGGAAACCCGTCCAGTCACCGTAAAGCGGTATCTTCTCGGGATACTTCAGGTCGGAGGAGTATGCCAAGCGGGAAAGGTCGGAATACCAGATCGGGATCACGAAGCGGCCCGAAGTCAGGACGCGGTCCAGTGCCTTGGTCGCGGCGGTGAATTCCTGGGAATTCGGGGCCTTGAGCATGGCGGCGATCATCGCCTCGACAGCCGGAGAGTTGACGCCCATCCAGTTGCGGGTGCCGGGTTCGGTGACACCGGGGGCACCCCAGTACAGAAGCTGTTCGTTGCCGGGCGAAAGGGACAGCGACCGGATGTAGTGGGTCATCTCGAAGTCGTAGTTGGTGGTCCGGTCCTTGTATTGCGCGTCGTCGATCTTGGTCAGGCGGGCCTGGATGCCAAGCGCCTTCAGCGCCTCGATATAGACTTCGGCGGCCGAACCCATCTCATCCTGGCCGGTGACGAGCAGGATTTCGAAGGCGAAAGCTTCGCCCTTGGCGTTCTTCAGGATGCCGTCATCGCCCACGGTCCAGCCCGCTTCCTCCAGGAGATTCGCGGCGGCGCGGATGTTCTTGCGGTTGGTCTGGTCGCCTTCGGAGACCGGAAGCGCGTAGCCCTCGATCGCGCCGGGCGGCAGTTCGGCGGCGAAGGGCTGCAGGAGGTCCAGCTCGCGCCCATCGGCGGGTTTGCCGGGGTCCATCGCAAGGAAGGAGTTGCCGAAGTAGGACGGGATGCGGGGCAGGGCGCCTGCGTTCAGGGTCTTGTTGATGAATTCGAAGTTGAAGGCCAGGATCAGCGCCTCGCGGACGCGCCAGTCGGCGAAGATGGGCTTTCGGGTGTTCATCACGAAGCCTTCGATCCCCGAGGGGCGGCCATGCGGGATTTCCGCCTTGATCACGTCACCGGACTGGACGGCGGGGAAGTTGTAGGAGGACTGCCACTTGGCCACGTTCGCCTCGCGGTAGGCCGAGACCTGGCCCGCCTTGAACGCCTCGAAGATCGCCTGGGGGTTGGCGTAGTAGTCGTAGCGGATCTGGTCAAAGTTCCACTGGCCACGGTTGAAGGGCAGGTCCTTGCCCCACCAGTCGGGGTTGCGCTTGTAGGTGACCTGGACGCCGAGTTCCGAGCTGTCCAGCACGTAAGGCCCCGAACCGATGGGGACCTCCATCGTGGCTTCGGCAAAGTCCTTCCCCTCCCACTGCGCCTTCTTCAGGATCGGACGCAGGCCCAGGATCAGCGGCAGTTCGCGGTCTTCGACATTGAAGGTGAAGCGGATCGACCGCTCGCCGGTCTTTTCCATCGAGGCTATCTTCTTCCAGGCGGCGGCGTAGCGCGGGTTGCCCTGCGTGCCAAGGGCTTCCATCGACCACATGACGTCCTCGACCGTGACGGGCGAGCCGTCAGAGAATCGGGCCTCTGGTCTGAGGGTGAATTCGACGTAGGTGCGACCCTCGTCGGTGTCTATCGATTCGGCCAAGAGCCCGTAAAGCGAGAAGGCTTCGTCATAATTCCGGCCCATCAGCGTCTCGACCGTCAGGGTCGAAATGCCGATCGCGGGGCGGCCCTTGGTGACATAGGGGTTGAAGCTGTCGAAGCTGCCCGCCTCGCCCCAGCGATAGGTTCCGCCCTTGGGTGCGTCGGGGTTCACTTGCGGCAGAGACACAAAATCCGGGGGGAGAGCAGGGTCGCCATACATAGCTATGCCGTGCATCGGTTCCGCCTGAGCGCCTGCGGCAAAAAGCGCCACCGCGACCGTCAGCCCGAACCTGCGCAAACCGGCCCTCGTTTCCCGTCCCATCCCGTGATGCTCCCCATATCCAGCGGTTGTGTGGCCGCAGACTAGGACGGAGATTGAATCAATTCAAACTTTTAGCTTGGCCATCGGCGGAGAGGGGACTATAAAGACTGTACTGCTCGATAGGTTTCTTGCCTGTATGAAACCTGCCTCAAAGACTTAACGCCGGCTTCGTGCCGGCGTTTTTTTATGCCCTTCGTCTGGAATCTGGAACCAAAGGGGTCGTATGATCCTTTTGCAGGTGCAGCATTTGGAGGACGGCATGGGCTTGGGTGGCAAACGGGCGATCATCACCGGGTCGAATTCGGGAATCGGGCTGGGGGTGGCCGAGGCGCTGGCGGCCGCCGGGGCCGAGGTGGTTCTGAACAGCTTCACCGACCGTGCCGAGGATCACGAGCTGGCGGCCGAGCTGGGCGCGCGGCACGGCGTGGCGGCGCGATATATCGCAGCGGACATGTCCAAGGGCGCAGAGTGCCGGGCGCTGGTGGAAAAGGCGGGCGGCTGCGACATCCTGGTGAATAATGCGGGCATCCAGTTTGTCAGCCCGATCGAAGAGTTTCCGGTCGATAAATGGGATGCGATCCTGGCGATCAACCTGACGTCGGCCTTCCACACCATCGCGGCGGCTTTGCCGGGGATGCGGGCGAAAGGCTGGGGGCGGGTCGTGAACGTCGCCTCGGCGCACGGACTGACGGCCTCACCCTTCAAGTCGGCCTATATCGCGGCCAAGCATGGTGTTGTCGGCCTGTCGAAGACCGTGGCCCTGGAGATGGCGGGGCAGGGCATCACCTGCAACGCGATCTGCCCGGGCTATGTGCTGACGCCGCTGGTCGAGGCACAGATCCCCGAGCAGATGAAGGTGCACGGGATGGACCGGGAAACCGTGATCCGCGAGGTCATGCTGCTGCGCCAGCCCTCGCGCCAGTTCGCAACGGTCGAGCAGATCGGCGGGACGGCGGTCTATCTGTGTTCGTCGGCGGCGGATCAGGTGACGGGGACCACGATCAGCGTTGACGGCGGCTGGACGGCGCTGTGAGGGGTCAGAATCCTTCGAAGGATTTTGCAAATCTTTTCGAAAAGATTTGCGGAGCCCGGCCATGAGGCGGGTCAGCCTGGCCCTGCAGGGTGGCGGCGCGCATGGGGCCTTTACCTGGGGTGTCCTCGACCGGCTTCTGGAGGAAGAAGGCCTTGAGATCGCCGGGATCTCCGGCACCTCGGCGGGGGCCTTGAACGGGGCCGCGTTGAAGGCGGGACTGATCGCCGGGGGGCGCGGGGCGGCGAAACAGCGGCTGGACCGGCTTTGGAGCCAGGTTGCCGAGATCGGCGATTTCCGCATGGTGCCGTGGATGGCGGCTTTCCTGCCCGCGATGCGGTTCTGGCAGACGGCCGGCGCGGCGCTTTTGCCGTTCTCGCCGCAGGCAGTCGCGGCGCAATTCTACTCTCCCTACGTCTTCGGAAAACGATGGACCAACCCGCTGGAGCCGGTGGTCAGGGATCTGGACTTTGCCGATGTCTGCGCCAACGCCGGACCCCGGCTTTTCGTCAGCGCGACCAATGTGCGGACCGGCAAGATCAAGGTCTTCGGCGCCAGGGACATAACGCCCGAGGCAATCCTGGCCTCGGCCTGCCTGCCCACGGTGTTCCAGACGGTCGAGATTGCGGGCGAGGCCTATTGGGACGGAGGCTATTCCGGTAACCCGGCGCTGTTCCCGCTGTACGAACCGGACTTGCCCGATGACATCCTGGTCGTGTCGCTCAATCCGATGCGGACCGAGAAGATCCCGGACACTCCGCTGGAAATCCAGAACCGGATTAACGAGATCAGCTTCAACGCCAGCCTTCTGGGCGAGCTTCGGGCCGTGAATTTCGTACGCCGCCTGATCGCCGAAGGACGGATGGAGCGGGGGCAAATGAAGGCGGTGAACCTCCACATGATCGCGGACGACAGGCTGATGAACGACCTCTCTGCGGAGTCGAAGCTGTCGCCTACGCCGCTGCTGCTGGACCGCCTGAAGTCTGCCGGACGGGCGGCGGGCGAGCGGTTCCTGCAGGATGCCGGCGCGAAGATCGGGCAAGAGCCCAGTGCCGACCTGAAGGGCCTGTTGGGCTAGATCACCGGCTCTTTCGGCACGGGATAGACAAGGCCGCCCGACACGATCAGCTTGGCCGCATCGTCCACACCCATGTCCATCACGATCAGGTCCTGGGTCGGCACGAACAGAAGCATCCCGCTGGTGAAGGGTGTCAGGCCCACGAAGACCGCCGACATGTCCGGGCCGATGGCGGCAAGGCGTTCGGCCAACTCGCCCTTGGGCCGGGTCGACATGAACCCCAGCGCCCAGGACCCGGCGCGGGGAAATTCCACCAGCACCACCTTGTCGAAGCTTTTGTCCTTCTTGTTGAAGAAGGTTTCGGCCACCTGCTTGATGCCGGAATAGACCGACCGGACGACCGGCATCCGTTCGACCAAGTTCTCGCCCGAGCGGATGACGGATCGGCCGATCAGGCCCTTGGCCAGCCAGCCGACGATGATGGTGACGATCAGGAAGACGAGGACCCCGACCCCGCGGACGGGGAATTCGTATGCCGGGCCGAACCAGCGACCAATCAGGGCGTCGGGCTGGTAGGTGGCAGGAATCAGCGGCAGAATCCAGGCATCGATCCAGCCGATCACCGCCCAGACGAAATAGATCGTCAGCCCGATGGGCAGCACGACGACAAGCCCCGTCAGGAAACTTGCGCGCAGGCCGGCAAGAAAGCCGCGACGGTGGTGCGGATGCGGTTCAGTCACGTCACATTGTCCCCTTCGGCCCCCTATCTAGGGGGTCGGACCGTTGCTGTGCAATGGCACCTGCAGGCAAACACGGGAATTTCAGGCTGCCCCGGCCAGTTCTCGGGCAATCGCGGCGCCAAGCCTGGCATTGTTCAGCACCAGCGCAATGTTCGAGGTAAGTGATCGACCCTGTGTCAGCTCGAAGATGCGTTGCAAAAGGAATGGGGTCACGGCCTTGGCGGCAATGCCTTTGGCTTCAGCCTCGGCCAGGGCAATCTCGATCTGCGGAGTGATCTCGGCGCGGGGAATCTCGGCCTCTGGCGGGATCGGGTTGGCAACAAGCTGGCCGCCAGGCAGACTTAGCCGGGCGCGCATGAGGTGGGCGGCGGCGATAGCGGCGGGGGTGTCCATCCGAAGCGGCGCTTTCAGGCCCGACGCACGCGACCAGAAGGCAGGGAAATCGTCCTGGCCGTAGGCGATGACCGGGACGCCCAGGGTTTCCAGGTACTCCAGCGTCTTTGGCAGGTCCAGGATCGCCTTGGCCCCGGCGGCGACGACGGTGACCGGAGTTTCGGCCAATTCGCGCAGGTCGGCGGAGATGTCGAAGCTGGTTTCGGCGCCGCGATGGACCCCGCCGATCCCGCCTGTGGCGAAGACCTGAATACCGGCAAGCCGCGCGCAGATCATCGTGGCGGCAACGGTGGTGGCCCCAATGCTCCCGGACGCAAGACAGGCCGCAAGGTCGGCGCGGGAGAGCTTGGCGACGTCCTGCGCCTGGCCAAGGTCGTCAAGTTGCGCCTGGGTCAGGCCGATGTGGATGCGGCGGTCCATGATCGCGATGGTGGCAGGGACGGCCCCTTGAGCGCGGATTTCGGCCTCCACCCGGCGAGCCGTTTCCACATTCTGCGGGAATGGCATCCCATGTGTGATGATCGTGCTTTCCAGCGCAACAATCGCCGCGCCGTTCGCGCGGGCTTCGGCAACTTCGGGCGAAAGGGTCAGGGGCAGGTCAATCATGAAGCGTCCGATCTATGGCAGGGCCGCAGGTGTATTGGTGGAAGTCGGCGGTGAAGCCTGCGCGCTCGGGCGAACAGGCCATGACGCCGATCTGCGCCGGTCCAGGGTCGAGGTAGCCCAAGCGCGTCATCAGCCAACTGCCGTCCGGGCGCCGGACCTGGACGCGGACCGCGTCGTCGTGGCGCGTCAGGCGCAGCCGCAGGCGGTCGGCGGGGAAGGGCAGGGCGACGATGGACCAGTCCGAGCGGTCGTTTGTGATGACGGTGGAAAAGAACGGCTGACCATCTGTGTATTCGATCCCGGCCTTGACCCAGCGCGTCTCGTCGATCCGCAGCATCAGCCCGGCCTGATCGTACAGCGCCTCATAGCGGGCGGCGATGGTGACCTCGGCGGTGAAGTCGCCCGAAACAGGGTGGTGCAGGAAATGGCCCGTGTCGCGGATGAAGCCGTAATGGGTCTTGCGCCAGAAATCGGTGCGCTCGCCGGTGGAGAGGGTCAGCGTGCCGTCCTTCATGTCCGACGCGGGCGGAGGGTTCAGCCAGGTCATGTCGGCAAAGGTCATGCGCCGATGTCCCCCGAGACATAGGTCGCGGCGGCGCGCAGGGCCTCGTCCAGCGCCTCTTGCCGGGGAACGCCGCGGCGCTCGGCGACCAGGTGGGCTGCCATGAAGGTGTCGCCCGCGCCCGTGACGCGGGTCACCAGAACCTTGGGCGGCTGGCCCATGATCACGCCCTCGCCGCGGCGGCCTTCGGCGGCAAGTTCGCCGCCGTTGGTGACCAGAACCCGGCCCGCGCCACGGGCCAGAAGCGCCTGCGCCGCCTCGGGGGCGGTGGCGGCCTCGCTGCGGGCCAGGATGTTCGCCTCTTCGAGGTTGACGTACAGCGTGGCCGATGGGTGGGTAAGAAGGGGTAGCAGGCGCCCCGCCTTGCCGGGTGAGGCCGGTGCTACGCGCAGGTCGGCAGCTGCGAAAAGGGGCGAGGCGGCGATTTCGGCCAGCAGGCCCTCGGTCAGGTTGCCATCCAGCGCGATGGGGCCGGACCAGGGGGCCTTTGATGTGCCCAGGCGGCCGTCGGCGAGGGGGCGCAGGATCTTGTCGCCTGCGGCCTCAAGCGAATGGGCGTCGGCAACTGCGGCGATCAGGCCGTTCGCGCCTTCGATGGCCATGTAGCGGTCGGTCGGCAGGTCGTCGGAGCGGTAGATCGTGCCCGTCACCAGACCCAGCCGGTCACAGGCGGCGACCAGTTCGTCGCCCTCGGCATCGCGACCAATGGCGGTCAGCAGGGCAGGCGTCATCCCGAATCGGCGCAGCGTCATCGCGATGTTCATCGCCACCCCGCCGGGCAGTCGGGTGATCCGCCCCGGCACGTCCGAGCCAAGGCGCATCGAGGTGGGCGAGCGGCCGATGATGTCCCACAGGACCGAACCGATGCAAAGAATGTCTGGCGTCATGGCTGCGTTCTGCCTTGTTCCACCAGGCGGGGTCAACCACTCAGCGTTTGCGGAACTGGCCGCCATAGCCGCCGTTGCGGCCATCGGGGAAGGGGCCTTCGTCCAGATAGCGTTGGTGGCAGCGGGCCAGCGCCGCGCGGTCTAACGTGACGCCCAGACCCGGACCCTGGGGCAAGGCGACGAAACCGCCGTCGTGACGGTGCGGACCACCTTCGATCACGTCGTCAGCGTACCAGTGGAACAGGGTCTGGCTGGGATCACGGACATGATCCAGTGCGGCGGTCAGGTGCAGGTAGGCAGCCGAGGCGATGCCAGTCTCACCCGAATGGAAGCGGAACCCGACGCCGAGAAGTTCGCAAGCGCGGATGAAGGCAACAGTGCGGGTGATGCCGCCGTGTTCGTTGATGTTGGTGACAATAGCCTCGGGGCAGCCAAGGGCATGAGCTTTGGCCAAGTCGATGCTATGGGCCGAGAACGGGATGTCGGAAAAGCGGCGCAGCTGGGCCATCTCTTCGTAGGTCTCGCAGGGTTCTTCGAACCAGGCGATGTCGTAGGGGGCGACCCGGCGCAAGGCGTCGCGGGCCGTCGGCACGGTCCAGACGCCGTTCGCATCCAGTTGCAGTGGGCGGTCCCCAATTGCCGCGCGGACTTCGGCGACCATGCGGACTTCCTCGGTCAGGTCCACGGTGCCCATCTTGCCCTCGAACCGGGTCGACCCGTGGCGTTCGATCATCGCGGCGCAGTAGCGGGCAACCTCGGTGGGCGACGATTCGCCCGCATCGATGCCGGGCCAACGGTAGCTGAAGTATTCAGTCAGTTCGATCCGGTCACGCCGTGCGTCGCCCAGAAGCGCGGCAAGTGGCATGCCGTCGGTCTTGCCTCGGGCGTCCCACATCGCCATCTCGATCCCACCAAAGGCGCGGCGGGTGGCCAGCACATTGCCCCAAGGCGTGTACCTCATTCCCGGGACAACCTTGGCTTCGGCTGTGCCAACCTCACGTACATCATGCCCGATTAGCCTTGCGCCCATTGCCACCACATCGGCCGTCCGGTCACCATCGGCACATTCCCCAAGGCCGATCACGCCATCTTCGGTCTCAAGCTCGATCACTGTCTTGGTCAGCGAGGCTATGGCTCCGTAGGAAAACCGGTAGGGTGCCCGGAAGGGGATGTTGACCGCCGTCGCGCGGACCTGTCGGATGAACATGGCGTACCTCCCCTTGCACCGCTGGTGCCATGCAGCGACGGGGGAGTCTTGCCTGCCTGCGACAGGGCCGGTGCGTTTCGCAGGGGCGCGTGTCAGCGGTCGTGTCGGCCAAAGCCCGACTGCATGAAGAAGGGCAGGGCAGGGTCGTATGTGGCGACGCCGGTCAGATCCTCGGGAGCAAGACCCGTGTCGCCGACTGTGTCCGGTTGAATCGCGGCCAAACGGGACTGCCGTTCCATCGCCGCCTCGGTGTGGGCGACGCGGCGGCGCAGGTGCGTCACCAGGACTTGGAAGAAGGAATGAGCGGCTGCGTGGTCGCGCAGGTTGATTTCGGCAAGGCGGGTCATGGCAAGCTCCTGGTTCGCGATGCGACAAGACTGCCAGAACGACCGGTTCGCGCTTGAGGGCCGCGTGGGGAAAGCTTGGGGAATGTCCGGGGAAATTGTGAAGATTGCCGAAGCCGTTTGATTTGGATCCCCGGCCATGCAACCGTGCCTCACAGGAAAGCCGAGCATTGCTGCATGCATCACGTCTTTGGCCCTTACACGCTTTTTCCGGACCGGGCAGAGCTTGTCGGGCCAGACGGTATCGTGCCGATGGAGCCAAAGGCCTTTGCCGTCCTGCGCCTGCTGGTCGAAAACCACGACAGAGTTGTGTCACGCCATGAAATGATCGAAGCGCTCTGGGGCGGGCGCTTTGTGTCGGATGGTGCCGTTTCGACCGCGCTGAAATTCGCCCGCAGGGCTGTAGGGGATGACGGCGACCGGCAGGTGATGATCCGCACCATTCATGGGATCGGGCACCACTTTGTCGCCCCTGTCGTAAGGCGGGTGGATGCGACAACTGCAGTGCAGGTGATGGAGCCGGCACCCGAGCAGTCCGACCACCGGCCGACGATTGCCGTTCTGCCCTTTGCTCAGGACCCCGGCAACGCGCTGCGGCTGGGCGAGGGGCTGGCGGACGAGATCATTGGATCGCTGGCCCGACTGCGCTGGCTGCGCGTGATCGCGAGAGAATCCACCTTTCGGTTCCGACAGGACGAAGTTGATCTTGCCGGTTTGCGCCGCGTTCTGGGCGCGGGCTATGTGCTGTCCGGGCGGGTGGAACTGGTGGCAGGTCGGCTGGCGGTCACAGTCACGCTGATTGAAACCGGGGCAGGGTCGGTGGTCTGGTCTGACCGTTTCAGCCCGTCACTGGACGACCTCCACCACGCCCGGATCGAGATAACCTCTGCCGTGATCGGAGCATTGGACCTGCAGATTTCTCAGGCGGAGGCGGCAACAGCGCGCACGAAGTCGACCGAAAAGCTGGATGCCTGGGGGGCCTATCATCTGGGGATGAGCCATCTCTTGCGCTTCAACGTGCATGACAACACCATCGCCGAGGGCCTTTTCGAACGCGCCACCAGATTGGACCCGAACTTCGCCACCGCCTTCGCCGGGCGGGCCTTTGCCGTGCAGCAAGAGGCAGCGCAAGCGTTCACGACCGACACAGCGCCCGTTATCGCCGAGATGCGACGGCTGGCCGAACGCGCAGTTGAACTGGACCCGTTCGATCCCTTCGCAAACATGGTCATGGGCCGCGTCAACCAGATTGCGGGTCAAGCGGATGACGGGCTTTTCTGGTATGATCGCGCGGTCGAGGTCAGCCCGAATTTCGTCAAGGGCCACTATGCCCGCGGCATGATCGACATGCTGGCCGGTCGTACGGAACAGGCCCACGCGGGGTTGGACCTGTCCTTGCACCTAAGCCCGATGGACCCTCTTCTGGGTCTGACCTTTACCTTCAAGGCACTGTCCTACTTCTTGGATGGCAAACTGGATCTTGCCCTGGATTTCAGCCGCAAGGCCGTGCGCAGCAATCAGGTGCACTACCTGATCCTGACAACCGCAGCGATGATCAATCAGGTGGCGGGCGACACGATCGAAGCGACACGCTGGGCCACCCATCTGCGCCGCTTGCGACCTGACGCCACTGCGCGACCGTATTTTCTGTCGATGAAATTTGCGAATACCGACACCAGCGACCTTGTCCGAAGGGCGCTGCGTGATCTGGGAATCCCGGACTGACCGCCTCTTGCATATCCGGGCACGACCGGCTAAAGGGGCGCCACTTCACAGGTGTGGCTGGGTCCGATGCGGGGAGAAATCCCGTGCGGTCCACCGGTTGCCCCCAGTCGGGGGTGAAGACGGCCGCACCGAGGATCAAACCGGAAAAGGATAAGGCATGGCTCTTCCCGAGTTCACCATGCGTCAGCTCTTGGAAGCTGGCGTTCACTACGGCCACCAGACCGCTCGCTGGAACCCCAAGATGGGCGAGTACATCTACGGTGACCGCAACGGCATCCACATTCTCGACCTCACCCAGACCGTCCCGCTCTTGGACCAGGCGCTGAAGGTCGTGCGCGACACCGTCGCCAAGGGCGGCCGCATCCTGTTCGTCGGCACCAAGCGTCAGGCCCAGAAGCCGATCGCCGACGCCGCCGAAAAGTGCGCGCAGTTCTACATGAACCACCGCTGGCTCGGCGGCACGCTGACCAACTGGAAGACCGTTTCCCAGTCAATCCAGCGTCTGAAGCAGCTGGACGAAGTGCTGGGCGCAGGCGGCGAAGGCCTGACCAAGAAGGAACGCCTTGGCATGGAACGCGACCAGGCCAAGTTGCAGGCCTCGCTGGGCGGCATCCGTGAAATGGGCGGCACCCCCGACCTGATCTTCATCATCGACGTTGGCAAGGAAGACCTCGCCATCCTGGAAGCGCAGAAGCTGGGCATCCCGGTCGTCGGCATCGTTGACACCAACTGCTCGCCCAAGGGCGTGACCCACGTGATCCCGGGCAACGACGACGCGGCCCGTGCGATTCAGCTGTACTGCGACCTGATCAGCCGCGCGGCTCTGGACGGCATGTCGGCCCAGATGGGTGCGGCGGGCGTCGACCTTGGCGCGCTGGAAGCGGCTCCTGAAGAAGAAGCTGTCGCCGAAGCTGCCGTCGAAGCCTGATCGGGCCTTCGCGTCACAACACTGTCACCCGGCGGGCCTAAGCCCCGCCGGGATCAGCATTTCCAAGGAGTGAACCCATGACGATCACCGCCCAGATGGTGAAGGAACTGCGCGAATCGACCGGCGCAGGCATGATGGATGCCAAGAAAGCCCTGACCGAGGTCAATGGCGACATGGAAGCCGCAGTTGACTGGCTGCGCACCAAGGGCCTGGCCAAGGCCGCCAAGAAGGCCGACCGCGTCGCGGCGGAGGGCCTGATCGGCGTCGCCGTCAGCAATGGTCGTGGCGTCGCGATCGAGATCAACTCGGAAACCGACTTCGTCGCCAAGAACGCTGACTTCCAGGCGCTGGTTCGCGACGTGGCGAACATCGCCCTGACCACCGGCGACGACATCGAGGTCGTGAAAGCCGCGCATCTGAACGGCAAGACCGTCGAGACTGTGGTGCAGGAAGCAATCTCGCGTATCGGCGAGAACATGACCTTCCGCCGCATGCACGTGCTGGAGGGAGACACTGTCGTCTCCTACGTCCACAACGCGGCGACCGCAGGCATGGGCAAGATCGGCGTCCTGGTGGCCCTGAAGGGCGACAAGTCAAAGGCCGAAGAGATCGGCAAGCAGTTCGCAATGCACATCGCCGCGACGAACCCGCTGTCGCTGTCCGAAGCCACTCTGGACCCGTCCGTGGTCGAGCGTGAGCTTGCCGTGCAGACCGCCAAGGCGCTGGAAGAGAACGCCTCGTCCGCCAAGCCGAAGCCGGAAGCCGTGATCCACAACAACATCATCCCGGGCCGGATGAAGAAGTTCCTGGCGGAAAACACGTTGTTGGGACAGGCCTTCGTGATCAACCCGGACCTGACCGTGGAAACTGCGGCCAAGGAAGCCGGTGTCGAGATCACCGGCTATGCCCGCGTCGCCGTGGGCGAAGGCATCGAGAAGAAGACGGAAGACTTTGCCGCCGAAGTCGCCAAGGCGCTGCAGGGCTGAATTTTCCAGTAATGGGGCAGGGGGCCGGGGCAGCGATGCGCCGACCCTTTTGCTTTCGCGTAACGCGGAAATGGAAACGGCGCGGTTCCGGGGAGAACCGCGCCGCAAGTCACGCTCTGACCCCTGGGGATGAGGGTGCGGCAGAGCAGGACATCAAGTCGGCCGACTGAATACGCGGCCCTGGATCAGGTCTATGATGCAGTGCCAGCAAAGGTCCGCTGGTCCGCGAGACCGTGGGTTGCCCTTAGGTCACCCTGACCTTGTGCCATGCGAACTCGCCCGAAACGAGTGCGGAATACCCTACCTCGCGGCCTGGGCGACCTCGGGTACGCGCTGAAAGATCATGTTCAGCAGCGCCCCTTTGGCGACGGCCTGGGCCGTGGTCTCGACCGCAAGTGCCTCGCGCGCAAGCCGCAGGTGCTTTTCGACCATCGCAGGCGAGACGCCCATCAATAGCGCCACATCCTGCGTGGTCTTGCCATCGGCCACCCACTCCAGCGCCTCGCGCTGGCGGGGGGAAAGCGCCCGATGGCGGCTGAGCTGCGGCAAATGAACGATCGTCAGGTGCATCATGTTTGCGACCGCCAGGATCTCTTCCTTGCGGGCCGCAAAGATCTCGTCCACCCGGGCGGGGGTCAGGCCCGGATCGGCAATCAACCCAAGCGCGCCCTTCGAGCGGGAAGAGACTTCGGGGAAGCTGACCGACATCCCGGCCACGATCCCCATCGCCGCGTTCTGCCGGACGGCTTCTGCTTCCTCGGCCGCCAGGCGCCCAGCCTCGAAAGCCTCCTTCACCCAGGACCATGTGCAGGCACCCGAATTGTGCTCGGCCCAGCGGAAAACCGGCGTCTTGGCGTAAAAGCCGCCCTGAAAGTAGCGCTTGACGTAATCAGCGTCGCAGGTCGTGAGGAACAGAGCGTCCTCGGGGTCACCGATGGTCTTCAGGTGCTTGAACCGGGTAAAGCCGTAATTCGCGCGGCGGAAGCCCAGGCTTGCGTAGTACCCGGTGGCGCGGTCCCAGGCCTCGTCGATTGATGAGGCGGCGGCGAGACGGTTCAGCAGTGTAAGAATGGAGTCACTCATCGTTTGTCTTCCCTGTTGCCCTGAACTGCCGCGTCAAACGACCCTGACCCGACGACATTCCGAACTTGGACGTGACATAAGGCCGGTTTCCTTGGCTTGTCTACGACTTAGGCATCGGAACCGTCCGCAAACCGGCCAGATGACGGAAGTTGTCACCGATTTGGGTCAAATCGCGCTAGAGACGAGCCGAAACATGAGCGACGAGGCGGGGAAGGGCGGCGTGATCGTCGAAAATCAGTCTCGCTCCCAGCGATTCTGCCGGTGCTTTGCGGTATCCACCCGCGAACAGCCCAAAAGGAATACCCGCACGCTGCGCGGTCTCGGCATCCACTTCACTGTCGCCGACAAAAAGCGCCTTGCCTGGCCCAAGCCCGGTCAGCGCAGCAAGTAGCGGGGCCGGGTCGGGCTTGCGCTGGGGCAGGGTGTCTCCGCCGATCACGACGGGGAAGAACCGGCCCAGGTCGAAGTGCCGGAGAACTGCCAAAGTCGGCCCCTGGGGCTTGTTGGTGCAAATCGCCATCCGGTGTCCGGCGTCAACCAGTGCAGACAAGGTCGTATATACGTCTGGATAAAGGGATGTTAGATCAAAGGCTTGTTCGTAGATATTGATGAAGCTCTCGACCAGTTCGCCCTCAAGCGCGGCGGTCGCCTCGATACCTTGGTGGGCGATCAACCGACCGACCAGCACACCCACACCGTTCCCGATGAACCCGCGAACGGTTTCCTGTGAAAAGGGCGGCAAACCCTTGCTCCCAAAGACAATATTCGCTGCGGCATGAATCTGTGGCGCGCTGTCGATCAGCGTGCCGTCAAGGTCGAAGACCAGATTCACGGTGTCAGCCAACAACTGCCTCGGCCGCGGCCCGGATTGCCCTGATGTTTGACCCATAGGGTGCCGGATTGTCGACCGAACCACCCTTGAAAACCGCCGAGCCCGCAACCAGCACATCGGCACCGACGGCACTGACCAGAGGAGCCGTCACAACCGTGATCCCGCCATCGATCTCGATGTGGATCGGGCGATCACCTATCATCTGTCGCAGACGCGCAATCTTCGCAACCTGGCTTTCAATGAAGCTCTGACCACCGAACCCGGGGTTCACCGTCATCACACAAACGAGATCGACCATATCCAACAGCTCGGCCACAGCCTCGACCGGGGTTCCGGGGTTCAACGCGACACCAGTCTTTTTCCCAAGCGCACGAATGGCTTGCAACGTGCGGTGAATGTGCGGCCCAGCCTCGACATGCGCTGTTATCACGTCGGCGCCGGCCTGGGCATAGGCGTCAAGATAGACGTCCACGGGCGAGATCATCAGGTGGACATCCATCACGCCCTTGATATGCGGCCGGATTGCAGCGCACATCGCCGGGCCGAAGGTCAGGTTCGGCACAAAATGGCCGTCCATCACATCGACATGCACCCAATCCGCACCTTGTGCTTCGATCGCGCGACATTCCGCGCCAAAGTTGGCGAAGTCAGCCGCAAGGATAGACGGGGCGATCTTGATCGAACGGTCGAACATCTGCAGGCTCCACGGGGCTCGAAGGCCTCATATCCCGGTGTACTCCGGCTTTCCAGCGCCCATTACATTACATAATACTGATTATGCGATATATGGATTTCGCCGTTCACCCCCCCCAAACGGAAACGGCCCGGTCGATCGACCGGGCCGCACCGACGTGGACCCAGAAATCAGCCTACGAGTTCGAGACCCGAGAAGAAGAACGCGATCTCGCGCGCGGCCGATGCCTCGCTGTCCGATCCGTGCACCGAGTTCTCGCCCTTCGACAGCGCGAATTCCTTGCGGATCGTGCCGTCTGCCGCAGCGGCCGGATCGGTCGCGCCCATCACTTCACGATTCTTGGCAATCGCGCCTTCGCCTTCCAGAACCTGCACGACAACCGGCTCGGAGGCCATGAACGCGCAAAGTTCGCCGTAGAAGCCGCGCTCCTTGTGTTCGGCGTAGAAGGCACCGGCCTGGGCAGGCGTCAGGTGGATGCGCTTCGAAGCGACGACACGCAGGCCGGCATCTTCGAACTTGGCAACGATCTTGCCGGTCAGGTTGCGCTTGGTCGCATCGGGTTTGATGATCGACAGGGTACGTTCAACGGCCATCTGGCTCTCCATCGGGTTTGGGGCCAGCGTGGCCCTTTCGGATGGCGGGCTGCTACCACGGGCGGCGGGCTTTGAAAAGGTGCAGTGGCATTGACCTTCCCGTCGGCTTCGGGCAATGCCCGACCATGCTGAAGATCGAGGACATCACCTACAACGTCGAGGGCCGCCCCCTGTTCGAGGGCGCGTCGGCCACTATTCCCACTGGCCACAAGGTTGGCCTTGTGGGCCGCAATGGCGCGGGGAAGACCACACTTTTCCGCCTGATCCGGGGCGAGCTGGCGCTGGAGGGCGGGTCGATCACCCTGCCCCAGCGCGCCCGGATCGGCGGCGTGGCCCAGGAAGTGCCGTCGTCCGAGACCTCGCTGATCGATACGGTGCTGCAAGCGGACACGGAACGCGCCAGCCTGATGGCCGAGGCCGAGACGGCGCAGGATCCGCACCGGATCGCCGAGATTCAGGCGCGGCTGGCTGACATCGATGCCTGGTCGGCCGAGGGTCGGGCGGCCAGTATTCTCAAGGGCTTGGGGTTCGATGCTGAACAGCAGCTCATGCCCTGCTCGGCCTTTTCGGGGGGTTGGCGGATGCGGGTGGCACTGGCGGGGGTCCTCTTCGCCCAGCCCGACTACCTGCTCCTGGACGAACCGACCAACTACCTCGACCTTGAGGGCGCCTTGTGGCTGGAGAGCTATCTCCAGAAATACCCGCACACTGTCCTGATCATCTCCCACGACCGCGGCCTATTGAACCGAGCCGTGCAAGGCATCTTGCATCTCGACAACCGCAAGCTGACCTATTGGCAAGGCGGCTACGACCAGTTCGCCCGCCAGATGGCCGAACGGCGCGCCGTCCTGCAGGCCGAGGCGAAGAAGGTCGAGGCGCGGCGTGCCCATTTGCAAAGCTTCGTGGACCGCTTCAAGGCCAAGGCCTCGAAGGCGGTGCAGGCGCAAAGTCGCGTCAAGATGCTGGAGAAACTGACCCCGATTACCGCGCCGGAGGATGCCAAGAAGGTCGTATTCACCTTCCCTGCCCCCGAGGAACTGGCACCACCGATCATCAACCTGGACGGCGCGGCGGTCGGTTACGGCGGCCCGCTGATCCTGAAGAAACTGAACCTGCGCATCGACCAGGATGATCGCATCGCCCTTCTTGGCCGAAACGGCGAAGGAAAGTCCACGCTTTCCAAACTGTTGGCGGGCAAACTTCAACCTGCCGAGGGGAAGTTTTCCCGGTCCACCAAGCTGCGGATCGGCTATTTCGCCCAGCACCAGGTTGACGAATTGCACCTGGATGAAACGCCCCTGCAGCACATCATGCGCCTCCGTCCGACCGAGGGGCAGCCGAAACTGCGCGCGCGGCTGGCCGGATTCGGCCTGATGGCCGACCAGGCCGATACGGTTGTGGCGCGACTGTCCGGCGGTCAGAAGGCGCGATTATCCCTGCTTTTGGCAACAATCGATGCCCCGCACTTGCTCATTCTGGACGAACCGACCAACCACCTAGACATCGAGTCGCGTGAAGCCTTGGTTGACGCGCTGACCGAATACCCCGGCGCGGTGATCCTGGTTTCCCACGATATGCACCTTCTTGGGCTTGTCGCCGATCGGCTCTGGCTGGTGAAAGGTGGCGCGGTAACGCCCTATACCGAAGATCTGGAAGCCTATCGTCGGCAGCTTCTTGCGGGCGAAGACGATGTGAAGATCCCCGCAAAACCCATTGAGAAGAAACCGAAACCCAGCCGGGATGAACTGCTTGCGCTGAAAGCCGAAGTTCGCAAATGCGAGGACCGGCTGGAGAAGCTGAACGCCATGCGGGACAAGCTGGCGAAGAAGTTGGCCGACCCAGAGCTTTACGAGGACGGCCGCAAGGGCGAGCTGGACACCTGGAACCGGAAGTACGCCGAGGTGATGGACGCGCTGGACAAGGCCGAGGCGCTGTGGTTGTCGGCCCAGGAAAAGCTGGAACTCATCAGCGCGTGAGCCTGGATGTATATACAGCTTGACAGGGTATGTATATACACATTTGTAGACCTCGTAAATACAATAGTGATCAAGATCCAGGCCATAGCGGGTCGCTCACCAGCATTGGCTGTGCTGAGGTTCCGCTTCCCAAACCGCAGCGCGCCGCCTAGCCTGCGGAGAACCGTGGAGCCGCGATGCCCGAGACTGCCTTCCTTATCACCGCCTTCGCCACGCTATTCGTGGTGATCGACCCGCCCGGCCTGGTGCCGCTTTTCATCGCGCTGACCCGAGGCATGGGGCCGGAGAAGCGGCGGGCGATGGCGCGGCGGGCTTGTCTTATTGCGGCGGCGCTCTTGTTGTTGTTCGGGGTCGCGGGTGAAGCGATCCTGACCTTCATCGGGATCTCGATGCCGGCTTTCCGCATTGCCGGGGGGATTCTTCTGTTCCTAACTGCGCTTGACATGCTGTTCGAACGGCGCACGCAGCGGCGGGAGGGGCAGCAGGCCGAGCCGGATCACGACCCCTCGGTCTTCCCGCTGGCGACGCCGCTGATCGCAGGGCCAGGGGCGATCGCCTCGGTGATCCTTCTGGTCGGCGAGGCGGGGCCGGGTTGGCCGGGGACCCTGGCTGTGCTGGGGCTGATGCTGGCGATGATGGCTGTGACCTATGCCTTCCTGCTGGCTTCGCCGCCCCTGGAGCGGATGCTTGGCCGGACCGGGGTGATCGTCATCACGCGACTGCTGGGGATGCTGCTGGCCGCGTTGTCGGTGCAGTTCGTGATCGACGGGGTGAAGGGCACGGGGTTGATCGGGTGATCTTTCCAAGTCGCCTGCCTGCCCCCATATCTGCCTGAACCGGAGGTTTGGATGGACGGAGAGACCCTGGCCCGCGTGGGCTACCTGGCGCTGATCCTGGCTGCTCTGGGCGGCTGGGTGCTGGTGGAGTTTCGCCAGCGCATGGGTCAGGCGCTGCGGATGGCGCTGGCCTGGGGGCTGATCTTCGTGGGCATGATGGCGGGCTACGGGCTGTGGTCGGATATCCGGCGGGATGTGATGCCAATCCAGGAGGTCGGCGCAGCGGGTGAGGTCGAGGTGCCACGGTCGGTCGACGGGCACTATTATCTTACCCTGATGATCGACGGGACTGCGGTGCCCTTCATGGTCGACACCGGGGCTTCGGGACTGGTGCTGGCGGGAAAGGATGCCAAGCGGCTGGGGATTGACCTTGCAGAGCTGGAGTTCCGCGGGCAGGCCAACACGGCCAACGGGGTGGTCCGAACGGCACGGGTCACGCTGGAGGCGGTCGAGTTGGGGCCGTTCCGCAATGAGCGATTCGGGGCCTTCGTGACCGAGGGGACGCTGGATCAGTCGCTCTTGGGGATGGACTACCTGGGGCAGTTCCGAATGGAGTTCGACGGGGGAAAACTGGTGCTGCGGCAGTAGGTGTCCACGGTGGACATATTTTGTTTTCTATTTATTTTCAATTACTTGTGTTTTTCTGTTAAGGTGGCCTTAACCATTTTTCCGGGCCAGAATCCTTCGCAGAATCCTGCAAAGTTCTTCGAAGAAACTTGTCCCGAACCCTAACCGGCGGCGCTTTCGGCCTTCTTCTCCCAGCGACCAGATTCCTCGGACCAGTATTGCGCCGCGTGACCGGCGGTGGTGATCGTCTTCCACTGGCCACGGGCAGCTTGCAGCCGCGCCTGGTCGTTGCCGTCGAACAGGACCCAGACCCGCTCCATCGCGGCGATCTCGGCGTCCGTGGCTTCGGCCCCGTCGACCAGTGCCAGGACTTTTGCGCCATTTACCGGGTGACCAAGGCCCAGAAGCACCGGCTGGTCCGCGTCGTGGGGCCCGCCCTCCAGCCCATGCGGCAGAAAGCTGTCGTCGCCGCCTTTCAGCCAGAGAGCCTGATCCAGCCGGTCCAGCGCCGAAAGGTCGGTGCCGCGCACCATGACGCGCCAGCCCTGCCCCAAGGCGCGCGGCGCGTTGATGGTCAGCGTATCGGCGGGGGCCGATTGCATCAGGTGGAAGAACATCACCGTGCCCATTAGGCACCGCTCGTCGTGCGTCGTCGACTTCTCCTCGCTGGTGCGCCGCCCGGCGAAGAGCGACGCGTAACGCGAGCGAGGAGCCTCACTTTTCGAACCGGTCGCGGATCAACCGGTCCAGCGCCATGACGCCCCAGCCGGTCGCACCCTTCGGCGCCAGCGTGGTGTCAGCCTTCAGCAGCGCCGTGCCTGCGATGTCGAGGTGGCACCACGGCATGTCTGGCTTGACGAAGCGCTGAAGGAACTGCGCCGCAGTGATCGCCCCCCCGTCGCGGCCGCCGACGTTCATCATGTCGGCGATGCGGGACTTGAGCTTGGCGTCATAGGCGTCGCCCATCGGCATCCGCCAGGCGCCCTCGCCCTCTGACTTGGCGGCCGCAAGGAAGGCGTTGCAAAGGTCGTCATTGTTGGAGAATACGCCGGTGTTTTCATGGCCCAAGGCGATGATGATCGCGCCGGTCAGGGTCGCGAGGTCGATCATCCCGGTGGGCTTGAAGCGTTCCTGCGCGTACCACATCACGTCGGCCAGGACCAAGCGGCCCTCGGCGTCGGTGTTGATCACCTCGATCGTGTCGCCCTTCATCGATTTCACGACGTCGCCGGGACGCTGCGCGCGACCGTCGGGCATGTTCTCGACCAGGCCGACGATGCCGACGACATTGGCCTTGGCCTTGCGCAAGGCGAGCGTCCGCATCACTCCGGCGACGACGCCAGCCCCACCCATGTCCATCGTCATCTCTTCCATGCCCGCAGCGGGCTTGATCGAGATGCCGCCGGTGTCGAAGACCACGCCCTTGCCGATCAGTGCGAAGGGCGCCTCGCCCTTTGCACCGCCGTGCCACTGCATGACGACGACCTTCGAGGGGCTTTCCGACCCCTGCCCCACGCCCAGAAGCGCACCCATGCCGAGTTTCATAAGGTCTTCTTCTTCCAGGATCTCGACGTCGAGGCCCAGTTCATGCATGGCGGCCAAGCGGGCCGCGAAATCGTGCGTTGTCAGGACGTTGGCCGGTTCGTTCACCAGGTCCCGGGTAAAGAAGACGCCTTCGGCGACGGCGGCCATCGGCGCTGCGGCCTTCGCGACGGATTCGGGGTTGGTGGCCATCAGGGTGACGGGTCCGGGGACGGACTTTTCGCCGCTTTTGTGGGTGTCGAAGTCATAGGCGCGCATGGCAAGGCCGAAGGCAATGTCTGCGGCGCGGGCGTGGCCCTCGGCCAGGACAAGCGAGCCCCCTGCCCCGTGCGACTTGCCCACAGCCGACCCGGCCTTGCGAGCCTGGGTCTGATCAGCCTTCTTGCCCAGCCGGATCAGCTGGACAGCATCAGCCGCAAGGCCCGGCAGATAGGCCAGGTCCATCGCCTCGCCCGGCTTCAGTTTGCCAAAGGCCTCGGACCCGGCCGCGCGGGTCAGCGCGCCCTTGGTCAGCCGGTCAAGCCGCTTGAACCCGGGGCTGGCCGGCTGGTCCGCGTCGGCCAGCACGGCGATACGGCCCTTCTGGGCGGCGAGGGCTTCAAGATCGGTGGCCTGGAACTGGATCGGCAGGGGTTTCGGCATTGCGTTCTCTTTCGTCAGACGGTTTTCCGCATCGGGTTTTTCACACTCGGCGGCGGCTTGCCGGGACGCTACAACCCCGCCCGGCGCTTGGCCAGATAGCAGTTTTCGCCGCCGGTGAATTCCGCTAGGGTCGCGCCTAGATGTTGTAGGGGCCGGCGCAGGCGTGTCTAGATTCGACAGATATCTGATGTCGCAGCTCTTGTCGCTGTTCGGCTTCTTCGCGCTGGTGCTGGTCGCGGTCTACTGGGTCAACCGGGCGGTGGGCCTGTTCGACCAGCTGATCGGTGACGGGCAGTCGGCGCTGGTGTTTCTGGAGTTTTCGGTCCTGACGCTGCCGAATGCGATCCGGCTGGTGCTGCCGATCGCGGCCTTTGCGGCGACGGTCTATGTGGTCAACCGCCTGATGCAGGAAAGCGAGCTGGTGGTGATGCAGGCCACGGGGTTCTCGGCCTTCCGGCTGGCGCGGCCGGTGCTGTACTTCGGGGTGACCGTGATGGTCATGCAGCTTGTCCTGACGAATTTCCTGGTCCCGGCCAGCCAGCGCATTCTGAGCGAACGGTCGGCGGAGATCTCGCAGAACGTCACGGCGCGGTTCCTGACGGCGGGGCAGTTCCTGCATCCCTCGCAGGGGATCACGCTTTACATCCGCGAGATCAGCCCCACCGGCGAGATTCTGGACCTGTTCCTGGCCGATGAGCGGTCCGAGACCGACCGGGCGGTCCATACGGCGCGCAAGGCCTTTCTGGTGCGCGGCGAGGTGGCGCCGAAGCTGGTGATGGTCGATGGCGCGACCCAGCGGCTGACACGCGAGGGCGGGCGCATGGCGGTGACGCGGTTCTCTGATTTCACGCTGGACCTGGCGGGGCTGATTTCGGTCGGCGGTGCCGGGCAGATCGCGCTGAACGCCCTGCCGACGCGGATCCTGCTGGAGGGCCGCCCCGAGGCGGCGGCGGAGACGGGGGCGACAGTCGCGCAGATGCAGGAGGAGGGTCATTCGCGGCTGGCGGGCCCGCTTCTGGCGGTGGCAGCAGCGTTGATCGGCTTTGCGGCGCTGATGCAGGGGGCGTTCTCGCGCTTCGGGCTGTGGCGGCAGATGGCGGTGGCGGTGGGCCTGCTGATCGCGCTGCAGCTGGTCTGGACCTGGGGCGGAAGCGTGGCGCTGGAGCGGGAGGGCGCCTGGCCTGTGGTCTATGCGGGGCCGCTGGCGGGCATCCTGATGGCGGGGGCGATGCTGTGGTGGGCGCAGAGGCCCCGGCGGCGGCGGGCCTTCGCATGACGCTAAGTCTTTACATCGCGCGGCGGTTCCTGGGGTCGGTGGGCCGGGTGTTCCTGGCCTTCTTCGTGATCCTGATGCTGATCGACATGATCGAGCAGCTGCGGCGCTTTTCCGATGCGGGCGTGGGGCTGGCGGGCGCGGCGCGGCTGTCGCTTCTCAGCGTTCCCGAGACGCTGTACCGCATCCTGCCCTTGATCCTGATCCTGGGGGCGATCGCGAATTTCCTGGGGCTGGCGCGGTCGTCGGAACTGGTGGTGGTGCGCGCGGCCGGGCGGTCGGCGCTGCGGTTTCTGGTGACGCCGCTGGTGGTCTCGGTGGGCTTGGGGCTTCTGGCGGTGGCCTTCTTCAACCCCTTGGTGGCGGCGACATCGAAGGCCTATGACGACGCGCGCGCGGCGCTGAGCCAGGGTGGGCGGTCAGTCCTGTCGGTGGCCGACACGGGCCTGTGGCTGCGGCAGGGTTCGGGCGAGGGGCAGACGGTCATCCAGGCGGCGCGGTCGAACCTGGACGGGACAGAACTCTTCGGCGTGACGTTCCTGGGGTTTGACCAGGAAGGCCGCCCGACGCGGCGGATCGAGGCGGAGACGGCGAAGCTGGTCGAGGGCGCCTGGGAACTGACGGGGACCAAGACCTGGGACCTGACGGCGGCGAACCCCGAACTGTCGGCAGTCAAGGCCGAAGGGCCGGTCGCCCTGCCCTCGGACCTGACGCCAGAGCGCATCCGCGACAGTTTCGGCACGCCCTCGGCCATCGGGTTCTGGGACCTGCCGGGTTATATCGCCGATCTGGAACGCGCGGGCTTCTCGGCGCAGGCCTACAAGCTGTGGTACCAGATGGAACTGGCGCTTCCGATGCTGATGGCGGCGATGGTGCTTGTCGCGGCGGGGTTCACCATGCGGCATGTCCGGTTCGGGGGCACCGGGCGGATGGTGCTGTTTGCACTGCTGGCGGGCTTTGGTTTCTACTTCCTGCGCAACTTCGCGCAGGCCTTGGGGGACAGCGGGCAGATCCCGATCCTGCTGGCGGCCTGGAGCCCGCCGGTCGCAGCGGTGATGTTGTCGCTTGGCCTGCTTCTTCACCTGGAGGAAGGCTGACATGTCGCGGCTTCTGGCCCTGTTGGCGGTCCTGATCACCCTCGCCCTGCCCGCCCAGGCGCAGGACAGTGCAACACTGGTCTCGGACCGCCTGGAGATCGCCGGCGACACCCGGTTGATCGCTGACGGCAATGTCGAGGTCTTCTTCAGGGGCAACCGCCTGAAGGCCAGCCGCATCGTCTTTGACCAGGCAACCGACCGTCTGGAAATCACCGGGCCGATCGTCCTGACCGAACCCACGGGGCAAACCCTGATCCTGGCAGGCCAGGCGGATCTGGCCGCCGACCTGTCCGAAGGCATCCTGACCAGCGCAAGGCTGGTGCTGAACCAGCAGTTGCAGCTGGCGGCCAACCGGATGATGCGCGTCGCGGGCCGGTATACGGCCTTGCAGACCGTCACTGCATCGTCGTGCAAGGTTTGCCCGGGAGATCCGACACCCCTGTGGGAGATCCGCGCGCGCCGGGTGGTGCATGACGAGGTGGCGCGACAGATCTATTTCGACCGCGCGCAGTTCCGGCTGGCGGGCATCCCGGTCCTTTACATCCCGCGCCTGCGGATGCCGGACCCGACGCTGAAGCGGGCCACGGGCTTTCTGATGCCATCGATCCGCACGACCTCGGACCTGGGGACCGGGATCAAGGTTCCCTACTTCATCGTGCTGGGCACATCGGCCGACGTGACCCTGACACCCTACCTGACCGCGCGGGACAGCAAGACACTGGGATTGCGTTACCGCCAGGCCTTTGCAACCGGGCTTCTGACGCTGGAGGGATCGGTCAGCCGGGACGGGCTGAGCCCCGGCGAAACCCGTGGCTACCTGCGCGCCAGAGGCGATTTCACCCTGCCCGAGCGGTTCCAGCTGAGCTTTGACGGCAAGACCGTGACCGACCCGGCCTATCTTCTGGATTATGGCATCGACAACACCGACCGGCTGGACAGCCGGATCGAAGTCAAGCGCACGCGGCGCAACGAACATATCTCGGCCCGGATCATCAGCTTCCAGACGCTGCGCGATGACGAGGACAACACCACGATTCCCACGGTGATCGCCGACCTGACGTTCCACAGGCGTTTCTCGCTGGGGCCGCTGGGCGGTGAGGGTGGCTTGCGGCTGCAGACGCACAACCATTATCGCAGCTCGGCCAGTCCGGTGGACGGCAACGGCGATGGAATTGCCGATGGCCGCGATGTCGGCCGCATTTCCGCACGGATCGACTGGCGGCGCAGTCTTTTCCTGCCGATGGGCATCGAAGGGACGGTTCTGGGCGAACTTACGGCGGACGCCTACACCATCGCCGACGACGCAACCTTCGGCGGCAGCACATCGCGCACACATGGCTCGGCCGGGGTCGAATTGCGCTGGCCCTGGGTCAAGACCGAAGCCAGTGGGGCCGTGCAGGTGATCGAGCCGGTGGTGCAGCTTCTGTTCTCATCCTCGGTGGCGGAAAGCCTGCCGAACGAGGATTCGGTCCTGATCGAGTTCGATGAGGGCAACCTGTTTTCCCTGGATCGTTTTCCCGGATCGGACGCAGTGGAACGCGGCCCCCGGGCCAATGTCGGGGTCAGCTGGACACGCCATGACCCAAGGGGCTGGTCGATGGGGGTCACGGTGGGACGGGTCTTCCGTGAGGCCGACCTTGGGCAATTCGGGCCGGGCTCGGGGCTGGCCGGGACGACCTCGGACTGGCTGGCGGCGACGACCTTCACGCTGTCGGACACCCTGGCGCTGACCGGGCGCATGGTGCTGGACGACGGGCTGAGCGTCACCAAGGCCGAGGCCCGGCTGGCGCTGAGCGGACCGAAGACGGCGCTGTCGACCTCGATGATCTGGGCAGTGGCCGACCCGCTGGAGAACCGGCCGGATCCCACGCAGGAGATCACCTTCGACGCCCGGCGAAAGGTGACGCCCAACTGGACTGCCAAGGCATCCGGCCGCTATGATTTCGCGGGTGATCAGGGCACGCTGGCCGGCTTGGGTCTGGAGTTCCTGAACGAATGCGTGCGGTTTGATGTTTCCCTCTCGCGTCGCTTCACGTCATCCACTAGTGTGACCCCGACGACGGATTTCGGCCTGTCGCTGGACCTGGTGGGCTTCGGCAGCGGGGTTACCGGGGGTCCGGCACGGACCTGCAGGCAGTAGGCAAGGGCGGGCCAAAGACCCGCGGGAATAAGGAAGAGCGGCGGAAACGATGCGATTTTCGGGTCTGAAACGGCAGGCTGCAGCAGCAGCGATCGGCCTTGTGCTGGCGGCTCCGGTGATGGTGGCTCCGGTTATGGTGGCTCCGGCCCTGGCGCAGGACCTTTTTGCGCCGCGGCTTTATATCAACGACCGGGCCATTACCGAGTATGAAGTGCAGCAGCGCGCCCTGTTCCTGCGGGTGCTGCGCGCGCCGGGCAACCCGGAGGACGAGGCGCTGAAGGCGCTGGTCGAGGACCGACTGCGCCAGACCGAAGCCGAACGGCTGAAGATCAAGCTGACCGAGAAGGACCTGACCGACGGGCTGGCGGAATTCGCGAGCCGCGCGAACCTGACGACCGAACAGTTCGTGACCGAGCTGGCCAAGGCCGGGATCGCGCCGGAGACCTTCCGCGATTTCGTCGCGGCGGGCCTGCTGTGGCGCCAGGTGGTGCGGGCCAAGTTCCTGGGCCAGGTGCCGATCAGCGAGGCGGACGTCGACCGGGCGCTTGAAGCCTCGGTGCGTCCCAAGGCCTTGCAGGTCCTGGCGAGCGAGTTGGTGATCCCGGCCCCGCCGGGCCAGGAAGACGCGGCGATGGCCCGGGCGCAGGACCTGTCGGACAGCCTGTCGGGCGAGGCGGCGTTTGCGGCGGCGGCGCGGCAATATTCTGCGGCCCCGACGGCGGGTGCTGGCGGGCGGCTGGATTGGCTTGCCCTGTCGAACCTGCCGGCGGTAATCGGGCAGAAGATCCTGGCGCTGGACCCGGGCGAGGTTTCGGACCCGGTCTCGGTGCCGGGCGCCGTGGTTCTGTTCCTCTTGCGTGACGTGGCCGAAGATACGGCGGCGGAACCGATTTCGGTCTCGGTGGAATGGGTCGAGCTTCTGGTCCCGGACGATGCCGCCGAAATCGGCCGGATCCGGGCGGCGGCGGATGATTGTGCCATGCTGCAGGCCGAGGCCGATGGGCAAGCGGACCGGGTGACGCTGACCAAGGCCGGGATCGGCGAGGTTCCGGGCGACGTGGCGCTGGAGCTGGCGAAGCTGGACCCGGGCGAGATCTCGGTTGCGCTGACGCGGGGCGGCTTGCGGCGGATGCTGATGCTGTGCGGGCGCGAGGCGGTGCTGGACCCGGCCCCGACCCGCGCCCAGGTGCGTGACCGGGTGATCAACCAGAAGCTGGAAGGCCTGGCCGAGGGCTATCTGGAAGAACTCCGCGCGGCCGCGATCATCCGCGAGCCGTGAGCGCGCCGGTCCTTCTGACCTGCGGCGACCCGTCCGGCATCGGGCCGGAGATCGCGGCGAAGGCCTGGGCGGCAGGTGAACGTTTCGTCTGGATCGGCGATCCGCGCCATCTGCCCTTGGGGACAAAGTGGCGCGCAGTGGCCGAGGGCGAGGCTCCTGGCGATGGGGCGATGGCGGTCCTGCGGCTGGATTTTGCGGGGCTGGCGGCTCCGGGGCGACCGGACCCGGCCAATGCGGCGGGCGTGGTCGCTGCGATCACGCGCGCGGTCCGGCTGGTGCAGGCCGGGCTTGGATCTGCGGTCTGCACGGCCCCGATCAACAAGAAGGCCCTGAAGGACGGGGCGGGGTTCGCCTTTCCGGGTCACACCGAGTTCCTGGCGCATCTGGCGGGCGTGGATCGGGTCGTGATGATGCTGGCTTGTCCCGGGCTGCGGGTCGTTCCGGCGACGATCCATATCCCGGTGTCCGAAGTGCCCGCGGCCCTGACCGAGGCCCTGCTGGAAGCGACGATCCGCATCACTGTTGCCGGCCTGATCCGGGATTTCGGGATCGCGCAGCCGCGCATCGCCGTGGCGGGGCTGAACCCGCATGCAGGCGAAGGCGGGGCGATGGGCTGGGAGGAGGAGCGGATGATCCGGCCGCTGCTGGCCCGGCTGAAGGTCGAGGGCTTGAATGTGACCGGGCCCTGGCCCGCGGACACGATGTTCCATGCGGGCGCTCGGAACTCCTACGACGCGGCGGTCTGCGCCTATCACGACCAGGCGCTGATCCCGATCAAGACCATCGACTTTGCGGGCGGGGTGAACGTGACGCTGGGCCTGCCGTTCGTGCGGACCTCGCCGGACCACGGCACGGCCTATGACATCGCGGGCCGGAACCTGGCAGACCCGTCGAGCCTGATCGCGGCCTTGGCGATGGCGCGCGAGATGGTGGCGACGCGCGGGGCGTGAGGGCGGATGCCTCCGGCGGGGATATTTGGGCAAAGATGAAAGGCTGAACTTGGGCACGATAGACGGGCTGCCGCCCCTGCGCGAAGTGATCCGGGCGCATGAACTGGTGGCGAGAAAGCAGCTGGGGCAGAACTTCCTGCTGGATCTGAACCTGACCGCCAAGATCGCGCGGGCGGCGGGAGACCTGTCGGCCTGCGACGTGCTGGAAGTGGGGCCGGGTCCGGGCGGATTGACGCGGGGGCTGCTTGCCGAAGGCGCGCGGCGGGTGGTGGCGGTCGAGAAGGATGCCCGCGCCCTGCCCGCCCTGGCCGAGATTGCGGCGGCCTGTGCCGGGCGGCTGGAGGTCCTGCACGGCGATGCGCTGGAGCTGGATCTTGCCGCCCATCTGACCCCGCCATTCAAGATCGTTGCCAACCTGCCCTACAACATCGGCACAGAGCTTCTGATCCGCTGGCTTACGCCGGAGGTGTGGCCCCCGCTTTGGTCATCGTTGACGCTTATGTTCCAGAAGGAAGTGGCAGAGCGTATTGTTGCCAGGCCGCGAACCGAGCATTACGGGCGCCTTGCCCTCTTGGCGCAGTACCGCTGCGAGGCGCGGATCGTGATGACCTTGCCGCCCGAGGCCTTTACGCCCGCGCCCAAGGTTCATTCCGCCGTGGTGCAGCTGACTGCCCTGCCTCAGCCACGATTTCCGTGTGATTTCAAGACGCTCCAACGCATAACTGCAATGGCGTTCAACCAGCGCCGCAAGATGCTGCGGGCCAGCCTGAAAGGCCTGCGCCCGGATATCGAGACGGTGCTGGAGAGCGTCGGCATCGCGCCCACCTCCCGGGCCGAGGAGATCGGGCTGGAAGGGTTCTGCGCCCTGGCCCGCGCCGTGGCCTAAGTGGACTGGCGCGTGGTGGCCAGCGCCTGCCGGTAGGTGTCGAGGTAGTCAGCGGTATAGGCCCGATAGTCGAAGTCGAGCTTCGAGTGGATCTCTTGCACCATCGACCACATCGCTTCACGCAAGGCGGCGGCGGCCTTCATCGCGCGGTAGCGGCGCCAGAGGTCGGCATCGGGCGGGGCGCCGAAATAGGCCCGAAGCAGCCAGGCCTCTTGCGCCGGGTCAAGGCCGTTGTTCGCGGCAAGCCCGCCGAGGTCAAAAAGCGGCGAGCCCCAGCCGGCGTAATCCCAGTCGATCAGCCACATCCGCGTGCCGTCGTGCAGGAAGTTGCCGGGCAGAAGGTCATTGTGGCCGAAGACCATCTCGATCCGGCCCACGGCGCGCTCCAGCGCCTCGGCTTGCGACAGAAGATCGGGCAGGATCGGCAGGTGATGCGACCTGCCCTCGGACAACGTGGCGGCATAGTCGCGGACGACCTGGAATACCCAGAAGGTCAGCGCGGGGCCGCGCAGGTGGCGCGGGATGTCACGGTGGGCATGCATCACCAGGGCCAGCGCCTGTTCCAGCAGGTCCTGGTCCTGCAGATCCTTGGCGGTCATGGTCCGACCTTCGACAAAGTCGATGACCAGCGCGCCTGGTTCGTGGTGGATCACGCCGGGCGAGACCCCGGCCGCATGGGCGGCGCGGCTGGCCGCCAGTTCGTTGAAGCGCATGATCTGGTGGACGGGAATATCGTCGCCGATCCGCACCACGGCGCGGCGGATGGCGTCGGTCACGAGGACATTCAGGTTGGTGATCCCGCCGCCCAAGGGCGTGGCCGTCGCCTCGCCCTGCCAGATCGGCAGCGCCAAGGCCCGCGTCAGGGGATCGATACGGTCATTCATGCCACCTCCGCGCCACAGGTTCCAGGGTGGAGCGGAGCACGGGTCTGGCAAGGGACCGCACCACCGCCACCGTCACCCGCGACCAAGGCGCACTTTGCGCCCGAGCCAAGGATGCGGCCAAGCGTCTGAGCTGTCAAAGCAAATCCGGGGCGGGGTCAGCTGTCCGCCGGCTGATCAACACATTGCCAGAGCGCCTGGCTTAGCCTCTCGATGCGGATCGGCTTGGCGACGACAGCGGCGAAGCCGTTGCCAAGATAGTCGTCAACCTGATGGGTCATCACATTGGCAGTGACCGCAATGGCGCGCGGTGCGGGGCGACCGAGTTCGGCCGCAAGCACGTTCAGCGCCTGCAGCGTATCCAGCCCGTCCATTCCCGGCATGGCGATGTCGAGAAGCACCGCGTCGAAGCCGCCGTCGCGGAAGCGGTGCAGCGCCTGGGATCCGTCGGCCACGATCACCGTCGCGACCCCCAGGGACTGCAACATGCTTTGCAGGATGATCCGGTTGGTCGCATTGTCTTCGGCGGCCAGCACCCGCAGTGGCGGGAGGTGTGGGACTTCGGCACCAGAGGCGTGGGCCGCACCATCGACAAGCACCGGAATCTTCAGCAGGACACGCGCGGTGACGCCCTGCCCCTCGACCGATTGCAGCGAGACATCGCCGTGCATCAATCGGGTAAGCCGGCGCACGATGGGCAAACCAAGCCCGGTCCCGACATGGCTGCGGCGCGATCCGCCCATCCCTTGCGTGAACTCATCGAACGCGCGCGAAATCTCTTCGGCGGACATCCCGATGCCGGTGTCCTGGACATGGATCGTGATGGCTTCGGGGTCGGAGCAGTCGATCTCGACCCGCACATGGCCGGTGTCGGTGAATTTCAGCGCGTTGCCCATCAGGTTGTGCAGAATCTGGATCAGCCGCATCTCGTCGCCCAGGCGCACCTCTCTGCCTGCGCCGCCGCTGCAGTGGATGATCAGCTGCACGCCCTTTTCGGTCGCGGTGATCTGGTGGAGGGCCGCGACGCGCATCAGGATGTCCGGGAGCCGGATCGGGCGCGGGTCCAGCACCAGGCGTCCGGCCTCGATCTTGGCGAGGTCGAGAATGTCGTTGATCACCCCCAAGAGGTGTTCGCCGGAATCGCGGATCACCCGGACCATCGCCTGTTCCTGCGGATCGGTCAGCCGCGATGCAAGCACGGTGGCCATGCCGAGGACACCGTTCAGGGGGGTGCGGATTTCGTGGCTCATCGCGGCCAGGAAATCGGATTTGGCGCGGTTCGCCGTCTCGGCGGCGGTCATCGCGGCGCGGAGACGGTCCTGGCTTTGCACTTCGTCGGTGATGTCGGTGAAGGTGCAGACAACGGCGGCCTCGGTACCGGCGGCCGAAAGCCTGGCCGACGTGACCGCCACGACGCGACGTTCACCGGAGGGCCAGTGCAGGTCATGGCGGACCTCGTGCATCCCAGGCTCGCCAGAGAGCGCGCGGGCTACGGGCAGCTGGTCCGTCGGGATGCGGTTGCCGTCGAGGTCGGTCACCGCATCATCGCCCAGAAGCGACAGGAGGCAGCTGCCGGCGCTGACCTTGCGGCCGAGGACGCGCTCGGCGGCGGCATTGGCAAAGACCACGGCGCCACGTTCGTCGACGACCACGATGCCCGAGACCGAGGCTTCCATCACGCGGGCCAGGGTGTCGCGTTCGCGGGCCAGCGCGAATTCAAGCGACTTGGCTGCCGAGATGTCGAGGTTGATGCCGCTGGTCTTGACCGGGCAGCCACCCTCGTCCCATTCCGAGACCTGGGCGCGGGTCAGGACCCAGACCCAATGTCCGTCGCGGTGGCGCAGGCGGACCTCGTGTTCGACCTGCCACTGGCCGGACTCGAAAGCGTCGCGTTCGTGGGAGATCAGGCTTTCGGTGTCATCGGGGTGCAGCATGTCAAGCCAACGCTGCAGCGACATCGGGTTCAGTTCGACCGCGCGGAAGCCCAGAATCTCGGCCCAGCGGTCGCTGACCACCGTTATGCCGGTCCGCATGTCGTGTTCCCAGGTGCCAACCTGGGTGCCATCGATCACATGGGCCAGACGCTGCTCGGCCTCGGTCTGAACGGACACATCCAGCGTGATGCCTGAAATCCGGCGCGGGCTGCCGTCAGCCCACCGTGCTGCGACATGGCCGCGGGTCAGAAGCCAGACCCACTTGCCGCTTTGGTGGCGCATCCGGCAGCGGAGCGAAAAGGTTTCGCTGCCCGACAGGAACAGCTCGCGCTGCGCTTCGGCGACTGCCAGACGGTCCTCGGGGTGAACGAGTTCGATCAGGTCGGCCAGCGCCCGCGCCGAGCCGAGACCCAGCATCGTCTCCCAGCAGTCGTTGATCGTGGTGAAACCGTGGTCAGAGGCCCAGTCCCAAACCGCGATGCCGCCGCCGTCGACGACCTGTTCGAGCCGACGGTCCGCCAGACGCCTGGCGGTGACATCCTCGTAAAGGCCCACGGTTTCCCGCGAGGGGGTGGCGCGTTCGCGGACCCAGATCAGCCGACCATCGGCCAGTTCATCTTCGTTATCCCAAACCTCGGTCAGCGGGCGGTCGAGCCGACGCTGAAGGTTCGCGCTGTCGCGTTCCCCTTCGGCACCGAAGACACCCCGGCTGATGGCAGCGCGCAGGAGGTCGTCGTAAAGCGCACCCTCGCGGATCAGGTCGCCGATCCGCGAGAACACCCGGACATAGGGCGTGTTCCAGAGGACCAACCGATCCTGGGCGTCGAAGATGGCAAACCCGTCGTCCAGAGCCTCGATCGCGGCGAGGAACCGGGACTTCGTCGCCTCAAGCGCATTGCGACCGGCCTGAAGTGCGGCTTCCTTGGCGCGGATCTCGGTGATGTTTTCGATCAGCGACCAGACGAGACGGCGGCCGTTGGGGTCGACACTCATGAAACAGCGCACCACGGCGGGGAACGAACGGCCGGTCTTGCAGCGGAACGTGGCTTCGACCGGGCCATAGGTCTGGGCGGCCTTCAGCGCGGCCCGCGCGCCCTCGATCAGCCACGCGCCATCCTGGGGAAGGATCTGCTGCACCTGAAGGTTGATCCCCGCCTGCGGATCAAGTCCGAACATATCCTTGAAGGCGCGATTGACGTCGACGATCTCGCCGGTGTCGAAGTCGTTCACAAGGATCGGATGCGGGCACATCTCGAAGAAGGCGGTAAACTGACCTTCACGAAACGAGGTCATCTCGCTGGACCGGTCCGATGTGGCGATGTCGCGGATCACCACGATCAGGTTGGCCGCCAGCCCCGGTGGCGAAGGGCTTAACCGGGCGACCGAAACTTCGTAGCGGTGCGGGGTCACCAGGGTCGAGACACCGACCCGCCGGGTCAGGGACGACGTGTTGCCCGGCGGCGCCGCAAGAATTTCCGTCATGACTTGCGCCAGCGGCAGCGGCAGGACCTGGGCCACATGCCGACCGATCCCCGCACGGACCAGGCTGGACAACCAGGGCAGCTTGTCGCTTTGGCAGGCGACGATCTCACCCGTCGGAGCCAGTTCGATCACCAGATCCGGCAGCGCGTTCAGCGTGGCGGCCAGGTGGCTTCGCAAGGCGGCCTCGGCCCTAGCCGCCTCGACCCGGAGGACGATCGAGGACACCGCCCGCCCGATCGAGGTCAGCAGGAAGACCGCTTCATCGTGCCAGTGCCGATCCGGGCGGCAGCAGTCAAAGCCGATCACTCCGAACAGCCGGTTGCCGTCGCAAAGCGGCACCATGAGCGACGAACTGACGCCGATATCGGTCAGGAACTGATGTTCGGGCGACCCATCGGGAAGCTCGGATCGGTCAAGAACGGCGACGATCCTGCCGTCCTGGAAAGCCTGGTGCCAGGCCGGACGGACAACCTGGGGACCACCCTGCATCACCGGCTTCAGCGGCTGGACGCCAGGCGCCACCCATTCGTGTGTGTTCCGGTATCCGGTTTCCGCCGCGTAGCGAAAAAGAAAGGTGCGGGCAAAGCCGTAGCCTTCACCCAGCGCCGCCAACACGGCGTCAATCTCGCTTTCGATGGTGTCGGGGGTCACGTCGAGCAGACGATTCATCAACTCGACCACGCGGAGCTCTACCCGCGCAGGTTGTGCCGTTCCGGTGTCAGGCTGGCCTGCGTGTCCCATCCATCCTCGATCCAACGCCGTAAATTATCTGCGAGATGCCCCCGCGCCGCAAGTCCGCTTATGCGCTGGCTGCATCGCGACCAGGCTTACCGCCACAACCCCAGAGGTACGGGGCCAAGCCGTTGGCGCGGCGGCCGGGTGGAAGCGGTGGCCAACATCGGCGACCCCACCCGCAGGACGATCGTAATCAGGGCCAGCGCAGTCGCCGCCTGGCGGTCCTGCCGCAGACGAAACCAAGGGTTCAAATTCCAACCAGCACGGCCACCAGTGCCAGCACGGCGGGAGCGGCCTGGATGTAAAGGATGCGTCGGCCCGCAGTCGCCGCGCCGTAAAGTCCGGCCACGATCACGCAAGCCAGGATGAAATACGCCAGCCCCTGCCCCGGACCCGGAAGGCCCTGGATCAGCGCAAGGACCAGCCCTGCAGCGAGAAAGCCGTTGTAAAGCCCCTGATTTGCGGCCAGGACCCGCGTCGCCGCTGCAAAGTCAGGCGTGGTGCGGAAGATCGCACGCACGCGCGGCGTCTCCCACAGGACCATTTCCATCAGCAGGATGGCAATGTGGATCGCTGCCACCAGCGCAACCAGGGTAACCCCGATCATGCGGCGGGCATCCGGGTCTCGGCCATTTCGGCGTACCAGCTGGAGCCGAAGGGGATCGCGCTGTCATCGAAGTTGTAGGCCGGGTGGTGGACCATCGCCGTATCGCCGTTGCCCAGGAAGATGTAGGCACCGGGGCGTTCGTTCAGCATGAAGCTGAAATCCTCGGCCCCCATCAGAGGCGCGGTGGCGGTATCGACGTGGCCCGAGACGCGGCGCGCGACCTCGGCCGCGAAAGCGGTGTTCTCGGGGGCGTTGACCGTCACCGGATAGCCGCGTTGGTAATGAACCTCGGCCCGCGCCCCAAGCGCCAAGGCCGTGCCCTCGACGATCTGGCCGATGCGGGCCTCGACGAAGTCCTGCACCTTGGCGTCCATCGTGCGGACCGTGCCCTTCATCTTCACCACCTGCGGGATGACGTTGTGGGCGGTGGAGTCGGTTTCCACCGTGCAGACGCTGACCACGATCTGCTTCAGGGGGTCGACGTTGCGGCTGGCGATCGTCTGCAGGGCCACGATGATATGCGCGCTGACAACGGTCGTGTCGACGCAGTCATGCGGCTTGGCGGCGTGTCCCCCCTTCCCCGTCACCACGATCTCGAACTGGTCGGCGGCGGCCATCATCGCGCCGGGACGGATCGCGAAGTGGCCGACGGGGATGCCGGGCATGTTGTGCATCCCGTAAACCTCTTGCACGTTCCAGCGGGACAGCATGCCGTCCTTCACCATCTCGCGTCCGCCACCGCCGCCTTCTTCGGCGGGCTGAAAGATGCAGACGACCGAGCCGTCGAAGTTCCGCGTCTCGGCCAGGTATTTCGCGGCCCCCAGCAGCATGGCCGTATGCCCGTCATGGCCGCAGGCATGCATCTTGCCCGGGGTTTTCGAGGCATAGGGCACCCCGGTCTGTTCCCTGATCGGCAGCGCGTCCATGTCGGCCCGCAAGCCCACGACGCGGCCCTTGCTGTCGGATCGGCCCTTGATGACAGCGACAACGCCCGTGCGACCGATGCCTTCGACAACCTCGTCGCAGCCGAACGACCGGCACAGTTCGGCCACCCGGGCGGCAGTGCGGTGGACGTCGAACAGCAGTTCGGGGTGCTCATGGAAATCGCGGCGCCAGGCGGTGATTTCGGGCAGAAGCTCGGCGAAACGGTTCTTGGGCGGCATGTCAGGTCTCCTTTGGAGTCACAAGGTGAACCCGAAGCGGCATGACGGCAAGCCCTGCGGGTAGACCAGAGATGGCCGGGGCCAGGCGGGAGGTCAGGAAAACCGGAACGTGATCAAAGACCTGTTGCCGATGTCGCACGTTTTCGCCATATCGTCGCAAAATCGTCATGAACCCGGCTTGTTGCGGCCAAGGACCCGCGCAATATCGGAAGAACAAGAGCCAAACGGAGCAGTCAGATGGCCACGACCCCCAGCCAGCCTCAGCAAGGCGGCAGCAGCACCCCCAGCCAGCAGCAGCAAGGCCAGCAGGCCGGTGGGTCGACGCAACAGCCCGGACAACCGATCTTCCGGGACTGGGCCGCGATCTGATCGCCTCCTCGCTTGACACGACCCGCGCTTGACAAGACCTGGGCCAACCGCGAGATTCGACATGTTTTGTTCTCACTCTCCACAGCGTGATGCCCAGCCCCGTCTCATCGATCCCGAACCTTGGCCCGGCCTCGGAAGAAGCCTTCGCCCGCGCCGGGATCACTTCGGCCGAAGAAATACGCGATCTGGGCGCTGACGAAGCCTACCGGCGGCTTCTGGACGGCGGGTCACGCCCGCATTTCATCGGGTATTACGTCCTGGTGATGGGGTTGCAGGGCCGCCCCTGGAACGACTGCAAGGGCGAAGAGAAGAAGACCCTGCGAAAACGCTTCGATGCGCTCTGCCGCGGGTTCAACCGTTCGGACGCGAAACTGCGCGCTGATCTTGAGCAGACGCTCAGTTTCCTGGGCGTAATAGAACGCCGATAATTCGGCGGTTTCTGGCCTGCTTTGGAAACAACCGGACCGCTGCATCGGAATAGCGGGCCGGAGCTACCTGACCTTATGGGCGGACCCGCACCCAGACCCCATCGATCCGTACAATCGCCGGAGCGCCGCAATGAAAGCGGATATAGGTCATTCCCACACTTTGAGCCAGATCCGGGTTGAACCTGTTTCGCAAATCACCTGCCTTGACGAAATTCGTCACGACATGGACATCGGAAGAAATCTCTTGCCCCGGGGACAGGAGCATATCCTGGGACGGTCGTCCCGGCCCGAATGAGTCGGCGGGAATTCGCAGGGGTAGCGCACTTGGCTGCTTGCGCAGAAAGTCTTCGTCCAGGTGAATCCGGTCAACCAGCTGCACCTGCGCGCTTGCCCCCGAATAGGTGCGAAGATCATCGCGAACGCGCAGAGCCTCGATCGGAAGCTCGCCGAACACGGTACTTACCCGGGATTTTCCTGAAAATCCGGGGAGATACCAGGCCAGCCGGGGTTCGACCTTCTCGGCCCCCTCGGGCCGCATCAGGCCAGAGAACGCATCTTTGAGCCGGCGAAACTTGTCGAATTCGATCACCGAGCCTGATGGTGACATCTTGGTTCAATCCTGCAAATTGGTATTGCGCCGGAAACAGTGGCGCGCATTGATACTGAAAATGGACAATTCCGGTGTGACGTCTTTGCGCCTTTACCTGTTCCATAATATACCATTTGCATTGATGCGGGGTAACCTGTCCTTTTCGACAGGTTTTATTCGGCGTTTTGCGACAGTCCCAACCAGCGGCCCCGATTATGGGTGTTCGACACTTGTCGCGCAACTTTCGGTTGGGAAGTTCCGGCTCTGGCTGGGTTGGGTGATTCTGCGTGCTTTGCAAGAACGGGGACGCGTCCTGCAATCTCAGATTGCATCACCTGCGCAATAAAACCAACCATCCCCAGAATTGTCTTGCTGCTGCCCTTCTCCTGCCGGAGTTGCGCGTCATTACTTCTGGAGTGCGAGGTGGTGAAGTCCCCTCATCCACCACGCATTTACGATCGCGTGCTGTCTGCATCGACCAGAACGGGTCAACCTGCCACCTGGCACTTCCCCAAGCCCGCCGGGTGGCAGGCCTTATCATCGCTGCAACCTGCACCGGACACGGGCCCTTGCCCGATCCCGATGCGGGTATGGTGATGAAGGATGTGGTGCCCCCAGAGAGACTCGAACTCCCGACCCTCTGATTACAAATCAGATGCTCTACCAGCTGAGCTATAGGGGCCACGCCCTTCAGATACCCTTGCCGCCCGGCCCGCGCAAGGGTTCAGTCCTGGCGGCGGGCGACCACCGCGACGGCCAGCAGGCCCACGGCCATCACCAGAAGTGCGGCCGGCGCGGCTTCGGACAGGCGCTCCAGGCTGGCAAGTTCGAAGACGCGGGTGGAAAGCGTGTTGTAGTTGAACGGACGCAAGAGCAGCGTGGCGGGCAGTTCCTTGACGCAATCGACGAAGACGACCAGGAGCGCCGTCAGGACCGACCCGCGCATCAGGGGCAGGTAGACCGCCCCCAGCGTCCCCGAAGCCGAGCGGCCCAGCGACCGCGCCGCCATCGACAGCGAAGGCGAGACCCGCCCGAAGGCCGCATCCACGGCCCCCTGTGCGATGCCAAAGAAGCGCACCATATAGGCCAGCCCAAGCGCGAAGGCCGTGCCGGTGATCATCAGGCCGGGGTCCCAGCCGGTCAGAGCCAGAACGCCGTCCGCCAGGCGGTGATCCAGCGCGGCCAGCGGCAACAGAAGCCCCAGAGCCAGCACGGCTCCGGGTGCTGCGTAGCCGATCAGCGTCATCGGCAGAAGCCACTGCGCCGCACGCGAGCCCTTCATCCGCAGCGCATAGACCAGGAAGACGGCGGCCCCGACCGTGACCAGCGCCGCCAGCCCCGCGACGACAAGCGTGTTCGCCAGCGCCTCCAGCAGGCCGGGGGCAAGCCAGCCCTGGGGTGCTTCGGCAGAATGGACAAGCATTACGCCGACGGGCAGCAGGAAGCCCCCCGCGAAGGGTATCAGGCACAGCAGCGTGGCAAACCAGCGTTTCGCCCCCTTGATCTGGGTCGGTTCATGCGGTTGCGCGCTTCGGCCAAGGCGGTGGAAGCGGGCTCCGCCTCGCCCTGCCCTTTCGAACCCGACCAGAAGCAGGATCAGAAGCAGGATCACCCCCGCAATCTGCGCGGCACCCCCGGCATTGCCGCCGTTCAGCCAGGTGGAAAAGACCCCCGTGGTCAGCGTCTGCACTCCGAAATGCAGGACCGTGCCGTAGTCGGCCACCGTTTCCATCAGCGCCAGCGCCACGCCTGCTGCGATGGCGGGTCGGGCCAGGGGCCAGCCGATCCGCAGGAACAGCCCCCAAGGGCCGCACCCAAGCGCGCGGGCGACCTCGTAGGCGCGGCCCGACTGCTCGCGGTAGGCCGAGCGGGCAAGCAGGTAGACGTAAGGGTAAAGCGCGAAAGAGAGGACCAGGATCGCCATCGGCAGCGAGCGCGTCTGCGGGAACCAGTAGTCGCGCGCCGAGATCCAGCCGAAGGTTGCGCGCAGCGCAGATTGCAGCGGGCCGGCATAGTCCAGCAGATCGACCAGAGCATAGGCCCCGACATAGGCGGGAATCGCCAGAGGAAAGAGAAGTGCATGAGCCAGCCAGTCGCGGCCGGGAAAGCGGTACTGGCTGACCAGCCAGGCCGCCCCGGTGCCCATCGCGGCGGTCAGAAGCGCGACGCCACCCATCAGCAACAGCGTGGTGACCAGATAGCGCGGCAGCACTGTCGCCATCAGATGCGGCCAGATGTTCTCGGTCGGATTGAAGGCGATCCAGACGATGGACACGATCGGTGCCAGCACAACGGCGGCGATAAGCCCGGCCCCGATCGTCCAGAGATCGGGCCGGAACCGGGGGCCATTGGCAAGTTGAGTGAAACGGTCGGACATCCTGGGCACCGGTTACAGGAAAGCGGTTTAACTGTCCAGAAAAGCCCGTATAGTCGCGCCGCCGGGCCAGGGGATGCCCGCGCCGAAAAGTCAGGCCCGATGCGCATCGTCTACCACCTGGGTGTTCATTGCACCGACGAGGACCGGCTGGTCCGCTGTTTGCTGAAGAACCGCGCAGTCCTTGCCGACCAGGGCATTTCCGTCCCCTCGCCCACCCGTTATCGCAAGCTCTTGCGCGCCACGGCAACGCAACTGCGAGGTCGTGCCGCATCGGACGAGACGGCGGCAATGATCCTGGACCAGATCACCGACGAGCCTCAGGCTGACCGGATGATCCTGTCCTGGACCAGCTTTCTAAGTTTTCCTGCCTATGCGGTGGACCACATGCTTTACGGTCAGGGCGGTGAGCGGTTGCACGGCTTCACCCGTATCTTCCCGGACGACGAGGCCGAATTCCACATGGCGATCCGCAATCCGGCATCATTCCTGCCGGACCTTAGGCTTCGGGCGCAGACCAAGGGCCACGAGGACATCCTGAACGGCGTCGACCCGCGAAGCCTGCGCTGGTCCGATACGATCCGCTCGATCAAGGCGGCCAATCCAGGGGTCCCGCTGACCGTCTGGTGCGATGAGGACACGCCGCTGATCTGGCCCGAGGTGCTGCAGGCGATCTCGGGCCACGCCGTAGAAACCCGGCTTGAGGATGACGAGGAATTGTTGTCCGACCTCATTTCCGAGGCCGGCTTCGTGCGCTACCAGACCTACTGCCGCGAGCATCCGCCGCAGACGGTTTCGCAGCGGCGACGCATCGTCACGGCTTTCCTGGAAAAGTTCGGCCGACCCGAAAAGCTGGCGGCCGATGCCAGTGTTCCCGGCTGGTCCGAGGATCTGGTCGAGGAGCTGACCCGGTCCTACCTGCGCGATCTGGACCGCATCGCCCGGACCCCGGGCGTGCGGATCATCGAGCCCTGATCAGCTCATCCCCAGCGCGGTCTTGTAAAGCTCCAGCACGGCTTCCTCTTCGGCGATCTCGTCCGGCTTGCGCTTGCGCAGCGCGATCACCTTGCGCATGACCTTGGTGTCGTAGCCCCGGCCCTTGGCCTCGGCCATCAGCTCTTTCTGCTGCTCGGTCACGTCCTTCTTTTCGGACTCCAGCTGCTCGTAGCGTTCGATGAACTGGCGAAGCTCGTCGGCAGTGACGGCATAGGGATCGTTCGCGTCGGGCATGGCGGTCCTCCGGGCTGGCGGGTGATCCGGGGTTCCTACCCTGCCAGTGCCTTCGGGTTCAAGGCAGGAACGGTCGGTCGGTGGCGATTGCTTGCGCGGGGACCCGAGACGGGCTAGCAGAACGCCGGGAACAGGGAGAGGCTTTGATGCAGGCAGTGATCTGGGCAGGGGCGGCCTTGACCGTCGCGGGACTTGCGGGCCTGGTCTACTGCATCATGCGCGCCACCAGGGCAAAGCGCTCGGGGCTAGACGACGCCGCGATGCGGGCCGAACTGCAGCGGGTCGTCACGATCAACCTTGCCGCCGTCGGCCTGTCGGCCCTGGGTCTTGCAGCCGTGGTGGCAGGCATCCTGCTGGGCTGACCTGGGCCAACCTAGACGGGCATGTTGTCGAAACCGGCCTCGACCTCGGCGTCAGTCGGAAGGTGCGGATCTTCACCCGGCAGCATGGCGGCCAAGGCGCGCATTTCGGCCAGCAGCAACTCCATGCCCTGCTGCTGCAATTCCAGGCCAGCGGCCAGAAGATCGGCCTCCTCGCGGATCAGATCGGCGGGGCGGATGACGTCGGCGGGTTTGTGGGCGGTCATTCTGCGCAGCTCCTGCAAAGGGGGGTCCAGGGAAGAAGGTCGAGGCGGGCTTCGGCGATGGTCTCGCCGCAGCGGGCGCAGGTTCCATAGCTTCCGTCGGCAATCCGGGCCAATGCGGTGCGAATCTGGGTGATCTCGGCCTTGCCCGCGTTGCCGGTCGCTTCCAGCACTTCGTCACCCTCGCGTTCGGTCGCAAGGTCTTCCCAATCGCGGTTCTGGTGCGAATCGAGCTCTTCCTCGATGGCTTCCAGTCTGGCGCCAAGTTCGATCAGCCGCGTTTCCAGCGCGGCCTTGCGGGTGGCAATGGGTGTGGTCAGATTGGCCTGCATCGGGTCCTCCTCTTTCCCGATAAGTCTATGGTGGACTGGTGCGGACCGCTTTGACCCAAGTCAACGGCTTTGCGCTTTGCGTTCAAGCTGGCTATGGTCGGGCGGATTTTCTGCAGACGCTGAAGTGGAGAGACAGATGGACATCCGTGCGATCACCCCCGACTACGCCGTCTCGCCGCAGATCGAGCCGGGCGATCTGCCCGCGATCAAGGCGGCGGGGTATGTCACGGTGATCGACAACCGACCAGACGGCGAGATTCCGCCGCACCTGCACACCGACCAGATGCGTGCGGCGGCAGAGGCGCTGGGGCTGACCTTCGTCGCCAATCCGGTCATCGGCGGGGCCATGACGATGGAGAATGTAACGGCGCAGGGCGCCGCCATCGCGGCCTCGTCCGGGCCGGTGTTCGCGTATTGCGCCAGCGGCAATCGGTCGTCGGTGGTCTGGGCACTGGCGAACGTGGGCAAGCACCCGGCGGATGATCTGATCGGGCTTCCGGCCCGGTTCGGCTATCAGCTGGAGCATCTGCGGCCGCAGATCGAAGCCATGGCGCGCAAGTAGGCCCTAGCCTGCGGCCCGCAGTTCGGCGGGAGGCGGGTCAGCCGTCGTCGCGGGCCCTGCGGAGATCGGCGCCCCGGCCCGCTGCTTGCTGACGGCCTCGTTCAGCTTCAGCGCCCGCATGCCGCGGTGCTGGCCAAGCCGCGCCCCGGCGACGTGCCGGCCCTCGATCGTTTCAAGCGAGATGGAATCCAGGGCCGCCCGTGGCAGGAGCAGCGTTTCGCCCGCCTGGAGCGTCATGATTTGCCGCAAGGGCAATGTGAGGCGCCCGATCACCGCGTCCAGTCGGCAATCGGCCTGCATCACCTGGGCGGACAATGCAGAGGTGAAGTGCGGGGCCTCGGCATCAACCTCGTCCTCGGCGATCTGCGGCACCTCGCCACGGCCGATCGCTGGCAAAACCAGAAGCACCCGGCCCGTGCGTCCTTCCATACCAAGTGCCACCTCGGCGGACAGGACGCGGTAGGCGTCCTCTTCAAGCAAGAGGCCAAGCGGGCGCGCATCTTCCAGATAGCTGGAATAGCGGAACCCGCCGGCCCAGCTGAAGTCGGCCTCTTCGGCCAGGGTTTCGTCCAGGCCGACAAGCGCGCGGTCGATGACGCCCGCGACCATCGCGGCATCGATCCGGCTGGCCCTGCGCGGGGGGGGCGACTGCTGTCCCAGCCGACCAAGGGTCTGCTTTTCGATGAACGAGGCGGTCACGGTCGGAGCAAGCATGATGACCCCCAGCCCGCCGCGCGGCCCATCCAGAAGCGCAATCAGTGCCAGGTCGGGCGCCTGTTCCAGGATTTCCGCCAGACTTTGCCGGGCAATGGCCAGACTGCGAAATTCCAGGTCGAGCCCCATCGCATCGCGCGCAGCACGGGCAAGTGCCAGGCGCCAGCCCCGGTCGGCGCCGGGGGCCCCCTCCGCCTGGGTCGGGCGGGCACGGTCGATCTTGCGGCGGATCACGTCGGTCATGGCGGCCCTGTCCCTTGCCCGCCACCCTAGCGCAGCCTTCCCTTACAAAGGGTTAATGCCTGTTGTCGTCAGGCCGCCTGCCGCTCCAGCCGCAGAGGCAAAGTGACCCGGAACGCGGCTCCTTTCTGGCCGGGCAGATAGGCGACTGCCCCACCAAGGTTGGTCATGATCTCGCGGCAGATCGCCAGGCCCAGACCTGCCCCACCCGCGCGGTTGGCATCGGTCAGCCGGGCGAACTTTTCGAAGATCAGGGTCTGACTGTCCTTGGGGATACCCTTGCCGTTGTCGATGAAGTCCACCGTGACGCGGCCGGCCCGCTGGCGGACCACAATCCGCAGCTCGGGCCGGGCAGCGTCGCAATATTTCCGGGCGTTCGAGATCAGGTTGATGAAGACCTGGGTCAGCCGGTCGGCATCGGTCTTGAGATAGATCGCCTCGGACGGCAGGTCGCGGATCACCAGGAACTCGCGGTCCGGTCGGGTCTGGCGCGCGGCAGTCAGCGCGGTATCAAGCATCCCCTGCAGACTGGCGAGACCAAGGTTCAGCTGAACCGAGCCGTTCTCCAGCACCGAAAGGTCCAGAAGATCGTCCAGAAGCCGCGTCAACCGCTTCGCCTCGTCATGGATGATCTTGCCGTAGCGCACCACCGACTCGGGTGGCAGGTCGCCTTCGGTCAGGATCTCGGAGAAGGCCCGGATCGACGTCATCGGCGTCCGCAGCTCATGGCTGATCTGGCTGAGGAAGGCATCCTTCTGCAGCGACAACTGGGTGAGTTTTTCGTTGGCCTCGCGCAGCGCCCCGGCGGTGCGGGTAAGTTCAGCCTCGCGCGCCTCGAGTTGGGCGGAATACTCCAGAAGCTGCGCCGATTCCGAGGCCACCGCCATCAGGTCCTCGACTGTCACCGTTGCGCGACCGACCAGCTGGCTGATCATCGCATGCGCCGTCGCTGCCCCGACCGAACCCGACAGCCGTGTCTCAAGCTGGTCCAGGAACGTCGGGGTCGGATCCGGCAGGAAGCCTTCCTTGCCCTGGGCACGGGCTGCGGCCTGGAAGAAGCTTAGCGCCGTCTCCTCGCCCAGGATACGCTGCGCCATGCCCAGAAGCGCCTCGGGGTCCACCTGCCCCCGCGCCCAGCGTTGCGGCCCGACTGCGCCTTCGAAGACATTGACGAAGGCCGCCCCCTGCAGCCGTTCCACCGGGCCGGGGAAGGTGAACAGCGAGCCCAGGCAGAAGGCCAGCACGTTCAGCGCCAGCGACCAGAAAAGCGCATGAGTGATCGGGTCCATCGCCTGAGTGCCAAACAGCGCCTGGGGTCTAAGCCAGGACAGACCGAAAAGCCCGTCAGCGAAGATCGCCTGGGACAGGGCAGCACCTGGCCCGAACGAGGGCAGGAACGAGGTATAGGCCCAGACCACCAGCCCTGTCACCAGGCCAAGAAACGCTCCGGTCCGCGTCGCTCCGCGCCAGAAGATGCCACCGAGCATCGCCGGCAAAACCTGTGCCACGCCCAGAAAGGCGATCAGACCGATGGCCGCCAGCGCCGCCGAGCCGCCAGAGACGTGGTAGTAGCCATAGCCCAGGGCCAACACGACCGCGATCGCCAGCCGCCGCGCCATCAGCACGACCGAGCGCAAATCATCCGCCGCCGCCGCCCCTGGACGCAGCCGCAGCCAGAGCGGGATCATCACATGGTTCGAGATCATCGTGGCCAGCGCGATGGATTCGACGATCACCATCGATGTCGCCGAAGAAAACCCGCCCAGAAACACCAGCATCGCCAATGCCCCCTGACCCTCGGCCAGTGGCAGCGTCAGGACGAACATGTCCGGGTTCGAGCCTGCGGGCATCCGCTCCAGGCCGACGACGGCGATGGGCACGATGAACAGGCTCATCGCCATCAGATACAGCGGAAAGGCCCAGCTTGCGCGGGCGAGATGGCCTTCATCCTCGTTCTCGACGACCATGACCTGAAACATGCGCGGCAGGGTGATGACCGCGGCGGCAGAAAGGAAGATGAGGCCGGTCCAGCGCCCCGGCTCGACCTGCCAGGCCGAAAGATCTGCGGCGTCGATCCTGGCGATCACGTCGGCGACACCCCCGGCGATGCCCCAGACGACGAAGCTGCCCACGGCAAGGAGTGCGACCAGCTTGACCACCGCCTCCACCGCAATCGCCGTGACGATGCCGTGGTGCTGTTCGCGCGCATCAAGGTTCCGCGTGCCAAAGAGGATGGTGAAGAACGCCAGTCCCACCGCGACCCAGACAGCCGTCTGACCGGGGTCCAGCGGTCGCGAGCCGTCCGGGGCGGCGCTGGCGAAGACGCCGAAGGACAGGACCACCGATTGCAGTTGCAAGGCGATGTAGGGGGTTGCCGCGATCACCGCGATCAGGGTCACGATCACGCCCAGCAAATTGGACTTGCCGTAGCGCGACGAGATCAGGTCGGCGATCGAGGTGACATGATACTGCCGCCCGATCCGCACCAGCTTTCGCAGCAGCCACCACCAGCCGATGAAGACCAGCGTCGGGCCAAAGTAGATTGTCAGGAATTCCAGCCCCGAGCGGGCGGCATAGCCGACGGCGCCGTAGAAGGTCCATGCGGTGCAATAGATCGACAAAGACAGAGTGTAGACCAGGGGAGAGCGCAGCCAGCCCAGCCGGCCCCGCGCGGCCCGCCGTTCGACCACGAAGGCCACGGCGAACAGGAAGGCCACATAAAGCAGGCAGGACAGGACCAGGAGGTTGAAGGGCACCTCAGTCCTCCTCGTCGTCCGTGCCGTCGCCGCCGCGCAGTCCGGCGGCAAAGGCCGCGGCGACGCCGATCAACCCGACCCAGACCAGAAAGAAGTAGATCACGTCGCCCGACCGCAACGCCATGCGCGAGTCTTGCGTCCAGAGCAGGGGCAAGAGCAAGAGGAAGATGCCAACAACGGGAAGCAGCCGCGCTGCATCGCGGAGCCTGCGGCGGCGGTAGGGCGCGCGGGCAAGAAACAGGGGGGGCTTGGGCCGGCGCATCAGACGGCCCGACGCGGCTGGCTTAACATGGCGCGGACCTCGGCCAGGATCTCGGCGTTCGAGAAGGGCTTGGTCATGAAGCAGTCGGCCCCGGCCTCTTCTGCCATCTCGCGGTCGCGGCCACGCGCGGTCAGCATCATCACCGGCAAGTCCCGGCATTGCGGGTCGGCGCGGACCGCAGTCAGAATTTCCAGGCCGGACATGCCGGGAAGCATATGGTCCAGGATCACCAGGTCCGGCGGGTCCTGCCGCAACATCACAAGTGCTGTATCGCCTTCGGGCGCATGGCTGACCCGCAACCCGTCCCGGGTCAGAAGGAAACGGATCGCCTCGGCGATGTTGGGTTCATCCTCGATGAGGAGCACATGCTTTGCCAATAGTTCCCCCCAGGGGTCTCCCGCCCCTTGGTTCCACTATCGGCGCAAAGAAGGCCGCGTGTCAAAGCCTTGGAAAGGCGCGGCTTGACTGGATGCGCCTAGGCGATGCCCTCTGCCGCAAGGATCGAGGGTTCGCGCCGCGCCGGACAGTCGCCCCTTGCGCAGACGCGGCAGCTTGATCCCAGGGGCAGCACCGGCCCTGCCCCGTCGTCCGGCAGGATCAGCATTGCCGCCTCGCGCAGTTCCGGTCCGCGCAGACCCTGCGGATGCCGGGTCTCGGCCCAGGCGATCACCCGATGTCGGCGGTCACTTTGTCCAGCCATCTGCACCCGGGCCTCGAAAAGCTGCATCGGACGGCCAAGTGCTGCGTAAAGCGGCCAAAGCGGACAGGCCGAGCCGAAGCGCGGCAGCGGAAATCCGGTGGCGGGTTTGCGAAAGGTCAGGGTGCCAGAACCGTCGCAGGTCACCAGCCCGGTCGGCACGCCGCCTATCCCGCCCAGTCGGCGCATCGCCACGAGGGGCGAGGTCCCGAAGTGTTCGGCCAATGCGACGGGGTCCGGCCCGATCTCGGCGAGGGCCTCCGCGAACACGGCTTCCGGCAACAATGCGGCGTCGTCTCGGGCCCGCGCCACATGCGCCCGCAGAAGGCTGCGCGCCGCGGTCGAAGCAAGGTGGCCGATTTCCTCCTCCAGCCCCCCGGCAAGATCGGCATCGGGGATGACCCAGGACCGGCTGCGGAGCCAATCCTCGACCTCTTCCTGGGGCGCGGCAATGCCCTGTTCCTCGATCCCCTGACCTGCGTCCAGAAAACCCACCAGCGCTTCGGCCCCGGCCGCCAGACGTTCGCTGTCCTGGTGCAGGTTGCGGTGGAAGCGCAACGCCCATTCCGGTTCCAGATCCGGTGTCTCGGCCAGGATTGCCGCCGTCGCCCGCACCGCCGAGAGCGAGGACAAAAGCTCGTGCAGCGATTGGGACAGGTGCGGGTCGTGCGTCATTCGGTCGTTCAGCGCCTCGACCGCGCGTTCCAGCGCCCGTCCCCGCGCATCCAGAGCCGCGATCAGGGCCGCCCAACCGGGAAATCGGTCAACGAAATCCTCGACCCGTTCAACCTCGGCATCGGTTCCCCCGCGGGCCGCCGCGGCACGCAGGTCCTCGACCAGCGCCGCCTCGCGCCCCTCGGTCAATGCGCCGCGATCGATCTGCAGGGCATCGGCCAAACGTTCGATCACTTCGGGGGTGACCTTGCGCCGGTTGTGTTCGATGAGGTTCAGGTATGAAGCGGAAATCCCCGCCCGCGCCGCCACATCGGCCTGCCTGAGGCCCGCCGCCAGGCGCCGGTCGCGCAGCTTGGTTCCGGTCAGGGCTGAAAGCGGCATCGCGGCGCATCCTGCAAATTGCTTTACAGCAGGAGGGCCGATTTACAGAACCCTGTCAATCAGAGAGGCCGGCGATGCGCTACTTGAAGCTGGCGAAGCGGTGGCCGTAGAAACTGATCGCCCGCAGCGCGCAATCCTGCACGGCCACATGCAGATGCGCGCCCTCGTTCACGCCGGGGGCCGAGCTGTCGCGCGACAGCGCCACCCGCCCGGCGCCGGGCCGCTGTCCCACACGGGGACGCCAGAAGGCGACCTGTTCGTCCAGATGGGTTTCAAGCCGCGGATCGCCCTGGCCCCGGGTAATTTCGGAGATCCGTTCTGCCACCGCCAGGCAATAGCCCGCCTCGGCTTCGGCCGTGGTGGCGCCATAAAGGTGCCCTGACGGCGCGGCGAAGCCCTGCCACCAGACCGTCGCGAACAATGCCAAGGCAAGGGCCAGCAGGCCTGTCACGATCCATCGCATCCTTTTCCCCTTTTGCGGAACAGGAAGCCTTGGAACCGTAAAGAAAGAACGGACGCGACCCCCGGCCGCGTCCGCCGAATTCAGACAAGTCGAAGGATTACTGTGCCAGCGCCTTGTCGGTGATGGCAGAGGTCCAGGCCCCTTCCGGTGCCTTGGTGATCACCGGGTCCGACCCGCCAGACAGCAGCGAGGCCACGGTCCGCTCGGCATCCGCCACGTCCAGCGCACCATTCGAGCCCGCCGTCAGCTTGGCGATCTCGCCCATCATGCGCTTCTGGTGGTTCTCGGTCTGCGCGCCGGTCTGGTCGTTTTCCAGCACGATCATCGCGGCTTCGTCCGAGTTCTCCTCGGCGTATTTCCAGCCCTTCATCGACGCCCGGACGAACTTGACCATCGTTTCCTGGAAGGCCGGATCGGCCAGACGGTCCTCAAGCACGTAAAGCCCGTCTTCCAGCGTCGCGACGCCCTGGTCCTCGTACTTGAAGGTCACCAGCTGATCCTCGGTGATCCCGGCGTCGATGACCTGCCAGTATTCGTTGTAGGTCATGGTCGAGATGCAGGCCGCCTGCTTTTGCAGCAGCGGATCGACGTTGAACCCCTGCTTCAGGACCGTGACGCCCCCGGCCGAGCCATCGGTGGCCAGACCAAGCTGCGACATCCAGGACAGGAACGGATATTCGTTGCCGAAGAACCAGACGCCCAGGGTCTTGTCGGCAAAGTCTGCCGGCGAGGTGATCCCGGTTTCCTTCAGGCAGGTCAGCATCATGCCCGAGGACGCGAAGGGCTGGGCGATGTTGACCAGCGGCAGGCCCTTTTCGCGCGCGGCAAGTGCGGCAGGCATCCATTCCACGATCACGTCGGCCCCACCGCCCGCGATGACCTGGGTCGGCGCGATGTCCGGCCCGCCCGGCAGGATGGTGACGTTCAGGCCCTCTTCCTCATAAAAGCCCTTGGCCTGCGCGACGTAATAGCCCGCAAACTGCGCCTGGGTGACCCATTTCAGTTGCAGGTTCACATCCTCGGCGCTGGCTTGCGACGCCACCGCCGCAAGGAAGGCTGCCGTTACAAGTTTCTTCATCTTCGTTCTCCCGTGTTGGGCCCGCTCTCGGGGCCTTTGTTAATGCCGTTGCGATGGATGCCAGAAGGTCACCCAGCGTTCGATCAGCGTGATCAGTCCGTAGAAGACCGATCCCGCCAGGGCCGCGACCGCAATCGTGGCCCAAACCATGTCCAGGCCAAGCCGCCCCACCTCGGTCGAGATGCGGAAGCCCATGCCATAGACCGGACTGCCGAAAAACTCGGCAACGATGGCCCCGATAAGGGCCAGAGTCGATGCAATTTTCAGCCCGTTGAAGACGAAGGGCATTGCGGCGGGAAGCCTGAGCCTGACAAGCGACTGGAGGTACGACGCCCCCCAGGTCGCCATCAAGTCGCGCTGCATCCGCTCGCTGGCCTGCAACCCCGCCACGATGTTCACCAGCATCGGGAAGAACACCATCACGACCACGACCGCCGCCTTGGACTGCCAATCGAAGCCGAACCACATCACCAGGATCGGCGCCAGGCCAACGATGGGCAGGGCCGCGACAAAGTTGCCGATGGGCAGAAGGCCACGCTGCAGGAAAGGCGAGCGATCGATCGCAATTGCCACCAGAAACGCTGCCCCGGCCCCGATAAGGAACCCCGGGATCGCGCCCTTGAGGATGGTCTGGGCAAAGTCCTGCCAAAGGGTCGGAAGCGAGACGGCGATCTTGGCGGCAATGACGCTGGGCGCTGGCAGAATGACAGGCGCGACGCCTAGACCACGCACCAGCCCTTCCCACAGGACCAGCACCGTCGCCCCGAAGATCAGCGGCACAAGCGCCTTGCCGAACCGCGTCTGCGATACCCGGCTGCCCGCCAGCCAGACGTTCAGCGCCCATGCCGCAAGCCAGAACCCGACCGCCAGCCAAAGCGCGCTCATGCCGGGACCCCCATGCGCATGCGGGCCAGACGCTCGACCAGTCCGACGACCAGGATCAGCAGCCCCGCCAGGATCGCCGCTGCAAACAGCGCCGCCCACATGATCAGCGGCTCGCCGAACTGCGATCCGATCAGCATCCGCGCGCCAAGGCCCTCGATCGCCCCGGTGGGCAGCTCGCCGACGATTGTTCCGACCAGCGACGCCGCCACCGCCACCTTCAGCGAGGCGAAGAAATAGGGCATCGAGGCCGGAAGCCGCAGCTTCAGGAAGGTCGCCCATTCCCCCGCCCCATAGGTCCGCAAGAGGTCAAGCTGCATCTGGTCCGGCGCGCGCAGGCCCTTCACCATGCTGACGAGAACCGGGAAGAACGACAGGTAGGCCGCGATGATCGCCTTGGGCAGGTCACGGCCCTGCAGCCCCAACTGGCTGGACAGCGTGATGATCATCGGCGCAAGCGCCACGATGGGGATGGTCTGGCTGATGATCGCCCAGGGCATCACGCTCATGTCCATCACGCGGAAGCGGACGATGGCCATCGCCAGAAGGACCCCGGCGATGATCCCCAGGCCAAAGCCCATCATCGTGCCCTTGAAGGTCACATAGGCGTGGTAGACAAGACTGCGCTTCGAGGTGATCGCTTGGCCGAACAGGCCCTTCCACAGCTCTGCCCCCACCTGATGCGGCGGCGGCAGGAGCGGGCGGTCCTGCGTCATGGTCTGCGGGATCACCTCGGACCAGGTCACGACCGTCCCGGCCCGCTGCGCCTGGTCGAAAACCCAGGTCGCGTTCATCCAGACCGCCGCTGCGTACCAGATCGCCACGATCCCGGCGAGGACGGTCAGGACAGGAAGGACGCGGGTCATGCGCGGCCTCCCGCAGGCCAGGCGATCATCGCCACTGCCACCACGCCAAGCGCCATTCCGGCCAGTTGCAATCCCGTGGGCCGTTCGCCGAAGACGACGATGGCCATCAGCGAGATCGCGACCAGCTGGAAGATCGCCGACAGGGCAATCGCCAGCCCCAGGCCGTTCAGGCGCATCACCTGCACCATCAGCCAGTTGCCGACGCAGAACAGGGCCAACGCGCCGATCAGGACCGGCCAGCCACCCTTGACCGCATAGGTCTTGAGCACCCCATTCGCCGCCACGAAGACCGCCGTTGCCGCGCCGAGCCAGAGAAAACTGATCACGCCCATCACAAACCCCTGTCCTTGTCGCGCTTTTCCTTCACGCTCAGCACGACGATCACGACGTACAGGGCCACAAGCCCGATCAGGAACATCCCGGCCTCACCGAACGGACGGCCCTTCCTGAAATCGTCCACCACAAGCACCGCCGCAGCGCCGGCACAGAACACCCAGACCGCCGTGATCAGGATCATCACCCGCCAGAAGGTCTTGCGCCGCTTCTTCTGCGCCGCCGTCTCGCGCCGCTTGCGACCGGACGGTGCGGGCACGGCGTCGGGGGCGTGTTCGTCGTCGTCGACAAAGACTTCTCCGCGTCTGAACGCCGACAGACGCTGCCACAGAAGCCAGACTTCATAGCCCAGCACCAGGGGGCCGATCGTCAGTGCCCCGACCCGGATCCAGAAGAAATCCCACAAGTTGCGCGGGTTCAGGCTGATCTCGTCCTGCGCGACCAGCAAGAGGACCACCGCGATGCCGATGCCGACCATCGCCGCCACGCCGACCTCGGCCGCAAAGGCGCCCCATGCCTCACGCGGGGTTCTGGGCGCCACGCGGCGCCCACGCCAGACGCGGCGGGCCTCAGTCATCCTGGTGCCCGGCCCGCAGGCCCTCGCGCACCCGATGCGCGATTTCGATGAACTCGCGGCTGTCGCGGATGTCCAGCGGACGCTCCCTCGGCAGGGGCGAGTCGATCACATCCGTGATCCGTCCCGGACGGGGGGACATGACGACGATCTTGGTCGAGAGATAGACGGCTTCGGGGATGGAGTGGGTCACGAAACCGATGGTCTTGCCGGTGCGGCCCCAAAGCTTCAGGACTTCCTCGTTCAGCCGGTCGCGCACGATTTCATCGAGCGCGCCAAAGGGTTCGTCCATCAGAAGGATATCGGCGTCGAAGGCCAGCGCGCGGGCGATGCTGGCGCGCTGCTGCATGCCGCCGGAAAGCTGCCAGGGAAACTTCTTGCCAAAGCCCTTCAGTTCCACCAGATCCAGCACCCTTTCGGTGCGTTCGTCCTGCTCGGCCCTGGAAAATCCCATGATTTCCAGGGGAAGCCGGATGTTCCCGGCAATCGTCCGCCAGGGATACAAGCCAGCCGCCTGGAAGACATAGCCATAGGCCCGCATCCGGCGCGCCTCGTCGGGGGACATGCCGTTGACCGTCAAGGTCCCGCCCGTGGGATGCTCCAGCGCCGCGATGGCCCGCAGGAATGTCGTCTTCCCGCACCCGCTGGGCCCGATGAAACTGACGAAATCGCCCTGGTTGATCACCAGGTCCACATCCTTCAACGCCTGCACCGGCCCGTCGGCGGTCTGGAACACCAGGTTCAGCCCCTTCGCCTCGATCACCGGCTGGCTCATTCCATCCCTCACGCCGCCTTCCCTTCACATTCCCGTTGCCTGTCGCTGCGACACTTGTCCCGGACGGGGTGCGTCCCCACCTCGTGCCGATACGGAGGACCGCCATGCTTATCAACACCTTGCAGACGACCCTCGCCTTTGCTCCCGCCCCGGACGACCTCGAAGAGGTCTTCTTCGACGCCCCCGTCATCGCTTTCGCGCCCACCAAACCGGACGAGGAGGAAAGCGAACAAGGGGAACCCTGACACGCTCAGACTCCCGTCGCGGGGATGCCCGTCCGCTGCACCGGGCGCGGGGCGGTCAGGTCCTTCCACTGGCTAAGAGCGCGGTTCACGGCGGGCCTTGGCTCACGCGCGACAAACTTGCCGTGACCCTCCTGCGTCCGCACCTCGCCATCGTGGATCGCGACATGGCCGCGGGTCAGGGTATAGCGCGGCAGGCCTCTCACGGTGTGACCCTCGAAGACGTTGTAGTCGATCTTCGACTGCTGTTTGTCCGCGCCGATGGTCTTGGTCTTCTCGGGGTCCCAGACCACCAGGTCGGCATCCGCCCCGACCAGAACCGCGCCTTTCCGTGAGTAGCAGTTCAGGATTTTCGCGATATTGGTTGAGGTTACGGCGACAAATTCATTCGGAGTCAGACGGCCCGTGGCAACCCCGTGGGTCCAGAGCATCGGCATCCGGTCCTCCAGGCCCCCCGTCCCGTTCGGGATCTTCGCAAAGTTGCCGACGCCGAAGCGCTTCTGTTCGGTCGTGAAGGCGCAATGGTCGGTGGCGACGACCGACAGGCTGCCCGACATCAGGCCCGACCAAAGGCTGTCCTGATGCTGCTTGTTGCGGAACGGGGGCGACATCACGCGGCGGGCGGCGTGGTCCCAGTCGGGGTGGAAGTATTCGGACTCGTCCAGTGTCAGGTGCTGGATCAGGGGCTCGCCCCAGACCCGCTTGCCCTGTTGGCGCGCGCGGCGGATCGCCTCGTGCGCGTCCTCGCAAGAGACGTGGACGACATAGAGCGGCACCCCCGCCATGTCGGCGATCATGATCGCGCGGTTGGTCGCCTCGCCCTCGACCTGCGGGGGCCGGGAGTAGGCGTGGCCTTCGGGGCCGGTGTTGCCCTCGGCGATCAGCTTCGCGGTCAGTTCGGCCACCACATCGCCGTTCTCGGCATGGACCATGGCCAGGCCGCCGACGTCGCCCACCCGGCGGAAAGAATTGAACAACTCGTCGTCGTTCACCATCAGCGCGCCCTTGTAGGCCATGAAATGCTTGAAGCTGGTGATGCCCGCCTTGGCCGAGTCCTCGATGCCCTGCCAGACCTTCTCGCCCCACCAGGTGACGGCCATGTGGTAGGAATAATCGCAGGTCGCGCGGGTGGACTTGTTCGACCATACCTTCGCCGCATCCATCAGGTCCTGACCCTGGCCGGGCAGGATGAAGTCGACGACCATCGTGGTCCCGCCACTCAGCGCCGCCCGGGTGCCCGACTCGAAGTCATCCGCCGAGTAGGTGCCCATGAAGGGCATCTCCAGATGCGTATGTGGATCAATCCCGCCGGGCATGACGTAGCAACCGGTCGCGTCAAGCTCGGTCCCGCCATTGAGGCCCTGCCCGATCTCGGTGATCACCCCGTTCTCCACCCGGACATCGGCCTTGTAGGTGAGGTCGGCGGTGACGACGGTGCCGTTCTTGATGATGGTGGTCATGTGCGGCTCCTGTAGGGAAAAGGAATACCCGTCCCGGGCCTGACCCGGGACCTCCGGTTGGTCCGGGCGCTGACGATTGCCAGACCTAGAGCGGGATGTGCGAGGTAATGTCCTGCCAGTTCGGATTGCGCTCGGCGATCAACGCATTCTTCCACGCTCGCGGCCAACGCTTGATCGTGCGCTCGCGTTGCAGACTGGAGGCAAAGTCGTCGTGCGTTTCGAACCAGACCAGCGTGCGGATCTTGTACTTGGCCGTATGAACCGATGCTCCGGCCCGATGTGCCTCGACGCGCGCCGAAAGGTTCCCGGTGCGGCCGATGTAGATCGCACCGCCCGGACGGGATGCCATGATGTAGACGAATTGCGACATGCGCGAAGACTGCCGCACCTTGGTTAAGCGAAGGTAAACCGCATCCCGGACCAGTAGGCGGTTGCGCTAGTTGCAGATGGAGGTCCCGGGTCAAGCCCGGGACGGGTATCCTGTTTGACCTCACCCCACCACCTCCGCCACCTCAAGCACGGCGTGCAGCAGCACATCCGTCCCCGCCGCCGCCCATTCGGGGCTGATCTTCTCGGCCTCGTTGTGAGACAGCCCGTCCACGCAGGGGCACATCACCATCACCGTGGGGGCGACGCGGTTGATCCAGCAGGCGTCGTGGCCGGCGCCGCTGACGATGTCCATGTGGGAATAGCCCAGCTTTTCAGCAGATTGCCGGACGATCTTCACAAGGCCGGGGTCGAAGGTGACAGGGTCGAAGTGGCCCACGTCCTCGATCTCGCACCCCAGTCCCAACTCCTTCGCCACGGCATGGGCTGCGCGGATGACCTCGGCTTTCATCGCGTCCAGCTTCGCCTGCTCGGGCGAGCGGATATCGACGGTAAAGACAACTTTGCCCGGTATCACGTTGCGGCTATTGGGAAAAACCTTCACCTGCCCCACCGCGCCCACGGCGTTCGGCTGGTGGCTCATCGCGATCTGGTGGACGCGTTCGGTGATCCGCGCCATGCCGAGGCCCGCATTCACCCGCATGTTCATCGGCGTGGAGCCGGTGTGGGCGTCCTTGCCCGTCAGCGTGATCTCCAGCCACCACAGGCCCTGCCCGTGGGTCACGACGCCGATCTCTTTGCCCTCGGCTTCCAGGATCGGACCCTGCTCGATGTGCAGTTCCAGCATCGCGTGCATCTTGCGCGCGCCGACCTTCTCGTCCCCGACCCAGCCGATCCGCGCCAGTTCCTCGCCGAAGACCTTGCCGTCGAGGTCACGGCGGGACTTCGCATAGTCCTCGGTATGGATGCCGGCAAAGACGCCCGAGGCCAGCATCGCCGGCGCAAACCGCGCGCCTTCCTCGTTGGTCCAGTTCGTCACCACAATGGGGTGCCTGGTCTTGACGCCCATGTCGTTCAGCGTCCGCACCACCTCGAGCGCGCCGAGGACACCCAGCACCCCGTCATACCTGCCGCCAGTCGGCTGGGTGTCGAGGTGACTTCCCATGTAGACCGGCAGCGCGTCCGGGTCGGTCCCGGCCCGCGTCGCGAACATGTTGCCCATCGTGTCGACGCCCATCGACATCCCCGCCGCCTCGCACCAGCGCTGGAACAGATGGCGCCCCTCGCTGTCTGCATCGGTCAGGGTCTGCCGGTTGCAGCCGCCCGCCACGCCGGGGCCGATCTTCGCCATCTCCTCAAGGCTGTCCCAAAGGCGCGCAGGATCGATCCGCAGGTTATCCCCGGTTGCTGGCATCTTGTAGCTCCCTGTTCGCAGCGGGGCCATGCTGCCCCTTGCCGCGACTCGTTTCCTGACCGTATGGTCAAGGTGAAGCGCAGCACAACCTGACCAGACGGTCAACAAAAATCCGGGAACCGATGAGCGGCGACGCCCAGATTTCACGCCTGAAGCCCGGCCGACGCACGGATATCCGGCGCGAGAACGAACGCGCCATTCTGGAGGCCGCCGAGAAGGTCTTTGCCGAGGCCGGGTTCGGCGGTGCCACGATGCAGCTGATTGCGGACATGGCGGGGCTGCCGAAGGCGAACCTGCATTACTACTTCGCCACCAAGGAAGACCTTTACCGCCGGGTCGTGCAGCAGATCTTCGAAATCTGGCTGGATGCCGCCTCCAGCTTTGACAACGCTCCTGGTCCGGTCGAAGGGATCGGAGCCTATATCGACGCCAAGATGGACATCAGCCGCACGCATCCGCATGGGTCAAAGGTCTGGGCCTCGGAAGTGATGCACGGCGCTCCGGTGATCCAGGATTATCTCGAGACGACGCTGCGGGACTGGACGAATGGACGGATCGCCGTCATCCAGCGCTGGATCGACGAAGGAAAGATGCAGCCGGTGAATCCGCGGCATCTTCTGTACATGCTCTGGGCGACAACGCAGCACTATGCGGATTTTGGCCATCAGATCCAGACCTTGAACGGGGGGGCGCCCCTGACCGACAGGCAGTGGCGCGAGGCGAAGGCCAGCGTGAAGGACATGGTCCTGCGCGGGATCGGGGCGATTTAGGGGATGATGATGGATATTGCTGACCTTGAAGCGGAGTTTGCCGCGCTTGAGCTGCCGCGTTTCGATGAGGCGACGGCCCTGCACCTGGGGCAGATCCTTGTTGACCTCGCGCTCCCGGACCGCCTACCGGTAGTCATCGACATCCGCACGGCGGACCGGGTGCTGTTTCACGCAGGCCTACCCGGGTCCGCACCGCTGAACGATCTCTGGGCGCGGCGGAAGTCGAATACGGCACTGATGTTCCAGGTGCCGTCCCTCCTGGTTGCGGCGCGGAACCGGGCGAAGAGTGAGGCCCTGGACAAGCACGGACTGTCGGGGGCGGACTATGCCGACAGCGGCGGGGCGGTTCCGATCCGGGTCAAGGGCGTGGGCGTGGTGGCGGTCGCAACCGTCTCGGGCTTGCCGCAGGTCGAGGATCACAAGCTGGTCGTACGAGCGATCAAGACGCTGCTGGCAGGCTAAACCGCCGACCCTTGTCTGTGCGGCGGTTTCTCGCAGGTGCTTGCATGCGTCGCGAAACTGCCAAGCTTCCTTGGGCAAGACTCAGGGAGACTTCAATGGTTTCAAGCTTCAAGCGTTCGCTCTTGCTTATCACCGCGCTGGTTCCACTACTCCTCTGGAGCATCATGCAGGCAGAGCAGTAGCCCGACGATCACCGTCTGCGCAGCGCAGTACCTGACGGCTGGCAAGGCGATCTTGGGACTGCTTTACCGTGCCCGAATTCGGCGCGGTTGCTCGACCAGATTGCGGCGAACCATTTGACCTTGAACGCGCCGCCGGGCTATCCAAGGGGTCCGCAGCCGTGTTCCAGGACCCATGTCGCCCACGCCCCGCCCCCGATCCCGCATTCAGCAGCGCAACCGCGAGGTCATCCTGGACGCGGCGCTTGAGGTGTTCTCGCTGCATGGGTTCCGGGGTGCGACGCTGGACCAGATCGCCGAAGTGGCGGGGCTGTCGAAGCCGAACCTGCTGTATTACTTCCGTTCGAAGGAAGAAGTTCACACAGCATTGTTGACCGGGCTTCTGGACACCTGGCTGGACCCGTTGCGGGCAATGAATCCCGCCGGACAGCCGTTGCAGGAGATCCTGGCCTATGTCCGGCGCAAGCTGGACCTGGCGCGCGATTTCCCAAGGGAGAGCCGTCTTTTCGCCAATGAAATCCTCCAGGGGGCACCGCGGATGCGGGCGGCGATCGAGGGTGACTTGCGGCGACTGGTCGAGGACAAGGCGGCGGTTCTGACCCGCTGGATGGACGAGGGGCGGATCGCCCGGGTCGATCCGGTACACCTGGTCTTCTCGATCTGGGCGCTGACGCAGCACTATGCGGACTTCGAGGTGCAGGTCCGGGCGGTCCTCGGGCCGGGGCGTGACCCCATTTCGGAAGCCGGTGGATTTCTGGAGACCCTCTTCACGCGGCTTCTGACGCCGTGATGTCCAGGGTGGACCGAATGACTTATCTTAAATGAATCAATGCACTATTAAAATATGTTAACCTTCTGGAAAGGTTTGGATCTGCGATCCCCGGCATTTTAGGCATTTCGGCGATGGCCGTTAGCAAAGTCTGAGGTATTGTGGCTCCAGGGGGTCAACATGGAGGTCGATCATGGACCTTGTTTCATCCATCCGGTCGCTGACGCCGGTTCTGCCATCCGTCTCGCAACAGGTCCCGGACCGGGCCACAAGCGTGGCGGCAGCACAAAGTGCGCGCCCGGTGACAGATACCTTGCGGCGCGAGGCTGTGCATCAGCCCGCGGGCCTCGCAGCGCAGATTGCGGTGGACCTTGCCGAACGGGATGAGGATCATCATCCCGCAGCCGAGGCAAGGGCGGTCGCCGCCCAGGCCGCACGCGACGCCTATATCAAGGCCAGCATCGCGGCTGGACTTAGCCCCCTGCCCCTGCCCTAATCCAGGTCAAGCATCAGGTCGAAAGCGGCCACAGGGGCGGTATCGGCGAAGTACCATTCTTCGGCCTCGTGCCATTGCAACTCCCACGGCCCCAGCGCGCCCTCCCGCGCGATCAGGCGGGCCTGGCGCAGCGCGTCGGGGACCCGGACAAGGATGCACAGATCGAAAAGGTCGCGCAGTTCGGGACGTGCGGCATAGACCCCTTCCAGAATGACGATTGGCGCCGGGGCAATCTCTGTCGCAATCCGGGACAGTGAGCCGTCGAAGGCGTCCCAGTCAAAGGCGTGATAGCGGGCGGGCTGGCCCTGCCGCAAGGCGGACAGCACCGGGCGCTGCGCCTGCCAGTCGATGCAGCGGGCAGCGCGGGCATGAGGCGGGTCGCCCGCGAGTCCGATGCCGCCGGCATAGAAGTCGTCGCCTTCGATCACCACAGCGGGCAATCGCTTGGCGAGGGCTTCGGCCAGCGTCGACTTGCCGGTCCCGCTGCGGCCGTCGATGGCGACGATCAGCGGCCCGGCCTGCCGCCGGGCTGCGTCTTCGATCCGCGCTGCGGCCTGATCGACCGCAGGTCCGTTCATTCAGCCGCCTGAGCCATCGGGTTGTTCGGGTGCGTCGTCCAGTCGGCGAAATCGCCGACAACCTTGCCGGTGCGCGGGTCAACGGCCCCCTTCGGCAGTTCGCGCATCGTGATGCAGTTGTCCACCGGGCAAACATCGACGCAAAGGTTGCAGGCCACACATTCGTCGTCCTTCACCGTGAACACCCGGTCGGGCGACATGGCGATGGCCTGGTGACTGGTATCCTCGCAGGCCGCATAGCAACGACCGCAAGAGATGCAGAGGTCCTGGTCGATCTCTGCCTTCGTCACGTAGTTGAGGTTCAGGTGCTGCCATTCGACGAAGTTCGGCACAGCGCGGCCGACCAGGTTGTCGAGAGACATCTCTTTATCGTCGAGGTATTGCGACAGGCCCGAGATCATTTCCTGCACGATCTTGAAGCCATAGGTCATCGCCGCAGTGCAGACCTGCACGTTGCCCGCGCCCAAGGCCATGAACTCGGCCGCGTCGCGCCAGGTGGTGACGCCGCCGATGCCGCTGATCGGAAGGCCGCGGGTTTCCTGATGCCGGGCAATCTCGGCCACCATGTTCAGCGCGATGGGCTTCACCGCCGGGCCGCAATAGCCGCCATGCGAACCCTTGCCGTCGATCATCGGGAAAGGCGAGAAGTGGTCCAGATCGACATTGGTGATCGACTTGATGGTGTTGATCAGGCTGACCGCATCCGCCCCACCCCGGTTCGCCGCCAGCGCCGGCGGAAGGATCGAGGTGACGTTGGGCGTCAGCTTCACGATGCAGGGCATGCGGCTGTATTGCTTGACCCAGCGCGTCACCATCTCGATGTATTCCGGGACCTGTCCCACGGCGGAACCCATGCCGCGTTCGGCCATGCCATGCGGGCAGCCGAAGTTGAGCTCTACCCCGTCGGCCTCGGTATCCTCGATCCGGGACAGGATGTCCTTCCACGAATCCTCGTCACAGGGAACCATCAGGCTGATGACCAGCGCCCGGTCCTTCCACTTGCGCTTGACCTCCTTGATTTCCTGAAGGTTCACCTCAAGCGGGCGGTCGGTGATCAGCTCGATGTTGTTCAGGCCCAGAAGGCGGCGGTCCGCGCCCCAGATCGCGCCGTAGCGCGGGCCGTTCACGTTGACGATGGGCGGGCCTTCCGCACCAAGCGTCTTCCAGACCACGCCGCCCCAGCCTGCCTCGAAGGCACGCTCGACGTTGTACTTCTTGTCCGTCGGCGGGGCCGAGGCCAGCCAGAACGGGTTCGGCGACTTGATGCCAATGAAATTCGAGCTGAGGTCAGCCATGAGAAGCCTCCTTGCGGCACGCGGGGAGTGATGCGGGGGAAGTAGGGTGGGCGATCCGCCCACCTTCCTTGACAGCAGGGCGGGCGGTCAGAACAGCGACCAGATCCAGCCGATAAGATCGCCGCCGACCTGGCCAAGCTTCGGCACGATGAAGGCCCAGGCCACGCAGCCAAGCGTGTTCCAGAACAGGAAGCGCGGCAGGGTCATGCCGCTCATCCCGGCCATCAGAAAGACCACGGGCCGGAAGATGGTGGTGAAATGGCCGATGAAGATTGTCACCGGGCCGTATTTGTCGAAGGTGGCCTGCGCTTTCGCCACCCAGTCCGGGTGGTCGCGCAAGGGTCGCATCGTCAGGATATGCGTGCCGTAGCGGCGCCCCAGCCAGTAGCTGAAGGTCGAACCGATCAGCGCCCCGACCGTGGCCCCGATCCAGAGCGCGTTGAACGACAGCGCCCCGGTCGCGGCCAAGGCCCCGACGGCGGCCAGAACGGGCGTCGAGGGGATCAGAAGCGACAGGAAGGCCGTGGTCTCGGCCGCCGCGAAAAGCACCATGATGAACGGAAACCAGGTCTGGTTCTGTTCGATGAAGGCGATGATGCTTTGCGCGAACTCTTCCAGGGGACACCTCTTGCCGCGCCCCTTCTGACCCGGGTCCCTGAATAAAGCAAGAGAGAAGCACAGCCATTACAAAGCCATAAGCTGGATGTGCATCGCCTCGGCGGCGTCGCGGCCCTCGGCGACGGCGGTGACGGTCAAGTCCTCGCCCCCCGCCGCGCAATCGCCGCCGACCCAGACCTTGCCCGAGGCTCCCGCTAGCTTGCCACCCGCGACAGGCAGGGTCCCGGGCGCGCCGGTAAGCGTCTGGCCGATGGCCTTGAAGACCTGGTCGGCCTTCAGGGTGAAGGTCTCGGCCGAGAGGGTCAGCCCCGTCGGGCCATCGGAGGTATAGGCGAACTCCACCGCTTCGGCACTGCCGTTGCCAAGGACGCGCACCGGGGCGGCGTTGTGGATGATCCGCACCCCGGCCTGGGCGGCGTGCTCCTGCTCGTAGCCCGAGGCGGACATCTTTTCCTGGCCGCGGCGATAGACGATGGTGACAGTCTCGGCTCCGAGGAGCTTCGACTGAACGGCAGCGTCCACGGCGGTCATGCCGCCACCGATCACCACGACATCGCGGCCGATGGGCAGGGTCGCGACATCGGGGGCCTGGCGCAGTTCGGCGATGAAGTCGACGGCATTGTGGACGCCAGAAAGGTCCTCGCCCGCAGCCCTGAGAGCGTTGACGCCGGCAAGGCCGATGCCGAGGAACACCGCGTCGAAGTCGGAGGTCAGCTGGTCAAGGCTGATGTCGCGGCCAAGCTCCATGCCGGTGCGGATCTCGATCCCACCGATCTGAAGCAGCCAGTCGACTTCCTTTTGCGCAAAGCCGCCGGTCGCTTTGTAGCTGGCGATGCCGTATTCGTTGAGCCCTCCGGCCTTGGGGCGGCGTTCGAAGATCACGACGTCATGGCCGTGCATGGCCAGCCGGTGCGCGCAGGCCAGGCCCGCCGGACCCGCCCCGACCACCGCGATGCGCTTGCCAGTGCCGGCTGCGCGGGCGAAGGGGTGCAGGCCCTTGGCCATCGCCTTGTCGGTGGCAAAGCGCTGGAGCCGCCCGATCTCGACCGGTTTGCCCTCGGCGGCCTCGCGGACGCAGGCTTCCTCGCACAGCGTCTCGGTGGGGCAGACGCGGGCGCAGATGCCGCCCAGGATGTTCTGGGACCAGATCGTCTTTGCGGCCACTTCGGCAGTGCCGGTGGCGATCTGGCGGATGAAAAGCGGGATGTCGATCGACGTCGGACAGGCCGTGATGCAGGGCGCGTCATGGCAGAAATAGCAGCGGTCTGCCGCGACCCTGGCCTCATGCGCATCAAGCGGCGGCTCGTGATCAGCGAAGTTCCTGCAATAGGTTTCGGCTGGCAGGCGACCCGGAACGATGCCGGGCGTCAGCGGGCTGTTCGTCATGGGACGTCTGGTCCTCCCCTGGGCTTGTTTCCGAAAGGCTGGCACAGGTCTTATTTTTTATCAAACGGTAAATTTTCCAGGCCGCAGTTTTCCCTGGCTTTGCCCAATTTCCAGGCAGCCAGCGTTGGTAGCGCCAACGCTTTCGCGGCTTTTCAGCCCCGGCCCGGTCGCGTATAAGCGCCGCATACCAGACTGCGGGGGGCCACGGCCAACCCGCGCGCGCCCAGGGCAGAGAAGAACAGAGGACCCGATGAGCAAGCAGAACACCGACACCGACGTTGCCTTCATCTCGGCGCTTGCCGAGCTTCTGAACAAGAACGATCTGACCGAACTGTCGGTGAAGCGGGAATACGGCGAGGATGACAGCCTGGAGGTTCGGGTCGTCAAGCAGTCGAACGTGGTGACGGTCGCCGCCGCTGCCCCGGCCCAGGTCGCGCATCACGCCCCCGTTGCCTCTGCGGCTGCCCCGGCTGCCGCCGTGGTCAACGAAGACCCGGCCCAGCATCCCGGTGCCGTGACCTCGCCGATGGTCGGCACGGTCTACCTGGCCGCCGAGCCCGGTTCCGCGCCCTTCGCAACCATCGGTGCCCAGGTCACCGAAGGTCAGACCGTTCTGATCATCGAGGCGATGAAGACGATGAACCACATCCCCGCCCCGCGCGCAGGCACGGTAAAGCGCATCCTGGTCGAGGATGGCCACCCGGTCGAATACGGCGCCCCTCTGATGATCATCGAATAAGGGAAGACACCCATGTTCGATAAGATCCTGATCGCCAACCGGGGTGAGATCGCGCTGCGCGTGATCCGGGCCTGCCAGGAAATGGGGATCAAGTCGGTCGCCGTTCATTCCACCGCAGACGCCGACGCGATGCATGTCCGCATGGCTGATGAGAGCGTCTGCATCGGCCCGGCCCCGTCCTCGGAAAGCTACCTGTCCAAGGCCGCGATCATCTCGGCCTGCGAGATCACCGGCGCTCAGGCGGTTCATCCGGGCTACGGGTTCCTCTCAGAGAACGCCGCTTTCGCGCAGGCGCTGGAAGATCACGGCCTGACCTTCATCGGACCCAGCGCGGAACATATCCGCATCATGGGCGACAAGATCACCGCCAAAGTGACCGCTAAGGAGCTGGGTATTCCGGTCGTCCCGGGCTCGGACGGCGGAGTTCCTGACTTCGAGACGGCGAAGACCGTCGCGGAAGAAATCGGCTATCCCGTCATCATCAAGGCCACCGCGGGCGGCGGCGGACGGGGCATGAAGGTCGCCACCAACGCGACCGAGCTTGAGATCGCTTTCCGCACCGCCCGCAGCGAAGCCAAGAACGCCTTCGGCAACGACGAAGTCTACATGGAGAAATATCTCCAGCGCCCACGCCACATCGAGATACAGGTTTTCGGTGACGGCAGGGGCGATGCGGTGCATCTGGGCGAACGCGACTGCTCCTTGCAGCGCCGCCACCAGAAGGTGTTCGAGGAAGCCCCCGGCCCGGCGATCACGCCGAAGCTGCGCAGCGAGATCGGCATGATCTGCGCCAACGCTATGAAGAAGCTGAATTACATCGGCGCGGGCACGATCGAGTTCCTGTACGAAGACGGCAAGTTCTACTTCATCGAGATGAACACCCGCCTGCAAGTCGAACATCCGGTGACCGAAGGCATCTTCGGCGTCGACCTTGTGCGCGAACAGATCCGCGTCGCCTCTGGAATGGGCCTGTCATTCACGCAAGATGAGCTGGAGATCAACGGTCACTGCATCGAGGTCAGGATCAACGCCGAGAAGATCCCGAACTTCTCGCCCTGCCCCGGCCGGATCACCCAGTTCCATGCGCCGGGCGGCCTGGGCGTGCGGATGGACAGCGCCATTTACGACGGCTACCGGATTCCTCCCTATTACGACAGCCTGATCGGCAAGCTGATCGTACACGGCCGCGACCGGCCCGAGGCTTTGGCGCGTCTGAAACGTGCCTTGTCCGAGCTGATCATCGACGGAATCGACACGTCAATTCCGCTGTTCCACCTGCTGTTGGCGGAACCGGACATCCAGAACGGCGAATACAACATTCACTGGCTGGAAAAGTGGCTGGCGCAGAAGTTCGCCTGAATTGACGGGGCGTTCCGACAGGGTCGCCCCGCCGCAAAAGTCCTGAAAGGCTTTTGCAAAATCCTTCAAAGGATTTTGTAGGTGACCGAGACAACGTCCTTCGAAGACCTTACCCCGGCCGTCCTGCTGCGCGCCTATGCGACGGGCATTTTCCCGATGTCGGATGGCCGCGACGATCCCGAAATCCACTGGATCGACCCGCGCCGCCGCGGCGTGCTGCCGCTGGACGGATTTCACATGTCACGTTCGCTGGCCAAGCGCGTCCGGTCAGGCTGCTATCGCGTCACCACGGACACAGTCTTCGACGCGGTGGTCGAGGCCTGTGCGGCACGCGATGAAACCTGGATCAGCCACCGCATCCAGCGGCTTTACGTGCAGCTGCACCAGCTTGGCTTTGCCCATAGCGTCGAGGTTTGGGATGGCCCTAAGTTGGTCGGAGGAGTCTACGGTGTCACCCTTGGCGCTGCCTTCTTCGGGGAAAGCATGTTCTCGCGCGCGACCGATGCATCCAAGGTTGCACTGGCTTTCGCGGTCCATCGCTTGTGGGCGGGGGGGTTCCGGCTCTTTGACACGCAGTTTCTGACACCACACCTGGCAAGCCTTGGCGGGACCGAAATCCCGAGGGCAGACTATCATCGACAGCTTGCCGAGGCGCTGGGCCAGACCGCGCATTTCGATCCCGTGGGCTATTCGCCGTCGCCAGTGTCAGTCGCGTCCGTGGCGCGCGCTTCCGGCAGGACGCAGTTCAGCACCCAGACGTCGTAGCGCGGGTGATCCAGCGCCGAAAGCGCAGGAGACGAGGCCAGCATCCAGCCTGCGAAGAGCTGGGTGTTGGTCGTCTCTTCCAGGATCGTCAAATGGGCTTCGGCGTCCGAAGCCGGGTTGCCGGTCGGAAAGCGGCAGCTGTCCAGCTGGACCACGAGGCGCCCGAACTTTGCCGCCTGCCCAACGCCCAGTTCGACATCGCCGGTTTCGCTGGTCAGCTTGTCAAGGAAGCGAAGCTCGGCACCCTGCGAGTCCGAGAATTCGGGACCAGCGGGCTGGACCTCCTGCGCGGACGCGGGAAACGCCATTGCAAGGAAGACGGCGAGCGCCCTCATGGCGTCGCCGTCGCGTCCGGGACCGCGTTGCCCTCGCCGCCGCCGCCGGCAAACTTCATCAGAAGGGTGATGAGGCTGACCGCGCCCTGAGTGTCTTCGATCTCGCCGCCCGGCTCCAGCACCTCCAGCGCGCCGCCGGGCTGCACCTCGACGAAGGTGCCGCCAAGCAGACCCTCGGACGACACAAGAAGGGTGGAATCGACCGGCAAGGCCACGTCGTTGCGCATCGAGATGGTGGCATCGGCGAAGAATGTTTCGGGGTTCAGGGACAAGGCGGTCACGGTGCCGACCTTGACGCCGGCCAGGCGCACGTCGGTGCCGACGTTGACCCCTTCGACCGAGCGGAAGCTGGCCGTCAGCGGATAGCTGGACGGCTGGCTGACCACGCCCGACCCCTGCACTGCGTAAAGCGCGAAGGCGGCGGCAATAGCCAGAACCGCCGCCCCGGCCACGATTTCTGCACGCTCGTAAGCCATCACTCGGGCTGCCAGGCCTCGTAGTCGCGGCGCGCGACGGGCTCTACCCGGCGGATCGAGCCGGGGGGCGCATAGGCGGCCTCGGTGCCGGTCAGGTTCTCCTGGTGCGGCTTTTCCCAGGCCTTGTGCTTGAGGGGCTGCTTGGTCGGCGGCTCGTCCCAGGTGTAGTGCAGCCAGCCGTGCCAATCGGGCGACACGCGCGAGGCTTCCATGTCGCCATTGTAGATCACCCAGCGCCGCTTGGCATCGGCGGTCTGGTAGAAGATGTTCCCCGCATCGTCCTCGCCCACGCGCACGCCCTTGCGGGCCGTGAACAGCTGGGTGCCGATGGTCTGGCTGTTCCACCAGGTCAGCAGGCGCTTGAGGAAATACATGTGCGGCCTCCGGGTTCGTTTCCCCCCATATGGCGGAAAGCCGGGCCGAGGTCTAGGGTCAAGCGCCAAGCCAAGCCGCGGCCACCACCAATCCCGCTCAAATGGAAAAGGCGGGCACATGGCCCGCCTTCGATCCATCATGTCAAAGGCTCAGGCCTTGACCGGCTCTTTCTTCTTGGTCTCGGTGTAGACCAGCATCGGCTTGGCGCCGTTGTTCACGGCCTCATCCTTGACGACGACTTCCTCGACCGAATCCATGCCGGGGAGTTCGAACATGGTGTCCAGAAGGATGTCCTCCATGATCGACCGCAACCCGCGCGCGCCCGTCTTGCGCTTGATCGCGCGCTTGGCGATGGCGATCAGGGCGTCCGGGGTGAAGGTCAGCTTGACGCCTTCAATCTCGAACAGGCGCTGGTATTGCTTGACCAGGGCGTTCTTGGGTTCGGTCAGGATGGTGACCAGCGCGGCCTCATCCAGGTCGGTCAGGGTGGCGATCACCGGCAGACGGCCGACGAATTCCGGGATGAGACCGAACTTGAGCAGATCCTCAGGTTCCAGCTCCTTGAAGAGCTCACCCACGCCGCGTTCTTCGGGGCCCTTAACATCAGCGCCGAAGCCGATGCCCGAGCCTTTGTTGCGCTGCGCGATGATCTTTTCCAGGCCCGCAAAAGCGCCGCCGCAAATGAAAAGGATGTTCGTCGTATCCACCTGCAGGAATTCCTGCTGAGGATGCTTGCGGCCGCCCTGAGGCGGAACGCTGGCGACAGTGCCTTCCATGATCTTCAGAAGCGCCTGCTGCACACCCTCGCCCGAAACGTCCCGGGTGATACTGGGGTTGTCCGACTTGCGCGTGATCTTGTCGACTTCGTCGATGTAGACGATCCCGCGTTGTGCGCGTTCCACGTTGTATTCCGACGCCTGCAGAAGCTTGAGGATGATGTTTTCCACATCCTCGCCCACGTAACCGGCTTCGGTCAGCGTGGTGGCATCGGCCATGGTGAAGGGCACGTCCAGGATGCGCGCCAGCGTCTGCGCCAGAAGCGTCTTGCCACAGCCTGTCGGGCCGATCAGCAGGATGTTCGACTTCGACAGTTCGATGTCGTTCTTCGAGGAATGGTTCAGACGCTTGTAGTGGTTGTGGACCGCCACCGACAGGACCCGTTTGGCGTGGATCTGGCCGATCACGTAGTCGTCCAGCACCTTGCAGATCTCGCGCGGGGTCGGCACGCCGTCCGAGGATTTCAGACCCGTGGTCTTCGTCTCCTCGCGGATGATGTCCATGCAAAGCTCGACACATTCGTCGCAGATAAAGACCGTGGGGCCCGCGATCAGCTTGCGCACCTCATGCTGGCTCTTGCCGCAGAACGAGCAGTAGAGAGTGTTCTTGCTGTCGCCGCCGGTGTTGTTCGCCATCCGCAGTCCTCTAAGCTTTCCCCGTGTCGCGGGGCCGGTGCCTTGGTGGAAGTTTAGGCCAACCCCCAAGGCACCACAATCCGAAAAACCCGCCGGACCATCCGGCGGGAATGGGGCGTCACTTCGACGTATCGTCGGCCTTTCCGCGGCTTTCCAGGATCTGGTCGATCAGGCCCCAGGCCTTGGCATCCTCGGCCGACATGAAGTTGTCGCGCTCCAGCGCGGCTTCCACGGTGTCGTAGTCGTTGCCGGTGTGCTTGACGTAGATCTCGTTCAGGCGGCGCTTCAGCTTCAGCGTCTCCTGCGCGTGGATCATGATGTCGGTCGCCTGGCCCTGATATCCGCCCGAGGGCTGGTGGACCATGATCCGGCTGTTCGGCAGACTGAAGCGCATCCCCTTCTCGCCGGCGGTCAGCAACAGCGACCCCATCGAGGCCGCCTGACCGATAACCAGAGTGGAAATCTTCGGACGGATGTACTGCATCGTGTCATAGATCGACAGGCCCGCGGTCACGACACCGCCGGGGCTGTTGATGTACATGCTGATTTCCTTGGACGGGTTTTCCGATTCCAGGAACAGAAGCTGCGCGCAGATCAGGCTGGACATGCCGTCATGGACCGGACCGCCCAGGAAGATGATCCGTTCCTTCAACAGCCGGCTGAAAATGTCATAGGCGCGTTCCCCGCGGCTCGTCTGTTCGACGACCATGGGGACCAGCGTGTTCATGTAGTGCTCAACGGGATCGCGCATCGGTGCCTGCCTCTTCTGTCTTTTCCGAGGAATATCGTCGAATGTATTGCCAGAGTCTTAGTGGGGCGGAACGGGGGCTGCAAGGCACCCCCATCGCTTTTGCCGAAGGGGTGATGCAGGCTTGAATCACCGCCCGTGCGACCTAGACCTTTGCCATGTTCACGCCCACTCGCGCCGCCGGTCTTGACCGCATCACCGCCTTCCTGCCCCGTGCCGGCCGCGACTACGCGGCGCTGCGCAACCTTGACCTTCCCGGGCACCCCCATGTCTCGACGCTGTCGCCCTGGCTGCGGCTCCGGCTGGTGACCGAGGCCGAGGTGATCGCGGCGACCATGAAGGCGCACCCACAGGGCGCCGAAAAGTTTCTGGCCGAGGTGTGGTGGCGCACCTACTGGAAGGGCTGGCTTGAACTGCGGCCCGCTGTCTGGGCAACCTACTGCCGGGGCGTGCAGGCGGCGCTGAACCGGCTGGCGGCCGAGCCGGGCTTGGCCGCGCGCGCCGAGGCGGCCATGCTGGGCGAGACCGGGATCGACGGCTTCGATCATTGGGCGGAGGAGCTGGTCGCGACCGGCTACCTGCACAACCATGCCCGGATGTGGTTCGCCTCGATCTGGATCTTCACCCTGCGGCTGCCATGGGAGCTGGGGGCGGACTTCTTCCTGCGTCACCTGATCGACGGCGACCCGGCCTCGAACACCCTGAGCTGGCGCTGGGTAGGGGGCCTGCAGACGCCGGGGAAGACCTATCTTGCGACAGCCGAGAATATCGCCCTGAACACCAAGGGCCGCTTCCGGCCCGAGGGATTGGCGACCGAGGCCCCGCCGCTGCCAATGTCGCCGATCCCGGCCCCGCGCCTTGCACCCGGGGGCGATGCGCTGGACCCGACCGTGCCAAGCCTGCTTCTGGTGACCGAAGAGGACCTGAGCCCGGAGTTCCTGCTGCACCAAGGCCTGCGCCCGCGTGGCGTGGCTGTGCTGACCGATGTCGCGGGCCGCTCACCGCTTGCCGTGGCCGATCCGGTGGATCGCTTTACCGCAGGAGGGGTGACCGATGCGCTTTCCCGGCTGGCCGCGCCCCACGCGCCCCGCTTCACACCGGCGGACCTGCCTGCCCTTCTGGCCCTGGCCGAGAATGAAAATGTGACGCAGATTGCGACGCCCCATGCGCCGACCGGGCCCATTGCCACGGCGCTGAACGACCTGGCCCGGCTTGCCGCTTCAAGGGGCATCGCCGTGACGCGCGTCCTGCGCGACCATGATCGGTTGGCCTGGCCCCATGCCACGCACGGCTTCTTCCGATTTCGCGAGGCCGTGATGGGCTAACGGAATGTTTGCACCGCCAGCGCCACACGCGCAGCGGCGGTGACAAGGCACAGCGCGCCGAAGATCCAGGCAGCCGGGACGAAGACTGTGGGAATCAGCACGATCAGCAGGAAAAAGAGGATGGTCTCGGTCCCTTCCAGAAGGCCCGCAGTGAAGTAGAGCGACTTCTCGCCCCGCGACACGGTCTCCATCCCGCGCTTTGCGGCCAGGATCGCGTAGCCCAGGAATGTGGCGCCGTTGACGTAGAAGGCCGCAAGCAGAAAGGCCCCCGCGGCCCCGTTCGATGCTGGATCGCAAAGCACGAAGGCAAAGGGGATCGCCCCGTAGAACGTGAAATCGCAGACGATGTCGAGATAGCCGCCGAAATCAGACTTGCCCCGCGCCCGTGCCACCGCGCCGTCAAGCCCATCGGCCAGGCGGCTTGCCAGGACCAGAAGTGCCACGATCACCCCGCTGAAGCCCAGGGCCACCAGCGCAGCCCCCGTCAGCCCCAGAGCCAGACCGACCACGGTCACCGCATCCGCCGAAGCGCCGCGGGCCGCAAGCCAGCGCCCGCCCCGGTTGAGCGGCGCGTCGATCACTTCGCGGATCATTCCATCAAGCATGCCGTCCCCCAGTCGTTTCGCACCATGCCACGAACCGACTGCAACAGTTCTCACGTTTGCGCAGGTGCACGGCAACACTTCGCTTATGTGACCCAGGGTTGAGTGTCCGAAGGCATCTTTCTCGCGTAATTCTTGGTTTGCGCCACATTCTGCCCGATTCTGGCCCAACTGATCCTGAAACTGGAAAGCTGCCACTGACCGGGGACCAGACATGCCGAACTGTTCGACCCTTGCGGCCGCTGCCGCATCCGCTTTCCTGTGCCTCGCCGGCGCTGCCCAGGCTGGCTGCACGGTTCCGACAAATGCCAGCGCAATGCAGCAGGAACTGCTGAGCAGTCTGAATGCCGAGCGCAAGGCGCGCGGCTTGCCCGCGCTGGTGCTGTCGGCCAAGCTTGACAAGGCCGCACAGGGCCATGCCTGTGACAACGCCAAGCGCAAATCGATCAGCCATACCTCGTCGGACGGGGGCACGCTGAAGACCAGGCTGCGCAAGGCCGGCTACGCCTTCCGCACCGCCGCCGAGAATACCGGACGCGGCTTTGCCTCGGGCGCCCGCGCCGTCCAGTGGTGGATGAACTCGCCCAAACACAAGGACAACATCCTTTTGCGCAAGGCCCGCGAAGTTGGCGTCGGCATCGCGGTCAGCCCCGCCCCGGACAACAAGCTGCACTGGATCATCGTCGTCGGCGCCTCGAAATAGCCTAGCGCGCGATCACAAGCTCGGCTTTCAGCCCCCCCAGCGCGGCGCTTTGCGACAGACGCAAGGCGCCACCATGACTAAGCGCGATGTCCGAGGCGATCGACAGACCAAGCCCGACCCCGGCCCCCCGATTGGGGTCCCGTGATGCATCAAGCCGCGTGAAGGCGCGCATGGCTTCGTCCCGCCGTTCAGCCGGGATGCCAGGACCATCATCCTCGACCGCGATCCGCAGGCTGCGTTCCAGGAAGGTCAGTCGCACCTCGACCCGATTGCCGTAGCGCTTTGCGTTCGAGATCAGATTTTCCACAGCACGGCCGACAGCTTGCGGTCGCATCTCGACCGTCTCCGGTACGCCTTCGATCCCGGCAAACCTCACGCGGTCCCCCGCCCTGTCAACCAGGCTTCGGATCAGCGCCACTGGATCGGTGACCTCGGAACCCTCCATCGCATCGCCACGGACAAAGGCCAGGAACTCGTCCACCATACGCTCCATCTGCACGACATCGGCCTGCAGCGCCGCCACTTCGGCATCCTCTGGCATCAACGACAGCGCAAGCCGCATCCGCGTCAGCGGCGTGCGCAGATCGTGGCTGACGCCCGATAGCATGAGGGTCCGCTGCTCGATCTGGCGCTCGATCCGGGCACGCATGTCCATGAAGGCGCGCCCCGCCGCGCGCACCTCCTGCGCCCCCCGCGGGCGATAATCAACCATGCGGCCCTTGCCAAACTCTTCGGCGGCCTCGGCCAGCTTGGTGATGGGACGCAGCTGGCGGCGCAGAAAGACGTAGGCGATGATCGTCAGCAGGATCGAGGCGACGATCATCAGGACGATCAGCTGATGTGGATTGGCGGCAGACATCCGGCGGCGGCTTACCTCGGCCTGAACTGGACCTAATTGGCTGTCGAAGCGCAGTACGACGATCCGGTTCTCGCCGGTCAGATCGACCGCCACCAGCGTTGGCAGCCGCTCGCGGAGGGTCGAAATGATGGTGCCGCCTGACAGGTCGATCAGGGCAAGCCTGTCCTCCACCGGCGCGGACGGACCGGCTGGGACCGTGACCGTGATCTGCAGCGCCTCGGCCATGGGAACGACCCGCGCCCGGACCTCGGCCAGGTCGGCGCTGGAATCGATCTGGTCCAGAAGGAAGCCCAGGTCGATCGCAACACCTTGCGTCATCTGGCTGGTCACGTCTTCATAGAAGCGCTGGATGAATTCGGTCGAGAAGACCAGCTGAAGCGCCACGATCGGCACGATCAGGATCAGTGCCGCGCGACCGTAAAGACCTCTGGGAAGGATACGTTGAAAGACCGACATCGCCCGCCAGCCTATCCGCCCTGCCCCCGCTTGGAAAGCCGAGAGCCCATGACCAGCGACCCTCCGATCCGACAGCTTCTGGCCCCGAACCCATCACCGCTGACGGGCAAGGGGACGAATACCTGGGTGGTGGGGGCGACCGACCTTGCAGTGATCGATCCCGGGCCCGATGCCCAAGGCCACCTCGAGGCGATTCTTGGGGCTGTTGGTCCCGGTCAGCGCATCAGTCATGTCGTCGTCACCCATACGCATCTGGACCACTCGGCACTTGCCCGCCGTCTGTCGGCTGCAACAGGTGCTCCGATTCACGCCTTTGGCACGGCGACAGACGGTCGCAGTCCGCTGATGGACCGCCTGGCCCCAAGCCTGCCTGCCCACGCCGAGGGGCTGGACCGCGACTTCCGACCCGACCACTGCCTTGCCGAGGGCCAGACGCTCCATGGACCGGACTGGAGCCTTGCAGTCCTCCACACGCCGGGACACCTGGGCAACCATATCTGCCTGGCTCTTGGAGACCTTCTGTTTTCGGGCGATCATGTGATGGGCTGGTCGTCGACCATCATATCGCCGCCAGATGGTGACATGGCGGACTATATGGCGTCGCTTGCCCGACTGGCTGCCGGATCGTGGCGCCGTTTACTGCCGGGGCATGGCGATCCCGTCGCCGACCCCGCCGGGCGCCTGGCCGAACTGGTGACGCATCGCCGCCAGCGCGAAGCCCAGATACTCCGGGCGCTGACGCGGGTCGCAGCAGATATCCCGGACCTGACGCGCCGCGTCTATCTGGACACTCCGCGCCATCTTCTTCCCGCTGCCGAACGCAATGTTCTGGCGCATCTCATTGATCTCGAAGCGCGAAAACTGGTCGCGGCTGAACCGGACCTGCGGCCGGACGCCCGCTTTGTCCGCCGCTGAAGCCAGGACAAGTTTCCCGCCATTTGCCCCTTGCCGCCCCCTGACGGCCTTGCTATAGACCCGCCCGTGTTCCGGCGTAGCTCAGCGGTAGAGCAGTTGACTGTTAATCAATTGGTCGTAGGTTCGATCCCTACCGCCGGAGCCAACACCATCAAGGGCCCGTGAGCGATCACTGGGCCCTTTGTGTTTTGCAGACGCCGTGCCCCGGAATTCGCGCTGCGACCGACTTGCCTTTCTGGCCTGGAATGGCTAGATCGCTTCCATCGCGGGTGTAGCTCAATGGTAGAGCAGAAGCTTCCCAAGCTTACGACGAGGGTTCGATTCCCTTCACCCGCTCCAGCCTATATCGAAGATTGACACCGGCACGCGGGCGCTTAAGCCTGCTGAAAACGCCGCTTCAGGATCTGCATATGTCCCCTCGTGGTCTTGCGCTGCCCTTCTGCCTTGCCCTTTCCGCCTGCCTGCAGGAGACCGGCCCGACCGAGCCCTATGCCTTTGTCGGTTCGTGGGATTGCGGTGTCGATACCTTCACATTTACAAACAGCACCTACAATAACGGCTCCAACACCTACACGATGCAAAGCGTCAGCCGCGATGGGCGCAATTACATCCTGCGCTTTGCCAACGGCTACACGATCGCGCTGGCCGCAGTGACACAGACCGGGCTTACCTGGGTTTCCGGCGCCTCGGGCGACCAGTTCAACTGCCGTCGCGTGAACTGACTTCCGTTCCGGCGCGGAACCGGCTAACCAGCCGCCCGACGCCAATGAGGAGAGGCCCCATGAACACCGACATCACCCGCTACGGCACCGGCCCCCGCATGTCCGAGGCCGTGGCCTATAACGGCATCCTCTGGGTCGCTGGCCAACTTGGCGAGCCTGGCGGCTCGGTCGCGGACCAGACCGCCCAGGCACTGGCCGCGATCGACGCGATCCTGGCCAAGGCCGGGACCGACAAGACCCGCATCCTCTCGGCCCAGATCTGGCTGGCCGACATGGCGACCTTTCCCGAAATGAACTCGGTCTGGGACACCTGGGTCCCGCAAGGCCACACTCCGGCCCGCGCAACGGGCGAGGCGAAACTGGCGACCCCCGACTACAAGGTCGAGGTGATCGTTACCGTAGCACTGAAGTAACTTCGCCGCGCAACGCCTTGAATACAAAGGACCGAGGTCTCCTGGCCCCGGTCCTTTTGCGTTGTGCAAGGTCAAATCCGCAGGAACCCGACCAGCGCCGCGGTCGATCCATCCTTGCCCGTCGTCCCCGCCCTGCCCTCCAGCACCGGTTGCAGGGCCAGCGCCAGTTCCTTGCCCAGCTCGACCCCCCACTGGTCGTAAGAGTTGATGTCCAGGATCACGCCCTCGACGAACACCCGGTGTTCATACAGCGCGATGATCTGTCCCAGCACGAAGGGCGTCAGCTGGTCGTAGGCGAGTATGGTAGACGGCCGATTGCCCGGGAACACCCGATGCCGCGCCTGACGCTCCAGCTCGGTCCCCGTCGCACCCTTCTTCGCCATGATCACCCGCGCCTCGTCCAGTGACCGCCCGCGCAACAGCGCCTCGGCCTGCGCGAGGCAGTTCGACACCAGAAGTAGGTGCTGATGTGCCAAGTCTGGCTCATGTCCGCGCCGGGCCACCAGGAATTCGCATGGCACGACCCGCGTGCCCTGGTGAATCAGCTGGTAGAAAGCGTGCTGGCCGTTCGTCCCGGGCTCGCCCCAGACCACGGGGCCAGAGTGGGTTTCGAGGTCCGTGCCGTCGATGGCCACGCGCTTGCCGTTACTCTCCATCTCCAGCTGCTGAAGATATGCAGGAAGCCGCGCAAGCCGTTGATCATACGGCAGAACCGCGCGTGTCGCATAGCCGCAAAGCTGGTTGTGCCACAGACCCACCAAAGCCAGCATCACCGGCATGTTTGCCGCGAACGGTGCGGTCAGGAAGTGCTGGTCCATCGCCCGGCCACCGGCCAGAAACTGATCGAACGCCTCTGGACCGATGGCGATCATCAGGGAAAGCCCGATCGGACCCCAGATCGAATAGCGCCCACCAACCCAATCCTCGAATCCGAAAACACGCGATGAATCAATGCCATAAGCGGCTGTCTTGTCAACGGCCGTCGACACGGCCGCAAACTGCGCTGCAGGGGTCTTCACCCGTTCAGCCATCCAGCGTTTCGCCGTGTCGGCGTTGGTCATCGTCTCGATGGTGGTGAAGGTTTTCGAGGCGACGATCACCAGGGTCGTTTCCGGGTTCAGACCGCGCAGCACGTCGTGGATATGCGCACCATCCACATTGCTGACGAAATGGCAGCGCGGGCCGTCCGCAAGGGGCGCCAAAGCCAGATAAGCCATCGCCGGCCCAAGGTCCGACCCACCGATACCGATGTTCACCACATCGGTGATCCTTCCGCCCTGGCCCTTGAACGCCCCGGATCGTACCTCCCGCGCAAATGCCGCACATGTCGCACGGATGCGGCGGACCTCGTGCAGCACGTCCTTGCCATCGACTGTGATGACCGCGTCGTCGCCCGCCCGAAGCGCCACGTGCAGCACCGCCCGGCCTTCCGTGTCGTTGATCTTGGCGCCAGAGAACATCGCCGTGCGCTTCTCTGCGACGCCCGATGCCTTGGCCAGGGCCACCAATGCCGCGCGGGTCGCAAGGTCGATGTTGGTCTTGGAGTAGTCGAACAACATTCCGTCGGTACGGACCGAAAAGTCAGCGGAACGGCTTTCATCAAAGAGATCAAGGATATGCCGGCCCTTGTTCGCATCGTGAAGCCGTTGCAGTTCAGCCCATTTGCTCATATTATTCCGCCCAATGCACGGTTGCGTTGTCAAGGACGGCGCGCACCGGCGCCTCCATCGGGGTCAGGGTCATCGCGCGCTCCAAAGCGGCCCGCTTTTCCGGCCCGGTAATCAGAAGGTGAATGTTGAAGGCCTCCCTCAAGGTCGGTGCCGTCAAGGTGACCCGCGGCTCCCCCGCAGCCGCGGCCCGCATCGGCAGCAGCGCCGGAGCCTGCGAGGACAGCGCCTCCTCAAGCCGGTCCGCGCCGGGGAAAAGGCTAGCCGTGTGCATGTCCGCCCCCATCCCCAAAAGCAGGACCGAGATCGGCAGATGCGGCTTCAGGCCGTCTTCCAGCGCCTGCAGCATCTCTTCGGGCTGCTCGGCAGGGGCATACAAGGGCACCAAGCGCGCCTGCGCCGCCCGGCCCCGCAGCAACCGCTCGCGCACCAGCCGGGTGTTCGAACGCTCTGACGACTCCGGCACCCAGCGTTCATCGTTCAGCACGACAGCCACATTAGCCCAGTCCAGATCGACCCCGGACAGGGTATCGAAGATCGGTCCCGGAGTCGTTCCCCCCGGCACCGACAGGGTTGCCTTGCCTTCGCGCCGCAGGAAATCGGCCAGTTGCCCGGCGATGGTATTGGCCAGGCCCAGCATCAGAAACTCCCGGTCCGGGTAGGTCTCCAGCTTCATTCGCGTATCTCCCGCCAGCGCCGACCGTCGCGGTGCATCAACATCAACGCGTCTTCGGGACCCGAGGATCCGGGGTCATAGGTCTGGGGCCTGTCGCCCCGCGCCTCCCAGCCCTCGATGATCGGGTCGGTCCAGGCCCAGGCAGCCTCAACCTCGTCGCCGCGCATAAAGAGGGTCTGGTTGCCCCGGATCACATCCATGATCAGGCGTTCGTAGGCGTCCGGCACGTCCTCGGCATCGTCGATGGCATCGGCAAAGGACATGTCCAGCGGGACCTGCATCAGGCGCATGCCGCCGGGGCCGGGTTCCTTGATCATGACCATGAGGTTCATCCCCTCGTTCGGCTGCAGCCGGATGACCAGCACGTTCTCGTGCCAACCGCTTGCGTCGTCGAAAATCGCATGTGGCGGCTGCTTGAAGGTGATCGCAATCTCAGACGCCCGCGCGCGCAGGCGCTTTCCGGTCCGCAGGTAGAACGGCACCCCCTGCCAGCGCCAGTTGGAAATCTGCACCTTCAGCGCGATGTAGCTTTCCGTCTTCGACGCCGGGTTTTCCGAGTGCACGACGTAAGACTTTTCGCCACGCCCTGCCCCGTATTGCCCCCGGACGATATCCTCGGTCTTGACCGGCTTCAGTGCGCGGATCACCTTCAGCTTTTCGTCCCGCACCGCGTCGGGATCGAAATGGTACGGCGGCTCCATCGCGATCAGGCACAGAAGCTGCATCAGGTGGTTCTGCACCATGTCCCGCATCGCGCCGGACTTGTCGTAATAAGCCCCGCGCCCGTCGACGCCGACCGTCTCGGCCACCGTGATCTGGACGTGGTCGATGTATTCGGCTTTCCACAGCGGCTCGAACAGGATGTTGGCAAAGCGTACCGCCATCAGGTTCTGGACCGTCTCTTTCCCGAGATAGTGGTCGATCCGGTAGATCTGCGTCTCGTTGAAATGCTTGGCCAGCACCTCGTTCAACGCCTTCGCACTGGCCAGATCGCGGCCGAATGGCTTTTCCACCACGATCCGGCTCCAGGCATCGGCGATCTGATGCTCGGACAACCGCTGCGCGATATCGCCGAACAGGCTGGGCGCGACCGAGAAATAGAACGCCCGCACCACGTTCTCGCGCATCAGCGCCTTCAGCGCAGCCCAGCCCCCGGTGCCCGTCGCGTCGATCGAGACATAGTGGATGCGCCCCAGGAAGCCTTCGATTGCCGCATCATCTTGACGGGCCTTCGGGACGAACTCGGCGATAGCCTCACGCACCTGCTGCCGGAACGCTTCATCGGTCAGATCCGCCCGCGCTGCCCCGATCATCCGGCTTTCAGGAACCATCTGGCCCGCCAGGAACCGACGGTAAAGCCCCGGAAGGATCTTGCGGCGCGCAAGATCGCCTGTGCCCCCGAAGATCACCAGATCGAAGACATCCACCGGAATGACACGCGAAACCATGATCGTCTCCTGCGAGGGCGCTGTTAGCGCTAACGGTGGCCTTCTACAGGCTGCCTCGCCTTCTGTCTAGCATTGCCGGACCGACGGGGAAACATCAGCCGTCTTCCAGCGCCTCCCATCGCACGCGGATCAGACCCGGCTCAGCGGCAAGCCGCTGCACTGCCTGTTCCAGCGCCACTTCACCGACGGCTTCCGCCGTCACAGTCGCGGACAGGTCAAGCGTCTGCCCCTGGTCCGTTGGCGACACACCGATCTCCGAGATATGCAAGCCTCCCAGCGACAGCGTCCGCAGCATCAGGCTGCGCACCTCGACTTCCTGGGCGGGGTTCACGGCCACTTGCACCCGATAGGCCCGGATCACTGGGATTCCCGCCCGCGTGTAGTGCTTCAGAAGCTTGACCAGCGGACGCAGGCCCAGGTTCACGAAGACCACCATCCCGGTCAGCAGAATTGCATGCTCCCAAGCCCCGTTTCCGGCCATCATGCCAACACCCGCCGAACACCACAGCGTCGCCGCCGTGTTCAGCCCGTGGACGTTGAACCCGTCGCGGAAAATGATCCCTGCGCCCAGAAAGCCGATCCCCGACACGATCTGAGCCGCCACCCGGGTCGGGCTGACTTCATCCGGGTACAGGCCCGAGAAGATCACAAAGCTCGCGGCCCCCAAAGCGACCAGCGCATTGGTCCGAAGACCCGCCATGCGCTGCCGGACCTGGCGCTCCGAGCCGATGATCGCGCCGCAGGCCAAAGCCGTGAAAAGGTTGACTGCTGCCGTCTCAAGTCCCGCCACCATCGCCGCCCCCGGTTCCGATGGCCCATCCGACCATGTGGTGCTGCCGAAGTAAACTGGCGCTCAGCCTCTCAGTTCCGCGCGCTCGGACCACCACAAGATCAACATCGCCCCGCTGACCATCGCGCAGCCAATCAGTTCAGCAGAGCCCAGTCTCTCGGACAAGACCAACCAAGCCAGCACCGCCGCCAGTCCCGGCTCGACCATCGAGGCGATAAGCCCCACTCCCGCGGACCGGCACCGTGCTACGCCCGAGCAGTAGATGACATAGGCAAGCGCCGTGGGACCGAGGCCGAGATAGATCACCAGAGCGACTGTCTTCCAGCCGTTCTGGGCCGGTGGGGCGATCGACTGCGGATCAAGCAGCACGAGGCCCAGCAGCAGCATGATCCCCGCCAGCGTCAGTCCCGCACCGACCACGATCAGCGGGCCGACTTCGCGGGTCATGTCCCTGGCACTTTCGGTCATCACCACGAAGGCGATCGAGGCCGCAAGGGCCAGTCCCAGACCCGGCACCAGCGATTGGGGTGACGCAACCTGGCCGTGGCCCACCGCGAACATTGCAAGCCCCACGGCCGCAAGACCCAAGGCCAGCAGCGCCACCCGGGACACGGGTTGGCTCCCCCGGATGGCGGACCAGCCACAGGCCAGAAGCGGCGGAAGGCAGACCGTCACGAACACCGTTGCCGTCACCCCAAGAAGCGTGAAGGCCCGGAAGAGGCAGACCTGGAAAACCGCACATCCCGCTGCAAATGCCAGAAGCTGCTGCAGATCAAGCCGCCGGAAGGCGGCAAACCGATCCTGCCGACTGACAATTGCCAGCGCCAGGATCACCGGCCCGCCCACGGCCATCCGCGCTACTCCCATGACGACGTCCGAAAGCGTCTCTGATGCGGGAATCATCCGGCTGGCGACACCCACTGTTGCCCAAAGCGCGGCCGCGGCCATGATCTGCAGCAACCCGATCGCCGACCCGTCGCGCACTGCCACCTGCATGCTGATCTCCTACCGATTTCGGCAGAAGACTAACCTCGGCGGAACAAGGGCGCTGTTCCCTGGGGCACAGCGCCGGGCCGATCAGGCGTCCAACTCGGCGTCCCAATAGAGATAATCCATCCAGCTTTCGTGCAGATGGTTCGGCGGGAACCGGCGGCCATGCGACTGCATCTCTTCGGCCGAAGGTGCGCGCGGCAGGCGGTTCAGATACATCCCGGCCTGCTTCAAGGTGCGCGAGCCCTTGCGAAGGTTGCACGGGCTGCAGGCGGCCACGACGTTCTCCCAGCTGGTGATCCCGCCCTTGGACCGCGGCATCACATGGTCGAAGGTCAGATCGCCCTTCGCACCGCAGTACTGACAGCAGAATTCGTCTCGCAGAAAAAGATTGAAGCGCGTGAATGCCACGCGCTTCTGGGGTCTGACGAATTCCTTCAGGACAACGACCGAGGGTATCCTGAACTCTTGCCGCTGGCTTCGCACGACATGGTCATATTCCGCCACGATCTGCACTCGGTCCAGGAAGGCGGCCTTGATCGCCTCCTGCCAGGGCCAGAGGCTGAGCGGGTAGTAAGAAAGCGGGCGATAGTCGGCGTTCAGCACCAACGCGGGATAGTGCTTGAGTGCCGCGGGATCGCGCACGAACTGGGTTCTGAAATCGCCGTCCATTCCGTCAAAGACTCCGCACTTCTCCCGTCGGCCGCTAGGCCAGCAGGGCGGGGAGTCCCGCCCCGTCGACAGGAACTATATCTGGCGTTCCGGCCATGACAACCCCCAAGCGCGTGATTGCAATGCTGGGCTGTTGCAGTTTTCTGCACCTGCTCGGTAACACGTCAATGACATCGGCGGTTCCACCAATCCCCGGTCCCCGCGCCACTTGCCGCCCAGGCCTATGCCTCTGGGTTGCATCCCTTGCCCGCCCCCGGTAACCGTCGGTTGCCAGAACCGGAGCCTGCCTCATGACCCTTTCCCGTCGCAGCCTTGTGCTTCTTGCCGCCGCAGCGGCCGTCTCGGCCTGCGGCCGCAAGCCCCAGCCTGCAACCCGCGGCCCGATGGCTCCTGGCGCGAGCCCCGAGATGATGGCTCTGGTCGCAAGGTACGCAGACATCCACGACATCCCCGAAAGCCTGCTGCATCGGGTGATCCAGCGCGAAAGCGGCTATAACCCGGGTGCGCGCAATGGTCCCTACTACGGCCTGATGCAGATCCTGCCCGAGACGGCGCGGACGATGGGATATCAGGGCCCGCCCGAGGGCCTGCTCGATGTGGAAACCAACCTGACCTATGCGGGACGGTATTTGCGGGGAGCCTGGCTCGTCGCCGACGGATCCGAGGATCAAGCCGTGATGTGGTATGCCCGCGGCTACTACTATGAGGCGAAACGGCGGGGCCTTCTGGAAGAGACCGGTCTGCGCGCCTAGATCCCTTGTGATCATGAGGTGACAATGCCAGTCCGAGGGCCCGATATCTGTGTGCTTTCGAACCCGCGCTCAGGCACGGCCCTGCGCAATCCCGGCGCGGTCGAACGGGCCATGCAGGTCTTCGGACCCAGGGCTGAATTGCGCGCCTTTTCCGGCGATCCGGCTGACGAGGCGATGCGCGCACTGCGGGATGGCTTCCGCATCATCGTTGCCGCAGGCGGGGATGGAACCGTCGCCGGGGTTGCGCATGCGCTGGCCGGAACTGACACGGCCCTGGGCGTTCTGCCGATGGGCACCTTCAACTACTTCGCCCGGGGGCTTGGACTACCCGAAGATGCCGAGGCGGCCGCGAAGGCCATTCTGGATGGGTCTGCGCATGACATCGCGGTCGGCACCTTGAACGGCCGGGTTTTCCTGAACAACGTCTCCATCGGCCTTTACCCGGCGATCCTGGAAGAGCGCGAGGCGACCTATGCCCGCTACGGGCGCTACCGCATCCTTGCCCACATCGCGTCGCTGCGCACGATCCTGCGCTTTCAGCGTCCCTACCGGATGGACATCCTTCAGGACGCGACCCGCCACCGCATCCGCACGCCGATGCTGTTCGTGGCCCGTTCGGCCTATCAGCTGGACCAATTCGGTCTGGAAGGCGCTCAGGCGATCTCCGACGACCGCTTCGTGCTGTTCCTGGCGCACCAGCAGACGCGGCTTGGCTTCCTTAGGCTTGCCTGGAGACTTGTCCGCCGGAAGGTTGATCATGGGCGCGATGTCCTGGTCTCGACACCGCGCCGGATTGCGGTTTCGGTCCGGGGGCGGCGACGCATCTCGGTCGCGCTGGATGGCGAGAAGCTGAAGATGGAAATGCCGTTGCGGATCAGGATTGCCGACCATCAGCTTCAGGTGATCGTGCCCCCGGCGCATCCGGCGACCGGAAAGACGGCATGATCCGGCTTCTGCATCTGTCCGACGTGCATTTCGGAGCCGTCAATGACCGTTTGCCCGGCCCCATCGTCGCGCTGGCGCATGACTTGCGGCCGGATGCGACGGTGATCTCCGGCGACCTGACCCAGCGCGCGCGGCCTGCACAGTTCGCGGCCGCCCGCGCCTTTGTCGACCTGCTGCCCGGCCCGGTTCTCTGCGTTCCGGGAAACCATGACATGCCGCTCTGGAACCTGGGATTGCGGCTCCTTGCGCCTTTCGCCCGCTACCGTCGCGCGATCGGGCCCGAGCTTGAGCCGACCCTGGCCCTACCCGGCGCCATCATCCAGGGGGTCAACACGGCCAACCCATTCGTCTGGAAGTCTGGTCAACTTGGCCGCTCCTCGGCCAAACGCTTGACCACCGCCTTTGCCGCCGCCCCGCCGGACGTGATGCGCATCGCGGTGCTGCACCACGCCCCGGTGCCGGCTGCCGACGGCACGCCCGCCGACATGGCCGACCCTGCCGCCGTGCTGGGCGCCCTGGCGCTGGCCGGGACCGACATCGTTCTTTCGGGCCACACCCACATGCCGCACGCGGGCTTCGCCGAAACCGCCGCTGGGGTCCTGTTCCTGCAGGTCGGCACCGCGATCTCGACCCGGCTGAAGACCGACACCAACGATTTCGCGCTGATCGAGATCGGGGCCGACACCGTTACTCAGCACGCCTGGCTGGCGCGTCAGGATGAGGGCTTTGTCCAGTCGGCCAAAGCCCGGTTCCTGAAATCGTCGACCGGCTGGCGCGCGTTGCCTGACGCGGTCTAGGCTCAGGTCACCACGTCCGGCGCAGTTCGCCCGGTGTGACCCGCGATCCCCGCCAGCGCATGCGCCGCCCGGATCACTGGGGCCAGCGCCTCCTGCGCATCCAGCTCCAGCCCCTCCGGCCCCGCCGCATAGCGTTCCAGATAGACCCGCAAGGTCGCGCCCTCGGTTCCCGTCCCCGACAGGCGATAGACGATCCGGCTGCCGTCTTCGAACAGGATGCGGACCCCCTGCTTCAGACTGACCGAGCCGTCCACCGGATCGGTATAGGCGAAGTCGTCCGCCGCGCTGATGGTCATCCCCTCGATACCCCGCCCCGGCAGCCCGGCCAGAGACCCCCGCAGCGCCGCCATCATCGCATCTGCCTTTGCCACCTCGATCGCCTCGAAGTCGTGGCGACTATAGTAGTTGCGCCCGTAGGTCGCCCAATGCTCGGCCAGAATCTCCGCCACCGACTGCTTCCTGACCGCCAGGATGTTCAGCCACAAAAGGACCGCCCAAAGCCCGTCCTTCTCCCGCACATGGTCCGATCCGGTCCCGAACGACTCCTCGCCGCAGATCGTGGCCTTGCCCGCGTCCAGGAGATTTCCAAAGAATTTCCATCCGGTCGGCGTCTCGAACTTGCCGATCCCAAGCGCGTCGGCCACCCGGTCCGCCGCGGCACTGGTCGGCATCGACCGCGCCACCCCCTTCAGCCCCGCCCTGTATCCCGGCGCGAGGTGGGCATTGGCAGCCAGCACCGCCAGGCTGTCCGAAGGCGAGACATAGATCCCCCGCCCAACCACCATGTTCCGGTCCCCGTCCCCATCGGACGCCGCGCCGAAGTCCGGCGCGTCAGAGCCGAACATTTCGTCCATCAGCGCCTTGGCCCAGGTCGGGTTCGGGTCGGGGTGCATCCCGCCGAAATCCGGCAAGGGGGTCGCGTTCACACAGGTCCCCTTTGGCGCACCCAGCCGGTTCTCAAGGATCTCCACCGCATATGGCCCGGTCACTGCGCACATCGAATCCATCCGCATGCGGAACCCACCCGCGAACATCGCCCGGATCGCGGGGAAGTCGAACAGGCTTTCCATCAATGCGGCGTAGTCGGTGACGGGATCGACCACGTCCACCGACATCGCGCCCAATTGATGCCGCCCGACGCGGCCCAGATCGACATCCTGAGCCTCAAGCATCTTGTACTCGGTGATCTCGGTCGTCCGCTGGTACATCGCCTCGGTCACGCCTTCCGGGGCCGGGCCACCATTGGGCATGTTGAACTTGACCCCGAAATCCTCGTTCGGTCCGCCGGGGTTGTGGCTGGCCGACATGATGATCCCGCCGTCGGTCTGGTTCAACCGGATCAGATGTGACGCGGCCGGCGTCGACAGGATCGCCCCCTGCCCCACGATCACCCGCGCCGCACCATTGGCCGCCGCCATCCGCAGGATCACCTGCGCGGCGCGGTCGTTGAAGTAGCGGCCATCGCCGCCCAGCACGAAGGTCTTCCCCCCCCCATCTTCATTTCGCGCCCCCACCACATCGAAGATCGCCTGTACGAAATTCTCCAGATAGTGTCGCCCCATGAAGACCGGAGTCTTCTTGCGCAATCCGCTGGTCCCGGGCTTCTGCCCGGCAATCGGCGCGGTCGAAACCGTGGTGATATGGGTCATGGTCTTCCTCCCTTGCCGGTCAGCGACCGGAATAGCAGAACCGATTGCGCAGGTGCCTGGGTCAGGTCCGAGGCCGCGCCCGAGGGCTGCAACTCGGGCTTCGTGGTATCCAGCAGAAGCTCCCAGCCCGGCGCGGTGTCCGGCAGGTGCAGCGAAGTGGCGGGGCCGGTGTTGAAGACCGCGAAGACGGCCTCTGGACTGGGATCGCCCCCCTCGGCAGCCATCCGCAGCTCGACGCAGAGGCAGCGGAAGGCCGGATCGTGCCATTCCTCGTGCTGTGGCACCGTCCCGTTGGCCCGCCGCCAGATCACGTCGGGGATATCGTCCGCGGGCCGGGCACGTGCGTGCAGGAACCGGCGCTGGCGCAGCACCGGCAATGACCGGCGCAGACCCGCAAGCCGTTCGACGAACCGCAGCATCACCGGGTCGGTCTTGGTCCAGTCGATCCAGGACGTCTCGTTGTCCTGGGCATAGGCGTTGTTGTTGCCGCCCTGGCTGTGGCCGATCTCGTCGCCCGCCAGCAGCATCGGCACGCCCTGGGCAAGCATCAGCGTCGCCAGGAGGTTCCGCTTGCGCAAGGCCCGTGCCGCCAGGACCTTGGCGTCCTTCGTCGGTCCCTCCACCCCCATGTTGTCGCTGTGGTTTTCGTGGTGGCCGTCGCGGTTATCCTCGCCGTTGGCGAAGTTGCGCTTGATCGTGTAGCTGACCAAGTCCTCCAGCGTGAACCCGTCGTGACTGGTGATGAAGTTCACCGACGAGGTCGCCGCGCGACCCGAATGGTCGAAGCGTTCGGCACTACCCAGAAGCCGGGCCGCAAGGTCGCGGGTCATCCCCGCATCACCCTTCCAGAACCGCCGCACCCCATCGCGGAACTTGTCGTTCCATTCCAGGAACGGGTGCGGATAGGCCCCCAGCTGATAGCCACCAGGGCCAATGTCCCAGGGCTCGGCGATCAGCTTGACGCGAGACAGGACCGGGTCCTGCCGGATCGCGTCGAAGAACCCGCCATTGGGGTCGAACCCGTGCATCTCGCGCCCCAGGACCGTCGCCAGATCGAAGCGAAAGCCGTCGACATGGGTCATCTCGACCCAATAGCGAAGTGAGTCCATCATCATCCGCAAGACCATCGGATGTGTCAGATTCAGCGTGTTCCCCGTGCCTGCGTCGTTGGCATAGGTCCGCCCGCCGCCGCTCAGCCGGTAGTAGCTGGCGTTGTCCAGGCCGCGGAACGACAAGGTCGGCCCCCATTCATCGCCCTCGGCCGTGTGGTTGTAAACCACGTCCAGGATCACCTCGATCCCGGCGGTATGGAAGCGGCGGACCATCGTCTGAAATTCCCACAACGCGCCCTGGCTCATGTAGCGTGGCTCGGGGGTGAAGAAGGCCAGAGTGTTGTAGCCCCAATGGTTGCGCAGACCCTTCGAGACCAGGAAGCGGTCATCGATATAGGTCTGGACCGGCAAAAGCTCGATCGCGGTGACGCCCAGTTTCAGCAGATGGTCGATCACCGGGTCAGATGAAAGCCCCAGGTATGTTCCCCGCAGCCCCTTCTCGACGCCGGGATGCAGTTCCGTCATCGACTTCACATGCGCTTCGTAGATCAACGTCTCGGCGCGTGGCGTGCGCGGCGACTGGTCGTTGCCCCAGGTGAACGAGCTGTCGTTGACGACAGCTTTCGGCACGGCAAAGGCACTGTCCCGCGTGTCAAAACTCAGGTCGCCGCGCGGCGAGCCGATCTTGTAGCCCATCAGCGCGTCCGACCATTTCAGCCGCCCCTCCAGCGCGCGGGCATAGGGGTCAAGGAGCAGCTTGTTCGGATTGAACCGATGCCCCTGCTCGGGCGCGTAAGGCCCATGCGCGCGGAAACCGTAGACGGTGCCCACCGTCAGCCCGCCGACATGGATGTGCCAGATATCGCCGTCGCGTTCGATGATCGGCAGCCGGCACAGCTCTTTGCGGCCGTCGGGGGTGAAAAGGCACAGCTCGATCCGTTCGGCATGGGCCGAGAAAACCGCAAAGTTCACCCCGTCCCCGGTCAGGCTTGCGCCCATCGGCCAGGGGCGGCCCGGGCTGACCGCATGGCCCTGCAGCCGCGCGGGCAGCGAGACGGCCTGCGGTGTCACGCGGTCAGCCTTTCGTAAAGGCCAGCATAGGCTGTGGCGCTGGTTTCCCATCCGACCGGATGCGCCATTGCGTTGGCGCGCAGCTTGGCCCAAAGCTTCGGCTGGCGGTAAAGTTCAAGCAGCCGAGCCATCGCCCGACCGAAGGCCAGAGCATCGACGGGGTGGAAGGTCACCCCGGTCGCGGCCCCTGCGGCCAACGTCGCCGGGCTCGCCCCGATGACCGTATCCGCCAGCCCGCCCACCAGACTGACAACCGGCAGCGTGCCATAGCGCAGGCCATACATCTGCGTCAGTCCGCACGGCTCGAACCGGCTGGGCACCAGCACGGCGTCCGCCCCGGCAAACAGCCGGTGGCTGAGCTTTTCGTCATAGCCGATCTGCACCGCGACCCGCCCGGGGAAGCGCGCCGCCAGGTCGCGCATCGCGCCTTCCATCCCCGGATCGCCCGAACCAAGCACGATCAGGCCGCCCCCACCCACGACGAAATCCGGGATCACCTGCGGCAGAAGGTCGATCCCCTTCTGGTCGGTCAGGCGGCTGACCACGATGGCCAGCGGCCCCGGCACCTCCAGCCCGAACTCCTCGCACAGCTTGGCGCGGCAGGCTCCCTTGCCTGCAAGCGCCTTTGGCCCGAACGGTGGGTCCTCGGCCATCGGCGACCAGCTTTCGGTATCGACCCCGTTCAGGATTCCCGACACCACATCCGCCCGGTTTGCGATCACGCCCTGCAGGCCCATCCCGAACTCTTCCCGCATGATCTCGGCGGCATAGGACGGAGATACAGTGGTGATCCAGTCTGCCGTGACCAGCCCGGCCTTCAGGGTCGAGATGCCGCCATAATACTCCAGCGCGTCGGCGTGAAAGGCATGACCCGGCAGGCGCAGGATGCCCAGCATGTGACCGGGCGCCCAGCCCTGGAAGGCGATGTTGTGGATGGTGATGACCGACCTGCACCCGCCATTGCCGTGATAGGCCAGATAGGCCGGAGCCAGCCCCGCCTGCCAGTCATGCGCGTGCAGGACATCGGGCTTCCACCCCTCCAACCCCTCCCGCGCGATCCGCGCCGCGACCCAGGACAGCGCCGCGAAGCGGATCGCATTGTCCGGGTGCTCCCCCGTCGGGCCGGAGTAGGGACCGCCCTCCCGGTCATACAGATGCGGCGCGTCCAGCAGCAGAAGCGGCACGCCCGCTTCCTCGCCCGCCAGCACCCGGCCGGTGCCGCCCCAAAGATCCGGCTCCTCCCAGACGACCGGCCAGTCCTGCGCCCGCGCCCGCAAGGCGCGATAGGCCGGCAGCAGCACCCGCATGTCCCAGCCCGTCCCCGCCAGCGCCCTTGGCAACGCGCCCACAACGTCTGCCAGACCCCCGGTCTTCACCAGCGGGACACACTCCGAGGCCACCGACAGAACCCGACCGCCCATTCGCCTTGCCTTTCCGTAACTTCCCGCCCGGAGTTAAACCACGCTCCGGGCAAGGTCCAGCCGTTCAGCCAAGCGCCTTGGCCCGTGCGTCCAGCATGTCCTGGGTGATCAGCACGATCCCGCCTTCCGACCGACGGAACCACTTGGCGTCTTCCTCGGCATCCTCGCCGATCACCAGGCCTTCCGGGATGATGACGCCCCGGTCGATCACGCAGTTCTTCAGCTGGGCCTTGCGGTTCACCGTCACCTGCGGCAGCGCCACCACATATTCCAGACTGGAATAGCTGTGCGTCCGGCATCCGGTGAACAAGAGGCTGTTCGACACCGACGAGCCCGACACGATGCAGTCCCCGCTGACCAGCGACGACACCGCCGAGCCCCGCCGCCCGTCCTCGTCATGGATGAACTTCGCTGGCGGCACGATCTCGGCATAGGTCCAGATCGGCCACGCACTGTCGTAAAGGTCCAGTTTGGGGACGAAATCGGTCAGATCGACGTTCGCCTGCCAGAAAGCGTCGATAGTCCCCACGTCGCGCCAGTAGGGTTCGGTCTCCAGCCCGCTCATCACGCAGCTGTCCGAGAACTTGTGCGCGACGGCCTTGCCGTTCTTGACGATGTTCGGGATCAGGTCGAAGCCGAAATCATGGGTGGAATTGTCGTCCTGCATGTCGCGGATCAGAAGGTCGCGCAGGAAGGCCCAGTCAAAGACGTAGATCCCCATCGAGGCCAGCGCATGATCGGGATCGCCCGGAATCGACGGAGGGTCCTTCGGCTTTTCCAGGAAATCGGTGATCCGCATCGTGTCGTCGACATGCATCACGCCGAAGGCCGTGGCCTCCATCCGCGGCACGGTCAGGCAGCCGATGGTCACGTCCGCCGCCTGCTCGACATGCTGCCGCAGCATGACCTCATAATCCATCTTGTAGATGTGGTCGCCGGCCAGCACGATCACATACTTGATGCCGTAGCTGTCGATGATATCGATGTTCTGCGCGATGGCATCCACGGTGCCGCGATACCAGTTCACCTCGTCCATCCGCTGCGACGCCGGCAGGATGTCCAGGTATTCGTTCCGCTCGGCCCGGAAGAAGCCCCAGCCGCGCTGGACGTGGCGGATCAGGCTGTGCGCCTTGTACTGTGTCGCAATCGCCATCTTGCGGATGCCCGAGTTCAGCGCATTGGATAGCGCAAAGTCGATGATCCGGGTCTTGCCGCCGAAGTAGACCGCCGGTTTTGCGCGCCGGTCGGTCAGCTCTTTCAGCCGGCTACCGCGCCCTCCTGCCAGGACGAACGCCATGGCCTGGCTCGACAGGCGCTGGTTCGGTCTTGCCTTCATCACTTTTTCCTCCCCCAAGGCGGTTTTATCCGCCGAAATTCAGTCCTGTTGAAGATACACTGCCGACAGCGGCGCCAGCGTGACAAGCGCCGATTGCGTCTGGCCGTGCCAGGGCGTCTTTTCCGTGGTCACTCCTCCCAGGTTTCCACGGTTGCCCCCGCCATAGACTTCGGCGTCGGTATTCAGGATCTCATGCCATTTGCCCGCAGCCGGCAGGCCCAGACGATAGGTCCGCTCCAGCGGCGTCATGTTCACCACCGCCACCACTGGCTTGTCGCCCTGATTGCCCTTCCTGACCCAGGAGAAGACCCCGGCCTCGGCGTCATGCGCTTCGATCCAGTCAAATCCCTCGGGTCGGCAATCGTTCACATGCAGGGCCGGCGTCTCGCGGTAGACCCGGTTCAGGTCGCGCACCAGTCGCTGCACGCCGCGATGTTCCGCAATATCAAGCTGGTGCCAGTCGAGGCTCTGGTTGTGGTTCCATTCGGCCCCCTGCGCGAACTCCTGCCCCATGAACAAGAGCTTCTTGCCCGGATGCGCCCACATGAACCCGTAATAGGCCCGCAGATTGGCGAATTTTTCCCACGCGTTGCCCGGCATCTTCGACAACATGCTGCCCTTGCCATGCACCACCTCGTCATGGGAGATCGGCAGGATGTAATTCTCGGACCAGGCGTAGACGAGGCCGAAGGTCATCTGCCCGTGGTGGTACTTCCGGTAGATCGGGTCCTTCTGAATGTAGGACAGGGTGTCGTTCATCCACCCCATGTTCCACTTGAACCCGAAGCCCAGTCCTCCCCAGTTCGCCGGACGGCTGACGCCCGGAAAAGCGGTCGATTCCTCGGCAATGGTCATGATCCCCGGCACTTCACCATAGGCCGTGATGTTCGTGGTCCGCAGGACGTCGATCGCTTCATAGTTCTCACGCCCGCCGTCCTTGTTCGGCACCCATTCCCCATGCTTGCGGGAATAGTCGCGATACAGCATCGAAGCCACCGCATCGACCCGAAGGCCGTCGATGTGGTATTCCTCCAGCCAATACAGCGCGTTGGAGACGAGGTAGTTCTTCACCTCGACCCGACCGTAGTTGTAGATCAGCGTGTTCCAGTCCTGATGGAACCCCTCGCGCGGGTCGGCATGTTCGTAAAGCGCGGTGCCGTCAAAGCGGCCCAGCCCATGCGCATCCGTCGGAAAATGCCCCGGCACCCAGTCCAGGATGACGCCCAGACCCTTCCTGTGCGCCGCATCGACGAAAGCGCGGAACTCCTCGGGTGTGCCGTGGCGGATCGTGGGGGCGAACATACCGACGGGCTGGTAACCCCATGATCCATCGAAAGGAAACTCGCTGACCGGCAGGCACTCGATATGGGTGAAGCCCATGTCGGCGGCATAGTCGACCAGTTGCTCAGCCAGCTCCAGGTAGCTCAGCATCCGGTCGCCGGGGGCGCGTCGCCAGGACCCCAGATGCACTTCGTAGACCGAAATCGCCGCGTCGATGGCATGCGCTGCCGCCCGGCTCGCCATCCAGGCCCCGTCCAGCCAGTCCCCGCGAATTGTCCTGACAACAGAGGCGTTTGCAGGCGGATGTTCAGAGCCGAACCCGACCGGATCGGCCTTCAGCGGCAGCACCTCGCCACCCGGACCCTTGATCTCGTACTTGTAGGTCGCGCCCTCGCCCAGGCCGGGTATGAAGATCTCCCAAACGCCTGTCGCACCCCTGCGGCGCATCGGGTTGCGCCGTCCGTCCCAGACGTTGAAGTCGCCGACGACGCTGACCCGTTCGGCGTTGGGCGCCCAGACGGCGAAATGCACGCCGTCCACGCCCTCATGCGTCAACACATGCGCGCCAAGGGCCTGCCACAAGCGGCGGTGAGTCCCCTCGCCCAGTAGATACTCATCCATCTCGCCCAGCACTGGTCCGAAGCGGTATGGGTCCTCGAATTCCCACGTCGTTCCAAAACCTTGCGCGCGGAAGCTGTAGTTCGCCTTGCGGGCAATCTGATGCGTGAAAAGACCCGGCACACCCGGATAGGGCACCGCCTCTGCTTCGGACTTGCCGCTCAGGACCCAAAGCCGCTCTGCCCCAGGCACGAAGGCCGTGATCTCCCAGCCCTTGGCCCGCTTGTGCGCCCCAAGGACCGAGAACGGATCGCCGTGCCAGCCCCCGGCAATCGCCTCGGCCGCGCCTTTGTCGAGTGTCGTCTCAGCCATGCTTCCCCTCCCGAAAGCCTGTCGGACTGCGCCCTTAAAGCGCGGACGTCGCCTGCCAGATCTCTTCCATGTAGCTGCGGATCGTGCGGTCGGACGAGAAGAACCCGCTCCGCGCCGTGTTCATCACCGCCATGCGCCACCAGCGGTCCCGGTCAAGATAGGCCTTGTCGACCTCACCTTGCGCCGCGTGGTAGGCGGCAAAATCCGCCGCCACCAGGAAGTAATCATGGTGCCAGACCCGGTGCACCAACCCGTGATACCGGTCCGGCTCTTCGGGCGAGAAGCGCCCCTCGGCGATCAGTTGCAGCACGTCCATCAAGGGCTGGCTTGCCTCGATCGCCTTTTTGGAGTGGTCCGGGTCCTCACGGCGCTTGGCGACTTCCTCGGCGGTCAGACCAAAGAGGAAGAAGTTCTCCGGCCCCACCTCCTGCAGGATTTCCACGTTGGCCCCGTCCAGCGTGCCAATGGTCAGCGAACCGTTCATCATGAACTTCATGTTGCCGGTGCCCGATGCTTCCTTGCCCGCCGTCGAAATCTGTTCGGACAGGTCAGAGGCCGGGATCACCCGCTCGGCCATCGTGACGTTATAGTTGGGCGGGTAGATGATCTTCAACAGATCACCCGTCGCTGGGTCGTTGTTCACAACCTCTGCCACATCATTGATAAGACGTATGATTTCCTTTGCGACCGCATAGCCCGGCGCCGCCTTGCCGCCAAAGATCTTCACCCGCGGCACCCAGCCGGCCTTCGGGTTCGACCGAACCCGGTGCCAATGCGCAATCGTCTCCAGGATGTTCAGAAGCTGTCGCTTGTATTCATGGATCCGCTTGATCTGGACGTCGAACATCGCATCGGGCGAGACCTGAACTCCCATCTCGCGCCCGATCCACTGCGACAGACGCACCTTGTTTTCACGCTTGGCCGCAGCAAAGTCCGCCCGGAACCCGGCGTCCTCTGCCAAAGGCTCCAACGCGCGCAGACGGTCAAGGTCGGCTTCCCAGCCCGGACCGATGCTGTGTGTGATCAGCGTCGAAAGGGGCCGGTTCGCCATCCGCAGCCAGCGCCGAGGTGTGACACCATTGGTCTGGTTGATGATCCGCCCCGGATGCAACCCGTTCAATTCAGGAAACAGGTTCTTCTTCACCAGCTCCGAATGAAGCGCCGAGACGCCGTTTACCTTGTGGCTCATGATGAACGCGAGTTCGCCCATCCGCACCTCCTGGTGCTTGACGATGCCCACATAATGCGGCCGGTTCGGATAGGCGCGGCGGTGCCAGCTGTCAATCTTCTCGACAATCTGCATGTGGCGCGGCAGCACGTTGCCGAAAGTGAATGTCGCCCACTTCTCAAGTGCTTCCGGCAACAACGTGTGGTTGGTATACCCCAGGCAAGCCCGAGCGACGGTCAGCGCCTCGTCGAAAGGCAGCCCATGCTCGTCCGACAGAAGCCGGATCAGCTCGGGTCCCGCGATGGCTGGATGCGTGTCGTTCATCTGGATCGCCACGTGCCGCGGCAGTGCCCGCAGGTCAGAGTGGCTGGACAGGAACCGCCGCAGGATGTCCTGCAGCGCTGCCGAGGTCAGGAAGAACTCCTGTTTCAGCCGCAACTCCTTGCCCTGATAGGTCGTGTCGTCGGGATAAAGCACCCGGGACAACGTCCGCGCCAGCGTCTCGGGTTCCGCCGCCGCCGTGTAGTCCCCCCGGTTGAAGCGTTCGAGGTCAAAGTTCGTCGTCCCCTTTGCGCCCCAAAGCCGCAGCGTGTTCGCCCACTTCCCCTGCCAGCCCACGACCGGAGTGTCGAACGCCTCTGCTGTCACGGTTTCCTGCGGATACCAGGTGTCGCGACCGTCCCGGCTTTCGACATGGCCCTTGAACCCGATGGTATAGCGGCTTTCGGGCCGGGCGAATTCCCACGGATGCGCCTGCGCCAGCCAGTTCTCTGGCGTCTCGACCTGGCGGCCGTGGTCGAAGTGCTGGCGGAAAAGACCATGCTCATAGCGGATGCCATAGCCATAGGCCGGGCAGCCCAGCGTCGCCATCGATTCCATGAAACAGGCCGCAAGCCGCCCCAGGCCCCCGTTCCCCAGCGCCGCGTCCGGCTCGTCGTCGATCACCACCCGGATGTCCTGGCCGAAATGCGCCATCGCATCGGTGGCCATCTCGTAGAGCCCAAGGTTGATCATCGCATCTTCCAGGATACGTCCGATCAGGAACTCCATCGACAGGTAGTAGACGCGCTTGCGGTCTTCGGCCCAGGTCCGCCGGGTCGAGGCGAACCAGGGCTCGACGATCTGGTCGCGGATCGCGTGGCTCAGCGCCATGCGCCAGTCGTGCGCGCTGGCGTGGGGCGCATCCTTGCCCACGGTAAAGGTCAGGTGGCGCAGGATGCTTGCCTGCAGGATATTCGGGGTCACACTCAGGTCGGTCACGGGTTTGTCCAGCAAGGTCTACTCCTGGGAAAGCCTAAGCGCCTTGGGGCGGCGGTCAAGCGGGCTTTCGGGCACGGCGAGTCGGATCGCTCCTGTTACCGCAAACATTAAGTCTGTCTAAGTGATTTAAAGCGTTTTGGAAACGTGATTCGACGATTTTTGCGGCACATCGGCACGGATGCCCCAATGCAACTGCAACCCCTTGACGCCGTTGGCAAGCTCTGGACCAATCGCAGCCGAAGAGGATACTCCATGACCACACTTTCTGTTCCCGACATGTCCTGCAACCACTGCAAGGCAACGGTTGAAACCGCCCTTGGCTCTGTCCCCGAAAGCGGCACGGTGAAGGTCGACCTTACCACCCGCCAGGTCGAGGTTACCGGCCCTGCCCCCGTCGCCGAGCTGATCAAGGCGCTGGATCAGGCGGGCTATCCCGCCACCGTCGCCTAAAGGCTTGGCCCCGGCTGGATCGGACTTCCATCGCCGAACCGCGACAGGCGGAACCGGCTCAGGTCGTGCCCGGTCGGCCGCCCCATGACCAGATCAGCCACGACCCGCCCCATCCCCGGCCCGATGCCGAAGCCGTGTCCGCTCATCCCCGTGGCAATGGTCAGGCCAGGGATCGGCGCGTGATCGACGATCGGCACCACGTCGGGGAGGCTGTCGATCATCCCCGCCCAGGCTGCCTTCAGCTTCGGGCGTCCCAGCACGGGGAAGGCCTTGGCAAAGCTGTCCTGCACTTCGGCCAAAGTGGCCCGGTTCGGCGCGGGGTTCAGGATGCGCTGACGCTCGAAGGGGCTTGTCCGGTCAAGTGACCAGCGGCGCGGCGTGCCCCAGGCGTCTGGAAAGCCCTTCGGCGCTGCGGGACGAAAGTTGGTGGACCGGAAATCCTTTTTCAGCACAGGCAGATAGACCCCGAGGCTGGCAAACGCATCCCTCCCGATGAAGAAGTCATGCCGGGCGCCCGGGGCGATGGAGTATCCGCCATCGGCGCGACGTCGGAAGGCGAAGTCATCATCCGCTGCATTTCCGGGAAATATCTCCGGCATCGGTTCCGTCGCTGCGACCGAGGCCAGCACCGACAACTGCGGAATCTGGATGCCAAGGTGGCCCAGGAACAGCCGCGACCACGCCCCCGCGGCGACCACGACCTGATCACAGGCAATCCGCCCGGCCTCGGTCACGACCCCGGCAACCTTGCCCGCCGCCAGGTCAATCCCCCGGACGGCACAGGATTCGCGGATCACCACACCCTTCTCCTCGGCCGCTGCCGCCAGCGCCGGGACCGCGACCCAAGGCTCGGCCCTTGCATCGGACGGCGTGAAAAGCCCGCCCTTCCAAGGTGCGACCGCGCCTTTAAGCATCGCCATCGTCTCACGGGCGGTAAGAAGCCGCGTGTCCAGCTGATGCGCGCGGGAATGTTCGGTCCAGGCCTCGAACCCCTCGATCTCGCGTTCCGTCTTGGCCAGATACAGGACGCCGGTCTGCCTGAACCCCAGCCCCTCGCCCATCTGCAAGGCCAGCTGCTTCCAGATCGACAGGCTTTCCACCATGATCGGCAGTTCTGCCGGATCACGGCCCTGCTGGCGCACCCAGCCCCAGTTCCGTCCAGACTGTTCGCCCGCGATCCGGCCCTTTTCGCAAACCACCACGGACAGGCCCCGTTCGCGCAGGAACCAGGCCGTCATCACCCCGATGATGCCGCCGCCGATCACGACAACATCGGCCCGACGCGGCAATGTCGCCGCAAAGCGAACAGGGGACGCTTCCGAAATCGGAAAGCTCATCCCAGACGCTCCAGAAGCCGCTCCATGAACCGCTGCCCGGCCTGAAACTCGCTGACCTCCAGGTATTCATCGGCCTGATGCGCCTGGGCGATATCGCCCGGCCCGATCACGACCGCCGAATAACCTGCGTCCTGGAACTGCCCGGCTTCGGTGCCATAAGAAACCACCCCCGTCGCATTGTCTCCGGTCAAGGCCCGCGCCAGGGCTTCCGCCGGACCCTCGACCTCGGGCCGCAACGGCGAGACGTCGAAGAACTTCTCCAGATGCACCCCCGCCTCGGGCCGCCTGGCCTTCAAAGCGGCGTCAAGCTTTTGCGCCTCGGCGCGGAACGCCCCGGCATGCGCCTCGGGGTCGTCATCCGGCACACAACGCATCTCGACCGCAAACCGGCAGTCCCCTGCCGTGATGTTGTCCGCCGTTCCGCCCTGGATGCGGCCGACATGCAGCGTCGTGAAGGGCGGGTGAAACCGGCCACCCACCACCCCGCGCGGCCGTGCCTGAATCTCGTCGTTGTGGTCGTTGACCCAACTGATCAGCCGCGCCGCCTCCATCACCGCCGAAACCCCCTCGGGAAGCAGCGAGGAATGGACCTCGTACCCCTTCACATGCACCGCATAGCCCGTTCCGCCCTTGTGCCCGGTGATCACCTTCATCCGCGACGGCTCACCGATCAGGGCGATGTCCCCTTTCGGCACCACATCCTGCATGGTGCGGATCATCGGCGGAGCGCCCGTGCAGCCGATCTCCTCGTCATAAGACAGCGCCAGTTGCAACGGCCGCGCCACCCCGCGCCCTTGCGCCTTGACCACCGCCCAGACCGCCAGCGCCACGAAGCCCTTCATGTCACAGGTCCCGCGCCCGAAAAGCCGACCGTCCCGTTCGACCACCGTCCACGGGTCCGAGGTCCAGACCTGTCCCTCCACCGGCACCACGTCGGAATGTCCCGACAGGACCACCGCGCCTTCGACCCAGGGCCCGGCATGGGCGATCAGCGCGGCTTTCTGCCGGTCCTCGTTCCAGTGCCGGAAGCACTTCACCCCCTGCTCGTTCAGATAGGTCTCCAGCCAGTCGATCAGGTCCAGGTTCGACTCGCGGCTGACGGTTGGAAAGGCGACCAGCCGGTCCAGGATCTGACGCGGCGTCAACATGGTCATCACGATTTTCCTTCCGCCACCTACATCTGGTAGCCAGCCTGTCGTTCGGGGTTGGTCAAGTCAATATCTGGCAGAATGATGTGTCCATTGGTCATTCTGACGATGGAACAGGGTGGAATCGCGCCTCAAATCGGGATTGATAGAAGGAAGAGAATCGTAAAGAGTTGGGCGCAAGACCCAACCAAGGGTTGTCGGGCTGGAAAATCAGCCAATAAAAACAAGAACAAAAACGTCGCGGGGAGAATTGAATGGCCGAACCGGCCGCGACTGTCCTTGATGTCAGGGACCTCAAGACCGTGTTCCGCACCCGCGGAGGCGAAGTCCACGCGGTCAACGATGTCAGCTTCCACCTGAAACGTGGTGAATTGCTGGGCGTCGTGGGCGAAAGCGGCTCGGGCAAGTCTGTCACCATGATGTCGCTGCTGCGGCTTCTGCCCTCTCCCCCCGCCGATATCCGGGGCGGCAAGGTGCTGCTCGACGGTCGCGACCTGCTTGCCATGTCGGATGACGAGCTTCGCTCGGTCCGCGGCGCGAAGGTCGGCTTCGTCTTCCAGGACCCGATGACCAGCCTGAATCCGGTCTTCACGCTGGGCGATCAGATCATGGAGCCGCTGATCAAGCACATGCGGTTGTCGAGGTCCCAGGCCCAGGCCCGTGCCATCGAGCTTCTGGAACTTGTCGGCATCCCCGGTGCGGCGCAGCGGCTGCACCAGTATCCGCACCAGTTTTCCGGGGGCATGCGCCAGCGGGTGATGATTGCCATCGCCTTGGCCTGCGACCCTGACGTCCTGATTGCGGACGAGCCGACCACGGCGCTTGACGTCACCATCCAGGCCCAGATCCTTGAGCTGGTGAAAGAGCTGCGCCGCAAGCTTGGCATGGCGATCATCTGGATCACGCATGACCTTGGCGTCATCGCAGGCATCGCCGACCGGGTGATGGTGATGTATGGTGGCCAGGTCGTCGAACACGCCCCGGTGCGCGAGCTTTTCGCCAATCCGCAGCACCCCTATACCCGGGCGCTGTTGCAGACGATCCCGCGCATCACCGGCCCGCGCACCACGCGGCTGAAGGTAATCGAGGGCCAGCCACCAATCCTGACCGGCCCCCTCACCGCCTGCCCCTTCCGCGCCCGCTGCGAGCACCGCTTCGACACCTGCGACGCCGTGAACCCGCCCCGCCGCGCCATCGACGGCGCACCGATCGGCCTGGGCCACGATGTCGCCTGCCACTGGGTTGCCCCTGCAAGGCAGGAGGCGGCCCATGCTTGACGCCCCAGCCACGCCGCTGGTCCAGGTCCAGGACCTGAAAATGCACTTCCCGATCTACTCCGGACTCTTCCGCAGGCATACGGGCGACGTCAAGGCGGTGGACGGCGTGTCCTTCGACATCCTGGCCGGGCAGACCCTGGGTCTTGTCGGCGAATCCGGCTGCGGCAAGTCCACCGTCGGCCGCGCCATGCTGCGGCTTTACGAACCCACCGCCGGTCGCGTGGTGATCGACGGCGACGACGTGGCCACCCTTTCGCCCGAGGCTTTGCGCAAGAAGCGCCCGACGATGCAGATGGTCTTCCAGGACCCGCAGGCCAGCCTCAACCCCCGCATGACTTTGGCCGAGATCGTCAGCGAACCCCTGGAAGAACATACCAACTGGACTCGCGATCAAAAGCTGGAACGCGTCTACGAACTTATGGACCAGGTCGGCCTCAACCGGCGCTTCGTGAACCGCTTCCCGCATGAATTCTCGGGTGGCCAGCGCCAGCGCATCGGGATCGCCCGCGCACTTGCCCTGAAGCCTCGCTTCATCGTCTGCGACGAACCCATCGCCGCCCTCGACGTCTCGATCCAGGCGCAGGTCGTCAACCTTCTGGAGGACCTGCAGGAAAAGCTGGGCCTGACCTACCTTTTCATCAGCCATGACCTGTCGATGGTCCGCCATCTCGCGCAGCGGGTGGCCGTGATGTATCTTGGCCGCATCGCCGAGCTCTCGCCGTCGAAGGACCTCTACGCCCGCCCGCTGCACCCCTATGCAGAGGCGCTTCTTTCTGCCGTGAACGAGCCCGACCCCGAGCTTGCCGCGCGCCGCAACCGCATCATCCTCAAGGGCGACGTGCCGTCCCCGGCAAATCCGCCGAAGGGCTGCAACTTCTGCACCCGCTGCCCCAGGGTGATGGACATCTGCCGGACCGTGAAGCCCGACCTACTGGAGGTCGAACCCGGCCGCCTGGTCGCCTGCCATCTCTATACCGCCGCCGGATCAACCGGCGCATCCGAGGCTAACGAGCGTAACCAACAAGGAGAGACCCGATGAAACTGAGAGCCGCCCTTCTGGGCGCAGTGGCCGTGCTGGGGTTTGCCCCCGCCGCCTTCGCCGAACGCGGAGCCGATGGTGAAGTGAAGCTCACTTTCCCGCAGGCCGTGTCGATCGTGAACCCCTACCTGTCGGGCGGGACCAAGGACATCCTGGCCGCCGCGATGGTGCTGGAACCGCTGGCGGTGGTCGACCCCGATGGCGTGCTGGTCCCGCGTCTGGCCGTCGAAATCCCGACGATGGAAAACGGCGGTATTTCGGAAGACATGACCTCGATCACCTGGAAACTGCAGCCGGGCCTTCTGTGGTCCGACGGCACCCCGGTCACCGCCGATGACGCGGTTTTCACCTGGCAGTATTGCACCCATCCCGAAGGTGGTTGCAGCCAGGCGACCAAGTACGAAGGCGTCGCCTCGGTCGAGGCGGTCGATGCCTCGACCATCAAGGTGACCTTCGCCGCACCGAAGCCGAACCCCTACACCGCCTTCGTCAGTGGCCTGTCGCCGCTTCTGCAGAAGGCGCAGTTCGAAGCCTGCCTCGGCGCCGCTGCTCCGACCTGCACCGATGCGAACAACATGCCGATCGGAACCGGCCCCTTCATGGTCACCGGCTTCACCGTCAACGACACCGTGTCGATGACCGCAAACCCGAACTACCGTGATCCGGCCAAGCCTGCCTTCGCGACCGCGGTGATCAAGGGCGGCGGCGATGCCGAAGGCTCGGCCCGCGCGGTGATGGAGACGGGCGAGTTTGACTACGCCTGGAACACCCAGATCCCGCCGGACAGCCAGGCGGCAATGGCCGCTGCCGGCAAGGGCCAGTTCGTCGTCGCCTTCGGCACTCTGGTCGAGCGGATCGAGATGAACACGACCGACCCGTCGCCGGCCCTGCCCGAGGGCGAGCGTGCCACCGCCAAGCACCCGCACCCGATCCTGTCGGACATCAAGGTGCGGACCGCGCTGTCCAAGGCCATTGACCGCACCATCCTGGTCGAAGTCGGCTACGGCGCCGGCGGCAGGCCGACCTGCAACGTGATCCCCGGACCGGAAGCCTGGGCCTCGGACAACGAAGGCTGCATCGCACAGGACATGCCGGGCGCAATGGCTCTGCTCGATGAAGCGGGCTGGACCGACAGCGACGGCGACGGCATCCGCGACAAGGACGGCAAGAAACTGTCGCTTCTCTATCAAACGACCGTCAACCCGATCCGCCAGGACTTCCAGGCGCTGATCAAGGACTGGTGGACCGAGCTGGGCGTCGAGGTCGAGCTCAAGGCCATCGATCCTGGCGTCTTCTTCGGCGGTGACCCGGGCTCGCCCGACACCTTCCAGAAGTTCTACGCCGACGTCGAGATGTACGCCAACAACTCGGACAACCCCGACCCGGAAACCTATCTGGGCCAATACCAGTGCAAGAACGCGCCCTCACCGGAAACCCAGTGGCAGGGCGAGAACATCAACCGCTTCTGCGATCCGGCCTATGACGCGCTGCATGCCGAACTGACCCAGACCACCGACATCGCCAAGCGTCAGGAGATTGCCAAGAAGCTGAACGACATGGTGACGAAGGACTCCATGACCGTCATTCCGCTGGTCCACCGCGGCACGCTTTCGGCACATTCCAACAGCCTGGGCGGCGTGCAGATCAACGCCTGGGACATGGAGACCTGGAACGTCGCGGACTGGTTCCGCGTGAAGTGACCTGATCCTTGCGGGGCCGGCGCGATCCGGCCCCGCAGCTTCCTTCGACCCCCGTTCCCCAAGGCGAGAGCCGCATGCTGACCTTCACGCTACGCAGGCTTCTGCTGGCCATTCCCACCCTGCTGGTCATCAGCCTGGTGATCTTCCTGCTTGTTGATCTGGCCCCCGGCTCGCCGATGTCAGAAATTCCGCTGACCGTGCCCCCCGACGTCCGGCAACGGATGATCGAGGCGCTTGGCGCCGATCAGCCGGTCTTCGTGCGCTATGTCCTCTGGCTGCGGCAATTCTTCTGGGTCGAACCCGCCTACCTTTTCGACAGCTGGTTCGGCACCACCCTGGCCGAGGGCGAGCAGCGCATCCTGTCCTGGCAGTCGCGCAGCCCGGTCTTCACCATCATCGGCCAGCGCCTGCCCCAGACCCTGACGGTGATCGGCACCGCCTACCTGGTCGGCATCCTGATCGCGCTGCCCATCGGCATCTATTCGGCCTACCGCCAGTATTCGCTCTTCGACCAGGGCGGGACGCTGTTTGCGATGATCGGCTTTTCCGTCCCCACCTTCTTCTCGGGCACGCTTTTCATCATCATCTTCGCGGTCTGGCTGGGCTGGTTCCCCACGAAGTACGACACGCAGCTCAATGTGACGGACTGGGACAGCTTCGTGAAACAGATAAAGCAGATGGCCCTGCCCGTGATGACCCTGGGCCTTGCCAACGCCGCCGCGATCAGCCGGTATATGCGGTCCTCGATGCTGGACAACATGACGATGGACTATGTCCGCACCGCCCGCGCCAAGGGCATGTCCGAGCGGACAGTGGTCCTGAAGCATGTCCTGCGCAACTCGCTGATCCCCGTGGTCACCGTCATCGCGCTTGGCATCCCCTCGATCTTCGGCGGCGCGATCATCACCGAGAACCTTTTCGGCGTAAACGGCATCGGCGCGGCCCTGATCGGGGCGATCCATGCCTCCGACCTGCCGATGGTCCAGACCCTCGCCTTCATCTTCGCCGTGCTCATCGTCCTTTTCAACCTGATCGCCGATATCCTCTACGGCTTCCTCGATCCCAGGATCCGCTATGACTGACGCGAGCACGACGCCCCCCAAGCCCGCCAGCCAGGCGCGCGAGATCTGGCAGCAGTTCCGCACCCACAAGGGGGCCCTGTTCGGACTGATCGTCCTGGGGTTCCTGATCGTCGCAGTGCTGATCGGTCCCTATCTCTGGGTCCCCGAGAAACTGACCGTGGCCGAGGCGATCAAACTGAAGAACCAGGGCCCGTCCCTGCGCTTCCCCCTTGGCACGGATCAGCTGGGCCGAGACATGCTGTCCCGGATGCTGCTGGCCGGTCGCGTGTCGCTGGCCGTGGGCCTGGTCGCGATGCTGATTGCCATCGTCTTCGGAACCTTCATCGGCATCCTGGCCGGCTACTTCCGCCGGCTCGACAGCCCGCTCATGCGGCTGACCGACATGTTCCTGGCCCTGCCGCTGATCCCGCTTCTGCTGGTCATGGTCATGCTCTTCCGCGACCGCATCGCCGGCCTTATCGGACCCGAGCTTGGCGCCTTCACCCTGATCGTCTTCGCCATCGGGATCACCTCCTGGATGGCCACCGCCCGTATCGTCCGGGGCGAGGTCCTGACACTGAAGGAACGCGAATACGTGCTGGCCGCCCGCTCCATCGGTGCGCGGCCGAACCGGATCATCCGCCGCCACATCCTGCCGAACGTCGTCTCTCCGGTCATGGTCGCCGCCACTCTGGGCGTGGCCGAGGCGATCATCACCGAATCCGTGCTGTCCTTCCTCGGGCTCGGCTTCCCGCCCGACTTCCCGACCTGGGGGCGGCTCCTGTTCGACGGTCTGCAATACATGCAGGTCTACCCCGAGCGCGTGGTCTGGCCCGGCCTTGCCATTTCGCTGACCGTTCTGTCGGTGAACTACATCGGCGACGGTCTCCGAGACGCGCTCGACCCCCGCATCCGCGGCCGGTAGCGCTCGTCGTCAACTTCGTTGCTCCTCGCTGGCGCCCCCGACGAGAAGCCGAAGGCGCACGAGGAGGCTCTTGCTAATGCAACGTCTTGCGGATGCGGCGGACCATCAGCCACACCGCCAGCACCACCGCCGGCACCAGTCCCGCCAGCAGCACCCCGTGGCTGATGTGCAGTGCATGGGCGGCAGGCTCCAGAAGGTAGGCCGCCAGGTTCACCGCGTAGTAGCTGATCGCCACCGTCGACAGCCCTTCGACCGTGCGCTGCAACCGCAGTTGCAAATCCGCGCGCTGGTCCATGCTCTCCAGAAGCTTCTGGTTCTGCGCCGACCGCTCCACGTCCACCCGGGTCCGCAGCAACTCCGCCGCCCGCTCCGCCCGCTCCGCCATCGCGGCCAACCGGCTTTCCGAAGATTTCACCGTCCGCATCGCCGGATCATAGCGGCGCATCATGAACTCGCCGAAGGTCTGTCGCCCCTCGATGCGCTGTTCGCGCAGCACCTCGATGCGCTGGCTGACAATCGCCTCATAGGCCGCCGTCGCCCCGAAACGGAACGAGAACTGCACCGCCAGGCTCTCCAGCTCCGCCGAGATCGTCAGCAGGTTGTGCAGCGCCACTTCCGGCGCTGGTTCGGCGTTGTCCAGCCCCGAGACCAGCGCCGACAGCTTCGGGTCCAGCGCGTTCAGTCGCGCGCTCAGATCCCGCGACCGCATCAGCCCAAGCATCGACATCGCCCGGTAGGTCTCGATCTCGCACAGCCGCTGCACGATCCGCCCCACCCGGCGCGGCCCTGTCCCCGGCGCCACGAAGACCGCAAAGCGCATATGCCCCGCCGGGTCGATGCGAAAATCGCCCGCCACGACCGCCGCGCCATCCACGACGCGCGATACCGCAAGGCTCTCCGGCACGAACCATTCATCCACCCGCCGCAACAGCGCATCCTCCGAGGCCGGCATCGGCTCGATGCGGATCAGGACCGAGGTCAGCCGCTTGCCCGGAGCCTCCGCCATCCAGTCTTCCGGCAGCACCTCCGCCTCGGCCGGATCGAAGGGTCGCGCGGAAAGGCCCTTGGTGAAGGCGGTATAGGTGACGAACTCGGTGTGGCTTTCCCACTTCACCTCGGCCCGCCCGATCGGCCCCTGGAAATGCGTCGCCCCTGGCTGCGGATGCGGCGAGGCGTGCCGGTCCAAAAGCGCCAGAAGATGTGCAAGGTCCCTGCCGCGATCCCGGTTCTGCGCCTGGACCGGTTCCTTGATTGCCACGTATACGGCGGTCGACGGCACTTCCAGCGACGGGAAGGGACGCGCATGCAGCTCGTTCACGGTGGCATAGCGAAGCGGATGGTCAGGGATCGGCATCTTTGTCCTCGGCGTTACAGCCCGAGAGGTAGGGCGACACCCAGGCGGGTTCCAGAGAAATGCCGGAATCCAAGGGTATGCCGCACAGGTGTTGCCCAAAGGCCGATCTTCACGGCGACGCACCGCTGCAATGCCGTGCAGAACCGAAAGATCGCAAGCGCCCGGACATGAGTTAAGAAAGTCCTAACGCCCGCGAGCAAGCCATTGAAAATGCAATGCATCCAGAGTTTGTCCACCGTGGACACCCCGCGACAAGTAGGGTGGGCGATACCGCCCACCCTACGGTTCAGTCATCGCGCAAGATCCGCCACCAGGTCCGGCGATCATGCCGGCCAATGCGCTCGATGACCTCGTAGCCTGCAGCGTCGGCCCGGTCTTCCCGCGTGTCCACCTTGTCCTCGGCCACGTCCCAGCGGCCCCGGTCGACCTTCTGATCGATCCGGCTTTCCGCCAGGTCGATCCGGTCCTCGACCGTGTCCACCCGCTCGCCCTTTGCCAGCACGGGCGGGGGCCAGCAGCAGCACCACAGTCATCGCCACGGCCCGGCCCAACGGTCCCTGCATCACCGCACACTCCTTTGGTTGCTGGCGACGATGCCCTCACGGACCACTTGACCCGTTCCGCCGCTCCCGGAATCGAAAAGGCCGCCAAACGGCGGCCTTTTCATAGAGGCGACAGGTCACTCGATCATGGGCAGCAGGGCATCCAGGGACTTCTTGGCGTCGCCGTAGAACATCCGGGTATTCTCCTTGAAGAAGAGCGGGTTCTCGATCCCGGAATACCCC
>NZ_JAUXZE010000032.1 GCF_030694085.1 Tabrizicola sp. | reverse complement strand
CCGCTGCTTCGGGGCAGCACTTGCCCTCTTGGGCGTCAAGATCGTCGCCACCTGAAGGAGGGGCCCCATGTCCGCTGACCGCCTGCCGCATGAAAAAGGGTTTCACGTCAGCTGGGACCAGATCCACCGCGACGCCCGCGCGCTGGCCTGGCGGCTGGACGGCAAGGGGCCGGGCGAGGGCGGGACCTGGAAAGCAGTGGTCGGCATCACGCGCGGGGGGCTGGTCCCCGCGATGATCGTCAGCCGTGAACTTGACATCCGGGTCGTCGACAGCATTTCGGTCAAGTCCTACCACTCGGGCGGCGGCAAGGCCGACCAGCGGCGCGAGGCGCAGGTCATCAAGGCCCCGCAGGCCGAGATCATGGGCGACGGCACCGGCATCCTGATCGTCGATGACCTGGTCGACAGCGGCAAGACGCTGGAACTGATCCGGGGCCTGTACCCCAAGGCGCATTTCGCCTGTGTCTATGCCAAGCCCGAGGGTGAAAAGCAGGCCGACACCTACATCACCAGTGTCAGCCAGGACACCTGGATCTTCTTCCCCTGGGACATGGCGCTGCAATACGTCCAGCCCATGCGTGGGGCTGACTGACCGCTCTTCGTCGCCTTTCATGCGCTCGTCGTCGGGCGCGCCACCACGACGAGAAGCGAAGTGCACGAGGAGTTTGTCCGTGACCCTGCCACTGAACCCCGCCTTCGCCGCGACAGAACCGCCCCCGGTAATGGAGGCTCGGCGCTGGATCGAAGGTGTGTCCTTTCCGGCCTCCCGGCCGCTGATCAACATCAGCCAGGCCGCCCCGGTAGAAAGCCCTCCGCTGGGCTTGCGGCAGGCGCTGGCGGATGCGGCTCTGAACGACCCCAACGCGCATCTTTACGGCCCGGTGCTGGGGCTTGCCGGCTTGCGCGAGGAGATCGCGACGCAATGGTCGGCGATCTACGGCGGGGCCATCAGCCCGTCGCAGGTGGCAATCACGCAGGGCTGCAACCAGGCCTTCTGCACGGTCATGGCGACACTGGCTGGGCCGGGGGACGAGGTGATCCTGCCGACGCCCTGGTACTTCAATCACAAGATGTGGCTGGACATGTCGTCGGTGAAGACCGTTCCGCTGGACACCGGGCCGACCCTCATCCCCTCGGCCGAAGCGGCAGCGCAGCTTGTCACCGACCGGACGCGGGCCATCGTCTTGGTCAGCCCGAACAATCCCGGAGGCGTGGAGTACCCGGCCGAAACGCTGGCGGCCTTCCGCGACCTTTGCCGTGCCAAGGGCCTTGCGCTGATCGTGGACGAGACTTACCGCGATTTCGACAGCCGGCCAGGGGCGCCGCATGACCTTTTCAAGGACCCCGACTGGGCCGACACGCTGATCCAGTTGTACAGCTTTTCCAAAGCCTACCGGCTGACCGGGCATCGGGTGGGGGCCGTTGTAGCGGGGGCCGCCCGGCTGGCCGAAGCCGAGAAGTTCCTGGATACCGTGGCAATCTGCCCCAGCCAGTTGGGTCAGATCGGTGCCCTCTGGGGCATGCGGAATTTGGGCCAGTGGCTTGCGGGGGAACGCGACGAGATCCTGGCCCGTCGGCACGCGATGGTCGACGGCTTCAAGTCGTTGCCGGATTGGAAGCTTCTGGGCTGCGGCGCCTATTTCGCCTATGTCGAGCATCCCTTCGACATCTCCAGCGACGCCTTGTGCAAGCGGCTGGTGACCGAAGCCTCGCTGCTGATGCTGCCGGGGACGATGTTCCAGCCCGAGGGGTCCGAGGCCGGCAAGCGCCAGATCCGCATCGCCTTTGCCAACGTCGATGCAAAAGGCATCGCCGAGGTGATCCACCGGTTGCAGGCCTTCAGGCTCTGACAGGGGGCGCGACCCTGCAGGCGGGCGATCTTGATCTTGCCCCCCTGCGGGGTTCCCACTATGCACCTGATCCATAACCAATCAGAGGGCCCGAACTCATGGCGAAGACCCCGACAGAAGACGGCAAGCGCCCGCGCAGCACGGTGAAAGAGGTGGCCGTCTGGACGATGCTGGGGATGCTGATCCTGGGGCTTGGAGGTTTCGGTGTCACCAGCTTCTCGGGCGGGGTGACCAAGGTCGGCAGCGTCGGCGACATCGACATCGACATCACCACCGATGACTATGCCCGCGCGCTGCAGACCCAGGTCAACGCCTTCAGTCAGCAGTTCGGCCAGCAGCTTTCGATGCAGGAGGCCCTGGCCTTCGGGATCGACAAGCAGGTGCTGCAGGACGTGCTGACGCGCGCGGCGCTGGACAACGAGGCGCAGCGCATCGGGGTTTCGGTCGGGGACGACGTGGTCGCGACCGAGATCATGGGGATGGATGCCTTCAAGGGCGTCTCGGGCAGCTTCGACCGCGAGTCCTATCGATTTGCGCTGAACCGCAACAACCTGTCTGAAACCGAGTTCGAGACGAACCTGCGTCGCGACATCAGCCGTGAACTCTTGCAGGGCGCGGTCGCCGGTGGCTTTGCGGCCCCTGCGGCGCTGACCGACACGCTTTACGCCTGGGTGGCGGAACGGCGGGGCTTTTCCATGCTGCGCCTGAACGAGGCCGATCTGACCCGGGCGGTGGCCGATCCGACGGAGGCGGAGCTGAAGGCGCATTACGACGCCAACATCGACCGCTTCACCAGGCCCGAGGCCAAGCGCATCACCTATGCGGCCCTCTTGCCCGAGGCCATCGCCAAGGATCAGCCGGTCGATGATGCCATGCTGCAGAAGATGTATCAGGACCGGATCTCCGAATTCGTGATTCCCGAACGCCGCATCCTCGAGCGTCTGGTCTATCCCGACCAGGCTGCGGCGGAGGCGGGGAAAGCCAGGCTTGACGCCGGAACCTCGTTCGAGGACCTCGTGGCCGAGCGGGGTCTGTCACTGGACGCCATCGACATGGGGGATGTCTCGGTGGACGAACTGGGTGCCGCGGGCGACGCGATCTTCGCCACTGCCGAGGGCCAGGTGGCCGGGCCGCTGGACAGTGACCTTGGCCCCGCGCTTTATCGGGTGGTGTCGGTTCTGGCCGCCGAGGAGACCACCTTCGACGCGGCGCGCGAGACGCTGGCGATCGAGATCCAGACCGACGCCGCGCGCCGCCTGATCGCCGACCGCGTGGAAGAAATCGACGATCTTCTTGCTGGGGGGGCGACGCTGGAGGACCTCGCCAAGGAAATGGGACTTGTCATCGCCACTCTGGATCACGTTCCGGGCCAGCAGGGTGAGGACAGCATCGAAGGCTACCCGGCCTTCCGCGCCGCCGCTGATGCCGTGCAAGAGCGGGATTTCCCCGAAGCGATCGTGCTTGATGACGGCGGGGTCGTTGCGCTGCGCCTGGACGAAATCGTCCCCGCCGCGCCGATCCCCTTTGACGAAGTGAAGGACCTGGTGACCGAGGATTGGCGCCGCGACGCCGTTGCCAAGGCACTGACTGTCCGGGCAGGCGAGATCAAGGTGGCGATTGATGGTGGGGCCGCCATCGGCAGCTTCGGCATTGTTGATGTGACGCCCGAAACGGCGCGCTCGGGCTTCATCGCCGACACGCCCGAGACGCTGCTTGCGGACGTCTTCAAGATGACCGAGGGCGAAGCGCGGGTGATCGAGGCGGACGGCTTCATCGCCGTGGTCAAGCTGGACCGCATCCTGCCCGCCGCGACCGAGGGTGAGGACGCCCAGGGCATGCGCGACGCGCTGGCCGCTCAGGCCCGCCAGGCCATCTCCCGGGACGCCTTTGCCGCCTTCACCAACGCGCTGACCGCCGAGGCTGGCATATCGCTGGACCAGGCCGCGATCAACGCCGTCCACGCGAGCCTGCCCTGATGCAGCTTTCGCCCAGTTTTGCCGAGTTCGAGGCGGGTTGGACCCAAGGCAGGAACCAGATCGTCTGGGCCCGGCTGGCGGCGGACCTGGATACTCCGGTCAGCCTGATGCTGAAGCTGGGCGATGCCCGCGCCGATACCTTCATGCTGGAATCGGTCACCGGCGGCGAGGTTCGGGGGCGCTATTCCATCGTGGGCATGAAGCCGGACCTGGTCTGGCAATGCCACGGTGACAAAAGCCGGATCAACCGCGAGGCGCGCTTTGACCGGCAGTCGTTCTCCGACCTTGCCGGCCACCCCTTGCAGACGCTGCGCGATCTTCTGGCCGAATGTCGCATCGCGATGCCCGAGGGACTGCCGGCGGTGTCGGCGGGGCTTTTCGGCTATCTCGGCTATGACATGATCCGGCTGGCGGAACACTTGCCAGACGTGAACCCCGATCCCCTGGGCCTGCCGGATGCCGAACTCATCCGCCCATCGGTCATCGCGGTGCTGGACGGGGTGAAGGGTGAAGTAACGGTGGTCGCTCCGGCCTGGGTCGCCGGTGGTCTTTCAGCGCGGGCGGCATACGCGCAGGCCGCGGAACGGGTGATGGACGCGCTGCGTGACCTGGACCGGGCGCCCTCGGCCGCGAGGGACCTGGGCGAGACGGCCCCGGTCGGCGAAGCAACATCAAACTTCACGCATGACGGCTACAAGGCAGCGGTCGAGAAAGCCAAGGACTACATCCGCGCGGGTGACATCTTCCAGGTGGTGCCGTCGCAGCGCTGGTCGCAGCGGTTCGAACTGCCGCCCTTCGCGCTGTATCGCAGCCTGCGGCGGACCAATCCGTCGCCCTTCATGTTCTTCTTCAACTTTGGCGGCTTCCAGGTGGTTGGCGCTTCGCCCGAGATCCTGGTGCGCCTCCGCGACGGCGAAATCACTGTCCGTCCCATCGCCGGGACCCGCAAGCGGGGGGCAACTCCCGAAGAGGACAGGGCGCTGGAACTGGACCTGTTGGCCGACCCCAAGGAACGGGCCGAGCATCTGATGCTGCTGGACCTTGGCCGCAACGATGTGGGCCGGGTGGCCAAGGTCGGCACGGTCCGCCCGACCGAGACCTTCATCATCGAACGCTACAGCCACGTCATGCACATCGTGTCGAACGTGGTGGGCGAGATTGCGGAAGGCGAGGACGCGCTGTCGGCGCTGCTGGCGGGACTGCCCGCAGGCACGGTGTCCGGCGCGCCGAAGGTCCGGGCGATGGAGATCATTGACGAACTGGAACCCGAAAAGCGTGGCATCTACGGCGGCGGCGTCGGCTATTTCGCAGCCAATGGCGAGATGGACTTCTGCATCGCGCTGCGGACGGCGGTGGTAAAGGACGGCCAACTTTACATCCAGGCGGGCGGAGGCGTGGTCTACGACAGCGACCCGGAAGCAGAATACCAGGAAACTGTCAATAAATCCAATGCCCTGCGCCGCGCGGCCGAAGATGCGGGCCGTTTTGCCGGACGCGGCAACACCTAAGCGGACCTCCTCGTTCGACGTCGTCTCCTCGTCGGGGTTGCCCCGCGAGGAGTGACGAAGTCATCGACGAGCAGCCCCCTGGGCCGCGCGTCACTCGACCGCAAGAACCGCCGTCACCGGGGCCAGCGCCACGGTGGCAGCCTTGCCCTCGACCGTCCATTCCAGAAGGGCTGCCACCGTCGCCGGATCGACATTTCCCACCACGCTGACCCGACCTTCCTGGCCGGCCTTGAAGACGGCCCGGTCCAGCAGTCGGCGGATCGCTGCGGCGTCCGCCCCGGTCGAGCCGATGTCGCGGAAGATCACGGCGGCTTCAAGATCCTCGCGCCGGGCGACCTGATCGGCGGCGTTGAGGCCAGCGTCCCAGGTCAAGAGACCCCTTCCCTGCGCCTTCAGGATAGGCACCACCGTCGCGGCCAGCGGGCGGCGGTTCTGGAAGCTGGGAACCGGCAAGTCCATCACGGCCACGGCTTCGGGCAGGCCCTGTTCCATCGACTGGAACGCCACCTCGACATCGGCAGGCATCGCGCCCTCGGCGATGCCGGTCACCAGCATCACCACTTCCTTGCCCGCCGCGCGATAGGTCGCGGCGTGCTGGGCCGAGGCGGGGTCCAGGGGGTTCAGCGCAAAGCTGACCGGGAAGGGCAGGGCGGCAAGGGTCGCGCGGTCCAGGTCGGGGCTGCCGTCATCGATCAGCACGATGGCGAAGGGGGGCTTGGCCTCGGGATTGTCGAAGGTCGCGGCGAACTGCGCCAGCGGGCGCGGGTCGATCGGTGCCGCAGCCGGGTCGGTTGCTGCCGGATCTGGAGTGGGCGCCTCACCCGTCCCGCTGGCGCGGGGCAGGCCGGGGGCGGGCTTGAAGGTAGAACTGCGGGCTTCCGCCTCGGCTTCGGGGGTCTCGCCCGGAAGCGGCGCAGGCCGGTTGCCCGGCATGGCCGGTTCCGTCGCCCCCACCGCAGGATCGGTCGGGTCTGCATCGGTTTCCGGGGCGGGCAACGCTTCTGCCGGCACCGTTTCATCTGTCGCCGCCGGTTCGGCTGGCATCAGTTCGGCTGGCTTTTCGGCGGGCATCGTCTCGGTGGCAGGAGCCTCCGAGACTGGAACCTCGGGTTCAGGTGCAAGCTCTGCAGTGAGGGTTTCCTCGCTTGCGGCGGGAGTGTCCTGGACCACAGATTCGTCCGTAGGGACAGGGTCGGCGCCGGGAGCAGCTTCGACAAGCGCGGTTTGCGGCGCGTTGGGTTCTGCCACGGCTTCCGTCTCGGCCGGTTCCGCAAGAACGGTTTCTGCGGCCGCTTCAGATTCAGCCGGGACAGGTTCCGCTGTCGATGTTTCGGTCGGCGCAGCATCTGTCGGCGCAGCTTCGGGCGCGGCTTCGGCGGGCACTGGGTTGGGAGCGGGTTCGCTCGTCAGTTCGGGCACCGCCACGTCTGCCGCCGCTGTCGCAGCCTCTGCAAGCTGGGCCTCGGCGGGCGCTTCGGGGGCCTCTGCCGCCGCATCGGCGACGGTCGCGGCGGGTTTCGATGGCTCGGCCAGGGTCTGGGGCGTAGCGACTTCTGCAGCCGCCGGGGCAACCGGCTCGGCCACTTCGGCGATCACAGCTGCGGGTGCCACGGCGCTGGTGTCGACGGCGGGTGCCGCGTCGATGGTCACGGGCGGCGCGGTGGCGGCAATCTCGGGCTCTGCCGCGACTTCGGTCGCAGGTTCGGGCGGCTCGACTTCGGCGCTTTCCGGCCCGGCTTGCGGTTCCGGTTCAACGCTGGGGGCCAAGGCGGGCTCGTCGTCCTCGGCGACAGCCGGACCGGCATCGACCGTCGAGGGCGCCGCTATCGGTTCTGCCACCGCTGCGGGGGCATTGTCGTTGGCCGGTACGACCGGGAACAGCGCCGACGCGATGACAAGGCCACCCGATACCACAAGGCCACCCGAAACCATGCCCAAAAGGAATTTGCCGACCACTGCTGCCTCCAGCTTTTACGCCTCTGCGACCCTTGCGTGGACGCACCCTGCGCCCCCGGTCGGATCGCCCGTTTATCCGGCGCCGTTCTTCCGACTTGCAGCACTATAGCCCGCAGCATCGCGGGCTTCACGCGTTTTTCTGCAATTGCTCAACAAGTTGCCGCCACCGTGGCAGGCAGGCAATCCTTGCGGCGCGATCAGGGGAAGTGGAGGCGGGTACCGGAATCGAACCGGTCTTCACGGATTTGCAATCCGGTGCGTAACCTCTCCGCCAACCCGCCGCGAAGGTGGGGGAGGGATAGCGGATCGGGCGGGCGGCTGCAAGGGGGTCCTCCGTCCCGGTCGCAGGCTTGACTTGGGGGTGGGCCACGGTGATTGTCCGCCGCAATCTGGCGGGGTGCAGGGCGGCGTGCAGAAAATCCTAATCACCGGAAGCGCGGGTTTCATCGGCTTCCACCTGGCGCGGCACCTTCTGGCGGCTGGCCACCACGTGCACGGCTACGACGGGATGACGGCCTATTATGACATCACGCTGAAGGAAAAGCGCCATGCGATCCTGAAGGCGTTGCCAGGGTTCACCGCGACCGAAGCGATGGTCGAAGATGTGGCGACGCTGGACCGCATCGGTGCCGACTTCGCGCCCGACGTCATCATCCACCTTGCCGCCCAGGCTGGGGTCCGCTACAGCCTCACGCATCCCCGGTCCTACATCGAGACCAATTTCACCGGCAGTTTCAATGTGTTGGAGCTGGCGAAGCGGTGCCGCGTCAAGCACATGCTGATCGCCTCCACCTCATCGGTCTATGGTGCCAATGTCGAAATGCCGTTCCGCGAGACCGACCGCACGGACCATCCGCTGACCGTCTACGCCGCTACCAAGAAGGCGGTCGAGGCGCTGTCACATTCCTACGCCCATCTCTGGGATCTGCCGGTCACGCTGTTTCGCTTCTTCACTGTCTACGGCGAATGGGGTCGCCCGGACCTGGCCTATTTCAAATTCGCGCGTGCGATCCTGCAAGGCGAAGCCATCGACGTCTACAACCACGGCGAGCTTTGGCGTGACTTCACGGCGGTCGAGGACCTGGTCGAAGGCGTGGGCCGCCTGATCCCGCTGGCTCCGCCGCTTCCCTCTGCTCGGGGGACGCTGGTGGAAGGCGACAGCCTAAGCCCCGTGGCACCCCACCGGATCGTCAATGTTGGAAACAGCGACAAGATTCACCTGATGGAGTTCATCGGGACGCTGGAAACCCTTCTCGACCGCAAGGCGATCTGCAACTTCCTGCCGATGCAGCCCGGTGATGTGCCTGCGACCTGGGCCGACTGCTCGCTCTTGGAGCGATTGACCGGCTTCAAGCCCGAGACGGACCTTGCCACCGGCCTTGGCCGCTTTGTAGATTGGTACCGCGCGTATTATCGGGTCTGACTGGTCCTATCAGCGGCAGGTGTCTGGTCCTAAGGGCAGGCCGCCGTTTCCCTGATGATGCCGCGCGAAACGTATTCGAAAGGACGGCCCCATGGAAGGCTTCGCAGGATTGAACGACATCGGGCAAGTGGTCGAAGCCGACCGCGCCCATGTCTGGCACCACCTCTCGCAGCACAAGCAGTATGACACGGGCGTCGATCCCCGCGTCATCGTCGAGGGCAAGGGGATGCGGGTCTGGGATGCCAAGGGCAAGGAGCATATCGACGCCGTGTCTGGCGGGGTCTGGACCGTGAACGTGGGCTATGGCCGCGAAAGCATCGCCAACGCGGTCCGCGACCAGTTGATCAAGCTGAACTATTTCGCCGGGTCGGCAGGTTCGATCCCCGGTGCGGTCTTCTCCAAGCGGCTGATCGAGAAGATGCCGGGCATGACCCGGGTCTACTATTCGAACTCGGGGTCCGAGGCGAACGAGAAGGTCTACAAGATGGTGCGCCAGATCGCGCATCGTCACCACGGCGGCAAGAAGTGGAAGATCCTGTACCGCGACCGCGACTATCACGGGACGACCATCGCCGCCCTGGCCAGCGCCGGACAGGACCAGCGCGCCATGCAGTATGGGCCGTTCCCGGACGGCTTTGTCCGCGTGCCACATTGCCTGGAATACCGCAAGCAGTGGGAGGTGGAAAACTACGGCGAGCGCGCGGCTGATGCCATCGAGGAAGTGATCCTGCGGGAAGGCGCGGATTCGGTCGGCTGCCTGATCCTGGAGCCGGTAACGGCAGGCGGCGGCGTCATCGTCCCGCCCCAGGGCTATTGGGACCGCGTGCAGGAAATCTGCAAGAAATACAACATCCTGCTGGCGATTGACGAGGTTGTCTGCGGCGTGGGCCGCACCGGCACCTGGTTCGGCTACCAGCACTACGGCATCAAGCCGGACTTCGTGACGATGGCCAAAGGCGTCGCCTCTGGCTACGCCGCGATTTCCTGCACCGTGACCACCGAAGCCGTCTTCGAGATGTTCAAGGACGATCCCTCGGACCCGCTGAGCTATTTCCGCGACATCTCGACCTTTGGCGGCTGCACCAGCGGCCCGGCCGCAGCGCTGGAGAACATGCGGATCATCGAGGACGAGGGGCTTCTGGCCAACACCCTCGCGATGGGCGAGTACTGCCTGGGGAACCTCGCGGCGCTGATGGACAAGCACAAGGTCATCGGCGACGTCCGTGGCAAGGGGTTGTTCCTCGGGGCAGAGCTGGTGGCGAACCGTGCGACGAAGGAGCCTGCGGACGAGAAGCAGGTCCAGGCCGTCGTCGCAGACTGCATGGCGCAGGGGGTGATCATCGGCGCCACGAACCGAAGCCTGCCGGGTCTGAACAACACGCTGTGCCTGAGCCCCGCGCTGATCGCGACGAAGGATGATATCGACGAGATCACCACGGCGATTGATGGCGCGCTGACGCGGGTGTTCGGGTAGGGGCTGAGGCCGTTTGCGGGTTGAGGGGGTGTCCCGGGAGGGGCGCCCTTTTTGCCATTGTTTACGAATAGATCAGTCTAGGAATGGAAGATTCCAACAGGCGAACTGCCCGTTGACGTCATCGAAGTGCAACGTTCCCTTAATGGATTGATTATTCAGCTCATCACCTTGAGGCACAAACACGGTAACGACCCAGTTTGGCCCAAATCCGCAAAGTCCCTTTTGAAAATACTCGATGCTGGCGATGTTATGATGTACCTCTTCGTCCGTACGCCCATACGGGTCTCCAAGTAGAAAATTAACGGCAGCGGCCCGCACTTGATCCTCTGTAAAGTTTGTCTCTACCTTTGTCGCTTCATCGCGCAGGTCCTCTAGAATTCCTACAAAGAGAGTACGAACCGACAATTGCGACTATCCCAGCACAAGCGGCTAGCGCTTTGTTTCGGCGGAACCAATCCGAGAACACTGCACCACCGGTGACCACAAATAGTATCGCCAAGACTGCAACTTTAACGGAAATCACGGGCTACCCTCGCGTCGGGAATACTATTCTTCGACTTGGTGGGCACCAAGTCAGATGCCGCTCAAAACTGCCTACTCACTTGCCCGGAATCAAGGGCAAAGCCCGCCGGGCAGCGCCCGACCGCCCCCTCGGGCGGGCGCTTTGCAGCGTCAGCCTGCAAGAACCACGTCAGATGTACTTGGCACCATAAAGCGCCCAACTCAGTCGTCGCTCGCCCACCCGACGGTCGGGCTCTGCCCTATGTGGTTTCAAGATAGGTGCGCTGTAGCGCACCCTACGCAGGCAGGCCTACGCCACCCCGTACCGGCGACGGGCTTCCTTGAAGCTCATCAGCTTGCCCTCAACCGTGTCCCACAGGTGCAGGTTCACCGACCGCAGGCTCTCGCGGACCGTCAGGCGCTGCGCTTCGGCGAGCGTCTGGTGGTCGCGGATCACCTCGGGCAGGCGGTAGAACGGGATGCGGGAATAGAGGTGGTGGACGTGGTGGATGCCGATGTTGCCGGAAAACCAGCGCAGGGGCTGCGGCAGGATATAGTGGGACGACCCCTCCAGCGCGGCGTCGTGCAGCTGCCAGTCTTCGCCCTTTGACCAATGCGTTTCTTCGAACTGGTGCTGCACGTAGAACAGCCACACCCCCAGCGTCGCCGCGATCAGCGAGGTGGGGAGGTAGATCAGGAGCACGGGCCAGAAGCCGCCGAACCAGATGATCAGGCCCACGGCGATGCCGATCATCGCATTGGTGCCCATCGCAGAAGTCCAGTAGCGCCAGCCGGAATTCATCAGGCCGAAGGGCAGACGGTTTTGCAGCAAGAACAGATAGCTGGGGCCAAGAATGAACAGCACGACCGGGTTGCGATACAGCCGGTACATCAGCCGACCCCACCACCCGCGCGCGCGGTATTCGTCGATGGTCAGGGTCAGCACGTCGCCGATCCCCCGGGCGTCAAGATCGCCGTGGTGCGCATGGTGGATCGAATGGGTCCGCCGCCAGACGGCATAGGGCGTCAGCGTCAGCACACCCAGCACCCGACCCAGCCAGTCCTGCGCAATACGGTTCTTCAGAAAGGAGCCGTGGCCGCAATCGTGCTGGATGATGAAGATGCGGACCAGAAACCCACCGTTCAGCATGGCAAGTGCCAAAGCCAGCCAGGGGCTGACGGACAGCGCCATCCAGGCCAGGACCCAAAGCGCCAGGAACGGCACCAGGGTCGCGGCCAGTTCCCACAGGCTGCGGCGGGTCGATGGCTCGCGGTAGCGGGCGAGGGTTGTCAGCCAGTCGCGGGCTGGGCGGTCAGAATTCGTTTCGGGCATCGGGGCCTGTAGTATTCCCGCCGGCTGTGCCGCGGCGGGGTCGGCTTGGCCTTCGTCACTAAAGCGCGGGCGCGCATACATCAGGCGTGCTCCGGGTTAGGCGACGCGGGCGCGAAGATCAACAGAATTGATGCACAGGACGCTCACGTCCCGGCGATCTGCCCAGGTCCGAGCCGCTTGACTCTGGCCGGGCGGATGCCGCTTGATCCGGGCAGATCAAGCCCGTGGTGTCATGGCCGCCATCCCCGTCGAAGCCTTCTACCTGACCCCCGGAGCGGCGGGATCGCTGCAGCAGCAGATTCGGGCGATGGTGACACAAGGCATCCTTGCGGGCCGGTTCCGGCCGGGTAGCCGGATGCCCTCGTCCCGCGGTCTGGCCGAACATCTGGGCGTCAGCCGGATCACGGTGACGCTTGCCTATGCGGACCTCGTGTCGTCGGACTACCTGACTTCGGCCGGTCGGTCGGGCTACTTCGTTTCGGACACGGCACCTTTGGCACCCGAGTTTCCCCAGGCAGAATCCCGTGCGGAAGCGATAGATTTCAAGGGCTTGACCGGAGGCCGCTTCACGCTTGTTCCCAAGGTCGAGCGGCCCGAGGACTGGGACCGCTACCCTTATTCCTTCATCTACGGCCAGGCCGATCCCACGCTCTTTGATCACCAGAACTGGCGGCAATGCGCGCTGCGGGCCCTGGGCAAGCGCGACTTTGCGGCGCTGACCACCGACTACTATGAACGCGACGATCCCCTGCTGATCCAGGAGCTTCTGCGCACCATCCTTCCCCGCCGGGGCATCGCGGCACGCGAGGATGAGGTCTTGCTCACGTTGGGGGCGCAGAACGCGCTCTGGATCGCGGCCACGGCGCTTCTGGGGCCGGGACGCCGGGCCGTGGTTGAAAACCCCGGCTACCCCGCCTGGCGCGCAATTGTCGCAGCGTCTGGGGCGACGGCGGTGCCGGTGGACGTCGACGCGCAGGGCCTTCCGGTGCAGGGCCTTGCGGCGGATGTGGTCTTCACCACCCCCTCGCACCAGTGCCCGACCAATGCGACCATGCCCGTCGATCGCCGGGTGGCCCTGCTGGAAGCGGCAGACACGCAAGGCTTTGTCATAATCGAGGACGATTATGAGTTCGAGATGTCCTTTCTGAAGCCCGTTGCGCCGGCGCTGAAGTCTTTGGACCGCGGAGGGCGAGTGATCTACGCGGGGTCCTTCTCGAAGTCGGTCTTTCCCGGCCTTCGGCTTGGCTATCTGGTCGGCCCGCCCGGCTTTATCGCCGAGGCACGGGCGCTGCGCGGCCTGATGCTGAAGCACCCGCCCGGCCATATCCAGCGGACGATGGCCTATTTCCTGGGCCTTGGGCATTACGACGCGCTGGTCAACCGGATGAAGAATGCCTACCGCCGCCGCCGTCAGGTCATGGCCGAGGCGATTGCGGCCGAGGGGCTGGAGGTCGCGGGGCAGGGCGGCTTTGGCGGATCGAGCTTCTGGATGCGCGCGGCGGAAAAGGTGGACACCGAGGCTCTCGCGCTGCGCTTGCGGAGCGACGGCGTGCTGATCGAACCGGGACGGGCGTTCTTTGCGGGTGACGGACCGCGCAACTTCTACCGCCTCGCCTATTCGTCGATCGCGCCGCAACGCATACCCGAAGGTGTGGCGCGGATCGCCAGCGGGCTGGCTCGGCCGTGACTTCGGCACTCCTCGCGGACGTCCTTCCGACGAGGAGACGAAGTCGAACGAGGAGGGTCTTTTTGGATATAGCAGGCTGGGGCAACTGGCCCTAAGGTTGGGTGCGGTGCGGCGATAGGGTGCGGGCAGCCGGCCTTGCATGGCCGCATGTGACATGGAGTGGCGCGATGAAGATGACAACCGAGGAAGCCTTCGTGAAGGTCCTGCAAATGCATGGGATCGAGCATGCGTTCGGGATCATCGGGTCGGCCTTCATGCCGATCTCTGACATCTTCCCCAAGGCCGGGATCCATTTCTGGGACTGCGCGCATGAAGGCTCGGGCGGGATGATGGCCGACGGGTTTACCCGCGCGTCCGGCAAGATGTGCATGATGATCGCGCAGAACGGACCCGGCATCACCAACTTCGTCACGGCGGTCAAGACGGCCTACTGGAACCACACTCCCTTGCTGCTGGTCACTCCGCAGGCCGCGAACAAGACCATCGGGATGGGCGGGTTCCAGGAAGTGGAGCAGATGGCGCTCTTCAAGGACATGGTCTGCTACCAGGAGGAGGTCCGCGATCCCTCCCGCGTGGCGGAAGTGCTGAACCGCGTCATCCTGCAGGCCAAGCGCCAGTCAGCCCCGGCACAGATCAACATGCCACGGGATTATTTTACCCAGGTCATCGACGTGCCCCTGCCGGCGGTGGTGGAGTTCGAGCGGCCCTCGGGCGGGGAAGACGCTATCGCACAGGCGGCGCAGCTGCTGTCGTCCGCCAGGTTCCCGGTGATCCTGAACGGCGCGGGCGTGGTGATCGGCGGCGCGATCCCGGCCTCGATGGCGCTGGCGGAACGCCTGACCGCGCCGGTCTGCGTCGGCTACCAGCACAACGACGCCTTCCCCGGCAGCCACCCGCTGTTTGCGGGGCCGCTTGGGTATAACGGGTCGAAAGCAGGGATGGAGCTGATTGCGCAGGCCGATGTGGTGCTTGCGCTCGGGACGCGGCTCAACCCGTTCTCGACCCTGCCGGGCTATGGGATCGACTACTGGCCAAAGGAGGCCAAGGTGATCCAGGTCGACATCAACCCGAACCGGATCGGGCTGACCAAGCCGGTAACGGTGGGCATCGTGGGCGATGCGAAGAAAGTGGCCGAGGGCATCCTTGCGCGGCTGTCGAAGACGGCGGGCGATGCCGGGCGGGCGGAACGCAAGGCGCTGATCGCGCAGAAGAAATCGGCCTGGGCGCAGGAACTGTCGTCCATGGACCACGAACAGGATGATCCCGGCACCAGCTGGAACCAGCGCGCGCGGGATGCCAAGCCGGAGTGGATGTCGCCGAGAATGGCCTGGCGTGCAATCCAGGCGGCGCTGCCGAAAGAGGCGATCATTTCGTCGGACATCGGCAACAACTGCGCCATCGGCAACGCTTATCCCAGCTTTGAGGCGGGGCGAAAGTATCTGGCCCCCGGGCTGTTCGGTCCCTGTGGCTATGGCTTGCCGTCGATCATCGGGGCCAAGATCGCCTGCCCGGACACCCCGGTCGTCGGCTTCGCCGGGGATGGGGCGTTTGGCATCGCGGTGACGGAACTGACCGCCATCGGCCGCAAGGAATGGCCCGCGATCACCATGGTCGTCTTCCGCAACTACCAGTGGGGGGCCGAGAAGCGGAACTCGACGCTGTGGTATGACGACAACTTTGTCGGGACCGAGCTGGACGAGGGCGTCTCTTACGCCGGGATTGCCAAGGCCTGCGGGCTGCAGGGCGTGCAGGCCCGGACGATGGAGGAACTGACGGCGGCCCTGCACAAGGCGATCGACGATCAGATGCACCACGGCAAGACCACGCTGATCGAGGCGCTGATCAACCAGGAACTCGGCGAACCGTTCCGCCGCGACGCGATGAAGAAGCCGGTCGAGGTCGCCGGTATCTCGAAAGCCGACATGCGGCCGCAGGTCGTCTGATGCCCTTTGACCTGGGGCCGCTGGCGCTGATCTGGCTGGCGGTTGCCTGTCTGGTGGCGGGCTTTGTACGGGGCTATTCCGGGTTCGGCTTTTCGGCCCTGCTGATCGCGGCATCCAGTCTTGTGACCAATCCGCTGAACTTTGTCGCGGTTGTTGTCATTCTGGAAACGGTGATGTCTGTGCAACACGCCAGGGGCGCTGGGCCGGATGTCGACTGGAAGCGGGTCGGCTGGCTTCTTGGCGGGGCCGCGATCGGGTTGCCGCTGGGCCTGTGGATCCTGACCGGCGTCACCGAGGACACGGCTCGGGCGGTGATCTCGGGCTACGTGCTCTTGATGTGCGTCGTGCTTCTGGCCGGATGGCGCCTGTCGCGCGAGGTGGTGGGCGCGCCGAACGGGGTGGCCGGGGTGATCTCGGGGCTGGCCAACGCGCCGGGGATGGGCGGGTTGCCGGTCGCGGCGTTCTTTGCCGCGCAACCGATGCGGGCAAGCGTGTTCCGGGCGACGCTCATCGCCTATTTCCCGCTGCTGGACGTGTATTCCGCACCGCTCTACTGGCTGGCCGGTCTGGTAAGCTGGGACACGCTCTGGGCCTCGCTCATCGCGCTGCCAGTCACGCTTTTCGGCAACTGGCTTGGCGGGCGGCACTTCTTTGGCACCGATCCGCAAGAGTTCCGCCGCTTTGCGATCCTCTTGCTGGCGGGGCTGGCGGCCTTGGGTCTGGGCAAGGCGATCATCTGATGTGGTTGATTGTGAACGCCGGTTCATCATCGCTGAAGCTGAAGCTCTTTGACGCAGGGCGAGAGGTGGCGAAGGCCTTTGTCGGTGAGATCGGGCCCGATGGTCACGCCTCCGCGATGGCCGAGGGGCTGGCCCAGGCCGGGGTGTCGGTGTCGCGGTTGACGGCGGCCGCGCACCGGGTGGTGCATGGCGGGGCGGGGCTGACGGCGACATGCCGGGTCACGCCGCCCGTCCTGCGACAGATCGAGGATTGCGTGCCGCTTGCCCCCCTGCACAATCCGGCCAATCTGGTGGGAATTCAGGCTGTTGCAAAGCTGGCCCCGGGCCTGCCGCAATATGCCGCCTTCGACACGGCCTTCCATGCGACGAACCCCGAGGTCGCCGTGGCCTATGCCCTGCCGCAGTTGGAACGCGACCGGGGCCTGCGTCGCTATGGCTTTCACGGGATCAGCTATGCGGCGCTGGTGCGGATGCTTGGCGCGCGGGGGCCGTTGCCAGAGCGGCTTCTGGCCTGTCATCTGGGCAATGGCTGTTCGCTGGCGGCGATTGTGAACGGACGTTCGGTTGCGACGACGATGGGCTATTCGCCGCTGGACGGGCTGACGATGGGCACGCGGACGGGCGAAATCGACGGCAATGCGGTGCTGCGGCTGGCCGAAGTTCACGGGATCGAACGGGCAAGCCGCATACTGAACCGGGAAAGCGGGCTTCTGGGTCTTGGCGGGGCCAGCGACCTGCGTGCGCTTCATTCGGCAACCAGCGACGCGGCGCGGTTCGCGCTTCGGCATTTCGCCTATTGGGCGGTGCGCCATGCCGGGTCGATGGTCGCCGCGATGGGCGGCCTTGACGCCGTGGTCTTCACCGGTGGCATCGGTGAAAACGACGCCTGGATGCGGAAGGAAATCCTGTCCGGCCTTTCGTTTCTGGGAGTATCTCCCGACCACTCCGCAAATGCCCGGAACGAAACCGTGCTGCACGATACGACAAGCCGTGTCGTTATCCTTGTTGTGCCCGCCGACGAGGAACGGCAGATTGCGCTTGAGGCGCAGGCCGTCATGTCTGGCGAGGCGCAGGCCGGGATGGCCGGGGAGGGCGCGTGAACCAGCCAAGGGTGGAGACTCAGAGGGAGGTCGGCGACGAGATCCGCCAGACCACCTGCTACATGTGCGCCTGCCGCTGCGGGATCAACGTGCATCTGAAGTCGGGCAAGGTCGCCTATATCGAGGGCAACCGCGACCATCCGATCAACAAGGGCGTGCTCTGCGCCAAGGGGGCGAGCGGGATCATGCAGGTCACTGCGCCCAGCCGCCTGCGCGCGCCGCTTCGACGAGTTGGTCCCCGAGGATCAGGGGCCTTCGAGGAGATTTCCTGGGAGGAGGCCCTCGCTACCGCTGTCGCCTGGATGAAGCCCTTGCGGGAGACTGCGCCGGAGAAGCTGGCGTTCTTCACGGGTCGCGACCAGAGCCAAAGCCTTACCGGCTGGTGGGCGCAGAACTTCGGGACGCCGAATTATGCCGCGCACGGGGGCTTCTGCTCCGTCAACATGGCCGCTGGGGGCATCTACACCATCGGCGGCGCCTTCTGGGAGTTCGGCCAGCCGGACTGGGACCGCACGAAGCTGTTCGTGATGTTCGGCGTAGCCGAAGATCATGACTCGAACCCGATCAAGATCGGCATCGGCAAGCTGAAGGCCCGCGGCGCGCGGGTGATCTCGGTCAACCCGATCCGCACCGGCTATTCGGCGGTGGCCGATGACTGGATCGGGATCACGCCGGGAACCGATGGGCTTCTGATCCTGTCGCTGATCCATTGCCTGCTGGAGGCGGGGAAGATCGACCTTGACTACCTGGCCCGATGGACCAACGCGCCCCTTCTGATCAACGATGCCGAAGGGGCGGAGAAAGGCCTGTTCGTCCGCAATGCCGAAAGCCAGCCTTTCGTGATCGACAAGACCTCGGGCCACCCGGCCCCGTGGGACGGCAAGGGGGTTCAGCCGGACCTTGGGGCCGAATGGCAAGGCAGCCGGACGGTCTTCCGCCATATGGTCGAGGAATACCTGAAGCCGGACTATGCGCCCGAAGCGGTGGAGGCGCGCTGTGGCGTGACGGCGACCCGCATGCGGGCGCTGGCGGCGGAACTGGCGCAGGTGGCTTTCGATCAGGCGATCACGCTGGACCAGCCCTGGACGGATTTCCGCGGCAACGAACACCCGAACATGCCCGGTCGCCCGGTCAGTTTCCACGCGATGCGCGGCATTTCGGCCCATTCCAACGGCTTTCAGACCGCCCGCGCGCTGCATCTGCTGCAGATCATCCTCGGGTCCCTGGAAACCCCCGGCGGCTACCGGCTGAAGCCGCCGTACCCCAAGCCCATCGAGGCGCATCCGACGCCGCATTTCGTCACGACGCCCGGCAAGCCCCTGACCGGCCCGCATCTGGGCTATGTGCGGTCACCGGATGACCTTTGCCTGCTGCCGGACGGAAGCCCCGCCCGGATCGACAAGGCGTTTTCCTGGGAAAATCCGTTCTCGGCCCACGGGCTGATGCATATGGTCATCCCCAATGCCCACGCCGGGGACCCCTACAAGATCGACACGCTGTTCCTTTATATGGCCAACATGTCGTGGAATTCGTCGATGAACTCCGCCCGCGTGATGGAGATGCTGACGGAAACGGGACCGGACGGGGAATATCTGATCCCCCGGATCATCTATTCCGACGCCTATGCCAGTGAAATGGTGGCCTATGCCGACCTGATCCTACCCGACACGACCTATCTGGAACGCCACGACTGCATTTCGCTGCTGGACCGCCCGATTTCGGAACCCGATGCGGCGGGCGATGCGATCCGCTGGCCGGTGCTGGAGCCGGACCGGGATGTGCGCTGTTTCCAGTCGGTGCTGCTGGAGCTTGGCGCAAGGTTGGGCCTGCCGGGGATGGTGAACGAGGACGGCAGCCCTAAGTTCAAGGACTACGCCGACTATATCGTCAACCACCAGCGCCGACCGGGCGTTGGGCCGCTGATGGGCTTTCGGGGGAACGGCGAGGTGGAAGGGCGGGGCGCGCCCAACCCAGAACAGATGCAGCGCTACATCGAGAACGGGGCCTTCTATCAGGCGCATGTGCCAGCCGAGGCGAGCTTCTACAAACCCTGGAACGCGGCCTATCAGGACTGGGCGGTCAAGCTGGGGCTGTATGAGACCCCGCAGCCCTATCTCTTCAACATCTGGTCCGAGCCGATGCGCCGCTTTCAACTGGCCGCCGAGGGCTTCGGCCCCCGCCAGCCCCCCGACCACCTGCGAGACCGCCTGAAACAGGCGATGCACCCCTTGCCGATCTGGTACGCCCCCTTCGGCGACGAGGATGCGGCCTTCGGCTATCCGGTCCATGCCCTGACCCAGCGGCCGATGGACATGTACCATTCCTGGGGCAGCCAGAACGCCTGGCTGCGGCAGATCAAGGGGCGGAACTACCTCTACCTGCCCACGAAGATCTGGCAGGCGCAGGGGTTTGAAGATGGCGACTGGGCGCGGGTTTCCTCCCGTGCGGGAACCATCGTGGTGCCCGTGGCGCATATGGCGGCCCTGAACGAGAACACGATCTGGACCTGGAACGCCATCGGCAAGCGCAAGGGGGCCTGGGCGCTGGATGCCGATGCACCCGAGGCGACGACGGGTTTCTTGCTGAATCACCTGATCTCGGAACTGCTGCCCGACCGGGACGGCGTGCGACTGTCGAACTCTGATCCCGTCACGGGTCAGGCGGCATGGTTCGACCAGCGGGTTCGGGTCGAGCGTGTGGCGGCCAAAGATCACCCGCGCGGGACGGTGGAGCCGATGTTTGAGCGCCTTCCCGATCCCCCGCGTGCCGGTGGCGGCCGGGTCCAAAATTCTTCGAAGAATTTTGCCAAAAGTTTTCGAAAACTTTTGGTCCCCGGCGGGGCGGCCGAGTGATGACAGCCTTGCCGCGCAGCACAGAAAAGAAACTCGGGTTGGTGATCGACCTCGACACCTGCGTCGGCTGTCAGGCCTGCGTTACCGCCTGCAAGGGCTGGAATGACGCCGGGATCGGCCTCAGCGACCAGGATCCCTATGGCGCCGATCCGTCGGGGACATTCCTGAACCGGGTCCATGCCTATCAGGTCGCCGTCCCCGATGGCCCCGCGCAGGTCGTGACCTTCCCGCGCTCGTGTCTCCACTGCGATAATGCGCCCTGCGTCACCGTCTGCCCCACTGGGGCCAGCTACAAGCGGGCCGAAGACGGGATCGTGCTGGTCAACGAGGACGCCTGCATCGGCTGCGGCCTTTGCGCTTGGGCCTGCCCTTACGGCGCGCGCGAGATGGATGCGGATCAGGGGGTGATGAAGAAATGCACGCTCTGCGTCGACCGGATCTACAATGAGACCTTGCCGGAAGAAGACCGCGAGCCCGCCTGCGTCCGCACCTGCCCGACCAATGCCCGCCACTTCGGCGATCTCGCGGACCCTGGAAGTACGGTGTCAAGGCTGGTGGCTGACCGGGGCGGCTATGACCTGATGCCGGACATGGGGACGAAGCCGGTGAACAAGTATCTGCCGCCGCGGGCCAAGGGGCCGGGTACGGCCAACCCTCTGACGCCTTTGCTGGACGTACAGGCCACCGGAGTTGCCGGCTGGCTCGACCGGATGCTGGGGAAGATCTGAGATGCATCCTGCCCCATCGGTCATCCTGTTTTCCACACTGTCTGGCCTGGGTTTCGGCTTCCTCGCGCTGCTTGGCTGGGGGGCGCTGCAGCCGTCAGGCTGGGCTGCGTTCTTCCTCTGGGCGCTGGGCTACGGGCTGGCGGTGGCGGGGCTGATGGCCTCGGCGTTCCATCTCGGCAATCCGAAGAACGCGCTGAAGGCCTTCACCCAGTGGCGGACAAGCTGGCTGAGCCGCGAGGCCTGGGCCTCGGTCGTCACCCTTTTGATCCTGGCCCCGATGGCGCTGTCGGACATCTTCGGCCTTGGCCAGCCGCGCCTGATCGGACAGATCGGCGGCGTTCTGGCGCTGGTCACGGTCCTGACCACGGCGATGATCTATACCCAGATCAAGGCCGTCCCGCGCTGGCACCACTGGCTGACGCCGGTGATGTTCCTGACCTTTGCGCTGGCGGGGGGGGCGATGCTGTCCGGGATGCGGATTGCGCCGGTCTTGCTTCTGGCGGTGGCGGTCGTGCTCTGGGCGGTCTGGCAGGTGGGGGATGGCGCCTTTGCGCGCGCCGGGCAGACGATGGGGACCGCCACGGGCCTGGACCGGCTGGGCGTGCCCTCGGTCTTGGACCCCGCGCATACGGCGGGGAACTACCTCAAGCGCGGGATGATCTTCGTGGTAGGCCGAAAGCATGCCGCGAAGCTGCGCAAGCTGGCGCTCGTTCTGGCCTCGGTGCTTCCGGCGGTGATCCTGCTGCTGCCCTTGGGTGTCTGGGGGATCGCGCTTGCCACCACTTTGCACCTCGCCGGCGCACTTGCCGCCCGCTGGTTGTTCTTCGCCGAGGCCGAGCATGTCGTGGGGCTTTACTACGGCGCGCGAGGATGATCCTTTGCCGGCATGAGCGCCTTCAAGAGCTATGACATCCGTGGCCGTCTCGGGACGGACCTGACCGAAACCATCGCCCACCGGATCGCCCGGGCCTTTGCCGCCGTGACCGGGGATGATGCCGTCGTGCTGGCACGCGACTGCCGGGAAAGTTCGCCTGCGCTGGCCGATGCAGTCGCGGCGGGGCTGGTTGCGCAGGGCGTGCGGGTCCTTGATCTCGGGCTGGCCGGGACCGAGGAGATGTATTTCGCCACCGCGCATCTGGGGGCAGGGGGCGGGATCTGCGTGACCGCCTCGCACAATCCCCGCGAATACAACGGGATGAAGCTGGTGGGTCGTGGCGCGGTGCCACTGCCGGACGCCGACTTCGCCCGGATCAGGGCACTGACCGAAAGCGGCGAGGCGTTTGCGGCCGCCCCCGGCGGATCGCGGGAGGATCGCTCGGGCGTGCGCGCGGACTATGTGGACCACGTCGCGGGACTGGTGGGGCAGGGGATCGGCCCCCTGCGGCTGGTAGTCAATGCTGGAAACGGCGCTGCGGGCCCGACGCTGGATGCGCTGACCGAGGGGCTTGCGGCCAAAGGCGCGCGGCTGGACCTTGTCCGCATACACCATGACCCGGACGGCAGCTTTCCGAATGGTATCCCCAATCCCCTCCTGCCGGAAAATCGCCCGGTGACGGCCGAGGCGGTCAGGGCGGCAGGCGCGGATTTCGGGGTGGCCTTCGACGGCGATTTCGATCGCTGCTTCCTGTTCGACGGTGAAGGCGGCTTTGTCGATGGCGAACATGTCGTGGCGCTGCTGGCGGCGGCGCATCTGGTCGACGAACCGGGCGCCACGATCATCCACGACCCGCGTGTGATCTGGGCCGTGCAGGATGCCGTGCGAAAGGGGGGCGGCCGGTCGGTCCTTGCGCCCACCGGGCATGTGTTCCTGAAAGCCGCGATGCGCCGCGAGGGCGCGGTCTACGGCGGCGAGATGAGCGCACACCACTACTTCCGCGGCTTCATGGCCTGCGATTCGGGGATGATCCCCTGGCTGATGGTGGCCCGCCTTGTCAGTCAGTCGGGGCGCAGCCTGACCGAGATGGTCGGTGCCTTGCGGCGAGACTTTCCTTCGTCTGGAGAAATCAACTTCCGTGTCACGGACCTTCCTGCGGTTGTCGGACGCGTCGAGGCGGAACTTGCGCCGCTGGCGCGGTCCGCGGACCGGACGGACGGGCTAAGCCTTGAGTTCGGGGATTGGCGGCTGAACCTGCGCGCCTCGAACACCGAGCCGCTTCTGCGGCTGAACGTCGAGGCGAGAGGGGACGCGGGCCTGGTGGCTGACGGCGTGGCCCGCGTCCGTGGACTGATCGAGGGTTGATCGGGGTCTGATCGCGGTCTGGCGCCCCTCAGGCCGAGACGGTGGTGCCGGTCGGCTGCTTGCGGATCATCGGCCAGCCGCGACGGAAGACCGGGATCACCGGCAGGTCATCGGCCAGGGCCTGCAGACGGCTTTCGCGCTGCTGCAGGCGGGCAATCTCGGCCCGGATATCGGAGAGTTCGTCGGCGAGTGTGAGGCGGGAAGCGGCCATCATGGTCCTCCTTTGTTCTGTTTGGCCAGCATCGACTCGATTCCTGAAGACTTTGCTAAGTGACAGAACGAAAGCAGATTGTTTCTGTCTTGGTGGCTTGTCTTGCTGACCTGCCGGGGGCACCCTGAAACGGCTTGCAAGGTGGGAGCCATGTGGGAGTTCAGCATTTTCCGGGCTCTGGGTCTGATGATCCGAACCTGGCCATTCATTCTGTTTCGGGCGGCGATCTATCTTGTGATGGCGCTTGTTCTTGTCGTGGCAGCGGCTGCCGGGGTTGTGGCTGGACATGCGCTCGCGGGTCTCTGGGGGGAACCGGTCGGGGTGTCGGCGGATATCTGGGGCGGGGCCGCAGGATTGCTGCTGGCGGCGCTTGCGGTCCCTTCCTTGCGCGGGCGGCTTCTGCACCGGGTAACGGCACCGCATCTTGCCGCATTGGTCGAGGCGCTGGATCGTCGGCCGCTGCCCTTCGGGCGTGGTCAGGTCGCGCTGGCGAGGGCGATTGTGGCGACACGGTTCGGTGACGCTCCGGCCCTGTCCGCGCTTGACACTCTGGTCCGTGGGATAATTCGCACCGCTACGGCGCTGGTGGATGGCCTGCTTGTCGACGTCCTGCCGATCACGGCCCTGGACCGGCTAGCCCGGGCCTCAGGCACCGAGCTGCGGTTGACGCTGGGCCTGATCGACGCCGTCGTCCTGGCTCATGCGACCAGAACCCGCTCGGAAAACGCATGGGAGGCGGCGCATGACGGTCTGGTGCTTTACACGCAGAACGCAAGGCCATTGATGGTCAACGCCGTCTGGCTGTCGCTGGTCGGCTGGGCGCTGGCGGGCCTTGTGGCGCTTGCCGCACTGTCGCCAGCGACGTTCCTGGCTGCGGTCCTGCCTGGGGTCCCGTGGGGGGGGCCATTTGTGGCGGTGGTCTTCGGCTGGGCGGTAAAGGCCGCGCTCTATGATCCCTTCGCGATGGCCTGCATGCTGCAGCTTCATCTTCGCCTGACCCAGGATCAGGACCCCCTGCCGGAATGGCGCGGTCGGCTGACCCAGGTTTCGGACAAGTTCCGACAGCTTGGCGAACGCGCCTTGAGCTGGCGCGCAGGCGGGGCGCAGGACGCCTGACCTGCGCTGTCCGACCACAGGCAAATGCATGAAAACGAACCAAAGGCCGGTTGCGGCACCCTTGCTTCTGTGGCAAGACTGACCCCAGAAACCAATCAGACCGATGAGTTCAGAATGGCCGAATTCGCCACCCGCCGCGTGATGATGGTGGATACGCAGGTCCGCCCCTCGGACGTGACCAAGTTTCCGATCATCGACGCGATGCTGTCGGTCCCGCGCGAAACCTTCGTGCCCGACGACAAGCGTGAAGCGGCCTATGTCGGCGAGAACCTGACGCTGGCACCCGGTCGCGTGGTGCTGGAGGCGCGGACGCTGGCCAAGCTACTGGACGCGCTGGACATTCAGCCGACCGAACTGGTGCTGGATGTGGGCTGCGGGCTTGGCTATTCGGCTGCGGTCATGGCACGGCTGGCCGAAACGGTCGTCGCCCTGGAAGAGGATGAGGGGCTCGCTGCCGACGCGCAGCGCATCCTGTCCGAAGAGGGCGTAGACAATGCCGTCACGGTCACGGGCCCGCTGGCCGAGGGTTCGGCGAAATGCGCGCCCTATGATGTGATCACCATCGAAGGTGGCGTCGAAGAGATCCCGGCGGCGATCCTGACGCAGCTCAAGGACGGCGGTCGGATTGGCGCGATCTTCATGGAAAATGCGGTGGGGACCGCCCGCATCGGCTACAAGGCCGCGGGACAGATGACCTGGCGCTCGATCTTCAACGCCGCGGCGCCGGTCCTTCCAGGCTTTTCGAAGCCGCGCGGCTTTACGCTTTAGGCCGCTCGCGGCCCTGTCCGGCCTGGGCCTGACGCCCATACGGACCACAGGAAACGCTCGCTGGGCCAATGGTCCAGGGCATATGCAAGGCAGGACAAGATGCGTGGATGGCTTCTGTCGTTGGTGGTGGTTCTGGTCGGGTTTGGGGCACCACAGGGGGCACGGGCCGAGACGCTGGCCGATGCACTGATTGCCGCCTACAAGAACTCCAACCTTCTGGACCAGAACCGCGCGGTCCTGCGCGCCGCCGATGAAGGCGTGGCCGAGGCGGTCTCGGCGCTGCGTCCTGTGGTGGGCTACACCCTGCAGGGGGCCTGGCAGCGGGCCGATGTGATGGGGCTTCTTGGGCCTTCGGTCAGCGAAGGGCTGTCAGCCTCGCTTGCTCTTAGCGCCGAGATGACGATCTGGGACGCTGGACGCCGCCAGATCGGCATCGAGATTGCCCGGGAAAGCGTGCTGGCGACCCGCCAGGCGCTGATCGACGTGGAACAGAACGTGCTGCTCTTTGCCGTGCAGTCCTACGTCAATGTCCGCCTCGCGCAAGAGGTCGTGGCGCTGCGGCAAAGCAACCTGCGGCTCATCACCCAGGAACTGCGCGCGGCACAGGACCGTTTCGACGTGGGCGAGATCACCCGCACTGACGTGTCGATCGCCGAGGCGCGTCTGGCCGCATCCCGCGCGGCTCTGGCGGCGGCCGAGGGTCAGCTGATGATCGCGCGTGAGGCCTACAAGGCCGCGACCGGCGCCTATCCTCGCAACCTGGCACCGCTGCCCAAGGCTCCGGCCCTGCCGCGCACGATGGAAGAAGCGCAGGCGGTGGCGCGGGGCACGCACCCGTCGATCCGCCAGGCGCAGCATCAGGTCACGGTGGCCGATCTGCAGGTCGATCTGGCCGTCGCGGGCCGCGCACCGACCATCGGCCTTGGCGCGACGCTGCGCACCGATGACGAGGACAAGCAGTCGCAGTCGCTGGGCCTGACGATGAACCAGACGCTATACGCTGGTGGCCGGTTGTCCTCCCTGCAGCGCCGCGCGCTGGCGGGCAAGGATTCGGCGCGGGCAGGGCTGCAGCAGACGGCCGTGGGTGTCCTGCAGAATGTCGGCGTGGCCTGGGCGAACCTGGCCGTCGCCGCCGCCTCGATCCAGGCCTCCGACCTTCAGATCCGTGCCGCGCAGGCAGCCTTCGACGGCGTGCGTGAGGAAGCGGCGGCAGGAACCCGGACGACGCTGGACGTGCTGGACGCCGAGCAGGAGCTTCTGGATGCCCGCAACGCCCGGCTTGAGGCCGAGGCACAGCGCTATGTCGCTGTCTATCAGGTGCTGGCGACGATGGGACTCTTGACCGTCGAGCATCTGCAACTGGGCATCCCGACCTACGATCCCGAAGCCTATTACGGCGCGGTCGAGAAGGCCCCGGCACATTCGGCGCAGGGCAAGAAGCTGGATCGCATCCTTGAAAAGATCGGCAACTGATCCAGCGCCGGTGCCAATCCAGGTTTTCTGTTGCCTTGCTTGGGCTTGGCGCGCTAAGTTGACATCCAAGGAAACGCAAGCAAGCGGACGCTCCTGATGGCGGGACCTTTAAGCTCGGAGGAAATCGAGGATGTTGTCTCCTCGGTGAGGCGGCTTGTTTCGAACGAGCTGTCACCGCGGCGTCACAGCCGCGACCTTGCCGCCGACCGTCTGCTTCTGACCCCATCGCTGCGTGTGGTCTCTGAGATCAGTCCGCTTGCCCCGCTTGTGCTTGACGAAAAGGTCGAGGATCCGGCGCTCATCCAGCCCGCGCCACCCCCGGCTGCGGATCCCCCGGTCGATGATTCCGTCCAGCTGATCGAAGCAGACTGGGAAGACGAAATCTGGGAAGCGCCCGAAGCCGTTCCGCTGGGCGAGGTCGCGCTTGGCGTCGAAGAGGCCGAGGTGCTGGTTCCGATCGACGCTGGGGACGACCTGCTGGTTGCCCCGACGGATGATTTGGCGGGACCCGGGATCGAAGCCGAAGCCGAAGTCGAAGCCGAAGCCGAAGTCCAAGCCGGACTGGCTGAGCCGATCCCGTTTGCGACGTTTCGGCACCGGGCTGAAATTCCAGCCGCCGGTCTCGCCGCTGGAAGCATGGTGGACGAGCGGCAAGAGGATACCGATCCGGCCCTTGCCGACTTAGCTCTGGACGCAAGCGCCGCTGAACAGCCTTTACCGACGGACGATCTGCAGGCCGCCCTCGCGTCGACGCAATCCCTGCCAGCTGACACCCCGTTCCAGACGCCAAAGCCAGAGCTGGCTCGTCACGCAGATACGGTGACCGACGCCGCGCCGTTCATCTCCGGGCACATTCCTGGGCAAACCCCTGACCCCGCCACGACCCAGGACAGCCTGTCGCAGCGGATGCCGACCGAGATCATTGACGCCGACGGGACGCCGCTTGCCGTCCTGGACGAGGCGGCGTTGCAGGACATCGTGCGGCAGATGATCCGCGAAGAGCTGCAGGGCGACCTGGGCGAGCGGATCACGCGCAATGTCCGCAAGCTGGTCCGGGCCGAGATCAATCGCGCGCTGATGGCGCGGGACCTGGACTAAACCCCCGAAGCAAAAATGAAAACGCGCCCCGTCGGGGCGCGCGTCTGTCGTTGTGGCAACAAGGATCAGGCCGCTTCGGCCTGCTCCAGCTCCAGTGCGTGACGCCGTTCGGATTCTTCGCGGCTCAGCGCGACCGAGGTGCGCACGCCCTTCGAGACGAACTCCATCAGCCCCTTCACGACACGCTCGTTCGGGTCGATCCCGGCGCAGGACAGCACTTCACGGCCGTCGCGCGAACGCGCCCAGCGGGCGATCTGGTCCGGGCCGTTGCCGTACTTCTTGTCGTCGGCGATGGCGTCGTCCAGGGCCGCCAGAACCACGGCGGCAAAAAGTTTGCGTGCACGCTGCCCCTGCTCGAAGTTGAAGGCGGTGCTGTCGATGGTGTCACGCATCGGTTTTTCCTTTTTTCTTGCTCTTGTCTTTCGCGGCGTTCGTGGGTTGTAACGGTTCGGTCACGATTCGGGCTGACCGCTTTTGGAATGACTGCTATGCGTCCAGTGCATAGCCTAGTCAGGGCTATACTGTATATAGTCGTCTCGATCTCCCGGACAAAGCGACATATGGGGGGGACCATCAGTCTTTCAACCTTTGGTTAACATTTTCTTGCCCATCCGCGCGGTCAAGCCCGCTGGTCGGTCAGTCGTCCAGTTGAATCTGGGCGCCGGCGGCTTGCATGGACTGTCCGGCGCGATCGAAGCGCAGATAGGCGATGGCCCTGCCTTCGGATTGGGTGAAAAGCGTGCCGGCCGGCTTGCCGTCGGCCAGGATCTCGGTCCCCACAGGAGCCGTGCCCGCGACCTTGACTCGCACCAGACCCTTGCGCAGTTCGGTCTTGTGTTTCATCCGGGCGGTGACCTCCTGGCCGACGTAGCAGCCCTTGCGGAAATCGACTCCGTGCAGGCGCTCGAACCCGGCTTCAAGGATGTAGGTGTCATCCGGCACCAGCTCGATGCCGCTTTCAGGGATCAGGTGCTGGACGCGGATGGCGTCCCAGTCGACCGCCACCTCGGACACTGCGGCGGTGCCGTAAAGCCGCCAGCCAAGGGCCGGATGACGCGGGTCGGGCAGGGCGCCCTCGGGGGGTGCGCCCAGGCCGCGGCTGACGGTCACCGATGCAGGCAGAATCTGAACATCGGCGCGCAGCCGGTACAGGGTCAGGCGTCGCAAGGTGTCGGCTGCAAGCGACTCGGCGATGTCGATCAGCAGCGGCCCCTCCGGCAGACGCACCACGAAGAAATCGGCCAGATACTTGCCCTGCGGCGACAGTAGGGCGGCCCAGACAATGCCGGGACCCGTCTCAAGCGGCCGCAGATCGTTCGAGACCACGCCCTGCAGGAACGTCAGCGCGTCCTTGCCGGAAAGCGTCCAGAGGGTTCGGTCGGCCTGGGTCATGTCGGGCAGTGTAGGGGCAGGGCCGGGCGCGCGGAAGTCTCAGTCACGCAGTTGTGCCTCCTGCAACTGGGCGTAAAGCCCGCCGCGCGCCATCAGCTCGTCATGCGTGCCTTGCTCGATCAGGCGGCCGCGATCCAGTACGATGATCTTGTCGGCCCCTTTCACGGTGGACAGCCGGTGCGCGATGACCAGCGTGGTCCTGTCCTTCTGGGCGCGCGAAAGGGCCACCGAGACAGCTGCCTCGGTCCGCGTGTCCAAGGCCGAGGTCGCCTCGTCCAAGAGCAGGACCGGCGCGTCGGCCAGAAGCGCCCGGGCAATCGCCACGCGTTGCCGCTGCCCGCCCGAAAGCGCCGAACCACGGGTCCCGACGTGGGTGTCAAGACCAAGCGGCATCGCCGCCACGAAGCCCGACGCCTCGGCATCGTCCAGCACCTGCACCAGGCGGGCCGGGTCGCGGTCGTCACGGCCCAGAAGCAGGTTCTCCCGCAAGGTCTCGTCGAACAGTGCAGCGTCCTGCGACACGGCGGCAAGAAGCGCGCGCTGATCGAACAGGGAAAGGTCCTGGACATCCACGCCGCCGATCAGGATGCGGCCCGACTGAGGCTCGATCAGGGCTGAAATCAGCTGGAACACCGTGGACTTGCCTGCGCCCGAGGACCCGACCAGGGCAGTGACCTTGCCGGCCTCGGCCGTGAAGCTGAGCCCGTCCAGAACGGGCCGGTCGGGGTAGGTGAAGCTGACGTTCTCGAACCGGACTTCAGGTGCGCCCGGGGCCGGCTTTGCGCGGCTTTGCGCAGGGCGCGTGCCTGCGGGCAGGGTGTCGAACAGCGTGAAGACGCGTTCCAGGCTGGCCTCGGCCACCTGCCACTGGCCCGCCAGATCGCTGAGACGGCGGATCGGCTGGAAGGTCAGCGCCATCGCGGTGAAGAAGGACATGAACTCGCCCGTCGTGCGCTCGCCGCTGGCGACTTCGGCGCCGCCCAGCATCAGGACGGCGAAAAAGCCCAATCCCGTGATGATGTCGACCAGCGCGGGCATCGCTGCCCGGCCAAGCGCGGTCTTCACCTCGGCGCGGACGATGGTGTTGATGATGCGCTGAAAGCGCGAGGTCTGGTAATCCTCCATCCGGTTCAGCTTGACCGACTGGATGCCGTGGAAGATCTCGTCCAGCCGTGTGGCGCGCAGGCCGGACTGTTCGCGCGTCAGCATAGCCTTGCGACGCAGGTAGCGCCGCAGCAGGTAGGCGGGAAACAAGAGCAAAGGCGCGCCGACCATCGCGGCGGCCGTCCAGTAGGGATCGATCCAGATCGCCACCAGGAAAAGACCGATCAGCGAGACCACATCGCGCCCGACCCCGCCGATCACCAGCACCGCAGCCCCTTGTGCTGCCATCGTATCGCCCTGGACCCGCTCGATCAGCTTGCCGGGCGAATGTTGCTGATAAAAGCTTGCGTCAAGCGTCAGAAGGTGGCGCACCAGATCGACCTGCATCGCCCCGGCGGCATGCTGGTTGACGCGCGTCAAGAGCCAGCGACCCACGACCGAGGTGGTCGCCCGAACGACAAACAGGCCCAGGATCGCCAGGCCCACCCAGATCAAGAGGCCCGATCCGCCTTCGGCGAAGACCACGTCGAACAGGGGCTTCAGCATGTAGGACAGAAGCCCCAGCGTCGATCCCTCGACCATCATGATCAGGAAGGTCAGCAGCATCAGCCCCAGATGCGGCCGCAGATAAAGGCCGAAATAGCGCCGGAAAAGCTCGCGCGAGGAATAGGGACGGTCGGTGTCCGATGCGTGGCTTTCGTCGTGCATGGGCAGGGTTTAGCCCGAAAGGCCGCAACCCTCAAGCCGCGCCGGATTGACGCTGCCTGCTCTCGGGCCTAGCCATGACGGGCAAGTGAAGGAGAGACGCATGAGCCTTGCCAACGGTCGCCCCTATCTGGCCATCCCCGGTCCCTCGGTGATCCCCGAGCGGGTGCTGCGCGCGATGCACCAGGGCTCGCCCAACATCTATGAAGGTCCGCTGATCGACATGGTGGCCAGCCTCTGGCCCGATCTGCGCGCCGTGGCGGGGACGACGGGCCATGTGGCGATGTACATCGGCAACGGCCATGCCGGGTGGGAGGCCGCGAATGCGAACCTCTTCAACCGAGGCGACAAGGCGCTGGTGCTGGCCGTGGGCCAGTTCGGCCTCTCCTGGGCCAACAGCGCCCGCGCGATGGGGATCGAGGTCGAGGTGCTGGACTTCGGCAAGTCCGCTCCCGTTGACATGAACCGGGTCGAGGCCACGTTGCGGGCCGACACCGGCCACAAGATCAAGGCTGTCCTGACGACTCACGTCGACACGGCCAGTACGATCAGGACCGACATCCCGGCTCTGCGTGCGGCGATGGATGCAGCGGGGCATCCGGCCTTGCTGGCGGTGGACTGCATCGCTTCGCTGGGCTGCGACGAATTCCGCATGGACGACTGGGGCGTCGACGTCATGGTCGCGGCCTGCCAGAAGGGGTTGATGACGCCTCCCGGCATGGCCTTCGTCTGGTTCAGTGAAGCCGCCCGCCTGCGCTGCGGCAAGTCGGACCTTGCCACCCCTTACTGGGCCTGGGGGCCACGTGCCGAGCCCGAGGAGTTCTGGCAGATCTGGGACGGCACCGCGCCGACCTCGCACCTTTACGGGCTGCGCGAGGCCTTGGACATGATCGGGGAAGAGGGCCTGCCGAACGTCTGGAAGCGCCACCACACGCTTGCCTCGGCAGTCTGGGCCGCCTTCGATTGCTGGTCTGCGGGCAACCCTGCCATCGGGATGAACGTGGCTGAGCCCGCCCATCGCGGCTGGTCGGTGACGGCGGCCCGCTTCGGTGCCCCCCACGCCACGCGTCTGCGGGAATGGTGCGAGAGACAGGCCGGCGTCACCCTGGGCATCGGCCTTGGCATGGCACCTTCGACCGATCCGGCCTACCACGGCTTCCTGCGCGTGGCACATATGGGGCACGTCAACGCCCACATGACCCTTGGCGCGCTGGCGGTGATGGAGGCGGGGATGTCCGCGCTGGCCATCCCGCATGGTCAGGGGGCATTGGCAGCGGCGGCGCAGGTGGTGGCCAAAGGTGCGCTGTAGCGCCGCCTTACGCCTTCACCTGCCGCTCGCGGACCGAGATGTAGACTGCGGACGCGATCAGGATCGTGACGCCCAGCACGGTCCATCCGTCGGGCAGATCGCCGAAGAACCACCAGCCCAGAAGCGTCGCCATGATGATCTCGGTGAAAGCCAGCGGCGCCAGCAGGGAGGCCTCGCCGTGTTCATAGGCCTTGGTGATCAGCACATGGCCAAGGGTCGCGATCACGCCCAGGGCTGCCAGCATCGCCCATTGCTGAAGGGTTGGGCTTATCCAGAGGAATGGCAGCGCCAGCGTTATCAGCGCCGCCCCTATGGCTGAGGTCTGGAAGTTCAGCACCATCGCGTCCGCCACGCCGGCCATCGCCCGCGTCATCACGAAATAGGACCCCAGCGCCACCCCGGCCCCCAAGGCGTAAAGCGTGCCGGGGTTCACCTCGACCAGGCCGGGCCGGATGATGACCAGCGTGCCGATGAAGCCCACCGCGACGGCGGCCCAGCGGCGGGGTCCGACCTTTTCCCGCAAGGCCAGTGCCGACAGGATCACGATCACCAGCGGGTTGACGAAGAAGATCGCCAGCGCATCGGCGATGGGCAGGTGTTTCAACGCCTGGAAGAACAGGAACGTCGCCCCGAACAGCAGCACCGCGCGGGCAAGTTGGCGGAGCGGCTGTGCCGGCCGGAACGCCTGCGCGCCCTCGGCCCGCAGCGCGAAGGGCAGCGTCATCAGCCCACCGAACAGTGCCCGCGCCCAGACCACGATCAGGATCGGCAGCCCAGCCTGGCCCAGTTTCTTGGCAAAGACGTCGATCACCGGCAGGATCGCCATCGCCGCCAGCATGAGGGCGACGCCGACCAGCGGGCGTGCGGACGCGGGCTTCCCGACAAGAGCGGTCAGGACAGACCTCCGGGATGGTCATCTTCCAGGTAGATGCGGATGATCTGGTCAAAACTGGTCTCGGCGGTGAAGCCCAGGGAACGGGCCCGGGTGGCGGCGCAGGCCTCGGCCCAGGGCTCGACAATGGCCTGGATCACCGGGTCCGGGGCGTAGGTGATCAGGTCCACCGCCTTTTGCCCGGCGACCCGGCGCAGGGCCTCGATCATCTCGGCGATGCTGGCGGACAAGCCGGGCATGCTTAGCGCGCGAGAGGGGCCAAGGGCGGAAGTGTCCAGCGTCGCCGCCCGCAGGAAGAACCCCGTCGCCGCGCGGGGACTGGCGAACCAGTGCCTTAAGGAATCGCGGACGGGGAGCGTGGCAGGCAGCCCGTTCAACGGCTCGCGCAGGATCGAGGAATAGAACCCCGAGGCCGCCCGGTTCGGCGCGCCGGGCCGGATGCAGATCGTGGGCAAGCGCAGCGCGACCCCGTCCAGCAGACCCCGGCGCGAATAGTCTGACAGAAGAAGCTCGGTCATCGCCTTCTGCGTGCCATAGCTTGTGCGCGGAGTCAGGTGGAAATCGTCCGGGATCAGCTTCGGGAAGGGCGCACCAAAGACGGCGAGCGACGAGGCAAAGACCACGCGCGGGCAGTAGCCGGGCTGCGCCGCGATGGCATCGAAAAGGGCGCGCGAGGCGTCAAGGTTGGTGGCATAGCCCTTGGCCAGGTCCGCCTCTGCCTCGCCCGAGACGACGGCGGCAAGGTGGAAGATCAGGTCCGGCCGGTCCTGCACCAGCTGCTCTGCAGCCCCGGCCCCGGTCAGGTTCACCGCCAGCGACGTCCCGCCCACGACCGAGGCGGGCACAACCACATCCGCCAGCGTCAGGCGGTCAAAGGCCAGCGCGCCACCCGTGATCGCCGCCGTCAGCTTTCGGCCCAGCATGCCCGCCGCGCCAAGGATCAGGATATGCATGGGTCCCCTCCGTTTGCGCGGAAGGGGACCACATCACCGGCCCAAAGCCAAGCGGATCAGCCGCCGTTCTTGGCCAGCCACTCCGTCATCCACTTGATCTCGGTTTCCTGCGCCGCGATGATTTCCTCGGCCAGCTTCTTCACCTCGGGATCGGTGCCGTGCTCCAGCACGATCTTCGCCATTTCGACCGCTCCCAGGTGATGCGGGATCATGCCCTTGATGAAGTCGACATCGGCATTGCCGGTATACTCCATCATCATGTTCTGGTGCATCCGGTCGTTGGCCTCCATGAAGGCCATCGAGGCCGGGCTCTTGTCGCCCATCATATGTCCCTCGTGCCCGGTTTCCTGCGCAAGGACGGGCAGGGGGCTGGCAAGGCTGACAGCGAGGATGAGGTGCTTCAACATGGTATGTCTCCTTATTCAGACGCGACCGTGATCCCACCTTCCCATCGGGGAAGGAAACTCATTTCGGCGTGAGCGGAAATGCAGCAGCCTGCCCATTGTTCCCCATCTGTGCACGACGGACGCCGATCTGTGCGGCACGGGGCGGCTTCTCCCCCTTTCCGACCGGGGGGCGGGGGCGTATGTTTGCGTGACTTACGCAGGAAAGGCAGGCAGTGCAGGTGACCAAGCACAAGCGGCACCGTCCCGTCGTCGGGATCATCGGCAACAGCTACTTGATCAACAACAGCTATCCCGCCCATTCCAGCGGGACGATGAACACGGCTGCGGTGGCCGAGGTTGCAGCCGCCGTGCCGCTGATCATCCCATCGGACCCGCGCTATGTCGCGGTCGATGAACTGCTGGACCTCTGTGACGGCTTCCTCTTGACTGGCGGCCGCCCCAACGTCCATCCCAGCGAATACGGCGAGGAGGAAACCCCCGCCCACGGCGCCTTCGACCGGGGCCGCGATGCGATCACGCTGCCCTTGATCCGCGCCTGTGTCGACCGGGGCCAGCCCTTCCTTGGCATCTGCCGCGGCTTTCAAGAGGTGAACGTCGCGCTTGGCGGCACGCTCCACCCCGAAATCCGCGACCTTCCCGGCCGGATGAACCACCGCATGCCGCCCGAGGGCACGCTGGAGGAATGTTTCGCGCTTCGCCACACCGTCAGTTTCACCGAGGGCGGGGTCTTTCACAAGCTGATGGGCGCGCGCGAGGTGATGACCAACACGCTGCACGGCCAGGGGATCGCGCGCGCCGGATGCCGGATCGTGATCGACGGCCACGCGCCCGACGGCACCCCGGAAGCGATCTATGTCAAGGACGCGCCGGGCTTCACCCTGTCGGTCCAGTGGCACCCGGAATGGAACGCAGGCAACGATCCCGTCTCGCGGCCGCTGTTTCAGGCCTTCGGCGAAGCCGTGGCCGCCTGGGCCGAAGGCAAGCGCCCGGCGGCGATGGCGCGGTCGGCCTGAGTTGACACGGATCAGGGCGGCTGTCCGTCCTTTGCGATAGACGGGCACCACCCAGACAGGAGGCGCCCATGTATCTCGTCATCGTCTATGCCACCACGGACGGCCAGACCCGCAAGATTGCCCGCTTCGCCGCCGACCGACTGGCGGCCACCGGCCATTCCGTCGAACTGCTGGACGCCCAGGACACCGAAGGCCTTGACCTCGCCCGCTTCGATGGTGCGGTCCTTGCCGGATCGCTTCATGCCGGAGGCTATCAGAAGTCGCTTGCCCGCTTCGCCACCGATCAGGCCGCCGCTCTGGCCCTGATGCCGACGCTCTTTCTGGCCGTCTCGCTGTCCGCTGCCGGGAACGACCCCGACGACTGGGCGGGCCTGCGCCGCTGCCTGGCCGAGTTCGAGGCCGACACCGGCTGGACCCCGGGACGTGTCGAACATGTCGCGGGGGCGTTCAGGTTCTCGGAATACGACTTCTTCCGCGCCTGGGCGATGCGGCGGATCGCCGATCAGAAGGGCGAACAGGTCGACCCTGGCAAGGACAAGGAATACACCGACTGGGCGGCCCTGGTCCTGACGCTGGACGGTTGGGTCGCGGGCCTGTCCCCCCGCGTCTCCCCCCGCGTCAAAGGCGGCGCAGCTTAAGTCGGGTGATCCGGTTCTCGCGCTTGCCCACGACCTCGAAGCGGAAACCGTGAAAGCTGAAGACCTGGCCCTCGGCGGGGATCATCTGCGCTTCGTGGATGACAAGGCCCGCCAGTGTGTTCGCCTCTTCGTCCGGCAGCCGCCAGTCGGTCGCCCGGTTCAGGTCGCGGATGGTCATCGCCCCGTCTATCAGCCAGGCCCCGTCGTCTGTCTGGGTCAACCCTGAATCCTTGCGCACCACGTCGAATTCGTCGGTGATGTCGCCGACGATCTCTTCCAGGATGTCTTCCAGCGTGATCAGGCCCTGCAGCGTGCCATATTCGTCGACGACCAGCGCGAAATGGGTCCGGCGGGCAAGAAACTCGCGCATCTGTTCGTCCAGAGCCGTCGTGTCGGGGATGAAATAGGGCTTCATCGCCACCTTCACGATGTCCAGCGCCTCGATCCCCAGACCCTCTTCGCCCCGGACCAGCCGGTCCACCTCGCGCAAGAGGTCCTTGGCATGCACCACGCCCAGGATGTTGTCGTCACTGTCCCGGAAGATCGGCAGCCGGGTGTGGGGCGAGGCGAGGACCCGGGTGATGATCGCTCCCGGTGGCAAGTCGGCGTCGATCATCTCGATCTGGCGGCGATGGCGCATGATCTCGTCCACCGTCCGGTGCGACAGGTCCAGGGCACCCAGCAGCCGGTCGCGGTCCTCCTTCTCCACCGCGCCCTCGGAATGGCCAAGCGCGATGGCCCCGGCGATCTCCTCGCGCAGCGCCAGCATCGCGCTTCCCTCCTCGGTCTTCAGCCCGAACAGCCGCAGCATCCCACGGACCAGCAGCCGGACCAGTGCGACGATGGGCGAGAAGATCAGGATCAGCACCCCGATGACCGGGGCGACGCGGGTCGCAAATCCTTCAGGAAACGTGATTGCCACGGTTTTCGGCATCACCTCGCCAAAGACCAGCACCAGCGCGGTCATCCCCAAGGTGGCCAGCGCCACGCCACTGTCGCCGAAGACCCGCGTCAACAGCGCCGTCGCCAGCGAGGCCGACAGGATGTTGACGATGTTGTTGCCCAGAAGCAGCGCGCCGATCATCCGCTCGCGGTCCTCGGTCACCACCATCGCAGCCTTCGCCCCGCGTGAGCCACGGTCGGCCTGCGCTTTCAGTTTCCCGCGCGACGCGGCCGTCAGCGCCGTTTCCGAGCCCGAGAAGAACGCGGACATCACCAGCAGCGCCAGGATCGCGGCAACGGTCAGCCAGAAGGCGGTATCAAGTGCAGAGTCGGGCATCGGGTCTTTCCGGGGTTCAGCTCTTGCGGGCCAGGGGGTGCTTGGTCAGGACCAGGTCCTTGAGGTGGTCATCCAGGACATGCGTATAAATCTCGGTCGTGGCAACATCGGCGTGGCCCAGCAGCGTCTGGATCACCATAAGGTCCGCGCCATTGGCCAGAAGATGCGTCGCGAAGGCATGGCGCAAGACATGCGGCGTCACGCGCGCGGGGGAAATCCCGGCCAGAACGGCCACGTCCTTGACCAGGCTATGAAAATGCTGCCGCGTCAGATGACCTTCACGCCCCTCGCCGGGGAACAGGAAGCGCGACGGGGTCCGGCCCGCCTTGCGGCCTGCATCGTCGTCGGCGTCCCGCTGCGCCAGCCAGTCGGCCAACGCCGTGCGCGCCGGGCCGGACAAAGGCACCATCCGTTCCTTGTCGCCCTTGCCGCGCACCAGAATCATCCGGGGATTGCCGCGCACTGCGGCGACGGGCAGTCCCACCAACTCGCTCACCCGCAGGCCGGTGGCATAGAGCAACTCGAACAGTGCCGTATCCCGCAGCCGGTCCACCGGATTTCGGCCGCGGGTACGGGCGGCCTCCATCAGCCGGATGACCTCGGCTTCGGTCAGGGTTTTCGGCAAGCTCTGGGCCCGGCCCGGACCCGTCAGCCGCAGGGCAGGGTTGTCCTGGCGCCAGCCTTCCTCGAAGGCAAAGCGGTAAAGCTGGCGGATTGACGACAGCCGCCGGGCGCGGGTCGCCTTGGACAGGCCCTGCGCGTCGCAGTGAACCAGGTAATCCTCCACCGCCTCGCGACCGGCTTCGGCAAAACCCATGCCGCGCCGCGCAAGCCAGTCGGCGAAATCCACCAGGTCGCGGCCATAGGCCAGTTGAGTGTTCCGCGCTGCCCCCAGTTCCGCAGCACAGGCGTCCAGGAAGGTCGAGATCCAGCGGCTCGCCTCGGCATCCGCCATGCCTCAGCCCCGCCGTTCCAGGATCATCAGCTCCAGCGCCGTGCGCCGCGCGACCGCCTCCAGGCCCGCAACCCGCAAAAGCGACAGGCCCTCGGTGACGCCACGCAGATCGCCCTGGACCCCGCGCGCAATGTTGTCGATGGCAACGACGATCGCCTCGCCCTTGCGGTTCTCGTCCAGAAGCGCCTGCGCTTCGGTTGACGGAGTCGGTTCGCGGAAGGCGGCCTGGATCGCCCGCGCCAGGCTGTCAGGTGGCACCGCTTCCTTTGCGTCGCCGACCGCCAGCGCCATCAGGAAGGCGTCCTCGGCATTGACGGGGCTGTGTCTTCTTGCGGCCATCTCGGCCTGCGGCGACAGTAGCCCGACCCGGAAGGCGATGGCCGCCGCTTCGCCGGTCAGTGGCACCTCCTGAAGCGCCTTGCCGAAAAGCGTGGCAAAGGGCACCTCAAGCTCGACCTCCTGCATCCGTTCCCAGACCACGGGCAGAGCGGCCGCGACCCGCGTCGCATCGCCCGCCGTCAGCGCCGCATCAAAGGCCTGGAAGGCCGCCACCCGGTCCCAGACCCCGCCCGAGGCGGCAGGATCGCGTTCTGTGTAAAGCCCCAGGATCACGTTCGGCGGGATGGTCCCGGCCCGGGTCAGCCGCTCGGCCGCTTCGATCCGGGCCTTCCAGCCGGCGCGGGGACCGATCTCGGCATAGGAAAATGCGATGGGCAGCCCCTCGGTCGGCAAGGGCTCTCCGATGGCGGCATAGATCATCCAGTCCAGCGGAGTGACGGGGCTTGGCGCCGGGGGCACCGGCTCGCCCTCGAAGAGGTCGGGGTCCAGAAACCGCGACAGCAGGGCCTCCTGATCCGCGGAAATCTGGTTCAAGGCGCGCGAGGTCCGTATCGTCAGCGCCGCCGTATCCCAGTCGCCCGACCGCGCCAGGCAGAAGATCCGCGCCGGGACGGTGGGCGCAAGGTGCGGCGCATTCGCCATCGACTCGCAGGCGCGGTCCTCGGCGCCGGTCAGCAGCGCCACGTCGAAGGACCGGCGGAAGAGGTCCGGCGTTGTGTCCCCCGCCGCCTCGATCAGCGCCGCCGCCTGCTCCAGCGCGCCCATCGCAAGCAGCTTGTCGATCCGCGTCTGCAGCAGCTCGCCCCGGCCCCCGGCATCGACCGGGGCGGCGACCTCGGCCAGAAGCATCGTCAGGAACAACTGGCGCAACGCGGGCAGGTCGTCGTCTGGATGGGTGACCAGTCGCTCGGCAATCTCGCGCGTCAGGCCCGCGCCCCAAAGGTCCTTCGGCAGCCCGGACACGGCAGGCGCGATCAGCCCGACCCCGTCGGGCGAGGGGCCGTCCAGCGACGACGTCGTGACCGTCGCGGGCAGCGCGCCGCCCGCTTCGGTGACCGGAGGCTCGTCGAGCGACGGGGCGACAGTGCCTGCCGTGGCAGGGGTGGCGACGGACTGCGACAGCCAGTCGATGGCCGAAAGCGGGCCGCCCGTATCCTGGGCTGCCGCCGGTCCCCCCAGCATCAGAAGCGAAAGAACCCCCGCCGCACTAGTCCGCATTCAACACCACAGGCTTCTTCACTTCGCCCTGAACCGGCGACAGATCGCCCAGATAGGCATAGCCCGTCAAGCCGATGAAGCCCAAAATCACCAGCACCACCAACGCCTTGATGATCCGACCCATCGCCTAGCCCTTCCTCGAACGTCCCGGACGGCTTGTTCCGCCCGGCTATTGTTGCTGCGCACGCCCGGTTATGGCCCCGGCGCGGCAGATGCCATTGCAAATCTATATAGCATTGGGGAAGACTTCACGCCATTGAGGGGGAAAGTTTTCCCGTCGGCAAGTCCTTGCCCGCGGGGCCAGAGGAACGGTGTGCCATGCGATTGGTCAAGACGGTTGTTCTTGTGGGAATGATGGGGGCCGGCAAGACCGCAGTCGGCACCGCGGTCGCCCGACAGCTGGGCGTGCCCTTCAAGGATTCGGATGAAGAGATCGTCCGCGCCGCCAACCGTTCCATCGCCGAGATCTTCGAACGCGACGGCGAGCCCTTCTTTCGTGCCCGAGAAAGCGAAGTGATCAACCGCCTGCTGCGCGCAACGCCCTGCGTGCTGTCGACCGGGGGCGGGGCCTTCCTGGCGCCTGCGAATCGCACGCTGATCCATGACGTCGGTGTTTCGGTCTGGCTGAAGGCGGACCTGGAACTGCTCTGGCAGCGCGTCCGCCACAAGACGACACGGCCCCTCTTGCGCACCGCCAACCCGCGCGAGACGCTGCGCGCGCTTTACGAGGCCCGCCAGCCGCTTTATGCGATGGCCGACATCGTGGTGGAAAGTGCTGCCGAACGGTCCGTCGACGAGATGGCGACCCGCGTGGTCGAGGCGCTGAAAACACGGCCCGACGTGCTGGAGGTCTGATCTTGAACACTGTTGCGGTTGACCTGGGCGAACGCTCCTACCAGGTGCGGATCGGTCATGGCCTCCTGGCCCGTGCCGGGACCGAGATCGCGCCCCTTCTGCGAAGGCAGCGCGTGGCCATCGTGACCGAAGATTCCGTCGCGGCCCTGCACCTGCCTGCGCTGCAATCGGCGCTACAGGCCGAAGGCATCGCTTCGACCGCTCTGGCACTGCCGCCGGGCGAGGGGACGAAGAACTGGGAAAACCTGGCCCGCTGCACCGAATGGCTTCTGGAACAGAAGGTGGAACGCAAGGACGTGGTCCTGGCACTTGGCGGCGGCGTGATCGGCGATCTGGTGGGCTTTTCCGCCGCCATTCTGCGCCGGGGCGTGCGTTTCGTGCAGCTGCCAACCTCGCTTCTGGCGCAAGTGGACAGCTCGGTCGGCGGCAAGACCGGGATCAACACCGCACAGGGCAAGAACCTGGTCGGCGCCTTCCATCAGCCCAGCCTGGTGCTTGCCGACATCGACGTCCTCGACACACTGGCCGACCGCGACTTCCTGTCGGGCTATGGCGAGGTGGTGAAATACGGGCTTCTCGGAGACGCCGCCTTCTTCGACTGGCTGGAACGCGAAGGCCCCGCGCTTCGGTCTGGCGATAAAGCCGCCCGCCTGCGCGCCGTCACCCGGTCGGTCGAGATGAAGGCCGGAATCGTGTCGCGCGACGAGACGGAAGAGGGCGAGCGCGCGCTTCTGAACCTTGGCCACACATTCTGCCATGCGCTTGAAAAGGCGACAGGATACTCTGACCGCCTGCTCCACGGCGAAGGCGTTGCCATCGGCTGCGCCCTGGCGTTCGAGCTGTCGTCCCGTCTTGGCCTTTGCAGCCAGGAAGACCCCAGCCGCGTCCGCGCGCATCTGAAGGCGATGGGGATGAAGACCGACATCCGCGACATCCCTGGCGCGCTGCCGGGGGCCGAGGCGCTGATCGCGCTGATGGGTCAGGACAAGAAGGTGGTGGACGGAAAGCTGCGCTTCATCCTCGCGCGCGGGGTCGGTCACGCCTTCGTTGCCGACGACGTGCCGGGCGACACCGTCCGCTCCGTGCTGGACGACGCCCTAAGGTCCTAGAACAGCAGCTTGTAGACGTTTCCGTTGGTGTCCGAGGCCTGGCCGGTGCCGCTGGCCGTGCCCGACCCGATGACAAAGGTGCCTTGCACGCGGGTCCCATCGGCGCAGACGGCATAGATCTCGCCGTTGTTCACGCCTGCGACCGTCTCGATCTCCCGCCCGACTTCGCCGCCGGTCTTCTTGAAGGTCAGCGACATCCCCTTGGTGTTCGACACCGTGCGCGGGGTCAGCGAGGACCAGGTGCCGGTGCAGCGCCCGCGTTCGGGCAGGCGGAAGGTAAGTTCACCCGACGTGCCGGTGGTGTTCTTCGCCGTCGCCTGGATGACCAGCGTCGGGTCGGCATCCGCGATGGGGCCCTGCAACGGATAGAGCTGCATCGGGCTGGTGCCGCTCGCACAGGCCGCCAGCGGCAGAATCAGACCCATGATCAGGAGGCGGGTCTTTGCAGTCATCGGCAGGCAGGTCTCCGAAAAGGGCGTCAGGCGGGGCCGGTCGCGCGTCTATGCGGCGAATTCGGCAGCATGTCCAGAGGTCGGGACTGCCGCCAGGTGCTGCACACCGGGTCGTGAATATCGGGGGTTCAGGGGGTGAAGAAGGGTTTGGCCTGCATCGTCGGCGGCACCGGCACCCCCATCCGCGTCAAGATGGACGGCGCCAGCGCCAGTTGATCCAGCACATGATCTTCGGGCGGCAAACTGCTGGTTCCGAAGTAATAGAACGCAAAGTCCCGCTGATCCTCGCCGGTCCCGCCATGATGCCCGCGCGCGTCCTGGCCGTGGTCGGCGGTGACGATGACCTCGTAGCCCGATTTCCGCCAGCGGTGGAGGAACGGGGCCAGGATCGCGTCCATGTGGAAGCAGGCATGGTCCATCTCGGCGCAGTCGTGGAAGAAGCGGTGGCCCATGCTGTCCAGAGTGCAGGTGTGCAGGATGCCGTAGTCGATGCCCTTGACCTCGCACAGCCGCGTCAACGTCCCGAATAGATCATGGTCCGACGGCGTCATCTGGTTCGCGTGCCCGTAGCCGTGCATCGTGTGAAACCGCCCGTGCGTGATCGGCCCCCCCGGCTCGTCATATTCGATGTCGCGGACCACATCGAAGGGCGCGCGGTTGAAGAATTCCGACCAGTAGCTGTGCGTCACGGCGCCCGTCTTCTTTCCCGCCAGCGTCACCTCGCTGAAGACGTCGGGATAGGTGACCCGCCGGATATCCGCATTGTCCCAGATGTGGTGTTGCTGCGGCGGCACCCCGGTGTGGATCGAGGCGTAGCAGGACGCCGACGTCGAAGGCAGCACCGCCCGCATCCGCCGCACCTGGGCCTCGCCCTGTTCGACCCAGCCTTCCAGGTTGCCGAAGAGCCGCCGCCAGTTCCGGTAGGGGACTCCGTCCAGGATGATAAGCAGAAGTTTGGTCATTTCGGCCGGACGCCTCCTCGTGCGACTTCGTCTTCTCGTCGGATGGCACCCCAGCGAGGAGCGACGCAGTCATCGACGAGCAGCAGTTCAGTTCCCCGCACTTTCCATCTTCCGATGCGCGATCACCTGTTCCAGCCAGCCCTGTTCCATCTCCGGGACCGAGGACAGCAAGAGGTCGGTGTAATCGTCGAAGGGCGGGGTCAGCACGTCGGTCTTCTGCCCGTAGCGCACCACGGCCCCCTTGAACATTACCGCAATCTTGTCGGCGATGGCCTTCACCGTCGCCAGATCATGCGTGATGAAAAGGTAGGCCACCCCCGCTTCGGCCTGCAGGTTCAGCAACAGTTTCAGAATTCCGTCCGCCACCAGCGGGTCCAACGCCGAGGTCACCTCATCGCAGATGATCAGCTTCGGGTTCGCCGCCAGCGCCCGCGCGATGCAGACCCGCTGCTTCTGGCCCCCCGAAAGTTCCGCCGGAAAGCGGTCGGCAAATCCCTTGCCCATCTCGATCTGGTCCAGAAGCTCCTGCACCCGGCGGTCCCGCGCCTCGCCCTTCAGACCGAAGTAGAACTCCAGCGGTCGCCCGATGATCGTGCCCACGGTCTGTCGCGGGTTCATCGCGGTGTCGGCCATCTGGTAGATCATCTGGATCTCGCGCAGGTCGTCCTTGGTGCGCCCCGCAAGGTCCGCCGACAATTGCCGCCCGGCAAAGGTGATCCGCCCCGCCGACGGCGGCAAAAGCCCGGTGATCGCCCGCGCCAGTGTCGACTTGCCCGAGCCGCTTTCGCCGACCACAGCCAGCGTCTGACCCACCGGAAGGTCCACCGAGACGTTCTTCAAGACGTCGAAATTCGTCCCCCGATACCGCGCCGTCAGGTTCTGCACCTGCAGGATCGGCGGTGCGGGAGCCTTTTCCACATGGTCAAGACTGCGGACCGAGACCAGCGCCTTCGTATAGTCCTGCGTCGGCCGGTGGATGATCTGGCCGGTCTCGCCCAACTCCACCATCCGGCCATGCCGCAGCACCATGATGTCGTCTGCGACCTGCGCCACCACGGCAAGGTCATGCGTGATATAGAGCGCAGCGACATGGGTATCCCGGATCGCCTCCTTGATCGCGGCAAGGACATCGATCTGCGTGGTGACGTCCAGAGCGGTCGTCGGTTCGTCGAAAATCACCAGATCGGGCTTCGGGCACAGCGCCATCGCCGTCATGCACCGCTGCAACTGCCCGCCCGACACCTGGTGCGGATAGCGCTTGCCGATGCTTTCCGGGTTCGGCAGCCCCAGCTTGCGGAACAGCGCCACCGCCCGTGCCTCGGCCTCGGGCTTGGTCATCAGCCCATGCGACAGCGAGGATTCGATAACCTGCTCCATGATCTGCCTGGCCGGATTGAAACTGGCCGCCGCAGATTGCGAGACATAGGTCACCTCGCGCCCCCGCAGGGCGCGCAATGCCTTGGCATCCGCCAGCCGGATTTCCCGTCCGTTCAGATGGATCGTGCCCCCGGTCAGCCGCACACCGCCGCGCCCGTAGGCCATCGCGGACAGCCCGATGGTGGACTTGCCGGCCCCCGATTCTCCGATCAGGCCCAGCACGCGGCCGCGTGCCAGGGTCAGGTCCACCCCATGCACCAGCGTCACCTCTTTGGGAGGCTCGCCCGGCGGATAGGACGTCGCTTCGATCACCAGGCCCTTGATCTGCAACAGGGGATCAGCCACCGCGGCCTCCTTTCAGGCTGGAGGTGCGTGTCAGAATCCAGTCGGCGACCAGGTTGACGCTGATCGCCAGCGCGGCAATCGCGGCGGCCGGCAACAGGGCGGCCGACTTGCCATAGATCAGCCCGTCCTTGTTTTCCTTCACCATCCCGCCCCAGTCGGCCAAGGGCGGCTGGATGCCCAGGCCCAGGAACGACAAGGTCGAAATGAACAGGACCGCGAAGATGAACCGCAGCCCGAACTCGGCCACCAGGGGCGACAGGGCGTTGGGCAGGATTTCCCGGAAGATGACCCAGGTGCCTTTCTCGCCGCGCAGTTTCGCGGCCTCGACATAGTCCATCACCGCAATGTCGGCGGCAACGGCGCGGGACAGCCGGAACACCCGCGTCGAATCCAGCACCCCCATCACCAGGATCAGCACGGTCAGGTTCAAGGGCAGCACCGACAGCATCACCAGCGCCACGATCAGCGAGGGCACCGCCATCACCAGATCGACGATCCGCGACAGGACCTGATCGATCCAGCCGCCCTTGACCGCCGCAAGGAACCCCAGGAAGGCCCCTAGCGAAAAGGCCAGCACAGAAGAGGCCAGCGCCACGAAGATGGTGATCTGCGCGCCGTAGATCAGGCGGCTCAGGATATCTCGGCCGATGGTGTCGGTCCCCAGCCAGAACTGTGCCGAAGGACCCTCCCACTGCCCACCGGAGACGTCCCTGATCGGGTACGGCGCAATCCATTGCGCGAAGATTGCGACAAAGAGGAAGGTGCCGGTCAGCACCAGTCCGATGAGGGCAGAAATGGGGATCCTCATTTCGGGTGCCTCAGACGCGGGTTGGCCAGGATGCCGATGATGTCGGCCAGCATGTTCAGGAAGATGTAGACGGCGGCAAAGATCAGGCCGACGGCCTGCACCACGGGCAGGTCACGCTTGGTGACGTGGTCGACCAGGTACTGCCCCAGCGCGTTGTAGCCGAAGACCACCTCCACCACGACGACGCCGACGACAAGGTAGGCCATGTTCAGCATCACGACACTGACGACCGGGGCGATGGCGTTCGGGAAGGCGTGACGCCAGATCACCGTCATCGGGGACAGACCCTTGAGTTCTGCCGTCTCGATATAGGCGGACTGCATGACGTTCAGGATCGCCGCCCGCGTCATCCGCATCATGTGCGCCAGGACGACAAGCACCAGCACGATGACGGGCAGTGCGACCGCGTTCAGCTTGGCCCAGAAGGTCATGCCGGGAAAGACCATCGCCACGGGCTGAAAGATCGGGATCAGTTGGGTGAAGATGTAGATGACGAAATAGGCCGCCACGAATTCGGGCAGGCTGATCGTGGTCAGCGTGATCCCCGAGATCACCTTGTCCGGCCATTTTCCGGCATGGCGCGCAGCGGTCAGCCCAAGCAGGATCGCCAGCGGTACCGAAATGGCCGCAGCGCATCCGGCCAGGAACAGCGTGTTCCCCAGCCTCTGCCCGATCGACTGCGCGATGTCGGCACCATTCGTCAGGGCCTTGCCCAGATCACCCGTCAGGATACCGCCCAGCCACTGAAAATAGCGCGTCAGCGGTGGCTCGTTCAGCCCCATCTTCTCGCGCAGGTTGGCCAGCGCCTCGGGCGTCGCCTGCTGGCCCAGGATCGCCTGTGCGGTATCGCCGGGCAGCGCCTCGACGCCCAGGAAGATCACTGCGGACACGGCCAGCAAGAGCAGGAGGCCCAGCGCGATGCGCTGGACCAGCAGTTTCAGGATCGGATGCACCGGGCCGGCCTCAGGCGTTCAGCCAGCAACGGACCTGCGCACGACCGTTCATCAGCTCGCCGTTCGGGTCGTCGACCCAGCCGCCGATGTTGTCGCTGACGCCCGACACGAAGTCGTTGAACATCGGCAGGATCAGGCCACCCTCGTCGCGCAGGATCTGCGCCATTTCGCTGTACATGCCGCTGCGCTTTGCAGTGTCCAGCTCGCCCCGGGCGGCAAGCAGCAGCTCGTCGAACTTGGCGTTCCTGAACTTGGTGTCGTTCCATTCGGCGGTCGACAGATAGGCCGTCGAGTACATCTGGTCCTGCACCGGCCGCCCGCCCCAGTAGGACGCGCAGAACGGCGCCACGTTCCAGACGTTCGACCAGTAGCCGTCATCGGGCTCCAGCTTCACCTGCAACGGGATGCCCGCCGCATTGGCGCTGGCCGCGAACAGGTTCGCCGCATCGACCGCGCCCGGGAAAGCCCCCGGAGCGGTCGCCAGAACGATCGGGCTGCCGTCATGGCCGGACTTCGCATAATACTCTGCCGCCTTCGCCGCGTCGTATTCACGCTGCTCGAACGTGTCCTCGAACAGCGGGTAGGCCGCGTTGATCGGGAAGTCGTTGCCCGGGGTGCCAAGGCCGCCCAGGATCTTCTCGACCATCTCGCCCCGGTTGATCGCAAGTTTCAGCGCCATCCGCAGGTCGTTGTTGTCGAAGGGGGCCTTGTCGCAGTGCATGATGAAGACATAGTGCCCCCGACCCGGGACGGCCTTGATCTGCACCCCCGGCACGCCCTTCAGAAGGTCGACGATCTTCGGGTCGACCCGGTTGATCATGTGGATCTGGCCCGACTGCAGCGCCGCCGTCCGCGCCGTGTTGTCGTTGATGACCAGGATCTCGACCTCGTCGGCATGGCCGATGGTGCTGTCGAAGTAGTTCGCGTGCTTCTTGAACGTGTGCCGGACGCCGGGTTCGTTCACGACGACCTGGTAGGGCCCCGCGCCGATGCCAGCCGCCGGATTGTCCACGCCGCCGCCGGGCTGGATGATCAGGTGATAGTCGCCCATCAGGAAGGGCAGGTCGGCGTTGGCTGCGTTCAGCTTCAGGGTGACCATGTCCCCCTCGGCCTTCATGTCCGTGATGCCCTGCACGATCCCCAGTGCGCCGGACTGCGCCTTCTCGTCGGTGTGCCGCTTCAGCGTCGCCACCACGTCCTCGGCCGTCACCGTGCCGCCGCCGTGATATTCCACGCCCGCGCGGATCTTGAACTTCCATTCCGTCGCGTCGGCGTTGGACGAGATCTCTTCGGCGATCCGCGGGTCGATCGTGCCGTCAGGGTTCACGTCGCACAGCATCTCGCCCCAGGTCATGTTCACCTGGAACGGCACTTCCGAAGCCGCCAGCGCCGGATCAAGGCTGTTGGTCGATTCCCCGCCCTGCATGCCGACACGGATCACGCCGCCCTTCTTGGCCTCCTGCGCCTGCACCGCCTTGCCGAACAGCGCCGAGGCAAGGCCCGCCGACACGCCAAGGGCCGTCGTCCGCCCGACGAATTCGCGCCGGGTCATCCGACCCTGCTTGGCCTGCGCCACCATCCAGTCAAGCTGCTTGTGCTTGTCGTTCATTGCCGTCTCCCTGATTGGCCCCGTTTCGGGGATTCTTTTGTTGACTTGAGGATCAATAAACCGCGAACCGCCCCGTGCGACAAACGATTTCTCACGCGCGGTTACACAAAGTCTCGTGCAACCGTCTCGTCCCAGTCGCGCTGGAAAACGACTGTTCCGCTCTCCCATGCGGTCAAGATCGCCTGCATCCGCAGATGCGTGGCCGTCGCGGTCATCACCGTCTCGGCCCGCGTCCGCACCCGCCAGTCGCCGCGCGACAGGTGTTGCTCCCAGGTGATCTCGGCCCGCGCGGACAAGGGGTCTGCACCGATCTCCCAGCGTTCCGTCGTATGCTCGCCCGTCACCAGCCCATGCGTCAGGTTCTCCGGGTCGCCCTGGTCGTCCTCGACCACCAGCGCATGACGGCCCGCAATCAGGTCGCTCTCGATCTTGCGGCTGGCCGACCCGACCCGCAGCATCCGGTGCTTCCAGGGGGCTGCCGTCTCGGCGGGTGGAGGCACCCATTCCTCGCCCGTCCCCTGATGGACCGGCAGGTCCAGACTCGCTTGGCTGATCTGCAGCGTTGCCGCTTCGGGGCTGGGCCAGACGAAGGGCCAGTAGGTCGTCGACAGCGCCAGCCGCAGCTTGTGCCCCGCGGCCACCCGATAGCCCATCTGGTCCAGGACCAGCGTCACATCCTCCGGCACGCCAGGCAGCATCGGCTCCGGCGCTTCGGGGCTGCGGCGGTGGCAGAGGTTCAGGATGCCATGCGCGATCCTGACCGAGGACCCATCCGGCGCCACGTCGCACAGCCGCGCCACCAGGAAGGCCAGCGGCTTGTCCGACGCCAGACGCAGCGACAGTCTTGCGGCGCCCAGCAGCTCCAGCGGCTCCGACAAGGCTGCCGCATCGAAACAGACCGACAACGCATCATCCGTGCGCTGGTCGCCCGACATCTCGCCATTCAGCCCCATCGGAAAGAACTCGCCCGCCGTCATGCCCAGATGCTGCGGCGTGCAGAGGCTGGCTGTGAGCGGCCCAGCAACCCCCAACCCCGCATCCGAAACCAGCAAAACCCGGCGCGACACCCGGGGCGTCGGCCATTCCGATTCCGCAATCCAGTGCCCGTCGCGGTGGTCCGCGCTTGGGTTCGGCGGTGCCGAGTGCAGCATGTAGGCGCGGAAGGCCGGATCATCCTCGGCCCCGTTCGGGATGTCCTTCAGCCAGCGGTCCCACCAGCGGATCGCAAGTTGCAGGAACCCGATCTTCGGTCCCGGCACTGCCGTATGCGGATACTGATGCACCCAGGGCCCGATGATCCCCTTCACCGGCCCGCGCGCATTCTCCATCAGCGCGGCCACAGTGTTCATGTAGTTGTCGTTCCAGCCGCCGAAGGACAGGATCGGGACGGTCATCCGGTCCCAGTCCTCGCAGATCGAGCCGTGCTTCCAATAGGCGTCGCGCGTCTGGTGCGACGCCCAGCCCGGCGCATGGAAAGGCTGGTTCTGCAACCGCTGCAACCAGGTCTCGCGCCAGCCATTGTGCAGCAGAGGATCGCCGGGGCGCGACGAATAGCTCAGCATCACCGACCCCCAGCCGAAGTTTTCCCCCAGCAAAGCGCCGCCCTTGAAGTGGATGTCATCGGCAAAGCGGTCGGTCGTGGAATAGACCGAGATCACCGCCCTCAGTGCCGGGGGTTGCAGAAACGCCGTCTGCAGGCAGTTGAACCCGCCCCAGCTTTTCCCCATCATCCCCACGCTGCCGCTGCACCAGTCCTGCTTTGCCAGCCAGGCGATCACGTCACAGGCGTCTTGCAGCTCTTGCGCCGAGTATTCGTCCTCCATCAGCCCATCGCTGTCGCCATTGCCCCGGATGTCGACCCGGACGCAGGCATAGCCGTGGCCCGCCACGTAAGGATGCATCAGCTCGTCGCGGGCCAGGGTCCCGTCGCGCTTGCGGTAGGGGATGTATTCCAGCACGGCCGGGACGGGGCGAGCGGTGGCATCGACGGGCAGCCAGACCCTTGCGGACAGTCGGGTGCCGTCGGGCATCGGGATCGACAGGTCTTCGATTTCGGTGATCTCGGCAGGGAAATTCGAGCGGATTGTCACGAGGAGGGGGCCTTTCCGATTCTCTGATGTCATCCGATATTATCCGTTCGTGCAATTCAAGCGCCTCGTGAGGGAAACCTCCTCGTGCGCCTTCGGCTTCTCGTCGGGTGGCGCAGCGAGGCGCGACGCAGTCGACGACGCGCGCCGTGGGGCAGAAGCGCGGGTGTCTGCAGGTGTTGAGAAACCGTTAATGCCCGAAACCAAGCTATTGATACAAAATGGTATTCAGCGTTTGTCCACCGTGGACACTTTTCCCTGTTCACCCCCGCACACCCTCCGCGCGGACACATCGGGATGAAATTCCGGCCCCCCGGGTCTACCTTCATCTCCAAAGGAGACAGCCCATGTGGAATCCGCTTCTCGACCCTTCCATTCCGATCGGAACCCAGGTCGACCAGATCGAGACCGTCATCGTCCCTCGCGCCCGCGACCTTGGCGGGTTCGAAGTCCGTCGCGCGCTGCCCTCGGCCCAGCGGCAGATGGTGGGGCCCTTCATCTTCTTCGACCAGATGGGCCCGGCCGAATTCCTGACCGGCCAGGGCATCGACGTCCGCCCCCATCCGCACATCGGCCTCGGGACAGTCACCTATCTTCTGAAGGGAAAGATGCACCACCGTGACAGCCTGGGCACCGACCTCTGGATCGAGCCCGGCGCGGTCAACTGGATGATGGCGGGGCAGGGGATCACTCACTCCGAACGGACCGATGGCGAGGCCCGAAAGGCCCCCCTTTCCCTCTTCGGCCTGCAAACCTGGCTTGCCCTGCCAAAGGACCGCGAGGAAGATGCCGCCGGTTTTGCCCACCTGGAACGCGCCGCCCTGCCGGAACTGGAGGGCGAGGGAAAACAGGTCCGCCTGATCCTCGGCACCGCTTGGGGCGAGAAGGTCGGCCTGGATATGCCCTCCGAGGTCTTCTACGCCGACGCCCGCCTCCAGCCCGGCGCCTCGATCCCGCTGCCCGACGACCATGAGGACCGCGGGGTCTACATCCTGGACGGCGAGATCTCATGTGCGGGTCAGACCTTCGAGGCCGGCCGGATGCTGGTCTTCCGCCCGGGCGACCGGGTCTCGGTCAAGGCAGGCCCGCAGGGTGCCCGGATCATGCTTCTCGGCGGCGCCACGATGGACGGGCCCCGCTTCATCTGGTGGAACTTCGTCGCCTCCTCGAAAGAGAAGATCGACGCCGCGCGCGAGGCCTGGCGGGCCGGGGACTGGATGCACGGCAGATTCAAGCTGCCCCCCCACGACGACGACGAGTTCATCCCGGCACCGGAAAGGTAGCGGTGGCCGGTGAAAATCCCGTGCTTCCCCCATTGACGCCCCCGGGGGAAGCGTCTATCCCGCCCCACAGCGCGCGGTGGTAGCTCAGTTGGTTAGAGTACCGGCCTGTCACGCCGGGGGTCGCGGGTTCGAGCCCCGTCCACCGCGCCAGCTTCCCTTTCCTGGATCGACCTCAAGGATGTCCACGGTGGACATTTCTGGATATCCCAGTGATACCAATGGGTTGGTCGCGGACGTTAGAGGTTTATTAACGTCTCAAAGCCATGCTTTTGGCCATGTCGCGTTACCTTCGTCCCCGCGTTTCCGGTGCCTTGGTGTCCTCCCCGTGCCCCTGGCTGACCGCGCCGCCCGGACCTTGACAGACCATGCCACGCTGCCGCGTCGGGCAGTGGAGGTGACTCGCGCCGAACGCCCGTTCCGCATCGATTCCTGGGTGGTTCTGCCTGACCACCTGCATGCCGTCTGGACGCTTTCGCCGGCCCAACGCGATAGTCGGGAGGGCAGGTATGGGTGGTGACGACGCGTCAGCCTCAAACCCCCGTAGGGTGCGTGATTGCACGCACCGCGGCCGAACGGGAGGGTTTGCAGGAGACTACTCGGTCGGGTGTTGTGTGGTGGCAAGTAAAGCTTGGTGCGCATGTTCGAAACGTGTTTGGTGCGTGAAATCACGCACCCTACGGCCAGCTTAGCGGAAGACTTCGCCGGTATCTGCGTTCAGGTAAAGACGGTTAGCCACAGTCGAACCACCGCAGTAAGTGAAGTAGATAGGTTGGTTGCGATGGTTGGAGGACTTCAGCCAACCGCCCATGTCCCGGAAATCTTGATCCTTGCATCTACCCTGCGCAATCAGCGATTGGGCTGCTTCTGCAAACGCAACTCTGTGTCGCGCGAAGTCGTCGGATCCGGCCACCAATGCTTCAATCCCCGCAGCGCCCGCGGCTGGATCAGGCGGGCGGACATCCGAAAGATATTCAGCCGAAACCCATTCGGCGAATTGCCCATCGATGATGCCATTTGCAGGGTCGCAAGATGCGTTGCCAGTATCAACGTATTGGCTGCGTCCATTCACGCATGAAGCGTCGTAGCTTTTGGTCACGCGGGCCCAACCGTCGCGGCGTTCCAGAACGCTGGTACCTTCACGAAAGAAGAACTGCCCGACAACGCCGCAACTATTCGATGGGCAGGTGCGACGGTTCAACCTTTCGGACGTGACCCAAAACTTGCCGTCGTCTTCGGTCGCGGACCAGGGACGCGGGTTAGGGTCGGGTGCTGCGATTTGCGTGGGGGCGTTCTTCGGGGCAAGGACGCCGACAAGAACGAAACAGGCGAGAAGCGAAACGAGCGCAATCCAACGCCTCCTGAACGGCTTGAACGGGTACACCATGCCGGCGAAACAAACGACCGACGCAAGTGCCAGCACCGACATAACGCCAACATTCCCGTCCAAATCCCTAGCCCTTCAACGATTCATTGGGCGAAGAATAGCAAGGTATGCGTGTGTGCGAAGGTCTTTCCTGCCAGCCCGCCTTCCCTGTGTAGCAAGGCTGCGTGAGGCCACGCACCCTGCATCTGTCCTTCTCGCCAGGCCGACCCTCGCCTGTCGCGCCTTGTTTCGAGGCTAACCTCCTCCCGCAAGGAACCCCACCGTTTCCCGCTTGACGCCCCTTCACCAACCCCTTATCTGGCCCCTCAGCGCGCGGTGGTAGCTCAGTTGGTTAGAGTACCGGCCTGTCACGCCGGGGGTCGCGGGTTCGAGCCCCGTCCACCGCGCCAGCTTCCCCTCATCCACCCAGGACTGACCTTACAGTCAGGGTGTCGCATGGCGGCCTTGCGCGATTTCAGGGTAGGACCTGTCTGTGGGCCGGGCCGTTCCCGGCAGGAGGAACCCGCATGGCCTTTCTCGACCAGATCCCGCTGTCGATCCTGATCCTTGCAGCGCTGACCCTTGGCCTCGCGCCGTTCTTTCCCGAGCCGCATATCTGGGAAAAGCTCAAGATGCTGGTTGCGGGCGATCTGGTGAAGCCGGTCGATATCTTCGACCTTCTGATGCATGCCGCACCCTTTGTTCTGCTTGGGCTGAAACTGGTTCGCATGGCAGGCAGCGGCCCGGCGGGCTGAGGGCGCCACAGCGCCAGGAGATCAGGTTTGACACCAGGGCTCCGGCCATGGGCTACTTGCGCGACAGGGCGGGGGAGTCGCGTCATGCAGCATCACACCACCAGGGTCACCGGCGGCTGTCTTTGCGGCCGGGTCCGCTATGAGGCCGAAGTCTTTCTGCACAACGGCTATATCTGCCATTGCACCATCTGCCAGCACAGCACCGGACAGCCAGCCGAGATCACCGTGCTGATCAAGGCAGGAACGCTGAAATACCTGAAGGAGGAGCCGCAGTATTACGCCTCCTCGCCCGAGGGCAAGCGCGGGTTCTGCGGCACCTGTGGATCCCGGCTGGTCTGGCAGGCGGTCCGGCCCGAGGACGACTGGCTGACGAACCTGACGGTCGGCAGCCTTGACCGGCCCGCCGACGCGCGCATGACGCGGCACATCTACGCCGACACGCAGTTGCCCTGGTACAAGGTCTGCGAAGACCTGCCAAAGCTGACCGTTTCGGATGCGGACCGGCTGCTTGTCGAGTTGGCGCGCGAAACCGGAGCCTGACCGACCGCCTACAGGGTCATGCGATAGCGGATATGGCCGTCGTTGTCGCAGAACTGGTTATAGAGACGGCGCGCGGTCGCGTTTTCGATCTCGGTCAGCCAGTAAAGCCTGCGCCAGCTCTTCGCGCGGGCGATGGCGATCAGGTCCTCGATCAGCGCGCGGCCAAGGCCTTTGCCGCGGGCTTCGGGGGCGACGAAGAGGTCTTCCAGATAGCCGTCGTCGCCCAGGACCCAGGTGGAGGGGTGGTGCTGGTGGATCGCAAAGCCCTGCGGGGTGCCGTCCAGGCAGGCGAGGCGCGCGGTCAGGGGGTTGGCGGGGTCCATCAGGCGGGCCCAGGTGAAGGCGGTCACCTCGGGCGGCAGGGTGATGCCGTAGCCGTCGCAGAACCCCTGCCAGAGCCGCAGGAAATCGCTTTCATCTTCGGGCCTTGCGTCGCGAAGTTCAAGCATTTCGACCGGGGGCATCACGCGATGCGGGCCAGGATGCGGGCCCAGGAGCGGATGCCCTTGTGGAACGACTCCAGGTCGTACTTCTCGTTCGGCGAGTGGATCTGGTCGTCGTCGCGGCCAAAGCCGATCAGCATCGCGTCCATGCCGAGGATCGACTTGAAGTAGCCGGCCACCGGGATCGACCCGCCAGCGCCCACGAAAGCGGCGGGGCGGCCCCATTCCTCGGTCAGGGCCTGGCGGGCGGCCTCGAACGCGGGGTCCGAGATTTCCATCACCGAAGCCGGGGACCCGCCCTCGCCGTCGCCGTCCCAGACGATTTCGCAATTGGCGGGCAGTTGCGCCGCGGCCCAGGTCATGAAGGAGGCACGGATCTTTTCGGGGTCCTGGCGCGAGACCAGGCGGAACGAGACCTTGGCGTGGGCTTCGGACGGCAGCACGGTCTTGAAGCCTGCGCCGGTATAGCCGCCCCACATGCCGTTCACTTCGGCGGTCGGGCGGGACCAGATCTTTTCCAAGGGCGTGCGATCCTGTTCGCCTGCCGGGACCGAAAGGCCGACGTCGCCCAGATAGCGGGCATGGTCGAAGGACAGGGCCTGCCATTGCTGGCGCAGCGTGTCGGGCAGTTCGTCCACGTCGTCATAAAAGCCGGGGACCTGAACCCGGCCCTGGGAATCATGCAGGCCCGCCAAGAGGCGCGACATCAGGTGCAGCGGGTTCTGCGCCAACCCGCCATACATCCCGGAATGAAGGTCGCGGTTCGCCGCGCGGATGGTGAATTCGACCTTCGCCATTCCGCGCAGCATGGTGGTGATGGCGGGGGTGGCACCCTCGAACAGCCCGGTATCGCAGATCAGGGCGAGGTCGCAGGACAACTCCTCGCGGTTGGCTTTCAGGAAGGGGATGAGGGAGGGGGAGGACGATTCCTCCTCACCCTCCAGAAAGATCGTCAGCTTGCCGGGCAGGGTGCCGTGAACGTGTTTCCACGCCCGGCAGGCCTCGATGAAGGTCATCAACTGGCCCTTGTCGTCCGACGCGCCCCGGGCGCGGATCACCTTGCCTTTCGGGGTGTCCTGCAGTTCGGGATCGAAGGGGTCGCGGTCCCAGAGTTCAATCGGATCAACGGGTTGCACGTCATAGTGGCCGTAGAAGAGGATGTGCCTGCGCCCCTCGCCGCCATGCGCCACGACCATCGGATGCCCGGGGGTGCGGGCGGCGCGGGCGTCAAAGCCGAGGGATGCAAGGTCGGCGGCCAGATGGTCGGCCGTCCGCGCGCAATCGGCCGCAAAGGCGGGATCGGTCGAGATCGAGGGGATACGCAGCAGCTCCATCAGCCGGTCCAGCGACTGGGGCAGGGTTTCGTCGATGCGCTGAAGGACGGCGTCGAGGGACGGGGGCATGGCACTCTCCGGGATTTGATCAAGAACCAGCCTAGCAGCCGGGTTGGGACTGTCCAGAGCGGGCGGGCTGCGGTATGGAAAGGGGGCCGTCGGCATCGGGGTGACAAATCGTCCCCTTGGCAATCCCGGCGAGTTGACCGAAATCAAGGCACCCCTGCGGCGGTTCAGGCAGAACCATCGCAAAAGGAACCGGGACGCATGACCAGATATACCGACGCGATCGACGCCAGCCTGCAACGCCTGCACGACGAAGGCCGCTACCGCACCTTCATCGACATTGCGCGCAGCCAGGGCCAGTTTCCCCATGCGGTCTGGACGCGGCCCGACGGGTCCAAGAAGGACATCACCGTCTGGTGCGGCAACGATTATCTGGGCATGGGCCAGCATCCCGAGGTGCTGGGCGCGATGCACGCGGCGCTGGATGCCACGGGCGCCGGGTCGGGTGGCACGCGGAACATCAGCGGCACGACGGTCTGGCACAAGGCGCTGGAAGCCGAGATTGCCGACCTGCACGGGAAAGAGGCCGCGCTGGTCTTCACCTCGGCCTATATCGCCAATGACGCGACGCTTTCGACGCTGCGGACCATCTTCCCGGGGCTGATCATCTATTCCGACGCGCTGAACCATGCCTCGATGATCGAAGGCGTGCGGCGGGGCGGGGGCGAGAAGCGGATCTTCCGGCACAATGACGTGGCCCACCTGCGCGAGCTTCTGGCCAAGGATGATCCGGCGGCGCCGAAGCTGATCGCCTTCGAATCGATCTATTCGATGGATGGCGATTTTGGTCCGATCAAGGAAATCTGCGATCTGGCGCAAGAGTTTGACGCGCTGACCTACCTGGACGAAGTGCACGCAGTCGGCATGTATGGTCCGCGCGGGGCAGGGGTGGCGGAACGCGACGGGCAGATGCACCGCGTCGACATCATCAACGGCACGCTTGCCAAGGCTTACGGTGTCTTCGGCGGCTATGTCGCAGCTTCGGCGCGGATGGTGGATGCGGTGCGGTCCTATGCGCCGGGCTTCATCTTCACGACCAGCCTGCCGCCGGCGGTTGCTGCGGGTGCAGCGGCGTCGGTCCGCTTCCTGAAAGGGACGGGCGGTCAGGCACTGCGGACGCGGCACCAGACCCAGGCCACGATCCTCAAGACCCGCCTCAAGGCGATGGGCCTGCCGATCATCGACCACGGGTCGCACATCGTCCCGGTCCATGTCGGCAATCCGGTGCACTGCAAGATGCTGTCCGACATGCTGCTGGAGGACCACGGCATCTATGTCCAGCCGATCAATTTTCCGACTGTTCCGCGCGGGACGGAGCGGCTGCGCTTCACGCCCTCGCCGGTGCACGGCCCGCAGGAGATCGACAGGCTGGTGCGCGCGATGGATGCACTCTGGTCCCATTGTGCGCTGAATCGCGCCGAACAGGTCGCCTAAGGGCTTTGGCCCGTGGAAAAGCCCTTGTCCTATGTTACTGTTTGCCCAATACGAACAACGATGTGAGTCGCTGGGGAAGGCGACCACGAAGACGAGTGCACCGAAGGGGACAGCGGGCAGATGATCGGTTGGAGGTCGAAACCTTCGACAACCGAAGAGGACAAGCCAAAGGGCTTTGACGACTTCGAGTTGCGACTCGGCGATCTTATGCGTGGCGAACGTGCCACGCTGGGCAAGTCGCTGCTTGACGTCCAGCGCGAGTTGAAGATCAAGGCGACTTACATCGCCGCCATCGAAAACGCCGATCTATCGGCCTTCGAGACCCCCGGCTTTGTCGCAGGTTACGTTCGGTCCTATGCGCGCTACCTGGCAATGGACCCCGAGTGGGCGTTTGAACGCTTCTGTGCCGAAGCGGGTTATACCGTGTCGCATGGGCTGTCCTCTGCCGCTGCACCGCAGCAATTCGCCAAGGCCCGGGCCCGGGCTGAACATGCTGACCCGCTGGCCGACCCCAATGCCAGCTTCATCCCGCGCGGCGAGGCGATCTGGTCGCATATCGAACCCGGTGCCGTCGGGTCCATCGCCGTCCTGGTCGCTCTGATCGGGGCCATCGGTTACGGCGGCTGGTCTGTGTTGCAGGAAGTGCAGCGCGTACAGCTTGCGCCCGTCGACGAGGCCCCGACCGTGGTGGCCCAGATCGATCCCTTGTCGAACGCCGGAACCGTCGGCCAGCAGATTGCCGTGGCCCGCCCTGCGGAACCTGCGGCTGAAGCCGTGGCCAGCGCCGAAGGCTCTGCAAATCGGGATGTGCTGGACCGGCTTTACCGGCCTCAGGCGCTGGACGTGCCCGTCCTGACGTCGCGTGATGGTCCGATTGCTGCGATCAATCCGCGTGAGACGGGGGTTCTTGTCGAAGTGGCCGAGGCGGACGCCGTGGATCAGGCCATTGACCAGGCGGTCGAGAGCGAAGTGCAGGTCGTGGCCGAAGCGCAGCAGGGCATCGAAGTCCTGGCCGTGCGTCCGTCCTGGGTGCGTGTGAACGCCGCCGACGGCACGGTCCTGTTCGAGAAGATCCTGGATGCAGGTGAACGCTACACCGTGCCGCCTCTGGAAACCGCTGCGGTGTTCCGCACGGGGAACTCGGGTTCGATCTATTTCGTCGTGGACGGCCTGACCTACGGCCCCGTGGCACCTGGTGCCCAGGTGGCCAAGGATATTCCGCTCTCGCCCGAGGCGCTGACGCAAAGCTTTGCCCAGGCCGATCCGATGGCGGATGAGGACCTGGCGCGCTTTGCCACAGCGGATGCCTCTTTCGTGGTTCCCGCCCTGGCTGGGACCGAATAGGCGGATTGCCGGGACTGCCCCCGCGGCTTATGCTGCGGCGGCAAGAAACGGAGCCCGATCCCATGACCCACAATCCGATCCGCCCCTGGCGCAACATCCAGCGTCGGCCCTCGCGGCAGATCCGGGTCGGCAAGGTTCTGGTGGGCGGGGATGCGCCGATCAGCGTCCAGACGATGACCAACACGCTGACAACGGATGTGGCCGCAACGATCGAGCAGATCCAGCGCTGTGCCGTGGCCGGGGCGGACATCGTCCGGGTCTCGACCCCCGATGAGGACTCGACGCGGGCGCTGAAGGAAATCGTGGCCGAAAGCCCGGTGCCGATCGTCGCGGACATCCATTTCCACTACAAGCGCGCCATCGAGGCGGCCCAGGCCGGGGCGGCTTGCCTGCGGATCAACCCCGGAAACATCGGCGACGCCCGCCGCGTGGCCGAGGTGGTGCGCGCCGCAAAGGACCACGGGTGCAGCATCCGCATCGGGGTCAATGCCGGGTCGCTGGAAAAGCACCTTCTGGACAAGTACGGCGAGCCGTGCCCCGATGCGATGGTGGAGTCGGGCCTGGACCACATCAAGCTGTTGCAGGACAACGATTTCCACGAATTCAAGATCAGCGTGAAGGCCAGTGACGTCTTCATGGCCGCCGCTGCCTACCAGCAGCTTGCCGATGCGACCGACGCGCCGATCCATCTGGGGATCACCGAGGCCGGGGGCTTTGTCTCCGGCACGGTGAAGTCGGCCATCGGTCTGGGAAACCTGTTGTGGATGGGGATCGGCGACACGATCCGGGTCTCGCTTTCGGCGGACCCGGTCGAGGAAGTGAAGGTCGGCTTCGAGATCCTGAAATCGCTGGGGCTGCGGCACCGGGGGGTGACGATCATCTCGTGCCCGTCCTGCGCCCGGCAGGGGTTCGACGTGATCAAGACCGTCTCGGCGCTGGAGGACCGGCTGGCGCATATCACCACGTCGATGAGCCTGTCGATCATCGGCTGCGTCGTGAACGGCCCGGGTGAGGCGCTGATGACCGATATCGGCTTTACCGGCGGGGGCGCGGGCAAGGGGATGGTCTACCTCGCCGGCAAGCAGGACCATACCCTGTCGAACGACCGGATGGTGGACCACATCGTCGAACTGGTCGAGGCGAAGGCCGCCGAGATCGAGGCGGCAGAGAAGCTGGCGGCGGAGTAGGCAAGGGCTCCTCCTCGTGCGACTTCGTCTTCTCGTCGGTGCCGCCAGCGAGGAGTGACGCAGTCATCGACGAGCGGACCGGGTGCGGCGCCTAATCCTCGCCCAACTCCTGCGCCAGATGGTCGATGAAGGCTCGCAGCCGCGCCGTGACCGACTGGGCCGAGGGGTAGACGAAATAGATCGCCTTTCGCGGTGTGGACCAGTCCGGCAGCACATGGACCAGCCTGCCTTGCGCGATTTCCTCGCGGACGATCATCCCGGGCAGTGGGGCGATCCCGGCCCCGGCGACCACGGCATCGCGGACCGCAAGGTGCGACCCCAGGCGCAAGGGCGGCGCGAAGGGCAGGGTGATCTCATCGGTCCCGTTGCTGAGCGGCAGGCCCCCCGCCCAAAGCGTTGCCAGACCGACCAGCGGAAACCGGACCAGTTCCGTGGGATGGTGCAGGGCGTCAAGTCCGGGAAGGTGTGGCGATGCGGCCAGCATGGCCTGACCGTGCAAAAGTCGGCGCGCGACCTGGCTTGAATCCTCTAGCGGGCCGAAGCGGATGCAGCCGTCGAAGCCTTCTTCCAGCAGGTCGGGCGCGCGGTCGAGGAAGTGGATCTCCAGCGTCACCTCGGGGTGAAGCTTGCGAAACCCGGCAGCGATGGGGCCGATCAGAAGATTGCCGATCACCTGCGGCACGGCCAGCCGCAGATGCCCGCGCGGGGTGCCGCCGGATTCGCCAAGCGCGCGCCGGATATCCTCGGCCTCGCCCAGAAGACGGTCGGCGCGGGCGGCAAGGACCTCGCCCTCTTGCGTGGCACGGAGGGTGCGGGTGGACCGCTCGATCAGCCGGACGCCAAGGTGGGATTCCAGGTCGGCGACGCGCTTCGACAGGGTGGACTTCGGCACCCGCAGCGTCAGGGCTGCAGCCGAAAAGGACCCCTCGCGCAGGACGGTGCGGAAGCCGCGCAGGGCGGTGAGGTCTATGTCATTGTCCATAATTCGGGACGCACCTTGCAGGAATGGCTGACTTGTCCATGATGGTGGACTTTGGCATCTTGCACAAGACCAGATCGAAGGAGCCCCCGTGACCCGAATGACCGAAACACCGTCCTCTCGCGCGGTGAGTGGAACAGTGACGGCGGCTGTGCTTGGCCTCGCCTCGATGACGATCATGGCGAATGCGACGGTTGCCTCGTCTTTGCCGGGCCTGCGGGCGCATTATGCCGACGTGCCGCATATCGACACGCTGGCCGGGCTGATCGTGACGCTTCCCTCGCTGGCCATCGTCTTGTCGGCGGGCCTGATGGGGGTGCTGATCGACCGCTGGGACCGGCAGAAGCTCTTGCTGGTGACGGCGGTGCTCTATGCGGTCGGGGGGACCTCGGGTCTTTGGGCGGAAAGTGTCTGGGCGATGCTGGTCGGGAGGCTTGCGCTGGGACTGGGGGTTGCAGGGACGATGAACCTGGGCATGACCTGGGCCAGCGACCTGTGGCAGGGGCCGGAGAGGGCGCGGTTTCTGGGGATGCAGGGGGCGGCGATCTCGGCGGCGGGGATCGTCTTCATGCTGCTGGGGGGCCTCTTGGCCAGCTATCACTGGCGCGGGGCCTTCGCGGTCTATGCGCTGATCCTGCCCATCGCGGCGCTGGCGTTCGTGGCACTTGGTCCGCATGCCCGCCAGATCGCGGCCGAGCGCGACCAGCCGAAGCCCGTGCAGACCACCGCCGACCGCTTCCCCTGGGCAGCCTATGCCTTCATCGCGCCGCTGGCCTTTCTGTTCCAGGTCGCGTTCTACGTGACGCCCACCCGGCTGCCGTTCCATCTGGAGGCGCTGGGGACCACCAGCCCCCTGGTCGTGGGCGCCCTGATGGCGGCGCTGGTCACCGTCTCGGCCCCGGTATCGCTGATGTATGGCCGCATCCGTGCGCGGCTGTCGGCGATGACGATCTTCGGGCTGTCGTTCGTGCTGATCGGCTTGGGCTTTCTGGCACATGCCACCGCGACGGACTGGCATGGCGTGCTGTGGGGGTCACTGATCGCGGGGTTGGGGATGGGGATCTCGATGCCCAACTACACGACCTGGTTCATGGCGCGGGTCCCGGCGACGATGCGGGGGCGGGCCTCGGGCCTGTTGACCACGGCGTTCTTCCTGGGCCAGTTCGCCTCGCCCCTGGTGTCGGCACCGCTGGTGGCCTGGCTGGGGCTTGCTGGAACCTTCGCGGCGGTTGGAGGCGGCCTGGTCGTGATCGGCGTCGGCCTCTGGGTTGCCCATGCGCTGCGGCCCGAACCGACGGCGGTCGAGGCTTGAGGCGGCCTAGTGGGGGATCGATTTCGAGAAGAGGTTCACGATCAAGACCCCCACCAGAATGAAGGCAAGCCCCAGGATGGCTGCAAAATCAAGCGTCTGGCGATACCAGACCCAGGCCACGCCGCTGATCAGCACGATGCCCATGCCCGACCAGATCGCATAGACGACCCCGGTCGGCATCACCCGCAGCGGATAGGACAAAAGCCAGAAGGCCACCGCATAGCCGAAGATCGCCACCAGCGAAGGCCAGAGGCGGGTAAAGCTTTCCGACCGGGCCAAAGCGGTCGTCGCAACCACTTCGGCCACGATGGCCGCCAGAAGAATAAGGTAGGTCCGGGTCATGCCTGCCTGCTCGGATAGGGCCTGTGTACTCCGGCATCCTGCGCGGGACGGCAGCACAAGTCGAGTTGGCCTGCGACGTTTGCCCAAGCGTATCCGGCAAACGCGCCGCCACAGCGGGCCACGCGGGGCAGCCGGGTTCAGCCGTCCGCGCGCATGTCGGCGACGAAGTCGCGCATGATGTTCAGCGGCGCATAGCCACGCATCACGCCATCCCCCATGATGAAGGCCGGAGTGCCGCTGATGTCCATCATCTCGGCCAAGGCATAAGTGTCCTGGATGACCGCCATCACCGCAGGCGTGTTCATCCGGTCGACGATCGGTTGTGCCTCGTATCCCAGATCGCCTGCCAGCCGGGAGAGAGTCTCGATCGTAGGCTCGCCTCGCAGGGCGATCAGGGCATCATGCGCCTTTCCGTAGGCCTCGTCACCGTGCAGCTGGCGCAGCGCGATGGCGAACTGGGCCGACAGCATCGACGCTTCGCCCAGGATTGGGAATTCCTTGACCACGAAGCGGATGTTGCCATCGGTCGCGATCAGCTCTTCGACCTCGGCATAGGCCTTGCGGCAGTAGCCGCAGCGATAGTCCATGAACTCGACCAGGGTGATGTCGCCGTCCGGGTTGCCGCCGACCCAGTCGTTCGGATTGGCGAAGATGCGCGCGCTGTTGGTTGCGATGATCTGGCTGTCACGGTCCAGCCCCGCCCGCTCTTCGCGCTGTTGCAGGACGTCCATCGCCTCGATCAGAACCTCGGGGTTTTCCAGAAGATAGGCCCGCACTTCGTCGCGGAAGGCCTTGCGCTCGGCCTCGGTCATGGTCGCGACGGGTGCGGTGACCGGCTCCTCGGCAAAAGCGGGCAAGGCGGCAAGGCCGGCGATCAGGCCAAGGGCAAGGCGGGTCATGAAGGCTCCTGCAAGACCGCGGATCTGCGGCGGGCGGAGGATAGGGGGGGCCTTGCGGCAAGACAAGCCGCTCGCCGCTTTGTGATCCGCGGGATGCGGGCGGAATTTACAAACCGCGGCCAAGCAGGGATAAGGCGGCGATGACCCCGCTGAAAACCCTGATCCTGACCCTGCTCCTGGCCCCGTTTGCGGCCCAATTTCTGGCCCTGCCCACGGCGGCGCAAGAGCTGTCGGCGCTGGCCAGGGTGAACCCGATGCGGTCGGGGATCGTGGCCACCGGCAGTGGGCTGGAGCTGCGGCTGGAACTCAGCCAGCCGGTGCCCTGGCGCCTGCGACTGATGGACAACCCGCCCCGTCTGGTGATCGACGCGCGCGAGGTGGACTGGAAGGGGGCCGAGACCCTGGCCGTCGTCAAGCCCGGCGTCTCGCTGCGGGCGGGCCGCTTCCGTCCCGGCTGGTCGCGCATGGTGCTGGAGCTGGAAGCCCCGCACAAGGTCGCGCGGGCCGAAATGTCGACCGGCGAGGCGACCCGGCTGGAGATCGTGCTGGAGCCGACGGATGCCGCCAGTTTTGCGCTGGAGGCGGCGCGGCCTGACCTGCCGGACTGGGCCTTACCCGAGGCGGCCCAGCTGGTGCCGCCTCTGCCGCAAGGCAACGGCCCGCTGGTCGTCGTCCTGGACCCCGGCCACGGCGGCATCGACCCCGGCGCCGAACGTGACGGGGTCAGCGAAGCCACCCTGATGCTGACCTTCGCGCGCGAGGTAAAGGAAGTCCTGCTCCGCGATGGCCGCTTCCGGGTGGTGATGACGCGCGACGAGGATGTCTTCGTGCCTCTGGAAACCCGCACCTCGATCGCACGCGAGGCCGAGGCCGACCTGTTCCTGTCGTTGCACGCCGATGCGCTGGCCGAAGGCGACGCGCAGGGGGCCACGGTCTATACCCTGGCCGCCGAGGCTTCGGACGAGGCGGCGGCGGCGCTGGCCGAACGGCATGACCGCGACGATCTTCTGGCTGGAGTGGACCTGACAGACCAGGACGACGTGGTGGCCGAGGTTCTGATGGACATGGCCCGGACCGAGACCGCGCCACGTACCGACCGATTGGCACAAGCGATGGTCGGGGCGATCAAGGCGGCCGAGATACGGATGCACCGGCACCCGCAGCAATCGGGAGGCTTCTCGGTCCTGAAGACGCCCGACATCCCATCGGTCCTGCTTGAGGTCGGGTTCCTGTCCTCGGACCGCGATTTTCAGCGCCTGTCCGACCCGGCCTGGCGCGCGACCCTGGCCGAGGCGCTGCTGCAGGCCCTGGTCACCTGGTCCGCGGAAGACACGGCGCTGCGGGCTGCGGCCAACCCCTGACCCTTGCGGAACCCCGCCCGGACAGACATTTGTGACCGGCCAAGGTTTTGACGCGGGGGCGCGTCTGGTATACTGCGGGGGCGCAGACACAAGGGGGCTTTGTGCTTAGGTTTGTCGGAAATGTTCTGGGCGGGATCTTCTCGGCGGCGACGCTGGGCGCGGTCTTTGGTGCGCTGACCGTCGGCGGCATCTTCTTCATGTATTCCCGCGACCTGCCCTCGATCGAGAATCTGGCGCAGTACACCCCCGCAACGATCAGCCGGATCTATTCGGGCGAGGGTGAGATCATCGACGAATTCGCCCGCGAGCGGCGGCTGTTCGTCGCAGCCGAGGATATCCCCGATCTGGTCAAGCAGGCCTTCATCAGCGCCGAGGACAAGAATTTCTACACGCACCAGGGCTATGACACCCGCGGGATGGTGGTCGCCCTGCTGCAATGCCTGGAAGGCGGGCGCTGCCGGGGCGCGTCCACCATCACCCAGCAGGTGATGAAGAACTTCCTGCTGTCGTCGGACCGCACCGCCGAACGCAAGATCAAGGAGATCATCCTGGCCGCGCGGGTCGAAACCGCGATGAGCAAGGAAAAGATCCTTGAACTTTACCTGAACGAAATCTTCCTGGGCCAGAACTCCTACGGTGTCGCGTCGGCCGCACAGACCTATTACAACAAGGGCCTGTCCAACCTGTCGGCCGCCGAGGTCGCCTATCTGGCCGCCCTGGCGCAGCGCCCTGGCAACCTGCACCCGGTCCGCCAGCGCGAGGATGCCATTTCCCGCCGGAACTACGTCCTGGGCGAGATGCTGGACAACAAATACATCGACCAGGCGACTTATGAGGAAGCCAAGGCGGCCCCGCTGGAAACCGTGCAGGGCGGCGAATTCGAAGCCTTCCGGGAATCGCTGCCGCCGCGCGACTATTTCACCGACGAAATCCGCCGTCAGCTGTCGGGCACCTTCGGCGAAGAGCAGTTCTTCTCGGGCGGCCTGACGATCCGCGCCACCGTCGACCCCGCCCTGCAGAAGTCCGCCGCCGAGGCGCTGCGCCGCGGGCTGGAACAATATGACCGCAACCAGGGCGTCTGGCGCGGCACCGGCAAGGTGCTGCCCGCCGAGGTTCTGGACTCCGAGCAGACCTGGCGAGAGGCACTTGCTGCAGTCGAAGTCCCGCGCGACGTGGACGCCTGGTTCCCCGCCGTGGTGCTGGAGGTGGGAGAGAGTGCCGCCCGCATCGGCATAGAAGGCGTCATGGACGACGAGGACGGCCATTTCATCCCGGCCGAGGACGTGACCTGGGCGCGCAAGCGCCTTGAGGGCGGCGAATTGGCCAGGAAGGCCAAGGTTGCGGGGGATCTGGTCTCGGTCGGCGATGTGGTTCTGGTCCGCGCTGTGACGAACGACGACGGCACCTTCAATCGCTGGTCGCTGCGCCAGGTCCCGGAAGTCCAGGGCGCCTTCATGGCTATGGACGTGAACACCGGCCGCGTGCTGGCGATGCAGGGCGGCTTTTCCTATCAGGATTCCGTCTTCAACCGCACCACGCAGGCGACCCGCCAGCCGGGGTCCAGCTTCAAGCCGTTTGTTTATGCCGCCGCGCTGGACAGCGGCTTTACCCCCGCCACGATCGTCGTCGACGCGCCCATCGAGATCGAGACGCCGCAGGGCCTCTGGACCCCGAAGAACGCCTCGAACAAGTTCTACGGACCGACGCCGTTGCGGACCGGGATCGAGCAGAGCCGGAACCTGATGACGATCCGCATCGCGCAGGAAATCGGCATGCAGACTGTCGCGGGCTATGCCGAACGCTTCGGCGTCTACGACCGGATGGCGCCGTTCCTGGCGAACTCGCTTGGCGCGCAGGAGACGACGCTGTTCAAGATGGTCGCCGCCTACGCTATGTTCGCCAACGGTGGTGAACGGGTAGAGCCGACGCTGGTCGACCGCGTGCAGGACCGCTTCGGCAAGACGATCTACCGCCACGACCAGCGCGTCTGCGAGACCTGCGCCGACCCCAACCTGCCCGCGGGGCAGGGGGTCAGGATCGACACCAACCGCGAGCGGGTTATGAACGCGATCACCGCCTATCAGCTGACCAGCATGATGCGGGGTGTGGTCCAGCGCGGATCGGCAAGCCGACTGAAACTGCCGGTCCCGATTGCGGGCAAGACCGGGACCACGAACGACGCCAAGGATGTCTGGTTTGTCGGCTACTCCTCGAACATCGTCGCGGGCTGCTACATTGGCTTCGACCAGCCCCGGACGCTGGGCGAAAGCGCCTTCGGCGGCACGCTTTGCGTCCCCGTCTTCCAGGACTTCATGGAGGACGCGATCAAGAAATACGGTGGCGGTGACTTCAAGGTCCCGCCGGGCGGCTATTTCCGCAAGATCGACCGCTTCAGCGGCATGCCCCTGCCCGACAACGCCTCGGGCGACAACGTGGTGTCGGAATACTTCCGCGAGGGCGAAGAGGCGCTGATCGGCATCGGCCTTGTCGTCGACGGCGGCTTTGCAATGGGCGAGAACCTGCCCCTCTTCGCCTATGGCGAGGGTGAGGGCGGCGGTGGCGACCAGGGAACCACAGTGACCAACTCGGAAGGCGAGCGGGTCGTGGTCCCGAAGAAGGCCGATTTCGGCACTGTCTCATCGGGCGGACTTTACTGACCCCGCAGACCCAACCGGGCCGCGCCCTTGCCGGGGCGCGGTCAAACCCTTATGACCCACGGCCAAGATCAAGGACTGGACCCGACCCATGCGCGCCGAAACCCAAGCCAATATCGAGGCCATCGAGAAGACGCTGAAGCTTCTGGCGCAGCGGTTGGATTGGGAAACCGCGCCGCACCGGCTGGAGGAATTCGACGCGATGATCGAAGACCCCGACCTGTGGAACGACCCGGCCAAGGCGCAAAAGCTGATGCGCGACCGCCAGGCGCTGATGGATGCGGTCAACGCCTACAAGCTGATCGACGGCGGCCTGAAGGAAAACGTCGAGCTGATCGAGCTGGGCGAGGCCGAGGGCGATACCGACATCGTGCGCGAGGCAGAGGCGGCGCTGACCGACCTGGTGAAGGTCGCCGAGGCGAAAGAGCTGGAGGCGCTGTTGGACGGCGAGGCCGACGGCAACGACACCTTCCTGGAAATCAACGCGGGCGCGGGCGGCACGGAAAGCTGCGACTGGGCCAGCATGCTGGCGCGGATGTATGTCCGCTGGGCCGAGGCGCATGGCTACACCGTGGAACTGCAATCGGAATCCGAAGGCGACGGCGCGGGGATCAAGTCGGCGTCCTATAAGATCAGCGGCAAGAACGCCTACGGTTGGCTGAAGACCGAGGCGGGCGTGCACCGGCTGGTCCGCATCAGCCCCTACGACAGCGCGGCGCGGCGGCATACCAGCTTCTGCTCGGTCTGGGTCTACCCGGTCGTCGACGACAACATCGAGATCGAGGTCCAGGACAAGGACATCCGCATCGACACCGTCCGCTCCAGTGGCGCGGGCGGTCAGCACGTCAACAAGACCGACTCGGCCGTGCGGATCACCCACTTTCCGTCCGGGATCGTGGTGACTTCGTCGCTCAAATCCCAGCACCAGAACCGCGACATCGCGATGAAGGCGCTGAAATCGCGCCTCTACCAGCAGGAACTGGACCGCCGCACCGCGTCCATCAACGAAGCGCATGAAAACAAGGGCGACGCGGGCTGGGGCAACCAGATCCGGTCCTACGTGCTGCAGCCCTATCAGATGGTCAAGGACCTGCGCACCGGGTACGAGACCAGCGACACGCAAGGCGTCCTGAACGGCGATCTTGACGGGTTCATGGCCGCAACCCTGGCGCTGAACGCCAGCGGCAAGAAGCGCGGCGACTTTGCCGACGTCGACTGACAGCCGCAAAACCCTTGCCTGACGCGTAGCCCGGCGCTTAACATTTGGGCATGACCGTCACGCACCCGCCCGCCGCGCCCGAGATCAATCTGGTCGAAGCCTCCGACCTGCGGGAAAGCCTTGCGCTTGGCTGGCGCGACTTCAAGCGCGCGCCACTTCTGGGCCTTGCCTTCTCGGCGGTCTATGTCCTTGGCGGCTGGCTGATCCTCTGGGCGATGACCACCAAGGGCCAGGTCTGGTGGACGCTGCCCGCCAGTGCGGGCTTCCCGATCCTTGGCCCGTTCATCGCCTGCGGGTTCTACGAAATCTCGCGGCGGCTGGAGGCTGGGGAGCCGCTGGTGGCGGGCGAGATCTTCGGCGTGATCTTCCGCCAGAAGGACCGCCAGATCCCGGCCATCGCGGCGGTGATCGTGGTCTATTTCCTGTTCTGGAACTTCCTGTCGCACATGATCTTTGCCCTCTTTCTGGGCAACGCGACGATGACCAACGTGTCCTCCTCTCTGGCGGTGTTCCTGTCGCCCGAGGGGCTGATCATGCTGGGCTTCGGCACGGCGGTGGGGGCGGCCTTCGCGATCCTGCTGTTCAGTCTGACGGTGGTCAGCCTGCCAATGCTTCTGGACCGCGAGGTGGATTTCGTGACCGCGATGCTGACAAGCTTTGCGCTGGTGCGGGAAAACCCCCGCGTGATGCTGGGCTGGGGCGCGCTGATCGCGGTCTGCCTGTTCCTGGGGATGCTGCCGGGCTTTCTGGGTCTGTTCCTCGTCCTGCCGCTGTTCGGGCACGCAAGCTGGCACCTTTACCGCCGTGCGATCACCTGAAAGCCCTTAGTGGGCCGGACGCGCGACCATCAGCGCCAGCACTGCCGCCAGCGCGGCCATCAGGCTTGCAGCCAACGCCACTGTGCCGAAGGCAGCCCCGGTCGCGGCAAGATGCTGGGCGCTGTCGCCGGTGACGCCGAAGCCCGGCGCACCCGGCCCGTAGGCTGTGGCGGCAACCCGGCCCAGCAATACCACCGCGATCAGCCCGGCGACCCGTGCCACCGCGTTGTTGATCCCCGAGGCCGCACCCTGTTCGCCATCCTCGGCACCCTGCATCGCCGCCGCCGTCAGGGGCGCGACGACAAGCCCAAGGCCCAGGCCTGCCAGCGCGGTCAGGGGCACGACATGGGCCCAGAACTGGCCCGTTGGCGCGGCAAGCCAAAGGCCCGCATAGGCGCAGGCGACCAGGGCCGAGCCTGCGGCCATCAGCGGCCCCGCGCCGAAACGGTCGGCCATCCGGCCTGCGGGCGCGGACAGCAGACCGATCAGGATCGAGATCGGCAGGAAGGCCGCCGTCACCTCCAGCGCGGTGACGCCCCAGGCCGTGACGGCGGTCATCGGCAGGTAGAACATCACCCCGTTCAAGGCGAAATAAAGGATAAAGGTCACCACATTCGTCACCGCCAGCGTGCGGTTACGGAAAAGGCCCAGCCGCAGCATCGGGGCAGGGGCGACGGCCTCCCAGGCCAGGAAGGCCGCAAGGCTGGCAATGGCGGCCAGCGCGACCCAGGCCGGGACAGCGGCGTCGGTCAGCGCCCAGGCCATCAGTCCCAGGCCCAGCGTCGCCAACCCTGCGCCGGGCAGGTCCACCCGCACACCCGGCTTGCCGATGTCCCCCGGCGTCCGGCCCCGGACCAGCCACAGCGCGACCAGGCCCAGGGGCAGGTTCAGCGCGAAGATCATCCGCCAGCCAAGCTCGCCGCCCCAGGTGACGAACATGCCGCCCAGCACCGGCCCCAGCGCCGTCGTCAGGGTCGAGGCGGCGGCCCAGAGCCCCAGCGCCCGGCCGCGTTCGGCGCGCGGATAGGCCCGCGAGATCATCGCCATCGACCCCGGCACCATCATCGCCGCCCCGACCCCCTTGGCGGCGCGGGCGGCGATCATCTGTTCCGGTGTCAGGGCAAAGGCACAGGCCAGCGACCCCGCCACGAAAACGAAAATGCCCAGCGAGAAGATCCGCGCGATCCCGAAACGGTCGCCCATCGCCCCGCCGACCAGCACCAAGGCGGACACTGCCAAAAGGTAGGACGCGTTGATCCACTGCGCCTGGGGGAGCGACGCCCCCAGCGCCTCGCGCATGGCGGGCAGGGCGATCGACGTGACCGAGCTGTCGATGAATCCCATCGACGAGGCCAGGATCGCCGCCCAGAGAATGATCCCCTGGTCGGCCTCGGCACAGAAGGAAACGGGCACCGGAGTGCCCTCCGATGCCCGCGCAATGGTCATGGTCGGATGGCTTATTCGGCGTCGGTCGCGGGGACGGGCGTGTCCAGACGGACCGCACCACCGGGGCCGCGGCCATTCGCCAACGGATCTTCCTGGCGCTGGACCGAGCCCTCGAAATGGGCGCCCGATTCGATGGCGATGGTCTTGTGGATGATGTCGCCTTCGACGCGGGCGGTCGAGGTCAGGCGGACCTTCAGGCCCCGGACGCGACCGATGACCCGGCCGTTGACGACGATGTCATCGGCCACGATCTCGCCACGGATGGTGGCGCTTTCGCCGACGGTCAGAAGATGCGCGCGGATGTCGCCCTCAACGGTGCCTTCGACCTGGATGTCACCCGTGGTGCGCAGGTTGCCCACGACGGTGAGATCGGAGGACAGCACCGAAGCCGCCGCCTTGCCCTTCGGCGCAGAGGGGGTGAAATCCATGCTGGGCTTGGTCATCGGGGTCTCCGGGGTTTTGGGCTTCTCGACCTCGGCCTTCGGGCCCGGCTCGTTGATGCGGCTCTTAGAAAACATTCTTCGCTGCCTTTATGAAGGTCATCGGGTTTACGGCGTCACCGCCGAGGCGGACCTCGTAGTGGAGATGCGTGCCGGTGGAACGGCCTGAATTGCCCATATCACCGATCCGGTCCCCGCGCGAGACCCTTTGGCCGACTTCGACCCGGATCTGGCTGAGGTGGGCATAGCGCGTCTCGACGCCGAAATCGTGCTTGATCTTGACCAGGCGGCCATAGCCGTTGTCCCAGCCGGCGTGGACCACGACCCCGTCGGCGGTGGCCAAGATCGGCGTGCCGTAGGACCCGGCCATGTCGGTGCCCTCGTGCATCCGGGTGCCCGCACCCTTGGGGTCACGGCGGTAGCCGAATCCACTGGTCCAGCGGAAGCTGTCCTTGACCGGCATGGCGAAGGGAAGCTTGAACGCGGCGATGCGGTACATGTTCATCCGGTCCAGCCCGGTAAGGATCGCATTCGCCCGCAGTTCTTCGGCGGATGGCGCGGCACCCGAGGTCGAGAACGAGATCGGTGTCAGCGGGCCGCCCTGGCCGGAATAGCCCTCGCGGACGGCGCCGATCAGGTCGTCAGGCGACATTCCGGCTTCGCGGAACATCTTGTCCAGGGGCTCGACCGAGACGGTCAGCGCCTCTTCCAGCTTGGTGAAGATCGCATCGTTGCGCAGTTCCAGTGCCTCTTTCGCATCGGCGATGACCTGGACTTCCTCGCGTGCGGCCTCGGCCTCGGCCAGGACCTCGTTGCGCTCTTCGGCCGCTTCGCCAAGGGCGCCGGTCAGGAATTCCAGCGTCGCAAGGGTGTCCCCAGCCCGGCCAAGCTCGGTCGCGCCGCCGGACTGGGCATTCAGCGCCAGCGTGACCCGCTCGGCCTCGGCCCGGGCGGTGTCACGCTCCTTGATCGTTTCGCGCAAGGTGTTCTGGATTGCTTCGATCCCGGTCTCCAACTCGCGGCGGCGGTCCTCCGAGGCCAGAAGCCGCTCCTGCATCCCGGAGACCTGGGTCAGCGCGATGTTGAAGCGTTCCTGCGCACGGGCGGCTTCCTCTGCGCGCAGGTCGCGGTCGGACGACAACGCGTTCAGCCGTTCCTCGTAAAGCGCCTGCTGGCGCATCGACTGTTCCCGCGCCGACCCGGCCCCGATACTGTCCATCATGATCAGCGCGGTGGCGACGATGGTCCAGGCCAGCGCCAGGGTCCCGCCGACCAGCGCGATGATCTGCGTCGCGGGTCGCAGCCGGATGAACCGGGTCTCGGTGTCGGATTTCAGAAAGAGCCGCTGTTCGGGAAAGTGCCGCTCAAGGCTTTGGTGGACGCGATAGGCGAGGCGATTCAGCACGTTGAGGTCATCCGTTCATAGCCTTGGCAGCGGCTTCACTAGGTCACCCCAAGGCAGCTGTCCCCGGGTTCGGACCTGATTAGCCACGCTGTTTCAGACCCGCAACAATTTTGACCACATGCAGAGTTTTTCCGCGCGGGACATAGGGTTTATCGGCAAGAAACCGCCGACTAACCCGCATCTTCCACAAGAGGCCAGTAAAAGTCGGGCGGCAGACCGGCGTCCGCCCGCTTTGCCTCGTTGAAGGGGGGCTTCAGCGCGCCGTGGAAATAGCGGCGGACAAGGGTGTGGAACACCTCCCTGGGGTCGCTGCCGTCCCGCCCGCAAAGCCAGTTGAACCACTTGGACCCATAGGCCACGTGCGCCACTTCTTCGGCATAGATCACTTCCAGAGCGGCCAGGGCCTGAGTTTCGCCGTGCTTGCGGAAGACCTCGATCATGGCGGGGGTCACGTCCAGCCCACGGGCTTCCAGCACCATCGGCACGACGGCAAGCCGGCCGTGCAGATCGCCCACGGTATCCTCGGCGGCACGCCACATCCCGGCATGGGCCGGCAGTGCGCCGTAGTGGCTGCCCATCACGGCAAGACAGTCGCAGATCAGGTTGAAATGCTTGGCTTCGTCGTCGGCGGCCTTCACCCAGTCGTCGTAGAAGCCAAGGGGCATCGGGTGGTCGGTGAAGCGAGCGATGATGTCCCAGTGCAGGTCGACGGCGTTCAGCTCGATATGGGCCACGGCATGCAGAAGGGCGATCCGTCCCTCGGGGCTGCCGGGGCGGCGGCGGGGGACGTCCTTCGGGGACAGAAGCTCGGGTCGCGCCGGGCGGGCCGGGCGCAGGGGTGGCTCGGCCCGGCCGATGGGCAAGGGCCGGCCTGCCGCGCGCGCAGCGAACCAGGTAGCGGCATGGGCCCGGCCAAGCGCGGTCTTGGCGCGGCCATCGGCGGTGGTCAGCACTTCCACCGCCATGTCTGCCAGGCTTTGCGACATCGCTCGGTCTCCGCAAATCTTTTCGAAAGGATCTGCAAAATCCTTCGAAGGATTTTGCGCCCGCCGCTATGTCACAACGCCTGCGCTGCCGCCAGCACCTCATCGGCGTGGCCCTTCACGCTGACCTTGTTCCAGACCCGCGCCACCTGGCCCGCGCCGTCGATCAGGACTGTCGTGCGTTCAATCCCCATGTAGGTCTTGCCATACATGCTTTTCTCCAGCCAGACGCCGTAATCCTCACAGGTGTGGCCGGCCTCGTCCGAGGCGAGGATGATCCCCAGGCCATGCTTCTTGCAGAACTTGTCGTGGCTTTTGACGCTGTCCTTCGACAGGCCGATCACCGTGGTCCCGGCCGCAGCGAAATCGGCCATGCGGGCGTTGAAATCCTGCGCTTCCAGCGTGCAGCCGGGGGTGTCGTCCTTGGGGTAGAAGTACAGGACCACCTTGCCCGGCTTCAGGGCCGAAAGGGTCACAGTGCCGCCACCATCACGCGGCAGGGTGAAGTCGGGGGCGGTCTGACCTGCGGAAATCATGGGCGGCTCCTTGCCTTGTTCACGTTTGTGACTTTGCATCTAGTTGCCTTCGCGCAAAGATAAAGGCAGGGAAACGCCGGTCGCTCCGGTCGGGGCGGCGGCAGTAAGCGGGGCGCCGGACTTAGATGAACGACCAGTCGGCGGGCTTGGAAGACGGGCACAGGCCCGTTGCCGCGCCGGAGCGTGCCGAGCCGCTGCTCCTGACTGATCCCAAGGTGCCAGAGCCGGCGCCTGCGCGGCCGCGGCGGCGCAGGTCACAGATGGCCCGGGGGCGGATCAGCCTGACGGTGATCCTGACGCTGGTCGTGCTGGCGCTGGGGTTCGGCTACCTGACGCTCGCCTATACCGGCAAGACGCTGCGGGTGCCGACCTGGGGCGTGGCCGAAATCGAGGCGCGCCTGAACGAGGGTCTGGCCCAGGCGCGGCTGCCGAAAGGCACAGCCATATCCCTGGGTGCGGTGGAACTGGCGGTCGCCGCCGATTTCGTGCCGCGTTTCCGGCTTACCGACATCCGGCTGATCGGCGAGACCGGCCGCTCGCTTCTGACGCTGCCCGAGGCGATGGTGGCCTTCGACCCCCTTGCGCTGCTGTCGGGCCAGGTCCGCCCCTCTGCCGTGCGGCTGGCGGGGGCGCGGCTTGCCGTGCGGCGTGATGCGGCGGGCCGGATCGACCTTCAGTTCGAGGGCGCGACCCGAAGCGCTGGTCCGCAAAGCGCGTCCGAAGTGCTGACGGCGGTCGAAGCCGCGTTTGCCAGCCCCGCGCTGGCTTCGCTTGCCACCATCGAGGCCGAGGGGCTGACCCTGGTCCTGACCGATGACCGGGCGGGACGGACCTGGCAGGTGGGTGACGGGCGGCTGGTGATCCAGAATGGCGAGACGGCGATTTCGGCCGAGCTGGGCCTGACGCTGCTGGATCGCGCAAACCCGGCCCAGACGGTGCTGACGCTGGTTTCGGACAAGGACGCAAAGACCGCGCATCTGCGCGCCCGGGTTGACACCATCGCCGCCAAGGACCTGGCGGTCATGGCCCCGCCGCTGGCCTTCCTTGGCTTCGTCGATGCACCGATCTCGGGTTCGCTGGATGCAAGGCTGAACCAGGATGGCAATTTCGGGGGCATGACGGCCGAACTCGGCCTTGCGGCAGGAAGCCTTGCTCCCGGGGATGGGGCCCGGCCCATCGGTTTTGATCGCGCCGCACTGTCGCTGGCCTATGATCCCGTCACCGCAAGGATCGCGCTTTCGGGGCTTTCGGTCGAAAGTCCGTCCCTGCGCCTGACCGCAAGCGGCCACGGCGACCTGCTGGCCTCGGATGGGAGCCCCCTCGCCTCGGGCGCGTTGCCGGACAGCATCCTGGCCCAGATCGCGGTCGAGGAAGTCATGCTTGACCCCGAGGGCCTGTTCGAGGAGCCCGTCCGCTTCGGCACGGGCGCACTGGACCTGCGGCTGAAACTGAATCCCTTCCGGCTGGACATCGGCCAGGTCGCGCTGGCCGAAGGCGACGAGCGCCTGCTTCTGTCCGGTGCGGCCGAGGCGACCGAAAGCGGCTGGAAGGTTGCGCTGGACGTCGCGCTGAACCGGATCGAGACTGAGCGGCTTCTGATGGTCTGGCCGGTCTCGGTCGTGCCGCTGACCCGGACCTGGTTCGCCACCAACGTCGGCCAGGGCGTGCTGACCGACGTGCGGGCCGCGCTTCGTCTTGTCCCCGGCGGACAGCCGCAGTTCACTCTTGGCTATGAGTTTTCCGACACCGACGTCCGCTTCGTCCGCACTCTGCCGCCGATCCTGAACGGTCGCGGCCATGCCACGCTGGAGAACAAGACCTACACCGTCGCGCTGGACAAGGGTCATGTCATCGCCCCCGAGGGCGGACGGATCGAGGCCGACGGGACCGTCTTCCAGATCCTTGACATCACCCAGCGCCCCGCGACGGCCAGGGTCGACCTTGTCACCTCGGCCAGCCTGACCGCCACCCTGTCGCTTCTGGACCAGGAGCCGTTCAGCTTTTTCTCCAAGGCCGGGCAGCCCTACAACCTGGGCGACGGACGGGCCGATCTGACCGCCACCGTCATCATGCCGCTGAAGCCGCGCATCCCGATCGAGGAGGTCAGCTTCACCGTCGCCGGCACCATCCGCAACTTCACCTCGCCCGCCCTTGTTCCAGGCCGCATCCTGACTGCGCCTGATATCCAGGTTGCGGTCAACACCGACGGGCTGGAGCTGACCGGCAAGGGCAAGCTTGACCTGATGCCGGTGGACCTGACCTACCGCCAGGGCTTCGGGCCGGAACAGAAGGGCCGCGCACGGGTCAATGGGACGGTGATGCTGTCGGACGCCGTGCTGCGCGACTTCGGGATCGAACTGCCGGCGGGGTCGGTCAAGGGCGAAGGCCCGGCGGCCATCGACGTGGCGCTGGTCAAGGACGAGGCCCCGCAACTCACGCTTACCTCGAACCTGACCGGTCTTGGACTGCGGCTGGACGCCCTGGGCTGGTCCAAGGGGGCGGGCACGCGCGGCTCTCTCGACCTGGAAGCCCGGCTGTCGCGCGAGCCGGTGGTCGATCGCCTGACGTTGAACGCCCCCGGACTTCAGGCGCGGGGCCGGATCACCACGCGCGAGGGCGGGGGGCTGGAAACCGCCACCTTCGACCGGGTCGTCGCGGGCAACTGGCTGGATGCGGCGGTCAAGCTGACCGGGCGGGGCCGGGGTGCGCCGGATGTGGCCGTGACCGGCGGCAGCCTTGATCTGCGCCGCATGCCCGCCTCCCAGGGCGAGGCCGGGGGCGGCGGGCCACTGAAGGTCCGCCTCGACCGGCTGCGCATTTCCGAAGGCATCGCACTGACCGACTTCCGCGGCGAATTCGGCAGCCGCGGCGGCTTCAACGGCCGCTTCGTCGCCGCCGTCAACGACATGGCCCTGATCGAAGGCATCGTTGCTCCGGCCGAAGGCGGCAGTGCCATCCGTATCACGTCGGAAAACGCGGGCGCCGTGATGGCGGCGGCGGGCATCTTCGACAAGGGCCGAGGCGGATCGCTGGACATGACGCTGTTTCCGCGCGGACCCGAGGGGGAATACAACGGCGCCGCCACCTTCTCCCGGATGCGCGTCCAGGGCGCGCCCGCACTGGCCGAGCTTCTGTCGGCCGTCTCGGTGGTGGGCCTTCTGGAGCAGATGAACGGCGAGGGACTGGCTTTCAACAACGGCGAGGTCAAGTTCATCCTGACCCCGAAGGCGGTCGAGATCACCCAAGGCTCTGCCGTCGGCGCCTCGCTTGGCATTTCCTTCGCCGGGCTTTACCTGAACGGCTCGGGCGTGATCGACCTGCAGGGGGTGATCTCGCCGATCTATCTGGTCAACGGGGTGGGGCAGATCCTGACACGCAAGGGCGAGGGGCTTTTCGGCTTCAACTACCGGGTCACAGGCACGGCGGAAAACCCGAACGTCGCGGTCAACCCGCTGTCGGTGCTGACGCCCGGCATGTTCCGCGAACTGTTCCGCCAACGCCCGCCCAACCTGAAAGACGCCGAGAGGGGCGGATGAAACTTTCCGATTTCGACTTCGACCTGCCCGAGGGGCTGATCGCCACCCGGCCCGCCCGCCCCCGCACGTCCGCCCGGCTGCTGCTGGCCGAAGGCGACCGGATCAGTGACAAGCATGTCTTTGATCTTATGAACATCTTCCACCCCGGCGACCGGCTGGTCCTGAACAACACCAAGGTCCTGCCCGCCCGCCTGTTCGGCACCCGCCAGCGCGGGGATGCCGTGGCCAAGGTCGAGATCACGCTGCTGGAGCCGCTGGCCGTCGGCTGGCGTGCCCTCGCAAAGCCCCTGCGCAAAGTGCTGGTGGGCGAGGTGATCCGCTTTTCGGACCGGCTTTCCGCCACCGTGGCCGAAAAGACGGAAACCGGCCTGACGCTGACATTCGACCTGACGGGCGAGGACTTCGATACCGCCCTCGCCAAGGCGGGGGTCATGCCGCTGCCGCCTTACATCGCGGCCAGGCGCGCTGCGGATGACCAGGACCGGACCGATTACCAGACCGTCTTTGCCCGCCACTCCGGCGCTGTCGCGGCGCCCACGGCGTCCCTTCACTTTGACGAGGACTTGCTGAAGGCGCTGGCCGCGAAGGGCGTCGACTTCACCGAAGTCACCCTGCATGTCGGCGCGGGCACCTTCCTGCCGGTGAAGGTCGAGGACGTGAAGACCCACCGGATGCATGCCGAATGGGGCCGGGTGACGGCGGCAGCGGCGGCCGAGATCAATGCGACGAAGCGGGCAGGGGGCCGGGTGATCCCGGTCGGCACCACGGCACTGAGACTGATCGAAAGTGCGGCGGATGCGGATGGCGTCCTGCACCCGTGGGAGGGTGAGACCGACATCTTCATCTATCCCGGTTACCGCTTCCGGGTCACGGACGCGCTGATGACCAACTTTCATCTGCCGAAGTCGACGCTGATGATGCTGGTCTCGGCCCTGATGGGCGAAGAGCGCATCCGCCGCATCTATGCCCATGCCATCCGCGAGGGCTATCGCTTCTTCAGCTACGGTGACAGCTCGCTCTTGATCCCCGACGCCTAGCGGGTAAAGACGAAGCCGTCCCAGTCGCCCTTGTCCTTCCCGCGTGGCGCAAGGCCCAGGCTGGCGCGGTCGCAGGGCTGAAAGCCGCACGCCAGAAGCAGCCGCTGAGAGGCCAAGTTCTGCGGATGGACGCGGGCGGCGATCCGGGTGATGTGCGGCTTTCGGACTGCCAGCCGGTCCAGAAACCGCTGCACCATCTGCCGGCCGTAGCCTTTTCCGCGATGGGCCGCCCCGATCCAGTAGCTCAGTTCGGCCGCGGCGGAATTCGCGCCGTATTCCAACCGCACCTGACCCACCGGCTGACCGCCGACGCTTGCCACCCGCACCTTGTGGTGCGTGCCTTCGGTCGACAGGGCGATCAGCGCGCGCGCGGTGTCCTCGTCCAGCGATCCGGGCCGTTCTTCCAGCATGAAGGTCCAAAGACTGGGGTCGCTCATCAGGGCGCGGTAGGTTGCCAGATCATCCTCGACCCAGACCCGCAGGGTCAGCGCCTGGGGCCGGGCATAGACCGGGGTGCCGGTGACCTGCTTGTGCAGCCGCAGGACGCCCATCTGCCAGGACAGCGGCGGCGCCGTGTCATCTTCGTCCTCTGCATGGTGCACCCAGCCCTGCTGCAACGGGCAATAGGCCAGCCTGGCGCCCGAGGCCCGGGCCGAGGCCAGCTCTTCGGCATCCAGCACACCATCAAAGCGGTCGCGGGTGGTCCGCGCGTTCTGGTCGGTCATTGCCTGTCTCCCGGTTGTGCTTCGGGCTTAGGTGGGAGGCCCGCCGTCGATTTCAACAGGTGTGACCGATACAATCCGACCGCAGTCCAACGTCAGGACAAAACAATGCCGTGCGCTTGCCTTGTGCCGAAACTTCGGGCAGGCAGGTCGCAACTCCGGCGCGGCAGGAACGACGATGCTCAAGGTCCTCTCCCATTCCTGGCCGCTTCTGATGGGCATCATGCTTCTGATGGTCGGCAATGGCATCCAGGGCACGCTTCTGGGTATCCGCGGCAATCTGGAGGGGTTCACCACCTATCAGCTCTCCTACGTGATGGCCGCCTACTTCCTGGGGTTCCTGTTCGGCTCGTGGGCCGCGCCCCGGATGATCCGCGGCGTCGGCCATGTGCGCGTCTTTGCCGCGCTTGGATCACTCATTTCGGCGATCCTGGTGATCTACCCGGTCTACCCCGACTGGGTGGTCTGGACCGCCCTGCGCGTGCTGGCGGGCTTCTGCTTTTCCGGCATCTACATCACCGCCGAAAGCTGGATCAACAACACCGCCTCGAACGAGACGCGGGGCCAGGCGCTGTCGGCGTACATGATCGTGCAGATGATCGGGATCATCGCCAGCCAGGTGCTGCTGAACCTGCCCGACCCCACCGGCTTTGCGCTGTTCATCCTGCCCTCTGTCCTTGTCTCGCTCGCCTTCATGCCGATCCTTCTGGCCCCCACGCCCGCGCCCGAATTCGACAGCACGCGCCGCGTCTCCTTTGCCCGCCTCTTCCGCATCTCGCCGCTCGGCTGCGTGGGCATGCTGCTGACCGGAGGCGTCTTCTCTGCCATGTTCGGCATGGCCTCGGTCTGGGGCGCGCAGGAAGGGCTGACGCTGGGGCAGATCTCGGTCTTCGTCGGCGCGATGTATGTCGGCGGGCTTTTCCTGCAATATCCGATCGGCTGGGCCTCGGACCGAATGGACCGGCGCACGCTGATCACCGGGCTTTCGGCCGCTGCCGCCGTGGCGATGCTGGCCGCCGCGGTGCTGCCACTGTCCTTCCCCGCCCTGGTCGGCATCGCCGTGATCCTGGGCGGCATCACCAACCCGGTCTATGCCCTCCTGATCGCCTACACGAACGACTTCCTGCCCCGCGACCAGATGGCGGGCGCCTCGGCCGGTCTCATCTTCCTGAACGGCTTCGGCGCGATCTTCGGCCCGACCTCGACCGGCTGGATGATGGAACAGGTCGGTCCCCCGGGCTTCTTCCTGTTCATCGGCCTGCTCTATGCCGCACTTGCCGCCTATGCGCTGTACCGCATGACGCGCCGCGCCGCGCCCAGCGTGTCGGGCGCCTTCCGCGGTGTGACGCTGGGGACCTCTCCGCTTGCGGTCGAAGCGGTGCTGGACGATGCCGCCAAGGACGACCCCCCGCGCAAGGACGCCGCCTGACATCTTCGGGTTGCAGCGCCGCCCGAACCCTGCAAGGCTTTGCCAAAGCAGGGAGGCCCCCATGTCTGACCCGGTCGAGGTGCTGGACTTCTGGATAACCGAGATCGGCCCGAAGGGCTGGTTCACCGGCGGCGAGGCCGTGGACGCGGCCTGCCGTGACCGTTTCCTCGACCTCTGGCAGGCAGCCCACGACGGGGGCCTGGACCACTGGGTCGAAGGGCCCGCCGGAACGCTTGCCTACCTTGTGCTCACCGACCAGTTCCCCCGCAACATGTTCCGCGGCGAGGCGCGCGCCTTCGCCACCGACCCCCGCGCCCGCGCCGCCGCCCGCCGCGCCGTGGCGCTTGGCTGGGACATTGCGGTGCCCGAACCCGAACGCACCTTCTTCTACCTGCCTTTCGAACACTCCGAGGATCTGTCCGACCAGGAATGGTCGGTCGAACTTTACTCGGCCCGCATGGTCGAGGATGCGGATTATCTGCTGCACGCACGCGCCCACCGCGAGATCATCGCCCGCTTTGGCCGCTTCCCGTTTCGCAACGCCGCGCTGGGGCGCATGACCACGCCCGAGGAACAGGCCTTCCTCGACGCTGGCGCCTATCCCGCCCTGGTCAATCGCCTGAAGGCCGAGCAGGAGGAAAGCCATGCGCCTGACGCATAGGCCCACAGCAGCACCAATGTTGCTTGGGTTTGGCAGATAGTTTAATGGCAAACTACTTTTTCTGGAGGAGGGAAAGATGGCTGCCCAAAGCTTCGACGTAATCGTGATCGGTGCCGGACCGGGGGGCTACGTCGCCGCCATCCGTGCAAGCCAGCTTGGCCTCAAGGTCGCCATCGTCGAGCGTGAACACCTGGGCGGCATCTGCCTGAACTGGGGCTGCATCCCGACCAAGGCCATGCTGCGCAGCGCCGAGGTCTTCCACCTTATGCACCGCGCCAAGGACTTCGGCCTGGCCGCGACCGGCATTTCCTTCGACCTGCCCGCCGTCGTCGCGCGGTCCCGCGGGGTTGCGAAACAGCTCTCCGGCGGCATCGGCCATCTGATGAAGAAGAACAAGGTCACCGTCTTCATGGGGGCGGCGACGCTGCCCGCCAAAGGCACGGTGTCGGTCAAGACAGACAAGGGAACCGAAACCCTGACCGCCAAGTCCATCGTCCTTGCCACCGGCGCCCGTGCACGGGAACTGCCGGGGCTGGAGGCGGACGGCGATCTGGTCTGGTCCTACAAGCACGCGCTTGTCGCAACCCGGATGCCGAAAAAGCTGCTGGTCATCGGCTCCGGCGCCATCGGCATCGAATTCGCCAGTTTCTTCAATACCTTGGGCGCCGATACGACTGTCGTCGAGGTGATGGACCGCATCCTGCCGGTCGAAGACGCCGAAATCAGCGCCTTCGCGAAAAAGGCTTTCGTGAAGCAGGGGATGAAGATCCTGGAAAAGGCCGCGGTCAAGAAGCTGGACCGCAAGCCGGGGCAGGGCGTCACAGCGCATATCGAACAGGACGGCAAGATCACCACGCAGGACTTCGACACCGTGATCTCCGCCGTGGGGATCGTCGGCAACGTCGAGAACCTGGGGCTTGAGGCCTTGGGCGTGAAGATCGACCGCACCCATGTCGTCACCGACGAATACTGCCGCACCGGGGTCGAGGGCCTTTACGCCATCGGCGACATCGCGGGCGCGCCGTGGCTGGCGCACAAGGCCAGCCATGAAGGCGTCATGGTCGCCGAACTGATCGCGGGTAAGCACCCCCACCCGATCAAGCCAAACTCGATCGCCGGCTGCACCTATTGTCATCCGCAGGTCGCATCCGTCGGCCTGACCGAGGCCAAGGCGAAAGAGGCGGGCTATGACATCAAGGTCGGTCGCTTCCCCTTCATCGGCAACGGCAAGGCCATCGCTCTGGGCGAATCCGAGGGCTTGGTGAAAACTGTTTTCGACGCCAGGACGGGCGAGCTTCTGGGTGCCCACATGATCGGCGCCGAAGTGACCGAGCTGATCCAGGGCTATGTCATCGGGCGCAGCCTTGAGACCACGGAAGAAGACCTGATGAACACCGTCTTCCCGCACCCGACGCTCTCCGAGATGATGCACGAAGCCGTGCTCGACGCTTACGGGCGCGCGCTGCACATCTGATGCGGTCGCTGAACCGGGTCGTCATGCAGAAGGAAAGCCGGGATTGGATCACCAGTCTTGGCCCTGAAACGCTGGACGTCCTGGAGTTGTCAGGCAAATGGGGACAATCCTTCCCGTTTCGCAGATATCGTTGCGTGAATCGCTGGATGTTCGACCCCTGCAAGGGGCCGATGCTGGACGAGGCGGGCAAGGTTGTCCGCTTTGACCTGATCATGGCGAACCAGGTGTGGGAGCATCTGGATCGCCCCTATGCCGCCACTCGCAACATTTACCGGATGCTGCGCTCGGGCGGCTGGTTCTGGGTCGCCGTTCCGTTCTTCGCCCCCTTCCACGGTGCCCCGGTGGACTGCTCGCGCTGGACCGCGCGGGGCTTGAAGAACCTGCTGATCGAGGGCGGGTTCGAGGCGGACCGGGTGCAAAGCTTCCAATGGGGCAACCGCCATGTCGCGCAGCGGAACCTCGAGGTCCCCTGGCCCCCCGACGTGCGCGACGATGACGACCTGACCAACGACCCGGACTTCCCCGTCGTCACCTGGGCGATGGCACAGAAGGCGTGACTCAGTAGTCCGGTTGTGCGCCGCACTGGCCAAGCTGGTCGCCCAGCATCCGGGTCAGCAGCGCATCGCGCATCAGCCCGGCTTCTTGCAGGAACTGTGCCTGGACCCGGTAGGCCTCGGCCTCCAGCGCCGCGGGGCAGCGCGCCCCTTTGTCCGCGCCGTGGGCGAACTGGGCGGCATGGACCATCTCGTGCAGCAGGAAGCTTTGGCCGTAGGCCGTGGTCAGGTCTAGGTCCGGGGCCAGCTCGATCCGGCCCGTTTCGGGGAAATAGGCCCCGGCTTGCGAGCGCATCCCCGGCTGGCCGTCCAGGATCGAGAACCCGATCCGGGGGCAAGCGATTGCGCGGTAGCCGGTGCTGTCCGCCAACACCAGATTCAGCTCGGCCACCAGCGGGCACAGGTCCGCCGCGCTGGCCGGAGGGCAATGCAGCACCGGGACGAAAAGCAGGGCGGCGCAAAGGCGGTTCATGAAACTTATGCTGAAGCTTCATCAGATCTTTGCAAGTCTGACATGAAACTGTGTAGTCACGTTTTGTGACATCGCTGCAGCCGGGCCGACTGGGGAAACACCAGGTGTTAAGAAATTCTGAACGCCCGCGAGCAAGCTGTTGAAATCGCAGCGCAAGGCGAAGATGTCCACTGTGGACACCCCACTGGCATCCCGCCGCCATTCCCGCTACGACTGCCCCATGCGCCCGCTGCCCCCCATGTTTCTCGTCCTTCTTCTGTGGTGCGCCGGCCTTGGCGCCGCAGCCCAGTTCGGCAAGATCTCGATTCTCTATGAGTCCCTTCGCGCCAGCTACGGCGGGAATGGAGAGGTCGCCCTCGGCCTCGTCGTCTCGATCGTCGGGATGGTTGGCCTGATCTTCGGCACGACCGCCGGATTGCTGGTCGCCCGCATCGGCCCGCGCCGCGCCATTGTCGCCGCCCTGGCCGCCGGGGCCGCGATGTCCGCCCTGCAATCCCTGATGCCCGCCTACCCCCTGATGCTGGCCAGCCGGATCATCGAGGGTGCAAGCCACCTGGCCATCGTCGTCGTCGGCCCGACGATGATCGCCGCCCTTGCCCCCGAACAGCGCAGGCCGCTGGCGATGACCCTCTGGTCCAGCTTTTTCGGCGTGACCTACACCATCCTTGCCCTCATCGGCCCGCACACCACGCCCATCGGCCTGTTCCTTGGCCATGCCGCCTATATGGCTGCCCTCGCGGCGATCCTTGCGGTGACCCTGCCCCCCGATCCGCGCGGGGTTGCGCTGCCGATGGGCAACCTTCTGGCCCAGCACGCCGCCATCTACCTGTCCCCCCGCCTGGCCGCGCCTGCGATGGGGTTCTGCTGCTATACCTTCCTGTACGTCGCGGTCCTGACCCTGCTGCCACCCGAAACGCCCCAGACTCACCGCGCCCTGATCGCCGCGGGGATGCCGCTGGTCTCGATCGCCGTGTCACTGACTCTGGGGGTAAGGCTGCTGGGCCGGATGTCCGCGGTCCGCCTGGTCCAGTCCGGCTATGCCGTCGCCATGCCCGGCTTCCTGCTGCTGTGGCTGTTCTGGGGGCAGGGGGCGGGGATGGTGGCGGGCGGCTTCCTGCTGTCGGCGGCACTGGGGATCGTGCAGGGTGCCAGCTTCGCCTCGATCCCGGAACTCAATGCAAGCGCGGATGATCGCGCTCGTGCTGCCGGGGCGGTGGCCCAGCTGGGGAACCTGGGCACCACCACCGGCACGCCGGTCCTGGCGGCGCTGCTGGCCAGCGCCGGACCGGCGGGTCTTGCAGTCGCCGCCCTCACCCTGTGCGCCATCGGCATCGCGGTCCACGCGGTGCAGAAGGCTCGGCGAGAGCGGCTGGCCTGATTACAGCGCCACCACCTTGCAGCCGCCCGCCGCAAGATCGCGCAGGCCGCCAAGGTTCGTCACCTCGCCATAGCCCATCCTTGCCAGGGTATCCGCCGCCATTCCCGACCGCCCGCCCGAGGCGCAGTAGACCGCCACCGGCACTCCCTGCGGCAGCTCGCAGCCCGGCTGGCGCGGGTCACATTTCAGCGGCAAAAGCGACAGCGGAATCAGCCTTGCGCCCTCGGCGATGCCAGAGGCCTTCGCTTCGGCCACCTCACGGACGTCGATCAGCAGCATCTTGCCTTCGGAGACCTGCTGCAGGACGTCCGACAGGGAAGGGCGGGGGGCAGATTGGCCGCTACGCAGGAAATTGAGCATGGATCACCTCGGGTTTGGGTTTTCACCTATATAGCTTGGAAGATGAAGATTTGAAGCCCCTTTCTTGCGCTTTGATCATGTTCATGTTCCGTTCACTTTTTCCGGTTGGAGACTCAGCCAAACCGTCCTATGTCTTGCGCCTGCACCTTTGGGGTCGGTCATGGCGGAACAGAAGTTCATCGAAGTGCGCGGTGCGCGCGAACACAACCTGAAAGGCGTGGATGTCTCGATCCCGCGCGATCAGCTGGTGGTGATCACCGGGCTGTCGGGATCGGGGAAATCCAGCCTGGCCTTCGACACGATCTATGCCGAGGGCCAGCGCCGCTATGTCGAATCGCTGTCGGCCTATGCCCGGCAGTTTCTGGACATGATGGGCAAGCCGGATGTCGACCACATCTCGGGCCTGTCGCCTGCCATTTCCATAGAACAGAAGACGACCTCGAAGAACCCGCGGTCCACCGTCGGGACGGTGACCGAGATCTACGACTATCTGCGCCTTCTGTTCGCCCGCGTCGGCACGCCCTACAGCCCTGCGACCGGCCTGCCGATCACCGCGATGCAGGTGCAGGACATGGTGGACGCCGTGATGGCGATGGAGGAGGGGACGCGGGCCTATCTCCTCGCCCCGATCATCCGGGACAGGAAGGGCGAGTACAAGAAGGAGTTCCTGGAGCTTCGCAAGCAGGGCTTCCAGCGCGTCAAGGTGAACGGTGCCTTCTACGAATTGGAGGAACCGCCGACGCTGGACAAGAAGTTCCGCCACAACATCGACGTGGTGGTGGACCGGATCGTCGTGCGCGAGGGGCTGGAGACGCGCCTTGCCGACAGCTTCCGCACAGCGCTGAATCTGGCGGACGGGATCGCGGTCATCGAAATGGCCGACGTCGCCGAAGGCGCGGACCCCGTCCGCATCACATACTCCGAGAAATTCGCCTGCCCGGTCAGCGGCTTCACCATCGCAGAGATCGAGCCGCGCCTGTTCAGCTTCAACGCCCCCTTCGGCGCGTGCCCGGTCTGTGACGGGTTGGGGATGGAGCTGTTCTTCGACGAACGCCTGGTCGTTCCCGACCAGAACCTGACCCTGATGCAAGGCGCCATCGCGCCCTGGGCCAAGTCGAAGTCGCCCTACCTGACGCAGACAATGGAGGCGCTGTCCAAACACTACGGCTTCAACCTGAAGGCCAAGTGGAAGGACCTGCCAGACAGCGTGAAAGAGCTGTTCCTGCGCGGGTCGAAGGGCGAGGAAATCGACTTCCGCTATGACGAGGGCGGGCGAGTCTATCAGGTCAAGCGGGTCTACGAGGGGATCATCCCCAACATGGAACGCCGCTACCGCGAGACGGATTCTGCCTGGAGCCGCGAAGAGATGGAGCGGTATCAGTCGAATCGGGCCTGCGGGGCCTGCGGCGGCTACCGTCTGAAGCCCGAGGCGCTGGCGGTCAAGATCGCGTCGGTGCATGTCGGCCAGGTGGTGCAGATGTCAATCACCGAGGCCTACGCCTGGATCGAAGGCGTGGCGGCAACGCTGACCAAACAGCAGAACGAAATCGCCAAGGCCATTCTCAAGGAAATCCGCGAACGTCTTGGATTCCTTGTGAATGTCGGGTTGAACTACCTGACGATGAGCCGGGCGGCGGGCACGCTTTCGGGCGGGGAATCGCAGCGGATTCGTCTTGCCTCGCAGATCGGTAGCGGGCTGACCGGCGTGCTGTATGTGCTGGACGAGCCCTCCATTGGCCTCCACCAGCGCGACAACGACCGCCTGCTCACCACGCTGAAGAACCTGCGCGATGCCGGCAACACCGTGCTGGTGGTGGAACATGACGAGGATGCAATCCGAGAAGCGGACTACGTTTTTGACATGGGGCCGGGGGCCGGGGTGCATGGCGGGATGGTGGTCAGCCACGGCACTCCCGCCCAGGTGGCCGCCGATCCGGCCAGCCTGACCGGCCAGTATCTTTCAGGCGCGCGGGAGATCGCGGTGCCGAAGACCCGGCGCAAGGGGAATGGCAAGAAACTTGTCGTTGTGGGTGCAACGGGAAACAACCTCAAGAACGTCACGGCCGAGTTTCCGCTGGGGATGTTTGTCTGCGTGACCGGCGTGTCAGGCGGCGGCAAGTCCTCCCTCACCATCGAGACCCTGTTCAAGACCGCCGCCATGCGCCTGAACGGCGCGCATGAGACGCCGGCACCCTGCGAGACGATCAAGGGGTTCGAACACCTCGACAAGGTGATCGACATCGACCAGCGGCCCATCGGGCGCACACCGCGGTCGAACCCGGCGACGTATACCGGGGCCTTCACCCCGATCCGCGACTGGTTCGCCGGTCTGCCAGAGTCGAAGGCGCGGGGCTACGGGCCGGGGCGCTTCAGCTTCAACGTCAAGGGTGGGCGGTGCGAGGCTTGCCAGGGCGATGGTGTGCTGAAGATCGAGATGAACTTTCTGCCCGATGTCTATGTCACCTGCGAGACCTGCAAAGGCCACCGCTACAACCGCGAAACTCTGGAAATAAAGTTCAAGAACAAAAGCATAGCTGACGTTCTTGATATGACATGCGAAGATGCCCGCGACTTCTTCCAGGCGGTTCCGGCGATCCGCGAGAAGATGGATGCCTTGTGCGAAGTCGGTCTTGGCTACATCAAGGTCGGCCAGCAGGCGACGACGCTTTCAGGTGGCGAGGCGCAAAGGGTCAAGCTGTCGAAGGAACTCAGCCGCCGGGCGACGGGGCGAACGCTGTACATCCTTGATGAACCCACCACGGGCCTGCACTTCGAAGACGTGAGGAAACTGCTGGAAGTGCTTCATTCCCTTGTGGAACAGGGGAACACTGTGGTGGTGATCGAGCACAATCTGGACGTGGTCAAGACCTCCGACTGGGTTATCGACATCGGCCCCGAGGGCGGTGACGGTGGCGGCGAAATCGTTGCGGTGGGAACACCTGAGGACATTGCGAAGATCGAGGCGAGCCATACCGGGCGGTACCTCAAGGACCTGTTGAAGCCGCGGCGCATCGCGGCAGAGTAGGGTGGGCGATATCGCCCACCCTACGCCTGCGCTCAGTTCAGGACGTTCTCGAGGATGCGAATCGGCTCGACCACCACCAGGTTGCTTTCCCGGACCCGGACGATCTGGTTGTCGATCACGACGTAGACCGTGCCATCGCCATAAGGCGTCAGGGAAAAGTCGTCCCAGTCATCCGCCGGAATGACCACATAGTCGCCGCGGATGCGGTCGCCTTCGACATAGATCCGGTCAGGAGTCCAGGATTTGCCGACTTGGCCCGGTGGGATGCAGGCCGGGTCCTTTTTCGCAAGGCCCGGCGGGCAGCCCTTGACGGTTTCCGCCAAAGCGGGGACGCCGGTCAGCGTGAATGCCGCGACGGTGGCGGCGAGGATCGTGTTGATACGGGGCATGGTTGGCCTCCTTCTGCTCAGTTACAGAAGGTAAACTGCGGGCGCACCGGGAGGTTCCGCGACCATGGTGCCTGGGCAGGTTTCAGCGCAGATGCGAAGTTCGCCGCGTGCGGATCACCTCCAGCACCAGACCTGAGGCTGCATCGACCCGGTAAACCACGCCCGCCATCGCGTAATAGCGCCAGCTGCCGTCCGAGGGCGCCAGATCGTAGCGGGCAGGGTCCATCAGAAGCGAGCGCGTCTCGACCGGGAACCTGTCGCCGACGACAAAGGGCGTCACCGTGGGCTTCACCCGCAGAATTTTCCGGGCAGGAGCGTCGTCCACTGGGCGTTCGCAGGCGGACGCAACGATCGAACCGCATTGTCCGGCCTGCACAGGCCCCACGCAGAAGAGCAGGGAAAGGGAAAGGATCATGGCTCGCATTTCGGCCTCGCTGACGCATCAGCGAGAAAACGCGGGAGCGCGGGCGCGGTTCCCCTGGGAAAACCGCGCCCGGACGGGTTAATCCAGCGCCCTGAAGTTCAAGCTGGCGCCGTCCTTGATGCCCGAGAACCAGCGCGCAGTCACAGTCTTGGTCTTGGTGTAGAACCGGAAGGCGTCCGGCCCGTACTGGTTCAGATCACCGAAGGCCGACTTCTTCCAGCCGCCGAACGAGAAGTAGGACAGCGGCACAGGGATCGGGAAGTTGATGCCGACCATGCCCACGTTGACCCGGCTTGCAAAGTCGCGCGCGGTGTCGCCGTCTGCGGTGTAGATCGCGGTGCCGTTGCCGTATTCGTTGTCCATCACCAGCTTCAGCGCCTGCTCGTAGGACCCGGCGCGGACGGTGGTCAGGACCGGCCCGAAGATCTCTTGCTTGTAGATGTCCATCTCCGGCGTGACGTTGTCGAACAGTGACGGTCCGACGAAGAAGCCGTTCTCATAACCCTGCAGTTTGAAGCCGCGGCCATCGACCACCAGCTTCGCGCCCTGCTCGACGCCCGAGTTGATCAGGCCAAGGATGCGGTCCTTCGACGCCTGGGTGATCACGGGACCGAAATCCACATCGTTTCCAGCGGTATAGGGGCCGACCTTCAACTTCTCGATCCGCGGGATCAGCCGTTCGATCAGTGCATCGGCGGTCTTTTCTCCGACCGGGACGGCCACCGAAATCGCCATGCAGCGTTCGCCCGCAGCACCGTAACCCGCACCGACCAGCGCGTCGGCGGCCTTGTCAAGGTCGGCGTCCGGCATGATGATCATGTGGTTCTTCGCACCACCGAAGCACTGTGCGCGCTTGCCGTTCGCGGCGGCACGGCCATAGATATACTGCGCGATCGGGGTCGATCCGACGAAGCCAACGCCCTGAATCACCGGATGATCCAGGATGCCGTCGACGACTTCCTTGTCGCCGTTCACCACCTGCAGCACGCCATCGGGCAGGCCCGCCTGTTGCAGCAGTTCGGCCAGGTAGAGCGAGGTCGAAGGAACCCGCTCGGACGGCTTCAGGATCATCGCGTTGCCTGACGACAGCGCCGGGCCAATCTTCCACAAGGGGATCATCGCGGGGAAGTTGAACGGCGTAATTCCGGCGACGACGCCAAGGGGTTGGCGGATGGCGTACAGGTCGATTCCGGGACCGGCCGAGTCCATCGCCTCGCCCTTCAGCATGGCCGGTGCACCCATGCAGACCTCGATCACTTCAAGTCCGCGTTGCACGTCGCCCTTGGCGTCGGGGATCGTCTTGCCGTGTTCGCGGGCGACCATCTCGGCCAGCTTGTCCATGTTTTCGTTGATGAGAGCGCCGAACGCCATCATCACCCGGGCGCGACGCTGCGGGTTCGTGGCAGCCCAGCCGACCTGGGCCTTTGCGGCCTCCTGAATGGCGTGATCCAGCTCTCCCAGCGTGGCCAGCGCGACGCGCGCCTGCACTTCGCCGGTGGCGGGGTTCATGACATCGGCGAAGCGGCCCGAGGTGCCCGCAACGCGCTTGCCGTTGATCCAGTGTCCGATCTCTTGCATGGAATCCCTCCTGAGGTTTGGGGCACTTTAATCTTGCACAAACGCCAAACAAAGTGGCAATCACCCAAAAACGTTTTGCAGAAATGCAGGGCATGGGTAGGGTGGGCAATATTGCGCACCCCTACGAGGCGACTGGGATGGATTGGGACGACCTGCGCGTTTTCCTCGCGGTGGCGCGAACCGAAAGCCTGTCGACGGCAGGCAAGCGGCTGAAGATCGACCCGGCCACCGTCGGGCGCCGCATTGCCCGGCTGGAAGAGGCGACCAAGGCCAGGCTTTTCACCAAATCCCCACAAGGTTACGCCTTGACCGAAGAGGGCGCTCGGCTGGTCCCGCATGCCGAACAGGCTGAACGGGCGACACTGAGCGCCGAGGAAAGCCTGTCCGGCCCCGGTGGTCTTACAGGTCTGATCCGGCTGGGCGCGCCGGATGGCTGTGCGAACTATCTGCTGCCTCAGGTCCTGGCGCGGATCTGCGACGCCAATCCGGGACTGGAGGTGCAGATCGTGGCCCTTCCGCGGGTATTCAACCTGTCCAAGCGCGAGGCAGACATGGCGATTGCAGTCAGCAGGCCAGAGGCGGGACGGCTGACGGTGCAGAAGCTGACCGACTACCGGCTGCATCTGGCGGCAAGTCAGTATTATCTTGCCACCCATCCACCAATCCTGACCCCGCAAGACCTGACTGGCCACCGGATTGTCGGGTACATCCCAGACATGATCTTCGACAAGGAACTCGATTATCTGGCCGAGATCGGGATCGGTCCGGCCACGCTGACCTCGAACTCGGTCTCGGTGCAGTTGAACTGGCTGCGGCATGGGGCAGGGGTCGGCGTGGTGCATGACTTTGCCCTGCCAGCCGCGCCCAACCTTACACGCTTCCTGACCGACCGGATCAGTCTGACCCGCGCGTTCTGGCTGATCCGGCACGAAAGCGATGCGCGTCTGGACCGGCTTAACCGCTTTGCCGACCAGCTGACCCGCGAGGCCCGGGCCGAGATGGGGCGGCTGGAAAGTGCTTTGCGGCAGGATGAAACCCGCGCTTGACAGAATCCCCTTATCGGTCCGACGCTTGACGTCCGGTCAGGTGGAGGGGCCGTCTCATGCTCGTACAGCAGATCCTCGCATCCAAGGGCGATCACGGTGTGATCACGGTGGCGCCCGGAACCACGGTCCAGGCCGTAGCTGAGCTCTTGTCATCTAAACGGATCGGGGCGGTCATCGTCTCGTCCGACGGCAAGACCGCGAATGGCATCGTCTCGGAGCGCGACATCGTCCGGGAACTGGGCAGACGCGGCGCGGCCTGCCTGAGGGACACTGTGGAAAGCCTGATGACGGCGAAGATCGTCTCGTGCACCCGCGCCGAGGGCACCGATGCGGTGCTTGGCCGGATGACCGATGGCCGTTTCCGACACATGCCGGTGGTCGAAGAGGGCCAGATGGTCGGCCTGATCTCGATCGGCGATGTGGTCAAGGCCCGGTTGATGGAACTGGCCGCGGAAAAGGAAGCCCTGGAAGGCATGATCAAGGGCTTCTGAGGTCGGATTCGCGCTTGCACCTGCGCGGGTAATATTGTTGCGTGCGCGGGTCGCGGCCAGTCAAGGGGGAGCCATGCGCATCGGGCTTTATCCGGGGACCTTCGACCCCATAACTCTGGGCCACATCGACATCATCCAGCGGGCGATGGCGCTGGTTGACCGGCTGGTGATCGGGGTGGCGATCAACCGGGACAAGGGGCCGCTCTTCAGCCTGGAAGAGCGCGTGGCAATGGTCGAGGCGGAATGTGCCGCCATCACCGCGAAGACTGGGGGCGAGATCGTCGTCCATCCGTTCGAGAACCTGCTGATCGACTGTGCCCGCGACGTCGGCGCCGGGATCATTGTCCGCGGCCTGCGGGCGGTGGCGGACTTCGAATATGAATTCCAGATGGTCGGGATGAACCGCGCGCTCGACTCCAGCATCGAGACCGTTTTCATGATGGCCGACGCGCGGCGTCAGGCAATTGCCTCGAAGCTGGTCAAAGAGATCGCGCGGCTGCGCGGCGACGTGTCCAAGTTCGTGACACCCCCGGTGGTCGATGCCCTGGTGAAAAAGTACCGCTAATGCAAAAGGGGCCCGAAGGCCCCCGCATCGTCAAAGGCCTGGCGGTGCTCAGGCGGCCTTGCCATAGACTGCTTCACGCGCGATCCGGTCAGCGTCGCCGGGAAGGATCCCGAGGTCCAGCGCGATATCGGCGGGAAGGTTGGCAATCTCGTTGCGGGTCTGGCGGTAGAGCGCGTAGTTCGCCGCAGCGGTCTTCAGCATTTCATACACAGAGGTCATCTTCATCGTCCTTTTACATCCGCGAGAGGACTGCTTTTCCTTCTCGCATGGCCGCAACATAAGCGTTCCGTTGGCGCCAACAACGCCCAATGCTGCGCTGCGGCTATGCAGTCATCGCATAGCTCTGGGCATGAAAAAAGGCGCCGAATGGCGCCCTTTTTATTTAATTTCAAATGGTTCAGATCAGTTTGCCCATCGCAACGGCCGTGTCAGCCATGCGGTTCGAGAAGCCCCATTCATTGTCATACCAGCTAAGGATCGACACAAAGGTCCCGTCCATAACCTTGGTCTGGTCCATGTGGAACACGCTGGAATGGGGGTCGTGATTGAAGTCCGACGACACCAGCTTTTCGTTCGTATAGCCGAGGATGCCCTTCAGCGGGCCGTCGGCTGCGGCCTTGATCGCGGCGTTCACTTCCTCGACGCTGGTGGAGCGCTTTGCAATGAACTTCAGGTCGACGACCGACACGTTCGGCGTCGGGACCCGCATGGCGAAGCCGTCAAGCTTGCCCTTCAGCTCGGGCAGGACCAGACCCACGGCCTTGGCCGCCCCGGTCGAGGTCGGGATCATCGACAGCGCCGCCGCGCGGGCGCGGTAAAGATCCTTGTGCATCGTGTCCAGCGTCGGCTGGTCGCCGGTGTAGCTGTGGATCGTGGTCATCATGCCCTTCTCGATCCCGATGGCGTTGTTCAGCACGAACGCGACGGGCGACAGGCAGTTGGTGGTGCACGAGGCGTTCGAGACGACGATGTCATCCTTGGTCAGCGTATTGTGGTTCACGCCGTAGACGATGGTCTTGTCCGCGCCGTCGCCGGGTGCACTGATCAGCACACGCTTCGAGCCGTTCTCAAGATGCGCGGCGCATTTTTCCTTCGAAGTGAAGATGCCGGTACATTCCATCACGATATCGACGTCGCCCCAGGGAAGGTCGGCCGGGTTCCGCAGCGCCGTCACCCGGATCGGGCCACGGCCGACATCGATGGTATCGGTCCCGGTGGTCACCGTGGCGGGGAACTTCCCATGCACCGAATCGTAGCGCAGGAGATGGGCGTTCGTCTCGACCGGACCCAGGTCGTTGATCGCCACGACCTCGATGTCGGTGCGACCCGACTCGATGATGGCGCGCAGCACGTTGCGCCCGATGCGTCCAAATCCATTGATGGCAACCTTGACGGCCATGACTAGTTCTCCGAAGCTGGGGGTATCCCGATAGCGCTAACAAAGACATTACGCCGGGAAATGCAACCGCAGTTTGACGCGGTCAGTTCCAGAAAGCCACCCAGTCGATCAAGTTCAGGAATTTTCGCGCCAGAAACTGAAACGCCATCCCGCCGTTCAGGGCGAGGTCACTGAGGATGGCGGCCACGATCACAAGGCCAAGCCAGATCGCAATCGTATTGGTCACGTCTGCCCCCGGAAGCGGGGCACCTGGCCCCGGTTACTGCGCAAGCCGCCCCATAACGCCGGCCACATCGGCCATCCGGCAGGAGAAGCCCCATTCGTTGTCATACCACGCCAGCACCCGAACGGAACGCCCCGCGACCTTGGTCTGGTCAGGCGCGAAGATTGACGATTGCGGCGTGTGGTTGAAGTCGATCGACACCTTCGGTTCGGGGTCATAGGCCATGACCATACCCATGTAGCCTGCGCAGGCTTCCCTGACGATTTCGTTAACTTCCGCGACCGTGACCGACTTCTGCGCGATGAAGGTCAGGTCCACGGCTGACACGTTCGGCGTCGGCACGCGGATCGCGCTGCCTTCCAGCCGCCCGGCCAGCTCTGGCAGCACCTCGCCGATCGCCTTGCCCGCCCCGGTCGAGGTCGGGATCATCGCCATCGCCGCCGATCGCGCGCGATAGAGGTCCTTGTGCCGCCGGTCCAGCGTCGGCTGGTCGCCGGTGTAGGAGTGGATCGTGGTCATGATCCCGGATTCGATCCCGATGCTGTCGTTCAGCACCTTGGCCAAGGGCGCCAGGCAGTTCGTCGTGCAGGACGCGTTCGAGACCACGCGATGCTCGGGCAACAGACTGCGGTGGTTCACGCCGTAGACCACGGTCAGGTCCGCTCGCTTGGCCGGGGCCGAGACCAGCACCCGCTTGGCCCCGCGGCCCAGATGCACCGCCGCCTTGTCGCGGTCGTTGAACTTGCCGGTACATTCCAGCACGACGTCCACGCCCTGCCAGTCCAACTCCTCCGGGTTGTAGGTCGACATCATGCGGATCGGGCCCCGGCCGAGGTCCAGCCCCTCATCCGTCACCTTCACCACGCCGGGGAAGCGGCCATGCACCGAGTCGTAGCGCAGCAGATGCGCGTTTGTCTCCACCGGACCCGTGGCATTGATCGCCACCACCTGCACGTCGTTGCGGTTCGATTCCGCGATATGGGCAAGCGTGCAGCGCCCGATGCGGCCGAAGCCGTTGATGCCGACAGTCACGGTCATGGTGAAATTCCCCTGCTGATGCGTTCCCAAGGCCTTAGCCGGTCCACAATGGTATGCAAGGATGAAAACGACGCGTTTTCATGATGTTAGCGCAATCTTCGCCTGTTTGCGCTAACCATTCGCGGCGCTTTGCCGAATCCTGCGTTTCCCGCTACACCGTCGGTTGCAGGCAGAATGGGGCAGGGCATGAGCGGACTTCTCGCACTTCTCGACGACGTGGCGGCGATTGCCAAGGTTGCGGCCTCGTCGGTCGATGACATCGCGGCGGCTGCGGCCAAGGCGGGGACCAAGGCCGCGGGCGTGGTGATCGACGACGCTGCCGTGACGCCGAAATATGTCCACGGCTTCTCGGCCGACCGCGAGCTTCCGATCATCTGGCGCATCGCGCTGGGATCCATGCGCAACAAGCTGGTCGTTCTGCTGCCTGGTCTGCTTGCGCTGGACCATTTCGCCCCCTGGGTGATCACGCCGCTCTTGATGCTGGGCGGGGCCTACCTTTGCTTCGAGGGGGCCGAGAAACTGGTTCACGCCTTCGCCCCCCATGCCGACCACGAGGTCGAGAAGGATTTCGACACCAAGGACCCGACCCATCTGGAAGAGGAAAAGGTCGCGGGCGCGATCAAGACCGACTTCATCCTGTCGGCCGAGATCATGACCATTGCCCTGGCCACTATCGAAAGCCCAAGCTTCTGGATGCAGGCGATCACGCTGGCGGTGGTCGGAACCTTCATCACTGTCGTGGTCTACGGCGCTGTGGCGCTGATCGTGAAGATGGACGATGTGGGCCTGCACATGGCCGCCACGGGCCGGACCTCCGGGGGCAGGGCGCTTGGTCGCGGGCTGGTGCTGGCCATGCCGAAGCTGATGGCGTTCCTCTCCACCGTCGGGACCGCAGCGATGCTTTGGGTCGGCGGCAACATCGTCATCCACGGGCTTGAGGTCACCCACCTCTGGGCCTGGCCCTACGAGACCATTCACCACATCGCCGAGGCTGTGGCCCATGCCGTGCCAGTGGCGCAGGGCTTCGTCGAATGGCTGGTCACTGCTGCCCTGGATGGCGTCTTCGGGCTCATCCTGGGTGTGATCCTGATCCCCATTGCCACCCGGGTGATCGGCCCGCTCTGGGCCACCGTCACCGGCAAGAAGGCTGCTGCCCACTGACGGAACCTGCCGGTCGTCCTGGCGTTGTGCCTTCAGCAACGGAGGCCGCCATGAACCGCCAAGAATTCGACGCCTGGGAAAACCGCATCCGCGACCGTGCCGACCAGCTTTGGGTAGAGGCGGGCCGTCCTGACGGTGGGCGCGACCGCTATCTCGACGCCGCCCGCGAGCTGCTGGCGATGCACGAGGTCCGGCCCCCAACGCTTGACCCCGAAGACACCGCCAAGCCGGTGATCGAGGAAGCCTCGATCCAGGGCAACCTGGGCGAGTTCCCGACGCTGACCGACCAGGGCGAAGAGCAGACGTATCCGCACGCCCGCGAGGACGACGGCCCGCGCCTGTCGGATGGCGATGCTTCGGAAGACGGCGGCGTGCTCCCGCAGGACGAGGAGCCGGATGAGGACCATTTCGAGGTGTCCGAAGCCGAATCGGATGTGACCTCCAGCTCGGTCAACGCCGAGGACGATCCCGAGAACCCTGACCTGAACGACGACGGCATGCCCGATCCCAAGGATCTGGACGAGGATGTCGAAGGCGAAATGCCCCCCGGCGACGAATACCAGGACAGCGCCCCCCCGCGCTGAAGGCCGCCGCGCCCGCGCCAAGGCACGATCGGCCCGCGTCACGATTCCGCCGCTGGCCGCGCCCGGGGCCAGCGGCGTCGTCTCGCGCCTGCGGGTCAGCTGGTCGCGCGGTCCGCATTTCTGGCGTTTCGGCGTGGACCCTGACCTGACGAACGGAAATTGAAACGCCGTCAGGGCGTCGCCGCCGCCCGCATCCGCCGCCGGTTCTGTCTGCGGCGCAGGCGGGGGATCAGGAACAGGATGATCCCCGACAGCCCGAAGATCACCATCGCCGCTGCCGTGATGTCGGCAAGCAAGGTGCCGAAGCTCCGGGTCAGCCAGCCGCGTTCATGCAGGCGCTTGAAAATGCCTTCCCAGTAGGTCCGTGTCTCCAGCACCAGGCCATCGGGGGAATGGGTCACCCGGCGCAGATCGGTTTTCACCCAGTAATGCCCGGTCTGAAGGGCGACGATCACCTGCGCGTCACCCGCCGCGAAAACCGCCGCTTCGCGTCCGTGATACGCCGTGTCGTCCTCCTGCGTCAGCGCCACGCCGGGATAAAGCCGCTCGGCCAGCACGCGGGCCTCATTCGCCGTCAGGGCCTTTGCGCCCGGCCAGGTGTCGAACTGCGTCTCGTCGTAGGCGTCACCCTCCAGCCAGCCCATCACCAGCCGCTCGTGGTTCAGGAACAGGCCGGTCAGCCCGATCAGGATGACCCAAGGCAGGACGATCACGCCCAGCCAGCCATGCACGGTTTTCAGAAGTCGCATCCCGGTCCTCCAGTTGGACCGGACCCTAGCCAGCCGAACCGCATCGGTCAGCCAAAAAGCAAGCGGCGGCCCTAAGCCGCCGCTTAATCGCAGTGTCTAAACCAAAGGCTCAGAGCAGCGCCTTGGCCGCCGCCACGGTCGCTTCGGCGGTGATGCCGAACTCGGCATAAAGCCGCTCCATCGGCGCGCTGGCACCGAAGCTGGACATGCCGACGAACCCGGCTTTCGCCTCACGGCCCCGCTCGCCCAGAAGCCAGCGGTCCCAGCCCATACGCACGCCAGCCTCGACCGCCACGCGCACCGGGCCGGGGGGCAGGACCTTGCGGCGGTAAGCCTCGTCCTGCGCCGCGAACAGCTCCATCGAGGGCATGGACACGACGCGGGTGCCGATGCCCTCGGCCTCCAGCTGGTCGCGGGCCTTGAGCGCGATTTCGACCTCGGAGCCCGTCGCCATCAGGATCACTTGACGCTTGCCCGTCGCCTCCTCCAGCACATAGGCGCCCTTGGCGACCATGTTGGTGTTGGTGTGGGTCTTGCGGACGGCGGGCAGGTTCTGCCGCGACAGCGCCAGCACCGTGGGCCGGGTCTTTTCGGTCAGCGCGATTTCCCAGGCTTCGGCGACCTCGACCAGGTCAGCCGGGCGGATAACCAGCGTATTCGGCGTCGCGCGGCTGATCGCCAGGTGTTCGACCGGCTGGTGGGTCGGGCCGTCCTCGCCCAGACCGATGCTGTCATGCGTCATCACATAGACGACCGGCACTCCCATCAGCGCCGACAGCCGCATCGACGGGCGGGCATAATCGGTGAAGCACATGAAGGTGCCGCCATAGGGGCGCACACCGCCATGCAGCACCATCCCGTTCATCGCGGCGGCCATGCCATGCTCGCGGATGCCGAAATAGACATAGCGGCCCTTGCGATCCTCGGGGGTGAAGACGCCAAGGTCGGCGGTCTTGGTGTTGTTCGACCCCGTCAGGTCGGCCGATCCGCCGATGGTCTCAAGGCTGACCGGGTTCACCGCCGCCAGCACCTTTTCCGACGAGGCGCGAGTGGCCAGCTTCGGCATGTCGGCGACGGCCTGCTTTTTCACGCCGCGAATGGCGGCGGCCAGCTTTGCCGGGGCCTCCAGCGCGAAGATGCGCTTGAACTCGGCCTGCTTGGCGGGGGAGAGGGCAGCGAAACGCGCCTCCCAGTCGGCGTGGGCCTTGGCACCACGGTCCCCCAGCGACTCCCACCACTTCTTCACATCGGCGGGAACCTCGAACGGCCCGCCTTTCCAGCCATAGGCATCCTTCGCGGCCTGAAGCTGTGCCTTGTCGGTCAAGGCACCGTGGCCCTTGGACGTATCCTGCGCCGCGTGGCCGATGGCGATATGCGTCTTGCACGCGACCATCGCGGGCCGGGCGCTGGCCTTGGCGGCCGTCAGAGCCCGGTCGATGTCCAAGGGGTCATGCCCGTCACAGTCGAACACGTCCCAACCGCTTGCCGCAAAGCGCGCCTTCTGGTCGGTCACATCGGCGATGCTGACCTTGCCGTCGATGGTGATCCCGTTGTTGTCCCACAGCACGATCAGCCGCGAAAGCTGCTGCTTGCCCGCAAGACCGATGGCTTCCTGGGAAACACCCTCCATCAGGCAGCCATCACCGGCGATGACCCAGGTGTAGTGGTCCTGCACCTTCGCCCCCCAGCGCGCCCGCAAGGACTCCTCGGCCATGGCAAACCCGACGGCGTTGGAAATCCCCTGTCCCAGCGGCCCCGTTGTCGTCTCGACCCCGTCGACGTGACCGTATTCCGGGTGACCTGCGGTGATCGACCCCCACTGGCGGAACGCCTTGATCTGGTCCAGCGTCATGTCTTCGTAGCCGGTCAGATGCAGCAGCGAATAGATCAGCATCGACCCGTGGCCCGCCGACAGGATGAACCGGTCGCGGTCCGGCCAGCGCGGGGCCTTGGGATCGAACTTCAGGTGTTTCTCGAACAGGACCGTCGCCACATCCGCCATGCCCATCGGCATCCCCGAATGGCCCGAGTTCGCCGCCGCGACCGCGTCCAGCGTCAGGGCCCGGATCGCGGTGGCGCGCATCCAGTGGTCGGGGTGAGTCTGGCGGAGGGTCTGGATGTCCACGGCGGGGTTCCTTCGGCAAGGGCTGGGGGGTCGCGCAAGCGTCCTACCGACCGGGACGGGCAAGATCAAGCTTGGACCCCAAGGCCTTGGGAAGAAAGGCCGGTCGCCTTTCCTGTCTTTCGCGTTAAGATCGCTCAGGACCGGGACCGGGGCGATTCGGGCCTGTTGGTTTGATTGAACGGCAGGCGCGGGACGGGCGCCCGATGTGCAAGGGGTACGGGATGCAGGACATAACCGAACTGGAAAAGCGGATCACCGCCGCGCTGGAACGGATCGGCAAAGGGGTGGACCGGCTGTCTGCGAACCCCCGGCCCGCCACTGCACCGGCCTCCGCTCCTGCCGCCACTGCCACGCCGCAGTCCGATGCCGCCCTCCGCGCCCAGCTGGAGGAGGAGAAATCGCTTACCGCCCAGCTTCAGGCCCGTCTCCGTGCCGCCAGCACCCGTGAGGCAAAGGGCGACCTGCAGGAAAAGGTCGACCGCCTGACGCAGGACCTGGACGTCAAGGGGCTGGAGCTGCAACGGATGCGCCGCGTCAACGCCTCGCTTCGCGAACAGCTTGAAGCCCTGCGCACCGCCGCCGCATCCGGGGTCACCGAACCCCACCTCATCAACAAGGCGATGCAGACCGAGCTTGAGACGCTGCGCGCCACCCGCCTGACCGAGATCGCCGAAATGGACGAGATCCTCGCGGCCCTCGAACCCCACCTGACGGAGGCCGGCAATGCCTGAACTTGAAGTCACCATCGGCGGCCGCCCGTTCCAGGTCTCGTGCCAGCCGGGCGAGGAACATTTCCTGCGCTCTGCCGCCGGGATGCTGGATGCCGAAGCCTCGCCGATCATTGCCCAGATGGGCCGCTTGCCCGAGGCAAAGATGCTGCTGATGGCGGGCCTGATGCTGGCCGACAAGACTGCCGCCGTCGAGGACGAGCTACGCACGCTCCGTGCCCGCGTGGCCGAGCTGGAAGCCCGACCCGTCGCTACCCGCGATGTCGCGGTGATCCCGGCGCAGGTGAACGAGACCCTGGCCGAAATCGCCGCCCGCGCCGAAGCGATGGCCGCCCGGGTCGAGGAGCAGTTGAAGGCATGAAGGTGCTTTGGTTGATCCTGGCGCTGGTGCCGTCTGCCGCCGCTGCGCAGGATTTCACCGGCGCGACCTATGTCTGCGACCGGGACGTGAAGGTTCCCGCGACTTACGTCAACGGCCCCGATCAAAGCCTTGTCGTCATCAACGTCGACGGCAATCAGATCACGTTGATCGGCGAGACTGCCGCATCGGGCACCCGCTATGGCTGGCCTTCGGATGGGTCGACTTATGTCTGGTGGACGAAAGGTGACGAGGCCACGCTGTACTGGAAGACGCCCGAGGCCGAGACACTGCTGCTGACCTGCAAGACCGACTAAGCGAAAAGGCCCGCCGAAGCGGGCCATGCGTCTGCCAGAACCGCCTTCAGGCGTTGGCTTCGCGGATCTTCTCGGCGGCGGCCTTGTCGAAGGCGACGCCCTTGGTTTCAAGAAGCTGATCCAGCTCGCCCGACAGCGTCATTTCGGTGACAATGTCGCAGCCGCCGACGAATTCGCCCTTCACATACAGCTGCGGGATCGTCGGCCAGTCGCTGAAGTCCTTGATCCCCTGCCGGATGTCGGCATCGGCCAGCACGTTCACGTCGGCGAACTCAACCCCCATGAAGTTCAGGACCCCCGCCACGCGGGACGAGAACCCGCACTGCGGCATCATCTTGGTGCCCTTCATGAACAGCACCACGTCGTGCTTGGTGATCGTCTCGCGGATTTGATCCTGTGCGCTCATCGCCCGTTCTTCCTTTTCCATCTGCGGAATTCCCACTTCCGGGTGACCCGCCAGTGTCTTGGTCCATATTTCAGCAGTGGCCAGTGGCTTGCAACCGATATGGCGGCAAAGACCACCAGCAATCCCACCAGCCACGGCCCGACCCAGGGCGCTTTCTCCACAAGCCAGACTGCGAGCCCGGGGTCCACTCCTACTCCCGACTGTCGCGTGAGGCCAGATAGGCCGCCATCCGGCGTTCGGCTTCCAGCGTTGCGGCGCGGCGCGCCTCGAAATCCTCGTCGACCGGCGGCTCACCCCGCTTGCGCGCCGCCCGCGCCTTCAGGATCGTCGCGATCCCCACCAGCGGCAGCAGCACCATCGCCAACCCGCCAAGTCCTGCACCTGCCGGCATCATCACGCTCCTTCAGACCACGCCAAGGTCACGTCCAACCAGATAGGCTGCGGCCAGCGTTCCCACAAGGATCAGCCCCAGAAACAACGGTCGCAGGTCCGGTCGGTCGGCAACGATCCGCGGCAGGCGCAGAAGCGCGATCAGCAGCAGAAGCAGGATTGCGCCGTGCAGGGCTACGTTGAAAGCGACATACCAGCCCGGCAAGCTTTCCGCGACCTCTCCCGGCTGCGGCCTGTCCAGCCATTCCAGCCCAGCCACCACGGTTGCGCCAAGCGACAGAACCGTTGCGCCGATCCGTTCCTGGCGAGGCTCCGCCGCCATGTTGTGCCCTTAGTCCGGCGCCTTGGTGGTCAGCGCCAGCGCATGCAGCGCGCCGTTCGGGCCATCCATCCTGCCCTTCAGCGCCGCATAGACCGCGCGTTGCTGTTGCACCCGGTTCAGACCGCGGAAGCTTTCGTCGATCACCTCCGCCGCGAAATGCGCGCCGTCATCGCCCTGCACGCTGATCTTGGCGTTCGGGAAAGCCTCTCGGATCAGGTGTTCGATGTCGCGGGCTTCGATGGGCATCAGGCGGTCTCCTTCTTCACGACAAACCTAGGCTTGCGCCGGAAGGGGTTCAAGGGTTTCCCATTCGCCGCGCAGCATCCCGTATATCATCAGATCCACAACCCGCCCCAGCGCCGGACGATGCCAGTGCTGCCGAAGCCGCCCTTCCAGCGTGAACCCCGCCCGGTCGTAGGTCTTCATCGCGCGCGGGTTTTCGGACGAGGCATCCAGCCAGACCCGTGCTGCGCCCAAGGTGCCGAAGCCGTAGTCCAGCAGCAGCCGAAGGAAGCGCTGGCCCTGGCCCCGGCCTGTCCCGGCCAGCGCCAGCCGCCGAAGCTCGACCGCGCCCGAAGGCTCGCCGACCTGGCAGAACAGCGCGAAGCCAAGGGGAAGGCGCTGGACCTCCCAGATCAGCAGGCGTGCGCTGGGGTCAGTCAGGTAGACCGACAGCGCGGCATCGTCCTCATCCGTGATGAAGGGCGCGTTGTCGGGCTGGCTGGCGATGCCCCGGATGAACGGGACATCTGCCAGCGTCGCAGGGCGCAGCATCAGACCCCGACCGCTGCCGCAAAGGCCGTGCGGTAAAGCTGCGACAGCTCGGCCAGCGGCGCGCTTTCGGTGCCGAAAGTGACCTTGTCGCCGCCGAACTTGCCCACCTGGGCCACCTTGACCCCGCCCGCCGTCGCCATGAAGGCCGCAAGGTCGTCATGCCGGATCGCCACGACATAGCGCGCCTGATCCTCGCCGAAAAGCTGGCCGATCTCGCCCGACTTCAGCGAAAGGCCTACCCCCGCGCCCTCGGCCATGCGGAAGGCCGACAGGGCCAGACCGCCATCGCCCAGGTCCCGCGCCGCGCGGATGCGCTTTCGGTTTGCCAGCAGCGCCTTGGCAGCCGAGACTTCTGCCGACAGATCCACCGGCGGAGGGTCCCCCGCCTCGATCCCGAAGGCCTCGGCCAAAAGCGCCGACTGTCCCAGATGCCCGCGCGTCTCGCCGATGACCACGACGATGTCTCCATCCTGCGGCTGACCCGCGATCAGGTCATCCGCCAGCATGATCCCCACCGCGCCGATGGTCGGCGTCGGAAGGATGCCAGAGCCGTCCGTCTCGTTGTAAAGGCTGACGTTCCCCGACACGATCGGCATGTCCAGCGCCTTGACCGCCACCCCGATGCCTTCAAGCGCGCCGACGAGCTGCCCCATGATCTCGGGCTTTTCCGGGTTGCCGAAGTTCAGGTTGTCCGTAGTCGCCAGCGGCTTCGCCCCCACCGCGATCAGGTTCCGGTAAGCCTCGGCCACCGCCTGCTTGCCACCCTCGAACGGGTTGGCCTTCACATAGCGCGGCGTCACGGTCGAGGTGAACGCCAGAAGCTTCCCCGTCCCGTGCACCCGCACGACGCCCGCACCAATGCCGGGGGGAACCACGGTATCGGCCCCCACCTGGCTGTCGTACTGTTCATAGACCCACCCCTTGTGGGCATGGCTCGGCGACCCGATCAGCGCCTTCAGCGCGGCAATCGGCGTGATGGCCGGAACCTGCGGCAACGGCGCCGGGGCAGGGGAGGGCACCCAGGGACGGTCATATTCCGGCGCGCTGGACGACAGCTTCGACAGCGGAATGTCCGCCTTCACCTCGTTGCCATGCAGGATCAGGAAGCGGTCCTCGGGGATCGTCTCGCCGACGATGGCAAAGTCGAGGTCCCATTTCACGAAGATCGCCCGCGCCTCGGCCTCCATGTCCGGCTTCAGGACCATGAGCATCCGCTCCTGGCTTTCCGACAGCATCATCTCGTAGGCGGTCATGCCCGTCTCGCGCTGGGGCACGTCATCCAGCTGCAGCTTGATGCCAAGGCCACCCTTGTCGCCCATCTCGACCGCCGAACAGGTCAGGCCCGCAGCGCCCATGTCCTGAATGGAAATCACCGCGCCCGACGCCATCAGCTCCAGGCAGGCCTCCAGCAGGCGCTTTTCGGTGAAGGGGTCGCCGACCTGCACCGTCGGGCGCTTTTCCTCGATCGTGTCGTCGAATTCCGCCGATGCCATCGTGGCCCCGCCAACCCCGTCGCGCCCGGTCTTGGCGCCAAGGTAAACCACCGGCATGCCCACGCCCGACGCGGCGGAATAGAAGATCTTGTCGGTATCCGCCAAACCGGCGGCAAAGGCATTGACCAGGCAGTTGCCGTTGTAGCTGCGATGGAAACGCACTTCGCCGCCCACCGTCGGGACGCCGAAGGCATTGCCATAGGAGCCCACGCCTTCCACCACACCCTTGACCAGATGCGCGGTCTTCGGGTGCGACGGCAGGCCGAACGACAGCGCGTTCATCGCCGCGATAGGGCGCGCGCCCATCGTGAACACATCCCGCAGGATGCCGCCGACGCCCGTCGCCGCGCCCTGATGCGGCTCGATGTACGAGGGGTGGTTGTGGCTCTCCATCTTGAAGACCACCGCCTGCCCGTCGCCGATGTCGACGACCCCAGCATTCTCGCCCGGACCGCAAATGACCTGAGGCCCTGTGGTCGGCAGCTTCTGCAGGTGGATCTTCGAGGACTTGTAGGAACAATGCTCGTTCCACATCGCACTGAAGATGCCCAGCTCGGTGAACGACGGCGCGCGCCCCATGATCTCCAGCAGGCGCTGCCATTCATCGGGCTTGATCCCGTGGCTGGCGACGAGGTCCGGCGTGATGGCGGGTTCTTGCATGGCATCCCTCTGGCGGCTTGGCCCGCCTCATAAGGGAAAGGCGGGCGAAGGGCAAACCACCGCATCCGGGCGCACGCAGAATTTTCGCAGATTTTTCTGACTTTGGCGCCCCCGGGGCCGAACCTGCACCCTGCACGCCGGAATTCAACGCGATGATGGCCGAATACACGAGTCTTTGCGAAGGAACAGCCGGGTCCGCCACATCCAGGAAGACTGCGGCAACCTTCGGGGCCAGCGGCTTGCTGACCCATGTGCGGTCGGCTGCCAGGACCGGGCCGAATGGTCAGACGCTGCCGCCGTCGCGTCAGGACCGCAGCCCCTGGAACCAGGCTGAACTGGCCGAGGGGCGCCAGCTTCTCGACCGCGCCTTCCCCGCCGAACGGCTCTCCGCACTTGAAGGACGTTGGTTGCTGGAACATCCGCTGCCGTCAGCGGTTGACCTGCGCATGCCGAACGAACGGCACAACACCAGGAGACGACGAATGTTCAATTCCAAACCCCTGCTGGCCTCTGCGGCGCTGGCTGCGCTGGTCGCTGCACCGGCCTTCGCACTTGACCTCAGCTCGGACATCACCATCGGTGCGGCGCCCGAGGACATGACCACCGTGTCAATGATGAGCGATTCAGCCTTTGTCGGCAACGAGGTCCGCACCAAGGACCAGATCGTTATCGGCCAGGTCGATAACGTCTATGAGGCCGATGGCGGCCCGGTCGCCGTGGTCACGCTGAACAGCGACTTCGGCGCGAAGTCCAGCGTCAAGTCCTTCACCGTCCCGCTGGCCAGCGACATTACCGCCGATGGTTCGCTGACGCTGGGCTGGACCGAGGCCGAGCTGATCGCCGCGATCTCGTCGAACATCGACCCGACCGCCCCGGCGCAGAACGACTCGGATGACGACGACAAGTCGGACGACGACAAGTCGGACGATGCGGCCGAGGGCAGCGGCGGCTGACACCCCGCCCCAAAGGATCATACGGCCCGGCAGGCGGCTGCCGGGCCTTTTTCATGACGTGATGCCAAAAAAAAGGCCGAGCTTTACGCTCGGCCAAGTCCAACAGGGAGGTACGAAGGGACGAGAGCACGCTCATCGCCGCTTCGAGTGTTCAATTAGTGCCCCATGCTTGCGCAAACAAGTCTGGAATGCCCGACGTTTGGGCATTGCCGCTATGCAAATGCTGCATGGCAGCAATTCAGGCCGCCGCCTCCTCGGCCTGCCTGCGGCGGAAGGCCATGATTTCCTCGGTCACGAAATCCCGGAAGGCCGCCACGCGCTTGGAATGGCGAAGCTCTTCGGGGTAGGCCAGAAAGACCGGCACCTCGGCGCTTTCAACCTCGGGCAAGACCCGGACAAGATTGGGAAAATCGTCGGTCAGATAATCCGGCAGAACCCCGATCCCCAGATGGTTCAGCACGCCCTGCAAGACCCCGAAGTAGTTGTTCACCGTCAGGGTCGACGGAATGTCATGGGTCATGAGTTCCGCCACCAGAAGCGCGCCCGCCGCCACCTGCGGCGTGCCCGCATGCTGGCTGATCAGCCGATGACTGCTGAAATCGTCCATCGACTGTGGCTCGCCGTGGGCCTCAAGATACTCCGGCGTCGCGAACATCTGCATCTTGATCTGCATCAGCCGCTTGCGGATCAGGTCGGCCTGGGACGGCTCCTTCATGCGGATCGCCACGTCCGCCTCGCGCATTGGCAGGTCCAGGACCCGCTCTTCCAGCATCAGGTCGATCTTCAGCGCCGGATACTTCTCATAAAGGCGCGCAAGCCGGGGGGCCAGCCAAAGGGTCCCGAACCCCGTCGTCGTCGTCACCCGCAACTCGCCGAAGACCTCGTCCTCGCTGTCGCGGATCCGCGCCGCCGTCGCATCCAGCCGCCGCACCATCTGCGTCGTGGCATCAAACAGAAGCTCGCCCTGTTCCGTCAGGATCAGCCCCCGTGCGTGCCGGTGAAACAGCGTGACGTTCAGGCTTTCCTCCAAAGCCCTGATCTGCCGACTGACCGCAGATTGCGACAGGTGCAGCACATCCCCCGCATGGGTCAGGCTGCCCTTCTCCGCCACGGCGTGAAAGATCCTCAGCTTGTCCCAATCCATACTCACCCTCGCCTCAAAGCGTTTTGCACCCTACCACGTCCGCCCCTTCATAGGGAGACAGCATCGCATGTAAACCCCGGCTTGGCCGACCGGCGGGCGCTCGCTTGGGCCTTTCGCCCCAGGCCCGTCCCCCCTATGATTGCCGAAAAGGCATCCCGCGCAGCGATTGCGCCCAGGCGAAAGAGGCAGGCATGGCAGTTGGCGTCTTCGATTCGGGCCTTGGCGGGCTGACTGTTCTTGATGCGCTGACAAAGCGCCTTCCCGACATCCCCTTCGTTTACTTCGGAGACAATGCCCACGCCCCATACGGCGTCCGCGACCATGATGACATCTTCGCCCTGACTTGCGCCGCGACTGAACGCCTTTGGGCCGAGGGCTGCGATCTGGTCATCCTTGCCTGCAACACCGCCTCCGCCGCCGCGCTGAAGCGGATGCAGGAAACCTGGCTCCCGCCGGACAAGCGAGTCCTTGGTGTCTTCGTGCCTCTGATCGAGGCCCTGACCGAACGCCAGTGGGGCGACAACTCCCCCCCGCGCGAGGTGGCCGTCAAGCATGTCGCCCTTTTCGCCACCCCCGCCACCGTTGCCAGCCGCGCCTTTCAGCGCGAGCTGGCCTTCCGCGCCATCGGCGTCGATGTCGAAGCGCAGCCCTGCGGCGGTGTGGTCGATGCCATCGAACAAGGCGACGAGATCCTGGCCGAAGCCCTCGTCCGCTCTCATGTCGAGGCGCTGAAACGCCGGATGCCGGCACCCGAGGCGGCGATCCTGGGCTGCACGCATTACCCGTTGATGGAAAAGGTCTTCGCCGATGCGCTGGGGCAGGGGGTCAAGGTTTACAGCCAGGCCAACCTGGTGGCCGAGTCGCTTGCCGACTACCTGCAACGCCGCCCGCAGTTCGCCGGCACCGGAACGCAGTCGAAGTTCCTGACCACCGGCGACCCGGCCTCTGTGTCGAACAAGGCCACCCAGTTCCTGCGCCGGAAGATCACCTTCGAGGCGGCCTGATGCTGCCCCTGACCGAGTGGCGCGCGGCCCGCCTCGCCGCTCTCAGCGCCCCGGATGGCTGGCTCAATCTGGTCGCACGGATCGAGCTTGCCCCCGGTCGCTATGCGGTTGGCGCAGCGCAAGAGGTGCAGCTTCCCTCCGGCCCCGATCTGCTTGGGACGCTGGACCTGAGCGCAAGGGACACAACCTTTTCCCGACCGGGAGGTGCGCCAGAGCCCTTCCAGCCCGTCCCGGACGCTTTCCCGCACCTTCGCGTCGATCCGTTCTTGCTTGAAATCCACACTGTCGATGGCATCCCGGCCTTGCGGGTCCGCGACCTGACGCTGACCCGCTCGGTCAACCTGCGCTTCTATCCCGAGGCTCCGGCCTGGATCATCCGCGCAAGGTGGGAAAGCTTCGCACCGCAAGTCTCGGAAGTTGAAATGAAAGACGGCTCCACTGCCGCTGTGACCCTGACGCACCGTGCCACCTTCCAGCACCACGGCCAAACCGTCACCCTGACACCGACCCACTGGAAATCCGGCAAGCCGATGTTCGTCTTCCGCGATGCCACAGCCGGAGAGACCTACCCGGCCTGCCGCTTCCTTTTCGGCGAAGACGCGACCGAGACCGAGATCACCCTCGACTTCAATCGCGCCATCTCGCCGCCCTGCGCCTTCACCGATTACGCGATCTGCCCGCTGCCGCCGCCCGGCAATATCCTGCCCTTCAGGATCGAGGCGGGCGAGTTGGCCCCCTGATGTGACCCGACCGTGGGGTGGGCGATATCGCCCACCCTACCGGGCCGAGCCGCCTTTGAGCAGATCGCCGTCATCGACCCCCACGGTGCCATCGTCGCGTAAGGTGCGCTACAGCTCACCATCCTAGCCCACCATTCCGCGGAACGCTGCGAAACTCGCTCTGGCGTAGGGTGGGCAATCTGCCCACCGCCCTCACACGCGCATCGCGCCATAGGCATAGCGGTATGCCAGGGCCACTCCCCCGGCTCCGCCGACCACGTTGCCCAGCGATACCCACAGCAGGTTCCCCGCAATCGCTGCGGTCGGCGCCTCAGACCCGGCCCAGAGCCCGGCCGGAAACAGGAACATGTTGGCCACCGAATGTTCAAGGCCCAGCGTGACGAAAGCCGCTACCGGCCAGAGCACCCCCAGGATCTTGTCCGTCGCCGTCCGCGCCGCAAAGCTCAGCCAGACCGCAAGGCAGACCAGCGCATTGCACAAGATGCCGCGCACGAAGGCCTCGACCGGGAGCAGGGCGGCCTTGGCTGAGGCGGCCTTTGCCGCCACCGCGCCCATCGGCCCGTCCAGAAGGCCCGACATCCCGAAGGCCAGGGCCAACCCCACCGCACCCACCAGGTTGCCCAGCCAGACGATCCCCCAGTTCCGCAGCAGCGCGCCAAGGCTGATGCGCCCATCCACCGCTGCCATCACCATCAGCGCATTGCCGGTGAACAGCTCCGCTCCACCCACGACGACCAGGATCAGTCCCAGCGCGAAGACCACGCCGCCCAGCACCCTTTGCGGCCCGAAGCCGGGGTCCGCACCCACCATCGCCATGCACCAGAACGCCGAACCGAAGCCGATGAAAGCCCCGGCCAGCAGGGCAAGGGTCGCCAGTCGATGCAAGGGCAGCCCGGCCTTGGCCACGCCAGCCGTTTCGATCAGCGCAGCAATCTCGGCGGGCTTGTAGGCATCATGGCTGTCCACGGGCATATCGACCTCCGTTTGTCCGCAGCATAGGGCTTTGCGGTCCCCGGCAAAGCGAAAAGGCACGCCCGGGGCGTGCCTTTCAAAAGCTTTCCAATTTCTTAACGTCCGCAACCAACCTATTGAAATCGTGGGGAGGTCGGGAAATGACCACTGTGGACACTTAGTCCTTGGCGCGCTCGACATAGCTGTCGTCGTCGGTGTTGATCACGATCCGCACGCCCGGCCCGATATGGGGGGGCACCATCACCCGCAGCCCATTCTGCACAACCGCCGGCTTGTAGGAAGACGAGGCGGTCTGACCCTTGGTGACCGGCTCGGTCTCCAGGATCTCGACGGTGATCTTCTGCGGCACTTCCATCGCGATCGGAACGCCGTCGAAGGTCTTCACATAGCAGCGCATGCCTTCCTGCAGGTAGGCCTTGTTGGCGCCCAGGATATCCTCGGTGACGACGACCTGTTCGTAGGTGGTCGGCTCCATGAAGTGGAACCCCTCGCCGTCCTCATAAAGGAAGTCATACTCCCGCTCGTCGACGGTGGCCTTTTCCACCATCTCGGTCGTCCGCCAACGTTCCGAAACCTTGGTCCCGTCCGAAATCCGGCGCATGTCGACGCTGGTGGTGGGCGTGCCCTTGCCGGGGTGGAAGTTCGAGGCGGTCAGCACGACGTAGAGCCGGCCGTCCATTTCGACGACGTTGCCCTTGCGGAGCGAGGAGGCGATGACTTTCAAAGGTCGGGTCCTTGTTATATCGGGGACCGGTCCCGTAGACCGGCATCTGCCCGCGCCCGTAACCGATCCCAACCGGAAATTCCAGATGAATCCCGCATCGACCCCGTCCAGCCCGTGGTGGAGCCCCTCGCGCCACGCGGACCGCCGCCCGCTCCTGCTGACGCGCAACCGGATTCAGGCGGCGATCCGGGGCTGGCTGGCGCGGGAGGGGTTCACCGAGGTCGATCCGGCCGCACTGGCGATCAGTCCGGGAAACGAAGCCCACCTGCATGGGTTCGCCACCGAGGCGATCGGGACCGACGGGGAGGGGCGGCGGATGTATCTTCACACCTCGCCCGAGTTCGCGATGAAGAAGCTTCTTGCGGCTGGTGAGGAGCGGATCCACGCCTTTGCCCATGTCTGGCGCAACCGGGAGCGGGGGGCACTGCACAGCCCGGAGTTCACGATGCTGGAGTGGTACCGGGTCGGCGAAGGGTACGAAGTCCTGATGGCTGATACGATGGCCCTTCTCCGCCTCGCGACCCGAGAGGCGGGGGCCGTGGGCCTGCGGTTCCGCGAGCAAACCTGCGATCCCTTTGCCGAGCCAGAGCGGCTTTCGGTGGCGGAGGCCTTTGAGAGGCATGCGGGGGTGGATCTGATGCGGTCGATCCGGGCGGACGGGTCTACCGAGGTGGAGGCGCTCGGCGCGGAGCTGGACCGGATCGGTGTGCGGCGGGCGGCGGACGATACCTGGTCGGACATGCTGAGCCGGGTCTTGTCGTCGAGGGTCGAGCCGCAGCTTGGGATGGGGAGGGTGACGATCCTTGACCGCTACCCTGCCGCGGAGGCAGCGCTAGCCAGGCGGGTGCCGGGGGATGTGCGGGTGGCAGAGCGGTTCGAGGTCTACGCCTGCGGGGTGGAGCTGGCGAACGGGTTCGGGGAGCTGACCGACGCGGGCGAGCAGCGGCGTCGGTTCGAGGCGGAGATGGCAGAGAAGGCACGGGTCTATGGGGAAAGCTATCCTCTGGACGAGGACTTCCTGGCGGCACTGGAAGGGATGCCGGCGGCGACAGGAATCGCGATGGGGTTCGACCGGGTGGTGATGCTGGCGACCGGCGCGCCGCGGATCGACGACGTGATGTGGAGCCCGGTGCCGTGATCTGTCCACGGTGGGCATTCTGAGATTTGTGAATATTTTCAAACAGTTGCCTGTAATCGTTTACCGTTCTGAAAGGATTTGGCCGGGTAGCCCCCACCCCCGGCCCCTTCTCCCCACAGGGGAGAGGGGAGGCACCAGGGTCAGGCGTGGCGATCTGGCGGGCAGCGCAGGCCCAGGCCGCGCCGCCGGGCTGCCTCCGGCGGGGATATTTTGGCAAAGATGAAAGGGCTTCGGCCGGAATTCTGCCCGTCGCGCCGGGTGGTCTTGCATTGAGGGCGCGAGGGGCGCAAAGAAGGCGCGTTTCGTTTGCAGGAGCCGCGCCAATGACCCATCGCATCGCCATCCTTGGAGCCTCGGGCTATACGGGGGCGGAGCTGGTCCGCCTGATCGCGACGCACCCGTCGATGCAGATCGTGGCACTGTCGGCCGATCGCAAGGCTGGCATGGCAATGGCCGAAGTGTTTCCGTTCCTGCGGCACCTGGAGTTGCCGCGGCTGCAGAAGATCGACGAGATCGATTTCTCTGGCGTCGATCTGTGCTTCTGCGCGCTTCCGCATGCGACGACGCAGGAGGTGGTGGCGAAGCTGCCGCGCGGGTTGAAGATCGTCGATCTGTCGGCGGACTTCCGGCTGCGTGATCCGGCGGACTACGAGAAGTGGTACGGCCAGCCCCATGCAGCGCAGGAATTGCAGAAGGAGGCGGTCTATGGGCTGACCGAGTTCTACCGTGACGAGATCACGGCGGCGCGGCTGGTCGCGGGGACGGGCTGCAATGCGGCCACGGGGCAGTTCGCGCTGAGGCCTTTGATCGCGGCGGGCTGCATCGATCTGGACGACATCCTGATCGACCTGAAGGCCGGGGTGTCGGGAGCGGGGCGGTCGCTGAAAGAGAACCTGCTTCACGCGGAATTGTCCGGGGGCACGCATGCCTATTCGGCGGGCGGGAAACATCGGCATCTTGGCGAGTTCGACCAGGAGTTCTCCAAGATTGCCGGGCGTCCGGTGCAGGTGCAGTTCACGCCGCATCTTCTGCCGATGAACCGGGGAATCCTGGCGACCGTTTATGTCAGGGGCGATGCGAAGATCGTTCACCAAACGCTTGAAAAGGCGTATGAAAGCGAGCCGTTCCTGAAAGTTCTGCCCTTTGGGTTGCTGCCCTCGACGCGCGACATCGCCGGGTCGAACTTCTGCCATCTGGGCGTGATCGGCGACCGGAGGCCGGGTCTGGCCGTCGTGGTGGCCGTGCTGGACAACCTGACCAAGGGGTCGTCGGGGCAGGCGATCCAGAACGCGAACCTGATGCTGGGGCTGCCCGAGAGCGAAGGGCTGATGCTGGCCCCGGTCTTTCCGTAGGCTTGACGCGCATCAAGGCGTGCCCACCTTGGGCGTGGCATAGGCCGGTTGACGGCAGGGGACGGATGGGATGAGCGAGAAGAAGGATTTCCGGGGGCTGAAGGGCCTGAAGAAGCAGCGGCGCATCCAGATCATCGCCTTGGCAGCAGTGGCGCTGCTTGGCGCGACGGGACTGGTGGGATACGCGATGCGGGACGGGATCAACTTTTTCCGCTCTCCGAGCCAGGTCATGTCCGCGCCGCCCTCGGCCGGGGAGACGTTCCGCATCGGCGGGCTGGTGGTCGAAGGGTCGATCGTGCGGGGCGAGGGGACCGAGGTGTCCTTTGCCGTGACCGATACCAATGCGACGGTTCCAGTGCGCTACAATGGCATCCTGCCGGACCTTTTCTCGGAGGGTCAGGGGATGGTGGCGCTGGGCAAGATGGAGGGCGACACCTTCATCGCGACCGAGGTCCTGGCCAAGCATGACGAGACCTACATGCCGCAGGAAGTCGTCGATGCGCTGAAGGAGCAGGGCGTCTACGTCGACCCCAACGCCAAGCCGGAAAGCTGAGCGCGCGCCGTGGTCGGGCGGCGTTAACGCCGGTTTGCGAGGTTGCCCCCGTTGCAAAGGGGGTTGCCGATGCCGGATGTCCGTCAGATTGCCGAAGAAATCGTGGCCCGTGAGGGTGGGTTCGTGAACGACCCGGATGATCCGGGGGGGGCCACGAACCACGGAGTGACGATCCATACCCTGCGTCGCCTTGGGATCGACGTGAACCGCGACAAGCGGATCGACGTGGCAGACGTGCGGGCCCTGACCCGCAAGCAAGCGGTCGAGATCTACCTCAAGCACTATTTCGAGGGGCCTGGAATCGCGGCGTTGCCGGAGGCGCTGCAGGCATCCGTCTTCGACATGTATGTCAATGCCGGGGGCAATGCGGTGAAAATCCTGCAGCGGTTGCTGAGCGACATGGGGTTTCCTTGTGACGCGGACGGGGCTATCGGGCCTCAGACGATCCGGGCGGCGCAGATGGCTTATGAGGCGGCGCCGACGCATCTGCCGGATGCCTACGGGATCGCAAGGCGCAACTACTATTATGCGATTGCAGACAGGCGCCCGGCGAGCCGGAAGTTCGCGCGGCGGAAGGATGGCGGGAAGGGTGGCTGGATCGTGCGGGCCGAGGAGTTCATCTCGGCGAAGTACCACCTGACGGCGGCGCAGCACGCGGCGCGGGTGGCGGCATGGGGCTAGGATCATGGGGGGGATGATCGGCAAGTTGATCGGGACCCCGGCTGCGGTGTCCGCGTTGGGGCAAGCCGCGCAGGGGGTGGCGGAGATCTTCGTCCCTTCGGCCACCAAGCGGATGGAGTTGTCGGCCGAGGCGCAGATGGCGGCCTTGCGGCAGTTGGGGGAAGAGTATCAGCATCCGGCGCTGTCCTGGTTTGACCGGATGGTGAACGGGCTGAACCGGCTGCCGCGGCCTTGTCTGGCGTTCGGTACGCTGGGGCTTTTCACCTATGCGATGGTGGACCCGGTGGCATTTGCGCAGCGGATGGTCGGGCTGAACGCGGTGCCCGAGCCGTTGTGGTGGCTCTTGGGGGCCATCGTCGCCTTCTACTTTGGCGCACGGGAGACGCATTACTTCCGTAACCGGGCGGTCGTGTCTCCGTTTGCGGCGGCGGGTGCGGTGCCCGAGGAGAATGCGGCGCTGGAGGAGTGGCGGCGGGAGTGAACCTGCCGCCGATCCTTGACCTCTGATCGGGCCTCTGGCATGGCCTTGGGCATCAGAGGATGTGATCAAATGAACCTGTTCGCCGATATCCGTGAGCTTGTGGTGGCCGAATTGCAGGGGCTGATGGCTTCTGGGGTGCTGCCTGCGGGGTTGGACCTTGCTGCCGTGGCGGTGGAGCCGCCGCGCGATCAGGGGCATGGCGAGATGGCGACCAATGCGGCGATGGTGCTGGCAAAGCCCGCGGGGATGGCTCCGCGCGCGATTGCCGATGCGCTGGCGGCGCGGTTGATGGCGGACCCTCGTGTCGCGGGGGCGGATGTGGCGGGGCCGGGGTTCCTGAACCTGCGGCTGGAGCCTGCGGCCTGGCAGGGGTTGGTGCGCGCGGTTTTGGAGCAGGGAACCGGGTATGGCCGGTCGTCGCTGGGTCAGGGACGCAAGGTCAACGTGGAGTTCGTCAGCGCCAACCCGACGGGGCCGATGCATGTGGCGCACGCGCGGGGTGCGGTCGTGGGCGATGCGCTGGCGGCGCTGCTTGCCTATGCCGGGTTCGAAGTCACGCGGGAATACTACATCAACGACGGGGGCGGGCAGGTCGATGTGTTGGCCCGCAGCGCCTATGAGCGCTACCGCGAGGCGCATGGGCTTTCGCCGGAGATCGCCGAGGGGCTGTACCCCGGCGACTATCTGATCCCGGTGGGCGAGGCATTGAAGGCCAAGCATGGCGACAGCCTCCTGGACCAGCCCGAAAGTGTCTGGCTGGCGGATGTGCGAGTTTTCTCAACCGACATGATGATGGAAATGATCCGCGGGGATCTGGCCGCACTGGGCGTCAAGATGGACGTCTATTCCTCGGAGAAGGCGCTTTATGGCACGGGCCAGATCGAGGCGGCGATCGAACGCCTGCGCAAGCTGGGCCTGATCTACCAAGGCACGCTGGAGCCGCCGAAGGGCAAGGCGCCCGAGGATTGGGAGGCGCGCGAGCAGACGCTGTTCCGCTCCACCGAGTTCGGGGATGACCAGGACCGCCCGGTGCAGAAGTCCGATGGCTCGTGGACCTATTTCGCCCCCGACATCGCGTACCACTACAACAAGGTGCAGCGCGGGTTCGATGAGCTGATCAACATATTCGGCGCGGATCACTCGGGCTACGTGAAGCGGCTGAAGGCCGTGGTCAGCGCGCTGTCGGAGAACCGGGTCACGCTGGACATCAAGCTGATCCAGCTGGTGAAGCTGCTGAAGGGCGGGCAGATCGTCAAGATGTCGAAGCGGGCCGGCACCTTCGTCACGCTGCGCGACCTGATCGAGGAGGTCGGGCCGGATGTCGTCCGTTTCGTCATGCTGACCCGGAAGAACGATGTGGCACTGGACTTCGACTTCGACAAGGTGACAGAGCAGTCGAAGGACAACCCGGTCTTCTACGTGCAATACGCCAATGCCCGGATCAACAGCATCCTGCGGAAAGCGCGGGACGCTGGCCTGGACGTGAGCGATGCCTCGCTTTCCGCATCACACCTGACCCATCTGGGGCATGAGGCGGAACTGGAAGTGATCCGCAAGCTGGGCGAATGGCCCCGGCTGGTCGAAATCGCCGCCAAGGGGCACGAGCCGCACCGGGTGGCCTTCTACCTCTACGAACTCGCCTCGGACTTCCACGGATTGTGGAACAAGGGCAACGATGACGACAGCTTGCGGTTCATCCAGGGCGATACCGCAATTTCTGCGGCGAAAATCGCCCTTGTCCGGGCCGTGGGCGTTGTTATTTGCGCAGGCCTTGGTATCCTTGGCGTCACTCCGGTCGAGGAAATGCGCTGACCAACGGCGCCCCGCTGGAAACGAGGCGTATTGCAGGGGCGGATCAACCGTCTCGCAGGCAGGGGCAGCAGATGGCGGACGCGGATTATGACTTCGGCGGCGGCTACTCTCATCGGGAGGAGCCTGCACGGCAGGGTGCAAGGGAAATCCTCGACGCCCGCAAAGTGCAACGCACGATCAATATCGCAGGTGCCGTCACCTCGCTGGCCCTTGTCGTGGGCCTGGGCGTCTGGGGGTATCAACTGGCGGTGCGCGACGTGCGCGGCGTGCCGGTGATTCAGGCGATGGAGGGCCCGATGCGGATCGCGCCCGAGGACCCGGGTGGGGAAATTGCCGATCACCAGGGGCTTGCCGTGAACGCAGTGGCCGCAGTCGGGATCGCCGCACCACCGCCGGAGAAACTGGTGCTGGCGCCGCGCCCGGTTGAGCTTGCGCCCGAAGATACAGCCGGCCTGGGCGCAACTGCGGTGCCCGAGTTGGAGGAAGCCTCGGCCCCGGTGTCGGCGCTGACGGCCAATGCCGATCTGGCGCTGGCGGCGACGCCGCCCACAGAAAGCGCGACACCGACCGAAGTTGCCATCGATGCCGCCCTGGCCGAGGCGCTGGGCGAGTTCCCGGTCGAAGACCCCGTGGCGGATACGCTTGTGTTGGAGCTGCCGACCGACCCGGCACCCGAGGGCGCGATCACCGTCTCGATCCGGCCAAAGGCCCGCCCTGGCGCGCGGGCCGGGGCGGTTTCCGTCGCACAGGCGGCCAAATCCTTGCCAGCCCCGAACGAAGTAGACCCTGCGACGCTGACCCCTGGCACCCGGCTGGTGCAGTTCGGCACGTTCGACACGATCGAGGAGGCGCGGGCCGAATGGACCCGGTTGCAGGGCCGCTTTGGCGAGCTGATGGCGGCAAAGGCGATGGTGGTGCAACCGGCGGAAAGCGGGGGGCGGACCTTTTACCGCCTGCGGGCGCATGGCTTCGAGGGTGAGGATGACGCCCGGCGGTTCTGTTCCGCCTTCGTTACGGAAAATTCCGTCTGCATCCCGGTGCCGCACAAATGACCGTGGGCCAGGGCGCTGTGATCTTCGGCTGCGCCGGGCCGACGCTGTTGCCCGAAGAATGTGCCTTTTTTCGTGACGCCGATCCGTTCGGCTTCATCCTGTTCGCGCGGAACGTCGAGGACCCGGATCAGGTGCGGCGGCTGACATCCGACCTGCGCGAGGCGGTGGGTTGGCAGGCTCCGATCCTGGTGGATCAGGAAGGCGGGCGGGTGCAGCGGTTGCGCGCTCCGCACTGGCGCGAGTGGACGCCTCCGCTGGATACGGTGGATGGGGCGGGGTCGGTCGAGGCGGCGGAACGGGTGATGCGGCTGCGGGCTTCGGTGATCGCGGCGGAGCTTCGGGAGGTAGGGATCGACGCCGACTGCATCCCGACGCTGGACGTGGTGCGGCCCGCAACGCATCCCTTCCTGATGAACCGCTGCTACGGGCGCGACCCTGAAACCGTCGCGCGGATCGGACGGGCGGTGGCCGAGGGGCTGATGGCAGGGGGCGTGCTGCCGGTAATGAAGCACATGCCGGGGCATGGGTTGAGCCACGTGGACACGCACCACGACTTGCCGACAGTGGATGTGTCGGTGGACGAGCTGACCCTGGTCGATTTCGCGCCTTTCCGGGCCTTGCGCGACCTGCCGATGGCAATGACGGCACATCTGGTCTTTGCGGCGCTGGATGCAGAACGGCCAGCGACTCAGTCGCCAACGATGATCCGGGTGATCCGCGAGGAGATCGGCTTCCAGGGTCTGCTGATGTCGGACGACCTGAACATGCAGGCCTTGTCCGGGACGCTGGCCGAACGCACGGCGCGGACCATCGCGGCGGGGGTGGACATCGCTCTCCACTGCAAGGGCGACATGGCCGAGATGGTTGCGGTCGCGGGTGCGGCAGGTGTGATGGGCCCCAAGGCTCGCGCTCGGGCTGAAGCGGCGGTGGCTGCGCGGCGTCCGGCTACCGTTGATGTCGAGGCCGCCTTGTCCGAGCTGGCGCATGGCTGACGAAGACGCCTGGGAGCAGCCCGAGCGCATCGCGCCGGAGGATCGGCTGGCGGCTGAAGCTCTGATCATCGATGTGGACGGGTTCGAGGGGCCGCTGGACCTGCTGTTGACCCTTTCTCGCACGCAGAAGGTCGACCTGCGGAAGATTTCGGTCCTGCAACTGGCCGAGCAGTATCTGGGCTTCGTCGAGAAGGCGCGGAGCCTGCGGATCGAGCTTGCGGCGGACTATCTGGTGATGGCGGCCTGGCTGGCCTTCCTGAAGTCGCGGCTTTTGCTGCCGCCGGAGCCGGGCGAGGCGGGGCCGTCGGCGGAAGACCTGGCGGCGCATCTGGCGTTCCAGCTGGAACGGTTGCAGGCAATGCGTGACGCGGCGGCGCGGCTGATGGGGCGCGATCAACTGGGCCGGGATTTCTTCGCGCGCGGAATCCCTGAGGACCTGACGCACCTTCGCAAGGTAAGCTACACCGCGACGCTGCTGGACCTGATGCGCGCCTATGCGCAGATCCGCACCAAGGACGAGTTCCGGCCCTTCGTGCTGGACCGTGAACACATCTACACGATGGAGCAGGCGCTGGACCGGATGCGGGGACTGATCGGTTACGTGGGCGACTGGGCGACGCTGGTCAGCTTCCTGCCGGACGGGTGGGATGGCACGCCAATGGCGCGGCGGTCCTCGCTGGCGGCGCATTTCGCGGCGGTGCTGGAGATGGCGAAGCGGGGGCAGGTGGTGTTGCGGCAGGGCGAGACCTTTGCGCCGATCGAGTTGCGCCGGAAGGACGGATGATGACCGAGCAAAGCGAAGAGAGCCTCTTCGATGCGCCCCCGATGGGCGAGCAGGAGCGGATGGTCGAGGCGATCCTGTTCGCGTCAGCCGAGCCGGTGACGCTGGCCGAACTGGAAGCTCGGATGCCGCATGGCGCCGACCCTGCCGAGGCTTTGATGCATCTGCGCAAGCGCTATGACGGGCGGGGGGTGAACCTGGTCAAGGTCGGGGATGCTTACGCCTTCCGCACGGCGGCGGACCTGGGGTTCCTGATGCGGCGTGAGACGGTTGAGGTGCGCAAGCTGTCGCGTGCCGCGATCGAGACGCTGGCGATCGTGGCCTATCACCAGCCGGTGACGCGGGCCGAAATCGAGGAAATCCGTGGCGTGGCGGTCAGCCGTGGGACAGTGGATCAGCTGATGGAGCTGGAGTGGATTCGACTGGGACGGCGGCGGATGACACCTGGGCGGCCGGTGACCTTTGTGGTGACGGAGCAGTTTCTGGACCACTTCGGCCTGGAATCGGCGCGCGACCTGCCCGGGCTGAAGGAGTTGCGGGCCGCAGGGCTTCTGGACAGCCGACCCTTACCGGGCCAGGGGGCGACCGGGGACGAGGACGAGGAAGCCACGACCGGCCAGAGCGAGCTTTTTGAGGATTGACCCGCCCGCATGCGCGGCGATCTGGTTTTTGCCAAGGGCTGCGCCATATCAGGCAGGCGGCCGACAGGAGGGGCGGATGAATCTGAACGGCCTTTTCAGCATGCTGACGAAGATGTTCGTCCGCAGCGCCGTGGACGCGGGCATCAACTATGCCGCCAGCCGCGGTAAACCCGAAGCCGAGATGACCCCCGAAGAACGCGAGCAAGCCAAGAAGGGGCGCGAACTGGCACAGCGGGCGAAGGAAATCTCGAAGGCTACCCGCCGGTTGTGGCGCTAAGGCCGCACGCGTGGTCAAGTCCGAGCGACTCCAGACTGGACGCAAGCACACGGGGCAGGTGCAGGCCGGGCTGGAGGTAGAGGCCCGAGGCCAGCTCTCCATCCAGTGAGGTCATCCAGGTCACGCTGACGAAGGGCGGAGCGGGCGGGCGGGAATGGTAAGCCTCGACTGATCGTGGATCACCATAGACGAAAGCTTCCAACGCGGCCAGAAGGGCGGCCTCTTCTGTCTGGGTGGTCCGCCAGCGGAACGGTTGCGGCGCGGGCATACCAAACCCCTTGATCCGCACCAGGCTGATCCAGCCGTCCGTCAACGCAACCGAGCAGGCGACGGCGTGATCGGGCAGGGGGTCAGGGCGCACGTCGAATGTCAGGCGGTTGGCACAGACGGGCAGGGCGGTCAGAAAGGCCGTTATGCCTGCCACCAGACCCTGCCAGCGCGCGGCCCGCATCGGCACCCCTCCTGGTCCCTCAGCGACAAGTCTAGCACAAATGGCGCGTCAGGCCGACCGGAATTGCTTGGCGAGCTTCAGCCCCTGGCCCTGGTAATTCGAGGCGATCCCCGCGCCGTACAGCGTCTCGGGCCGCTCGGACATCCGTTCGTAGACCAGGCGGCCGACGATCTGCCCGTGTTCCAGTACGAAAGGCGCTTCGTGACAGCGGACTTCCAGCACGCCCCTGGACCCAGCGCCCCCGGCCGCAGCATGGCCGAATCCGGGGTCGAAGAATCCCGCGTAATGGACGCGGAATTCCCCGACCATGGCCAGGTAGGGAGCCATCTCGGCGGCGTAGTCCGGTGGGATCGTCACCGCCTCGCGGCTGACAAGGATGTAAAAGGCGCCGGGGTCCAGGATGATGCGACCATCGCTGCTGTGCAGCTCTTCCCAGAAGTCGGGGGCGGGGTAGTGGGCGATGCGGTCAAGGTCCACGACGCCGGTGTGCGGCTTGGCGCGGTAGCCGACAAGGGTGCCTTTCGCGGGCTTGAGGTCGACCGAAAAGCCGAGGCCTTCGGAGATGACCGCCTCGCCCGATACGAGAGGCTCGATCGCGTGCAGCGCGGCAAGCTCCGCGTCGGTCAGGACCGCCTGGCCCTGGCGGAAGCGGATCTGGTTCAGACGCTGGCCTTCGCGGACAAGGACGGAAAAGCTGCGCGGGCAAACTTCGGCATAAAGCGGGCCGTGGTAACCCTCGGGGATGCGGTCGAATTCGGTGCCGCCGTCGGTGATGGTGCGGGTCAGAAGGTCAAGGCGACCGGAAGAGCTTTTCGCGTTGGCGACGGCGGTGACGCCCTGGGGCAGTGTAAGCCGTTCCGCAAGCGGGATCACATAGACGCAGTTCTTTTCCAGAACGGCGCCATCGCCCAGGTTCACCTTGTGCATGGTGAATTCCTCAAGCCGGTCCTGCACGGTGCGTCCCTGTCCGGTCAGGAACGAGGCGCGGACACGGTAGGCAACGGGGCCAAGGCGCAGATCAAGGCTGGCCGGCTGAATCTGATCTTCGCGGATCGGGGGCTGGGCGGACAGCGCGCCCCGGGCAATCAGCTGGCGCAAGGCCTGGACAGGCAGCACTCCTGATGTCAACGCGATCCCCCCCAATCCATCCCTCGAACGGCCGGATAAAAAACCGCCCGCCATGCCGGTTGGCAGGCGGGCGGGTTTTCGATGGTCGGGCCGGAGAGATTCGAACTCTCGACCTCCCGCCCCCCAGACGGACGCGCTAACCAGGCTGCGCTACGGCCCGACACGGGGCGATACATACCGGTATTCCGGGCCGGTGCAAGCAGGAAAGCGCATCTTGTCGTCAGCCGGTGCCGCCTTCGGCACGTTCGACCATACGGGCGCGAAGTGCCGTCAGACGGCGCACGACTTCGGCAAGCTGCGCTGGGTTTCGCATGGTAGAATTGCGCGGCAACCGCCTGATCAGGCTGGAAAAAGTCACTGTCTCTGGCAGGGTGGGCTTCTTTGGTGTGCCAGCTGCGCTGTAGGGTCGAGCCAGGGCCGGCGGCGGGTCGAAGAGCGATGGCTGCGCAGGATGCAGCGGCGGACGCGGGACCTGTGGCGCGGGAATGGCTTCCGGCTCGTCGTCGACGGCAAGGAAACCGGCCTCGGGCACTTCCGGCAGGGCAGCAAGATCGTCCGGCATCGCCGTGTCCGTCGGAAGACCTGCATCGATGCTGACCGAATCGTCGGACAACCCCGCGACATGCCGCACGCCCTGATCGCGCAAGATCTTCTGGACGCCGCGGATCGTCAGGCCTTCCTCATGCAAAAGGCGCTTGATCCCGGTCAGCAGCGCGACATCCGCAGGCCGGTAGTAGCGCCGCCCCCCGGCCCGCTTGACCGGCTTGATCTGCGGAAAGCGGCTTTCCCAGAAGCGCAGCACGTGGGCGGGCGTATCCAGGCTGTCGGCGACTTCGCTTATGGTGCGGAAGGCGTCGGGCGACTTGTCCATTCCGTGCCCTTAGCGCTTCTTCCCGGCCGCCACGCGGTCCTTCACCAGGTGCGATGGGCGGAAGGTCAGGACGCGGCGGGGCGAGATCGGAACTTCTTCCCCGGTCTTGGGGTTGCGACCGACCCGGGCAGTCTTGGCGCGCACCGAGAAGGTCCCGAAGGACGAGATCTTCACCGTTTCGCCCGAGGCCAGGGCATCGGACATATGTTGCAGGACCGCTTCAACGAGATTGGCAGATTCGTTGCGGCTGAGACCCACTTCGCGAAACACGGCTTCGCTGAGGTCCATCCGGGTCAGGGTCTTCTCGCTCATCTCGTCCCCCACGAGTTGTTATCGGGCGAGATTGGGCCGGATGGATTTACGAGTCAATATCAACCACTTGTAACGCGTGGTTAAAGGCGCCTACCAGCGCAGGACGACCGAACCCCAGGCCAGTCCGCCGCCGATCGCCTCGGTCACGATCAGATCGCCCGGCTTGATCTGGCCACGGGCCTTTCCCACGGACAGCGCCAATGGGATCGAGGCGGCGGAAGTGTTGCCGTGGTCCTGGACGGTGACGACGACACGGTCCATCGCGACCTGCATCCGTTTCGCGGTGCCCTCGATGATGCGGATATTGGCCTGGTGGGGGACGATCCAGTCAACGTCCTCGGGCGTCAGGCCCGCCTTGTCCAGCGCGGTGTGCGCCGTTTCTGCAAGCTTTTCAATGGCATGTCGGAAGACTTCCTTGCCTTCCATCACCAGGTGTCCCGTGGTCCCGGTCGAGGTGCCGCCGTCGACGTAAAGGATGTCCTTGTAGCGCCCGTCCGAGTTGAGGTCGGTCGCCAGGATGCCACGGTCGGCATTGGTCCCGGTGCCTTCGATGGCTTCAAGCACCACCGCGCCCGCGCCGTCGCCGAAAAGGACACAGGTGCCGCGGTCTTTCCAGTTCATCAGGCGGGAGAAGGTCTCTGCCCCGATGACAAGGACCCGGGTCGCTTGGCCGGACAGGATCAGGGCATTGGCATTGGCAAGGGCATAAACGAATCCCGCGCAGACGGCCTGGACGTCGAAGGCATAGCCCTTGGTCATGCCAAGCGCGTTCTGGACCATCGTGGCAACGGACGGAAAGGTCAGGTCCGGGGTCGAGGTCGCGACGATGATCGCGTCGATCTGGTCGGCTTCTATCCCGGCATCCGCGAGTGCGGCAATCGCCGCGCGGGTCGCAAGGTCGCTGGTGAGCTGGCCTTCCGCCGCGAAATGCCGCCGCTCGATCCCCGAGCGGGAGCGGATCCATTCGTCCGAAGTGTCGATGATGGCTTCGAATTCGGAGTTGGGGACGACACGGTCGGGCAGATAGTGCCCGACGCCCCTGACTGCGGCGCGTATCGTCATTCGGAAGGATTGCCTCCGGTCCCGGCCATTTCGGCCCCCACTTGGCCGGCATCCTGCCCCGCAGCTTCGGCGGATGCAACCCGCGCCGCAAGCCGTTCCAGGAAACGAACCTGTGCCAGTTGATAGGCAAGGCCGATGGCCGCGGCGACCCCGGTGGCGTCGGCGGAACCGTGCGATTTCACGACTGTGCCGTTCAATCCCAGGAACACACCGCCATTCACCCGGCGCGGGTCGATCCGCATCTGAAGACGCCGGAGCGCCCCCCGCGCAAGCAACGCCCCGAGCTTGGCCAGCAGCGTCGAGGTCAGCGTCTGGCGCAACAGGTCGCCCACCAGCCGCGCCGTGCCCTCGATGGCCTTGAGGGCGACATTGCCGGTGAAGCCATCGGTGACGATCACATCCACACGGTCCGACAGGATATCCGTGCCTTCGACGAAGCCGACGTAATCGAAACTGCCCGCCTCGGCATGGCGGCCCAGAAGGGCATGCGCCTCGTGCAGTTCAGCCCGGCCCTTGTGCTCTTCGGTGCCGACGTTCAGCAGACCGACGCGCGGGCGCGCGATGGCAAGCCCGTTGCGGGCGTAAGATGCACCCATGAAGGCGAATTGCAGCAGGTCGGTCGGCTCGGCCTTCACATCGGCGCCCATGTCCAGCATGACGTTCATCTTGCCGGGAGTGGGCGTCGGAAAGAGGCTGGCGATGGCCGGACGGCTGAGGCCCGGCAGTTTGCGCAGCCGCAGCATCGACACCGCCATCAGCGCGCCGGTGTTGCCGCAAGAGACCGCCGCCGCCGCCTCGTCGTCCTTTACCGCGTCGATGGTCGAGAACATCGAGGTGCCCTGGCCGTGGCGCATGACCTGGGCCGGCTTGTCCTCCATCTTCACGACACGCTCGGCATGGCGCAGGGTGATGCGGGATGCATGTTCGGGATGACGGGCGATCAGGGGACGCAGCACGGCTTCGTCGCCGTGCAGGATCGCGTCCATCCGGGGATGCTGGCCAAGGGATTCGACAAGACCGGCAACAACAGCTGCCGGTCCATGATCGCCACCCATGGCGTCAACGGAAATGACTACGCGCTCAGTGGCCGGGGCAGGTGCAGACTCGGGTCCGAGTGCCATCGGGACGCGCGCAGGATGCGCGGCTTACGCCGCGTCCTCGTCGATATCCACTTCGCGGGCCATCGAGACGACTTCGCGCGAATCGTAGTGGCCGCAGGCGCTGCACACGTGGTGCGGACGCTTCAGCTCGCCACAGTTCGGGCAATCGTTCGGATTGGCGGCAACCAGCGCGTCATGCGCGCGGCGCATGTTGCGCTTGGACTTCGTGGTGCGGTTCTGCGGGACAGCCATGTCTCAACCTTTGGGCAGTGGGGACATGCCCCGGATTTCCTTTGCGATTCAGCGTGGTTCTGCGGGATTCGGCAATGCAGGACCGATGCTGCTTCACAGCTTGAATGAGGCGCGGAACATACTCGGATTCCCGGTCGGCGCAAGCCCCTTTTCGCGGGCGCGGCAAGGGGGTGCAGGCAGGGTCATTCGTCCTTGTCCGATCCGGCTTTTCCTTTGGACTTCAGTTGTTCCGCAAGGCCCTGCAGCGCAGAAAACGGTTTGACGTCTTCGTCGGAAAGCGGGTCCACGCCATCCCCCGCATGGAGTGTCTGGGTGAAGTCGACCCCCGGCGCGCGGGGGTAAAGGGGCAGGCCCAAGGCCAGCGCCTCGGCGGCGATCTCGGCCAGGTCGATTACCTCGGGCATCGGTTCCACCGTGTCGTCCTCGGGCATCTCGACCTCGTCGCCATCGGGCAACTGGTAGCCCGCGACGTAGCGGCGGCGTACGGGTTCGTCGATCCTTGCCGGCACCGGGACCAAGGTGACGCTGCAGGGCTGGTCGGCGCGGGCGGTCAGCCGAGCCTCGAGCACCAGTTCATCGCGCCCCGAGGGGCGGATCTCGCCGGTGAGGTCCAGCGCAGCCAGGCCCAGAAGGCCCAGATCAGCCGCGAGTGCCGCGCGTTCCTGCGCATCGGGGCGATAGGCAAAGCGCGTGGGCTTGCGCGGACTGAGCCCGCCGGTGCGGAAGCGGGTGGGACGGGGCTGGGGCACATCGGTCATCGGCGGGACTTTCACGGGGCCGCCCCACGGGAAGGGTGCGGCGTTCCATTCTTGAACAAGGGGCTCATAGTCTGTTATCCCGAACGCCAAGGGTTTTGAAGAACCTGCGTTGATCGATGGCACAAGAGCGGGGCGTGAGGACAGGCATGGCAGATTTCCGGTTCGCGCGTTCGGTGCTTGCGGCCCGCCAGACGTCGCGCAAGGGGGTCATTGCACTGACCCTCGTCGCCATGATCGCTGGCTGTTCGCCGGTCTTTCGCAATCACGGCTATGTGCCGACCGAGCAGGAGCTTGCCCTGATCGAGGTCGGCACTGACACGCGCGAAACGGTGGGTGAGAAGATCGGCCGTCCGACAACCTCGGGCCTTCTGAACGATGTGGGCTGGTTCTACGTGCAAAGCCGCTACAAGCATTTCGGCCCGCGTGCCCCGCAAGAGATCGAGCGTCAGGTGCTGGCCGTGACCTTCAACGAGGCCGGGACCGTGGAAAACGTCGCCCGCTACGGGCTTGAGGACGGCAAGGTCGTCCAGATCTCGCGCCGGGTGACCGAGCCGAACGTGAAAGGCCTGGGCTTCATCCAGCAGATCCTGGGCAGCTTCGGTCGACTGCAGGCGGGCGACCTGCTGGCCGACTAGTCCTCGGGTTCGAAGGTCAAGGCCACGCCGTTGATACAGTAGCGCAGGCCGGTGGGGGCGGGGCCGTCCGGGAAGACGTGGCCCAGATGCGCGTCGCAGCGGTTGCAGTGAACCTCGGTCCGGCGCATGAACCAGCTGTTGTCCGACCGCTCGCCAACCATATCGGGGTCGAGGGGGGCATAGAAGCTGGGCCAGCCGGTGCCGCTGTCAAACTTGGTCTGCTGGTCGAACAGGGGCGCGCCGCAGCAGATGCAGCGGAAGGTGCCGGGGTCCTTGGGAAAGCTGTCGTGGGTGAAGGCGCGTTCGGTTCCGTGCTTGCGGGTCACCTTGTAGGCGAGGTCGGAAAGCTGGGCCTGCCATTCGGTATCGGTCTTGACGATCTTGTCCATGCGGGTCTCCTTTGAGGCTAATCTAGGGGCTGCGGCCGCAGGGGGAAAGGGCGTGAGGCCACTTCGAAAGGGTGTGTTGGTCGCAAGGCTGGCCGAGGGGCGGTCCGACATGGGCCGGGTCATGGCACTGCGGGCGGCCTGCTTTCCCCGGGTGTCGGGGGCGGAGGAGGACGCGCAGGATGGGCTGTCGGCGCATGTGATGGTCGAGGGACCGGCGGGGATGCTGGCCTACTTCCGGGTCATGCTGTTCGGCTGGGGCGCGGGGCTGGGGCAGGGCTACTCGGCGCGATTCTACGATGTGGAGCCGCTGTCGGGCTATGCGCGGCCCATAGCAGAGATGGGCCGGTTCTGCGTCGCCCCCGGTGGCGTGCATCCCGACGTGCTGCGGCTGGCCTGGGGGGCGATGACGCGGCTGGTGGACGAGGGGCAGGCGGGGCTTCTGGTCGGCTGTTCAAGTTTCCGCGGGGCCGGGTGGGAGGCGCATCGGGCGGGCCTTTCGCTGCTGGCAGCAGAGTTCGTCGGTCCGGTAGAGCACCTGCCGGGACGGAAGGCGACGGAGGTGGTGGAGTATCCTGCGCTGGTCGGGCCGGTCCTGGACCGGAGGGCGGCGCTGGCGGGGCTGCCGCCCCTTTTGCGAACCTATCTGGGGATGGGGGGCTGGGTCAGCGATCATGCGGTTGTGGACCGGGAGCTGGATACCCTGCATGTCTTTACCTGCGTCGAGGTGGACCGGGTGCCGCCCGCCCGGGCGGCCAGTTTGCGGGCGGTGGCGGGGTAGGTGTCCACCGTGGACAAGCTTTCGGGATGAGGGATTTCAAGGGGTTGCGCGTGGACCTTAAGACTGCCTTAATCAATTGACTGGTTGACTAGAACCACATGTCCCGCACATTGCGTCCATCGGAAGGCAGGTCTTCCCAGGTATCGTGCCCGTCGAAATGGTCAATGGGCAGGTCCATCAGCGGTGCCGGGTCGGTCATGCGGCAGTTGACGGCGATCCAGCGGGTGCCGTCAGCCCGCGCCTCGCGCGCCATGTTGAACATCATTGAACCGCACGTCCGGCAGAAGTGGAACTCTAGCTCCTTGCCGTCGGCGCGGCGGTAGGCGCCGGTATCCCCGGTGACGCCGACATCTTGGCCGAGGAAACCGTAGGCCCAGAGCGCGCCGGTGCGGCGGCAGATCGTGCAGTTGCAGGCGGTGACCGAGGCCGGGACTTCGGCCAGGGTCCAGCTGCAGGCGCCACAATGACAGGTTCCGGTGAGCATCGAGCCGCTTTTCGTTTGTCGCGCACAGCCTAGCAGACGCAACGGCGCTGGCAAAGAAGAGCGGCGTCAGCCCCCGCCGTGGAGCGCCTTGACCTCGGCGCCGATGGCATAGGCCTCGGCCTCGACGGATTCGTGATCGCGGACATAGCGTTGCGCAAAGCCCATCAGGCCCCAGCGGCGGAACTGTTCGACATGCTTCACCTCATGCGCCCAGAGGGCGATGTTGGTTTCTGCGTCCCGGGGGTCGGCGAAGACGATGGTGTCGACCATAGTGACGGCCGTCGCCTCGCCGTAGCGGATCGCGAGGGATTGGAGCGTCGAGTCCTCGGCGATGCCGGTGCGGTATTCGATGCTGTCCAGAAGATCGGCGGGATACCAGTCGAGAAGGGCTGTGCGAACATGGGGCGGCATCGGCTGGGTGCCTTCGGCCCAGGCGGCGTCACGCGACTGGACGAGGGCGTTGGCCAGGGCCGCTGCGGCCATGTCGAGGCCGGTTTCCAGCGCGGCCCGCCCCGTGGTGTCGAGGGGGAACGGCAGGCCGGGGCTTTGGGCCGAGGCTGGCGCGACAAGGACAACGGACAGAGCGAGGGCGCGCAACATGGGGGAAGGGTGCCAACCTTCCCTGCCCGGTGCAACCGGGGCACGGGCGTGGTGCCGCAAAGGTGAGCGGCAGCGTCTTGGGTGCGGGCGGTTAGGATATGGAGCGCGTGCCGCGCGAAGTCCATTGTCTCGGCCCTGCGTGTGAAGGACACGCAGGACCTGGGAGGGCCTCCGGCGGGGATATTTTGGGACAGATGAATGGGTGGGACTGCCCGCTTGGGAAGGGGCAGTCCTGCTTGATTTACGCCCGGCCGCGACGTCCGCCGCGACGGCCACCGGCGGCCTGGCTTGCGGCGGCGGAGGCTTCGGCGAAGCTAAGGCCGCCTTCGACGGCTTCCAGCACCTTGGCAAAGCGGATCCATTCGCCGCCATTGGCGTCGTGGTTCATCAGGAAGTTGGCGGCGCGAATCGCCTCCATTTCCTGCTGGCGGACGGGATTCATGATGGCGCTGGTCATGCCGGCGCCGATGGCCATCGGCAGGAAGGCGCCGTTGATGCCGTGGCGGTGCGGCAGGCCGAAGCTGATGTTCGAGGCACCGCAGGTGGTGTTGACGCCCAACTCCTCGCGCAGGCGGCGGACGAGGGCGAAGACCTGCTGGCCAGCCGATCCCATCGCGCCGACGGGCATGACGAGGGGATCGACCACGATGTCATGCGCCGGGATACCGAAATCGGCGGCGCGTTCGACGATCTTCTTGGCGACGGCAAAGCGGACGTCGGGGTCCTCGGAGATGCCAGTGTCGTCGTTCGAGATGGCCACGACCGGAACATTGTACTTCTTGACCAGCGGCAGGACGAGGTCCAGGCGGTGCTCTTCCCCGGTGACCGAGTTCAGGAGCGGGCGGCCTTCGCAGGCCATCAGCCCGGATTCGAGGGCGCCGGGGACCGACGAGTCGATGCACAGGGGCACGTCGACGGTCTGCTGGATGATCTCGATCAGGGCCTTCATCAGCGGCGGCTCGACGAAGTTGTTGTCGGCGTAGCGCGGGTCGGTCGCCATCTTGTTGGTGAAGACCGCACCGGAGTTCACGTCGAGGACAGTCGCACCGCAGGCAACCTGTTCGAGGGCGTCCTTGATGACGGTGTCGAAGTTGTCGGCTTCCAGTTCGGCGGCAAGCTTCTTGCGCCCCGTCGGGTTGATGCGTTCGCCGATCACGCAGAAGGGTTCGTCAAAGCCGATGATCACGGTTTTCGTTTTGGATTCAATGACAGTACGGGTCATTCTTGAAGCTTTCTCTTACGCGGTGGCGGAGGCCGGAACGCCCGAGGCGCCGCCGTTTTCGGTGACCCATTGGGCATTGGTCTTGATGCCGCCAAGGGGGAAGAAGTGGACCTGTTCGATGCCGAAGCCCGGGTTTGCGGCCTTGTGGGCGGCGAGGCCTTCTAGGACTTCGGTCGGCTCGTAGGGGAGCAGAAGCTTGGTCACGTCCATCGCGCGCTTTTGCAGGACCCGCAGCGAGGGGCCGACGCCGCAGGCGATGGCGAACTTGATCAGGGTTTGCAGCTTGGCAGGCCCGGCGATGCCGATGTGGACAGGAAGCTTGATACCCTCGGCCTGGAGGCGGTTCACCCAGTCGATGACGGGCTGGGCCTCGAAGCAGAACTGGGTGGCCATCGCCATCTGGGCGTCGGTGCGCTGCATGAAGGCGGACTTCCAGCGCGCGGCTTCCATGACCATGCGGTCGGAACCGTCGGGGTCGATGTCCTTGTTGCCTTCCGGGTGGCCCGCGACGTGCAACCTCTTGAAGCCGGTAAAGGCACCAGATTCAAGGAGTTGCATCGAAGTGCTGAACTCGCCCACGGGCTGCGAGACGCCGCCTGCGAGGAGAAGGCCCTGTTCAACGCCGACATCTTTGTAGCGCGCGACCCAGTCGGCCAGCGTGGCCTGGTCCTTGATGATGCGGGCCGGGAAGTGGGGCATGACATCGTAGCCTTCGGCCCCGATCCGCTTGGCGGTGGCCACCATGTCCTCGATAGGCGTGCCGTCGATGTGGGCGATGTAGACGCGGGTGCCCAAGGGCAGGATGTCGCGGAAACTGTCCACCTTTTCGGCGGTGCGTGGCATCACCTCGATCGAGTAGCCCTTGAGGAAGGGTTCCAGCGACCCGGTGGCGGGGGTGGCCTCTTCCTTGCGACGGAAATTGAACAGGGCCATGACGGTCTCCTTGAGAGTGGAAGGCGGGGGCAGGGTCATGAAGTCAGGCCTTGGCCCAGCCTTCGGCGTCGATCAGCGATTTCAGGCGGGCGGTGTCGAAGTCGGCTTCCAGCTTCGCGGCATAGTCGGCGGCTATGGTGTCGGGTTCGCCCTCCAGGTCGGCGACCACGGTCTTGCGCCATTCGGCAAGATAGGCGTCCGCGTCCTTGGCGCCGATCTTCATGGCGCAGCGGTCGATGGCCTGTTCGAAGCGTTCGGTCAGCTGGACCTTGGAGCCTTTGCGGCCCTTGCCAACGATGACTTGGGCCGGGATGTCGCGCCAGTAGACGATAGTGACTTCGGCCATGATGCGGTGATTCCCCTTTGCAGTGCTGACCCTGTTGATATGCGCCGATCCACGACAGCCGGTGTCGGTTTTCGACATGGCGACGCAAAGGAGCGACGTGCCCGGACCGGGCGTGGCAGCCTCAGGCTACCGGAGGCCGAAAAGGGAGGCCAGCCGCGACGGCGTGAGAAGTTCTCAAGGAAAGGATGAGCCACGTTCATGGCCGCCTGCCTGGCGGCGGTCACCAGCGGTAGTTCACGCCAATCTGCATCAGGCTGAAGTCGATGCTGCTGTCGGTGCCAGCGACATGTCCTGACAGGTCGAGGGCACCCAGGTCGGCGTGATCATAGCTGGCGGTCAACGACAGCTTTTCGGCGATGCGGCGTTCGACGCCGAGGCCGAGGGTCCAGCCGGTCAGTGTGGCGCTGTTGACGGTCGTGGCCCCGGCACCGCTGGTGCCCGCAACATCAGCCTGGGCAAAGCCGCCGGTGGCAAAATAGTGCATCTTGCCCGTGGCGAGGCCCGCGCGGCCGCGCAGCGTAATAAGGTCGCTGACCACGGTATCGCAGCGAAAGCAGCTTAGGAACAGATCAGACTGCGGCGAGGCCGATATCTCGCCGTTTGCCAGCGAGAGCGCTGCACCAAAGGTCAGCCTGCCGCGTTGCCAGTCACGGCCAAGTGTCAGGATCGGAAGGGTGCCGGACCAGTCGCTGGGGATGAGCGAGAGATCGAGATCGTTCAGACGCCAGGTGTTGTCGCCCCTCGGCCGGGCGGCGGCGATGCCGATGTAAAAGCCGGACCAGTCTTCCGGTACGGCAAGCGCAAGGGGCGCGGGTTCGGCGGGCGCGGATACGGCGGGCGCGGTTTCGACCGGGCCGCCTGCAAGTGCAGCGGAACAGGCAATAACGCAAAGGATGCCGGCTGCTGCCAGGGGTCCTGATCTGGATGTCATGTCTGCCTCAGTTTCTTTTTCTGCCAGCGTAAGTAGCCGGGCGGGCAGGCGTCAATGCCGAGAGAGGGCCTGATTCGAATCGGTTGTTAGAGGCAGGCAGGATTGCAACAGCGCGAAAGCGTGGCGGGCAAGCTTGTCAGGGCGGCAAAAGGCGTCTACCTTTTTGGTAACCACAGATGGAGGGCGGTCATGACGCCCGAGCGTCCCCATAGGGCGGACGCGACAGACACGCAGGTCGAGACCCCGGTGGCGGTCTCCCGCTTGGATGAGCCGTCAGCCCTATCCGACCCGGGGTCGGCACCGCTTTATGCGGCGCTTGACCTTGGAACGAACAGTTGCCGGATGCTGATTGCCCAACCTCTGGGCAGTCAGTTCTCGATCATCGACAGCTTTTCGAAGTCAGTGCAGCTGGGCGTGGGGCTGGAAGCTTCGGGCCGGTTGTCGCGGGCCTCGATGGGCCGGACGATCCAGGCGCTGCGGATCTGCGAGAAGAAGATCGAGAAGCATGGCGTCGCCCGGATGCGTCTGGTGGCAACCGAGGCGTGCAGACGAGCGCGTAATGCCAAGGATTTCATCCGCCAGGTGCGCCGCGAAACCGGCCTGGCGCTGGAGATCATCGCCCCCGAGGAAGAGGCCCGGCTTGCCGTCATCTCTTGCGCGCCGCTGGTCAACACTTCGACCGAGCAGCTGCTGGTGGTCGATATCGGCGGCGGCTCGACCGAGCTGGTCTGGATCGACCTGAGCGCGGTGGCCCCCGCCGACCGGCCGCGCGCGATCATGCGGCTGCACATGGGGTTCAACGCGCAGGGCGAGGGCGCGGTGGCGCGGGTGGTGGACTGGATTTCGGTGCCGCTGGGGGTGGCGACGTTGAAGGACCAGTTCATCGACGTCGATGACGATGCGGCGCGCTTTGCGCTGATGAGCTGGTTCTTCGAGGAGAACCTGGCCAGCTTCAGCCCCTACAATGCCGAGAACCCGCGCGAAGGCTTCCAGATCATCGGCACCTCGGGCACGGTGACCACGGTGGCGGCGTCGTTCCTGAACCTGAAACGTTATGACCGGACCAAGGTGGACGGGTTGCAGATGACATCCGACCAGATCGACCTTGTGATCCGGGAATATCTGGCGCTGGGGCCGGAAGGGCGGCGGACCGACCCGCGGATCGGGCGCGACCGGCATGCGCTGATCATGTCGGGGGCGGCGATCCTGCAGGCCCTGATGCGCATCTGGCCCACGGACCGCTTGTCGGTGGCCGACAGGGGCCTTAGGGAGGGGCTTCTCTATGCGCAGATGAGCGCGGACGGCGTGCTTTCGGACGGACCCTACACATGAGCGAGAAACAGACCTCCGGGCGCGGGCAGCGTGAGCTGCGGGTGCGCGTCAAGACCGCCAAGGGGCGCAAGCTTTCCTCGACGCTGTGGCTGGAGCGGCAGCTGAACGACCCTTACGTGATCCGCGCGCGCAAAGAGGGGTATCGGGGCCGGGCGGCCTACAAGATCCTGGAGCTGGACGACAAGTACGGCTTCCTGAAACCGGGGGCGCGGGTGGTCGATCTGGGCTGCGCGCCGGGGGGCTGGTGTCAGGTGGCGGCGTTGCGGGTCAACGCGCTGGGGCAGAACCCGAAGAAACCGATCGGCTATGTGCTGGGTGTCGACCTGCAAGAGGTCGAGGCGATCTCGGGCGCGGAAATCCACCAGCTGGACTTTCTGGAGGATGGCGCGGAAGACAAGGTCAAGGGCTGGCTGGGTGGCCGTGCCGACGTGGTGATGTCGGACATGGCGGCGGCGGCCAGCGGGCACAAGGGCACCGATCACCTGCGCATTGTGGCGCTGATCGAAGCGGCGCTGGCCTTTGCCTTCGACGTGCTGGAGGACGACGGCACCTTTGTCGCCAAGGTGCTGGCGGGCGGGGCCGAGCAGCAGATGCAGACCTTGCTGAAGAAGAATTTCAAGAAGGTGGCAAACGTGAAGCCACCGGCCAGCCGGGCAGACAGTTCGGAAAAGTTCGTCGTGGCGATGGGCTTCCGCGGCCGTCTGGTCGAGGGCGGCGAAGGGCAGTCTGACCCTGACGCGGGTCCTCTGGGGTGACCTCCCCTCACCTCCGGCCCCTCTCCCGCGGGGGGAGAGGGCAGTGGTCGGCCGCAATTCTCTAGAATGACAATGAAAAAGGCGCCCGAAGGCGCCCTGTTTCAGCGGGGTGGAGCTGATCAGCCGCCCCAGCTGCGGACCGGTCCGCAATCCATGTGGACGAAGTTTGAGCGCGAATACTTGCCGACCCCGCCCGAAGCGCAGGCCGCAGCCGCCTTGGCCATCTGCCCGACTGAACGTGACTGAAGCCGCAAGTCGGCTGCCTGGCCCTTCATGTGCAGCGAGTTCTTCGCAACACCGCCAGACCTTGACCGGAGCATGGCGTTGGTTCTGGGGGAGCGGTAGCCGGAAAGCAGCATGTAGGGTTCGGACACGTCCATGAGCCGATGCGAGGCGGCCATGATGTCGATCGTGCGCATGTCCATCTTGACGGTGTCGTCCGACCGCCAATCGCGCATGAAATGATTGATTTCCTTGAGGACTTCCGGGATGTATTCGCCTTCGATCCAGTAGATCGTATCCATGCTTTCGCCGGTGCGGCCCGAATACATGCGGATGCGGCGGATGTCGCCGGCGCCCCTGAGGACACCGAATGCGTTGGTGTAGGTCGGAGCCGCCACCAGGGCTGTCGCAGCGAACGCACCAAGAAGGCCGCGCCGCGAGACGCCGATAAGCTTGTTGTCCGTCATTCTAACGTCTGTCCCCGTGCTGTCTTCGACTGCCGTTTCGCAGCTTTTCTTGCAACTTCTTCCCCAAGTGCAGCGTTGTTATTGCACAAGTGGAATCGAAGCCCAAGCACCGATTGGCTGCGTCGCGGACAGCACAACCGCAATCGGCAAATTTTTGCTGAACGCCACCGAAAATTGCCGACTGTTGTGTGGTTGCATCGGTTTGCGGCAGGACTGTTGCCAAAGTTGACACAGTGGGTCCCGGTAAGTCCGTCTTCGGGTTTGTGATTGGACAGGGTTTGCAGATCGGCGAAAAGATGCCAATAAGAACTCAAGTCGTTGGAATAGAGGGCCGAATGCATTTTTCCGTTCCGCACAAGCTGTCGCGGCTGTCGCTGCTTGTGACCCTGTCCCTGGTATTGGCCCCTGCAATGGGCTCGATGGCGAAGTCCGAGGCCACGGCCTTCACCCAGTCCCTGGCCGCCACCGCCGCCTCTGACGCGGCGATTGCCGAGTGGTACCGGACAACGAACTACGAAACTCTGTGGACCGGGCCCGAGGATGCGGCGCGACGGGCGGCCCTTCTGGCGGCTATTGCGACGGCCGGGGATCACGGGCTGCCGGTGCCACGCTATGATGCGACGGCGCTGACGGTGGCGCTTCAATCTGCTGAAACCGAGGGCGACCGAGGGCGGGTCGAGGTCGAGATGACGCGGGCCTATCTGGCTTGGGCGCAGGACCTTACGGCAGGCGCGCTGGAGCCGCAGAAGATCGATGCCGGTATCGTGCGTGAAATCAACCGGATCGAGCCAAAGGTTCTGCTTGCGCGCATTGCGAACGGCGAGCCCGAGGCAGTGCTGGCCTGGCTGCTGCCGAAATCTCTGCAATACGTGCAGTTGATGAAGGCCAAGCTTGGGATTGAGGCGCAGATCGCGGCAGGTGGATGGGGTTCGGCGATCCAGGCGGTGGCGCTGAAGCCTGGAGACACGGGGCCTGCGGTCATCGCCCTGCGCGACCGTCTGGTGCGGATGGGCTATCTTGCTCCGTCAGCCGTGGCGAGCTACGACCGGGCCATGCAGGCGGCGGTGACGGCGTTCCAGCTGAACCACGGACTGACGGCGGATGGCGCTGCGGGCGAAGGCACGGTTGCCGAACTCAACGTCGGCCCGGAAGAACGGCTGAAGTCGGTGATCGTCGCGATGGAGCGCGAGCGCTGGATGCACTTTGACCGTGAGGTCAAGCATGTCTGGGTGAACCTGCCGGACTTCCGCGCGAAGATCATCGAGGACGGCAAGACCGTCTTCGAGACCCGCGTCGTGATCGGGAAGAACGTCCCCGACCAGCGGAGCCCGGAGTTCTCGGACGAGATGGAGCATATGGTCATCAACCCTTCCTGGGGGGTGCCGCGGTCGATCATCGTCAAGGAATACTTACCGCTTTTGCAGCGCAACCCGAACGCTGTCAGCCATATCCAGGTGATCGACGGACGGGGGCGGGTGGTGCCGCGCGGCTCGGTGAACTTCGGGGCCTACAGCGCGCGATCCTTCCCTTTCAGCATGCGTCAGCCGCCTTCGGACGGGAACGCGCTGGGGAAGGTGAAGTTCATGTTCCCGAACGTGCACAACATCTATCTGCATGACACTCCGTCGAAGTCGTTGTTCGACAAGGAAGTTCGCGCCTACAGCCACGGCTGCATCCGGGTCGCTGACCCCTTCGCGCTGGCGCATGAACTTCTGTCCTGGCAGACCGACAATGCCGAGGCCGAGTTCGAGGCGGCCCTGAAGACCGGCAAGGAAACCACGGTGAAGCTGAAGCAGCATCTTCCGGTGCACCTGGTCTATTTCACCGCCTATCCAGACGCGAAGGGTCGCATGACCTATCGCCGCGATGTCTATGGGCGGGATGCGGTGCTTTGGGGCGCCTTGTCAGAGGCCGGGGTGGAACTGGCGGGCGTTCAGGGTTAAGTCTGGGGCTTGGACAGCCGAGGACGTCATGGCCCACAGGATCGGGGATATCGCACGCGCATTGGGGGCCGAAGCCGAGGGCGACCTTGACCTTGAGGTCGCGGGTGCCTCCGAGCCACAGGTTGCCGGGCCGGAGCACCTGGCTCTGGCGATGGACCCGCGCTACGCGGACGGAATTTCCAAGGGACAGGCGCTGGCTGCGATTGTCTGGCCGGGTGCGGACTGGCGCGGCATGGGGCTGCAGGCCGCGATCTTCGCACCGCGCGGTCGGCTTGCGATGGCGGGGCTGACGCGGCTGATGGACCCGGGACCCGCGATTGCGGCAGGGGTGCATCCGATGGCCCTGGTGGACCCCACGGCCGAGATCGGCGCCGGGGCGGCCGTCGGTCCCTTCGTGGTGATTGGGGCTGGGGCCCGGATCGGGCCGGGCGCGCGCATTGCCAGCCACGTGACGATTGCCGAAGGTGCCCGCATCGGGGCCGAACCCCTGATCCTGCAAGGCGTACGGATCGGGGCGCGGGTGACCATCGGGGACCGCTTCATCTGCCAGCCTGGAGCGGTGATCGGGGCGGATGGGTTTTCCTTTGTGACGCCCGAGAAGTCGGGAGTCGAGGAGATCCGGGAGACGCTGGGTAGCCGCGCCGAGATCAGGGATCAGACTTGGACGCGGATACATTCATTGGGCGCCGTAACCATCGGGGATGATGTGGAAATCGGCGCAAACGTCTGTATCGATCGAGGCACGATCCGGGATACGCAGATCGGCTCGGGCACCAAGCTGGATAATCTGGTCCACATCGGCCACAACGTCCAGATCGGCCGAGATTGCCTGCTCTGCGGGCAGGTGGGCATAGCGGGATCTGCCCGGATCGGCGACCGGGTGGTGCTGGCGGGGCAATGCGGGGTCAACGACAACATCTTTGTCGGCAACGACGTGATCGCGGGCGGCGCCACCAAGATCTTCACCAACGCGCCGGCGGGCCGGGTCCTGTTGGGCTATCCGGCGGTGAAGATGGAGACGCATGTCGAGATCCAGAAGGCGCTGCGCCGTCTGCCCAGGCTGGCCGCCCGGGTGGCCCGGCTTGAGAAGGGCCAGGCCGAGCCGGAGGTCGAATAGGTGGAACGGGCCAATATCGAGGCGGCGGTGATCGAGATCCTGGCGCAGCAGCTGTTGCTGCAGCCCGAGGAGATTGCGGCAGAGGCCGTGATCGACGATCTGGGGCTGGACAGCCTTGGCAAGGTCGAGGCGATCTTCGCATTGGAGGAACGCTTCGACATCTCGATCCCGTTCAACGCTAACGAGCCTGACCAGCCCGATTTCGACTTTTCCAGCGTCCCCCGCATCGTCGTGGGCGTCGAGCGCCTGATCGCCCAGCGGGCGGCATGAGGCGCGTCGTCATTACCGGCATCGGCACGGTGAACGCCCTGGCCCCCGACGTGCCGGGGACGTTCCAGGCCTTCCGCGAGGGGCGCTGCGGTATCGGCCCCTTAAGCTTTCGCGATGCCGACCGCCTGACAATCCGGGTCGGAGCGGAGGTCCGCAACTGGCAGGCCGCGGACCGCTTTGCAGCCAGCGATCTGCCACTTTATGACCGGGTGACGCAATATGCGCTGGTGGCCGGGGCGGAAGCGGTGGCGATGGCTGGTCTGTCCGGCGCTCTCGGGTCCCGTGGCGGGGTGATCCTGGGCACGGCGGCGGGCGGCATCCAGACCTGGGAAGACAGTTATCGTGCCGTTTTCGCTGACGGAAAGAGCCGGGTTTCGCCGCTGGTGGTGCCACGTCTGATGCACAATGCCCCGGCGTCGCATCTGTCGATCCGGCACGGGCTGACCGGGCCGGTGCTGGCAGTGTCCTCGGCCTGTGCCAGTGCCAATCACGCGATGGGCCTGGCGCTGCAGCAGATCCGCGTCGGGGCAGCGGATGTGATGCTGACGGGCGGAGCCGAGGCGATGCTCTGCTTTGGCGGCGTGAAGGCCTGGGAAGGGCTGCGGGTGCTGGCGCCCGATGCGTGCCGTCCGTTCTCGCTGGGCCGAAAGGGCATGGTGATTGGCGATGGCGCCGGGGTTCTGGTCTTCGAGGCCGAGGAGCATGCACGGGCGCGGGGCGCGCGTGTCCTTGCCGAGGTCGCTGGCTTCGGGATGACGGCTGATGCCGGAGACATCGTGGCGCCAAGTGCCGAGGGTGCGGGCCGGGCGATGCGGGCGGCGCTGGCGGACGCCGGGATGGAGATCGCGGAGATCGGTTACATCAACGCGCATGGCACCGGGACGTTGGCCAACGACCGGGCCGAGGCGGCGGCGATCCGTGTGGTGTTCGGCGGGACACCGCCTCCGGTGTCCTCGACCAAGGCGATGCACGGCCACGCCATCGGTGCGACCGGGGCGCTGGAGGCCATCGCCTGTGTCCTTGCATTGACCGAAGGGGTGCTGCCCCCGACAATCGGGTTTCAGGTCCCGGACCCGGACTGCGCGCTGGATGTGATACCCAGGGTCGCGCGCCAGTCCCGCGTCGCTGCCGCCTTGTCGAACGCGTTTGCTTTCGGGGGGTTGAACGCCGTTCTGGCGTTTCGGCGCGGCTGAATGAAGCGGGGCCGGTCAAGAGACCGGCCCGGAAGCGGAACGATCGTCAGATCATTCTTTCGCAGCACCTTCGGCCGGGGCTGCTTCAGCGGGAGCCGCGGACTGCGATGCCGCGTCCGCGGCGTCATTCGCTGCAGTGACTGCTGCGTAGCCCGCCGTGAAGCCCTTGAGCGAGAGCGTCAGTTCGACCTTCTCGTCCGGGGCCACGAAGGGAACGATGGTGATCTTGGCATTGGCCCCGGCCTTCATCGCGGCAATCTCTTCGGCGGTAAAGCCGATGCGCGCCACGCAGCCGATCTGGGCGCAGAAGGTGAAGGGGTAGAGTTTGCTCTTGGCTTGGTCGATCTGCAAGGTCATCCCGGCGGTCAGCAGGGTCTCGAGCGGGGCGATGAAGGTGGCTCCGGCAACGGCGGGGCCCTCGCTGCCCTTGGGCAGGTTGAACATCGTGAACTCGGCGACCGAATTGCCCTCCTGGTCTTTCAGGAGCAGGTAAAGCTGGCAGGGGTCGGCACCACTTTCGGTGCGGACGCACTTCTGCTCCCAGGCCTCGAAGGTCGCGGCGGTGTATGTGCTGCCCGGACCGTCGGGTGCACCAACCTCCTGACCCATTGCCAGGGTGTCGACGCCATCGGCAGGAGCGGCTTCTTCCGTCGCCGGGGCCGCTTCCGTCTGCGCCATCAGCGGCGTGGCTGCCAGTGCCAGGATCAGGGCCAGGGCGGTGCTCGTGGTCTTTGCCATCTTCGACATGTCCTTTGGTCGGTCGATTATTGTCTGGGTCTCTAGCATGGGGTCCCGGGCAAGTCAGGTGAGAAAAACGTGTCCCGTGTGGTTCTGGCGCGGTTCTGCCCGCCGCACGCCCCAAATTGAAAAAGGGCCGGAATTCCGGCCCTTTTGCATATTGTTTTTTGCTCCCTGTCGGACTGGCCGACTTCATGGAAACGGACGCTAAGGCGGAAAGTGGACGTCGTCAACGGGTTCTTTTGCGGAACGTCACAGAAAAAAACCGCGCCTTTTCAAGGGCGCGGCCAGTTAACAGGGAGGAAGTCACCGTCAGCCCCGACAGATGGCCGGGTCCGACCTCTTGAGTCTGGCAGAATGGAGTTAACAATGTATGTTTGGTCCCGTCGGTGGTCTGGAGTGTATCTCCGGCATGGTTCAACCAGGGGTTGTGAGGGGCGGACGTGACGGAACAGGGAATGGCGGCGGACAGCATCTTCGTGGGTGGCGGCGGCGAGGGCTACGGCGCCCCGCAACGGCTTTTGCTGAAATACGGCAACCGGCACGGGCTGATCGCGGGGGCCACCGGAACCGGGAAGACCGTGACGCTGCAGATCCTGGCCGAGGGTTTCTCGGCAGCGGGGGTTCCGGTCTTCATGGCCGACGTGAAGGGCGACCTTGCGGGAATTGCGGCCTCGGGGTCGGAAAGCCACAAGCTGCACGATGCCTTCACCAAGCGGTCGGCGCAGATCGGGCTGGACCTGCAGTACCGGGCCTTTCCGGTGATCTTCTGGGACCTCTTCGGCGAGAAGGGGCATCCGGTGCGGGCGACGGTGGCCGAGATGGGGCCGCTTTTGCTGTCGCGTCTTCTGGAACTGTCCGAGCCGCAGGAGGGGGTGCTGAACGTGGCGTTCCGCCTGTCGGACGAGGAGGAGCTGCCGCTTCTGGACCTGAAGGACCTGCAGGCGTTGCTGACCTTTGTGGCCGAGAATGCCCAGGCGATTTCGGCGCGCTATGGTCTGGTGTCGAAGGAATCCGTGGGCGCGATCCAGCGGCGGCTGCTGGTGCTGGAGAACCAGGGAGGTGCCAGCCTGTTCGGTGAGCCGGCGCTGGACCTTGCGGACCTGATAACGGTGGACGCAAGCGGAGCCGGGCGGATCAGCATCCTTGCAGCAGACAAGCTGATGAACTCGCCTCGGCTTTACGCAACGTTCCTGTTGTGGCTGCTGTCCGAGCTGTTCGAGATGCTGCCCGAGGTGGGCGACCCGGACAAGCCGAAGCTGGTGTTCTTCTTCGACGAAGCTCACCTCTTGTTCGACGATGCCCCGAAGGCGCTGGTCTCGAAGGTCGAGCAGGTGGCGCGGCTGATCCGGTCGAAGGGGGTGGGGGTCTATTTCATCACCCAGAACCCCGCAGACGTACCGGATGACATCCTGGGTCAGCTGGGCAACCGCGTGCAGCACGCGCTGCGGGCCTTCACCGCGAAGGACCAGAAGGACCTGGCCAAGGCGGCCGAGACCTACCGACCGAACCCGCGCTTCAAGATCGACGAGGCGATCCGCGACGTCGGCACGGGCGAGGCGGTGACTTCGCTCTTGGAGGCAAAGGGAATTCCGGGCATCGCCGAGCGGACGCTGGTGCGGCCTCCATCAAGCCAGCTTGGCCCGCTGGATGAGGCGACACGGGCGGCGGTGATTGCGGGGTCTCCGGTGCGGGGGAAGTACGAGAAGGTGCTGGACCGGGAAAGCGCCTTCGAGAAGTTGCGTGCCCGAGCCGACGCAGCCGCACGCGATGCGGCCGCGCTTGAAGAGCGTCAGGTCGAAGAAAAACGCGAGTTCGAGCGGGCGCGGCGGTATGACGGGAATGGCTATGGCGCCGACAAGCCGAAGCGGACTGGCACCTCCAGCCGATCGGATTCGGTTGGCACCGCTTTTGCCAAAAGCTTCGCGCGGCAGCTGGGCACCAAGTCCGGGCAGGCGCTAGTACGGGGGATCTTGGGGTCGATCTTCGGGAAGCGTTGAGAGAAGACCGTTGAGGCGTCTTCCGTAATCGTTACAGTGCCGGGAAACCGGGAGGAGACAGGATGAAACGGTCACGTATCAACGACATCATGCGTGCGGCGGATGACATGATCCGACACTATGGCTTCGTGCTGCCGCCGTTTGCCAACTGGTCCCCTGACCAGTTCAAGGCGCGCAAGGACGTGAGCGCCATCATCGAGGCGCGCTGCGGCTGGGACATCACCGATTACGGCCAGGGCAAGTTCGACGAGATGGGTCTGTTCCTGTTCACCCTGCGCAACGGGCGGCTCGCCGACCTGCAGCGCGGCGGGGGCATGTGCTATGCCGAGAAGCTCTTGATCAGCCGCCAGGACCAACTGTCGCCGATGCACACCCATGTCATCAAGGCCGAGGACATCATCAACCGGGGTGGGGCGACCTTGGTGATCGAGCTTTACGGGTCGGATGACCAAGGCAACTTCGCCTGGGACAAGGGCGGGATGGTGCGCTGCGACGGGATCGACACGCCTTACGGGCCGGGGACCAAGCTGAAGCTTGCGCCGGGTGAAAGCGTCACGCTGATGCCGGGTGACTGGCATGCCTTCTGGGGCGAGGGCGGGGATGTGCTGATTGGTGAGGTCTCGACCGTGAATGACGACCTGACGGACAACATCTTCCGCGAACCTATCGGTCGCTTCGCCGAGATCGACGAGGATGAGGCACCCTGGCATCTGCTGGTCAGCGACTACGATCAGTGGCTGAAGTGAAGGGCTGGACATGAAAAAGGGGGCGCCGCAGGGCGCCCCCCTTATGCATCGAGGGTAGGCTCAGTTACCGGGCGGGCAGGCGCCGTTCACGAGCGGGACCTTGCAGTCGGCCTCTGCGGCAGCCGGAGCGGTGGTGGTCGTCGCCGCCGGAGCCGGAGTTGCCGGGGCCACGGCAGATGTCGCAGCGGGAGTGGCAACGGCGATAGAGGGCGTTGGCAGCACCTTGAGGGCCGGAACTGCGCCCGCAGGCACCACGACCGGGTTCGCCGCCTTGGGCTTGGCCGCGACCTTCGGGGCTGGCGGCTTCGGGATGTAAAGGCCCTTTGGCATCTCGCCGCTTGCGGTGAGGACAATGACCTTCTCGCCGCCGGACAGCCGACCATAGAGGTCCATCACGTCCTGATTGATCATACGGATGCAGCCGGAGGACGCGTTGCGACCGATGGACTGCCATTCCGGCGTGCCGTGGATGCGGTAGCCATAGTCCTTGCCGCCCGAGGTCAGGTAGATCGCACGGGCCCCAAGCGGATTGGTCGGGCCACCGGGCTGGCCATTTTCCCACTTGGCAAGCTTGGGGTCGCGGGCGATCATTTCCTTCGGCGGGGTCCAGGTCGGCCAGGGCTTCTTCTCGGCGACGATCGCCTCGCCCGACCATTCGAACCCGGCACGACCGACGGAAATCCCGTAGCGGATCGCCTTGTTCTTGCCGACGACATAGTACAGCAGCCGGGTCTTGGGGTTGATGATGATCGTGCCGGCGGGCTGGTCGGTCTCGTAGGCGACGACCTGGCGGCGGTGGGTTTCGGGGATCTTCTCGACGGGCAGGGCGGGGATCTGGATCCCGGCGTCCATCGTGGCGACGTAGACGTTCTCGCCTGCCTTTGGCATCACCTGGGTGGACGCCGTGGGTCCGGCGGCAGGATCGACGCAGGCGGCAAGCAGGGCCGCGGCCAGAAGCGCCGGGGTCAGTCGGATAAAGCGACGGGAAGTCTGCAGCATAAAAGCATCCACACTTGATCGACCCATCGGCACAATGTCGCAGGTCCGTTACCGCGCACGCTAACCGAGCGTCACGTGCAGGTCAAACCGCGTGGGGTTTTGAAACGGATCACGGGACCGTGAAAACGGCTGATTTCCAAGGCATAGTTGCCCGCGTGCCGCAGATTCTGGCGCGCGGGCAGTCCGGTCAGAGCGTGGTGCGCAAGGCCCAGAGTTCCGGGAACAGCTCGACGTCCAGCATCCGGCGCAGGTAGGAGACCCCCGACGTGCCCCCCGTCCCGCGCTTGATGCCGATGACGCGGGCGACGGTCGTCAGGTGGTTGAAGCGCCAGCGGCGGAAGTAATCCTCGAAATCCACCAGTTTCTCGGCCAGCTCATAGGCCTGCCAATGGGCGGTAGGGTCGCGGTAGACGATCTCCCACGCGGATTGCACGCCGGGGTGCAGGGTCCACGTGTCCCGTAGGTCGCGGGCCAGGACGTCTTGCGGGACGGGCAGGCCCTGGCGGGCAAGGTGGCGCAGCGCCTCGTCGTAAAGGGTGGGGCGCGCCAGCTCGGCCTCCAGTCTTTCGGTCAGGTCGGGGCGGTGGGCGTGGGGCTTCAGCATGGCAAGATTGCGGTTGCCGACCGCGTATTCGATCAGCCGGTATTGCCAGGACTGGAAGCCCGAGGACTGGCCCAGCTTTTCGCGGAAGGTTGTGTAGTCTGCGGGCGTCATGGTGCGTAGGACGTCCCAGGCCGAATTCAGTTGCTCGAAGATCCGCGAGACGCGGGCCAGCATCTTGAACGCCTCTTGCGCGCGGTCGGCGGCGATCATCCGGCGGGCGGCGTCGATCTCGTGCAGGGCAAGACGCATCCAAAGCTCCGACGTCTGGTGCTGGATGATGAACAGCATCTCGTCATGCGCATCGGTCAGCGGCGTCTGGGCACCGAGGATGCGGTCGATGTGGAGGTAGTCGCCATAGGACATGCGGCCGTCAAAGGCCATCTGGGCGCCATCCTCGGCGGGGTTGAAGGGGCAGGTGGTCATCTCGTGTCTCCGATGTGAAAGGGGTTTCAGCGGGAGAGACGGGGTTTCCGGTTCAGGATCGACAGATTGCCCATGCGTCGCCAGAGGGCGACCCATCCCGCTGGACGGCAGAGGGGAGGCAGCGTCACGGGGCGCATGATAGCCCCAGGGCAGCGCAGGTTTCCAGGGCAAGGCGGCGTTCGGGGTCGTCGTCGGGCGCGACGCCCATGCCGCCGACATAGCCAAGGACGGCCCAGCTCATCCCGGCGTCTTGTGCGGCCTGACGCTTGTCGGCAAGGAAGGCGTGAAACCAGTCGCGCGGCAGGCTTCGGTCCCCGGCAGTATGCAGGGCCCCGAACTCGCCCAGGAAAAGGCTCGACCGGGGGATGCCGTGCTGATCCGCCCATTCGGTCGCACGGGTCACGTCGTAGGTGACGGCGGTTTCGGGCAGCTGACGGTAGTCGGCAATCGCCTTTTCGATCGCTTCGACGTCAGCCTGGCCGACCTCGGCGGTCATGTGCTGGATCGCGGCGGCGGCGACTTCGGCCGCAATCTCGTCGGTGACGGCAGAGGGCGGATAGGGCAGGTCCCAGATGTGTTTCGCCGGCGGTCCTGTCCAGCCCGCGCCCTGATGGGTGAAGAGGAACGGCTCGTAGCTGTGGAAGGTCCAGAGCACGTTGTCGTCCGGGATCAGCGCCGGGTCAAGCGAGGCCAGCGCGTTGGCCTGGCTCCAGCAGGCACCGGTCAGGACGATGGTCATGTCGGGCGCTGCGGCCCGGGCGGCGGCATGGGCCTCGGCTTGCTTGGCGGGCCAGCGGGCGGGGGCGTCGCCATAGACCGCGTCGCAGTCAAAGGGGGGTTCGTTCAAAAGTTCCAGCGCGACCGTGTCGGCGGGAAGGTCGTTCAGGCCTTCGGCAATGCGACCGACCAGGGTGACATAGTCGGGCCACTTGTCGCCGATGATGCTTTCGACGCCACCGATATCTTCGCCACGCGGGATCGGGTGCAGATCGACCACCACCTTGAGACCGGCGTCCACGGCCGTTTCGGCGGCGATACGGATACCCTGGACCAGCTGGTTCTGCCGGTCGCCGGGGCCGAAGGCGATGAGCGGTCCGGGGTCCACCGGCATCCGCACGAAGTCGAAGCCCTGGGCCAGCAGGCCTTCGTACATCGCTGGCGTCACGTCGCGGCGGACGTCCGGGAAGTTTTCAAGGTGTGTAAGATCGGCCAGCATATCGCTCATGCTGGGCCATTCCAGCCAGAGGGTCGTGTTGACCCCCCGCTGCAACGAGATCGGCTCGGCCTGGGCGGTACCTGCCAGCAGGGCCAGCAGAACAAAGGTCAGGCGCGGCATCGATCCCTCCGATGGGTCAGGTAACCCGGGCGCGTTCCTTGAACTCGGGCTTGTCCCAGGTTCCGTAGTCCATGATCTTCGCCAGCACCGAAACCGCGCGGGCCACGTCGTCCTCGTCTATATACAGCGGCGTGAAGCCGAAACGAAGGATGTCGGGGGCACGAAAATCGCCAATCACGCCTTCGGCAATCAGCGCCTGCATGATCGCGTAGCCCTCGGGGTGGCGGAAGCTGACCTGGCTGCCGCGCATCAGGTGCGAGCGGGGGGTGGCCAGTTGCAGCATGGGGGCACGGGTCTCGATGCCCTTGATGAACTGGTCCTGAAGGCGCAGCGACTGGGCATGCACTTCGGCCAGGTCGACGCCGTCCCAGACCGCCATCGCAGCGTCAAGGGCGGCGATCTGCAGCACCGGAGGGGTGCCGACGCGCATCCGCTCGATCCCTGCGCCGGGGCGGTAGGTTAGGTCGAAGGCGAAGGGAGACGCATGGCCAAGCCAGCCTGAGAGGGCGGGGCGGGCGGTGTCGGCGTGTTTCGGGGCCACATAGATGAACGCCGGGCCGCCGGGGCCGGAGTTGAGGTACTTGTAGGTGCAACCTACCGCAAAATCGGCCTTTGCGGCAGTCAGGTCGACCGGGATCGCGCCGGCGCTGTGGGCAAGATCCCAGATCGTCAGCGCCCCCATCTCATGCGCGCGCCTCGTGATCTCGGCCATGTCGTGCCGCCGTCCGGTTCGGTAGTCGACCTCGGTGATCAGGGTCACGGCGACGGTGTCGTCGATGGCGGCCATCACCTCTTCGGGGGCTACGGTCTTCAGGCGGTACTGGCCGCCCAGCGTGCGGCACAGGCCCTCGGCCATGTAAAGGTCAGAGGGGAAATTGCCGGTGTCGGACAGGATCACCCGACGCTTGGGGTTCAGCTCCAGCGCCGACGCAAGCGCCTGGTAGACCTTGATCGACAAGGTATCGCCCAGGACCACGGTACCGGGCCCGGCCCCGATCAGCTTGCCGATCCGGTCGCCCAGAACGGCAGGCTGCGCCATCCAGCCGGCCTTGTTCCAGCCGCGGATCAGAAGCTCTGCCCATTCCTCCTGCATCGCTTGCAGCATCCTGGCCGGCGCGGTCTTCACCATCGGACCAAGCGAGTTCCCATCAAGGTAGACGACGCCCTCGGGCAGGTGAAAGAGGGCCTTGGTTGCGGCAAAATCAACGGGCATGCAGGGGTCCTTCATGGTTTGTCCGGTTATGCTTTGGAACGTCAGAAATTTCAAGCTTGAAACTGTTCCGGGCGGGGCATGTCACCGTAGCGACGTTTCATCCACAACGCGCGACAGCTGCCCTTGCGGCAGTGGGACCCAGCGTCTAGACGGAACGAAAAGGAGCCGGCCCGTGCCTTTGACCCTGCGCGACATCGACATTCCGCCCAGCTGGCTTGTGCTGCACATCGGCGCGGCCTGGGGTCTGTCGCTGGTCTCCCCGCAGGTCTTCGAGGCCTGGGGGGCGGTCCTGGGGCAGATCCTTGTCGGGCTGGGGGCGCTTGTGATGGGGGCTGCGGCGCTGCAGATGGTGCTGTCGCGTACAACGGTGATCCCACGACGGAACCCCTCGGCCCTGGTGACGGGCGGGCTGTTCGCCTGGTCACGCAATCCGATATATTTGGCCGATGCGGTGATCCTGACCGGGGCGATCCTGTGGCTGGATGCAGTGCTGGCACTTCCGCTCATCGCCAGCTTCGTCTGGCTGATCCAGACCCGTTTCATCCGCGACGAGGAGGCCCGGCTCACCGAGGCTTTTGGACCGGAGTTCGATCTCTGGGCCAACCGGACAAGACGGTGGCTGGGGCGGAAAAGTGGGGTTTGAAATAATGTTGCGCAATGCTATGTGCGTCGGGTCAGTTTATGACCGCGCAGGCCAGATCGGGGGAAAAGGGTGAAGATAGGCGCTTTGACGGAGGTTTTCCCGGGCGAGAACCGGGTTTCGATGACGCCGGATTCGGCTTTGCAGCTGGCGAAGCTGGGGCATGAGAGCTGCATCCAGTCGGGGGCGGGGGCGAGGGCCGGGTTTTCGGACGCGCTTTATGCGGCGGCGGGGGTCGAG
>NZ_JAUXZE010000029.1 GCF_030694085.1 Tabrizicola sp. | reverse complement strand
GGAAGAGGGCGGCCGTCACACGCCGTTCTTCGCGAACTACCGCCCGCAGTTCTACTTCCGCACCACGGACGTCACCGGGACGGTTCAGCTGCCGGAAGGCACTGAAATGGTCATGCCGGGCGACAACCTGAAGTTCGTCGTGGAACTGATCGCCCCGATCGCGATGGAAGAGAAACTGCGCTTCGCCATCCGCGAAGGCGGCCGCACCGTCGGCGCTGGCGTCGTCTCCAAGATCATCGCGTAAGGCGACTTGGGCATAGCATCCAGAAGGCGCGCGGCACTCCGCGCGCCTTTTTCATTTCAAGGATTCCCCCATGACTGCCTGCGTCCTGTGTGCTGCCCCCGACGCTACCCCTATCGCCCTTGCCCCCGGCGATGACGTCGCCCTCGTTTGTCCGGTCTGTGCCGCAGCCCTTTCGGGCGAGATCACTCCCGGCCCGCGTTGGCGTTGCCTTGGTGATGCGGTCTGGTCAGAGGATGCAGCCACCCAGATCGCTGCCTGGCGGCTTCTGCTGGCGTTGCCGACCGAGGCCTGGGCGGCCGAACTTCTTGACACCGTCTATCTTGATCCCGAGGTGCTCAAACGCGCCGAAGCGGGCAGTCAGGACATCCCCCAAGTCGAACATCGGGACAGCAACGGGGTCCTCCTTGCGCCGGGAGACACGGTGGTTCTGATCAAGGACCTGCCGGTCAAGGGCAGTTCCATGGTCGCCAAGCGCGGCACGTCGGTGCGGGGGATACGGCTGGTGCTGAACAATCCCGACCAGATCGAGGGTCGGGTGAACGACCAGCAGATCGTGATCCTGTGCCAGTTCGTCAAGAAGACGTGACCCGGTGATCGGCCCCATAGGACGAATGTCGCGTTGACGATTCGTCCGATCCGGCCGACGCTTCCTGCATCCACAAGGCCAGCAGGGGAGGCCAGCCATGTGTCAGATGTTCGCCGGGCAGGATCCGGCCCGGTATGAATATGTCACCCGACGTTTGCGTCTGAACGGTCAGTCCACCAGCATCAGGCTGGAGCGGGCCTTCTGGGGCATTGTCGATCAGATGGCGGCGCGGGATGGGTCCTCGACCCCCGCCTTTCTGTCAAAGCTGCATTCCGAGGTGCTGGAACAGCATGGCGAGGCGACAAACTTCACTTCGCTTCTGCGCTGCGCCTGCACGATTCACCTCGGTGAGTTGGAGCAGGTGCCGCAAGCAGGCACGGCCATTGCCGCCGAATAGGAAAATCCGTCTGTAGTATTCACGTACTACCTGCCCCGAAAATTGGTCCGTTAATCTTACCAGATCAACAGGACTTCCGGGGGCACAATGGCCAAGCTGATACACTCCATGATCCGCGTGCTGGACGAGGCGCGGTCCTTGGCGTTCTACGACACCGCATTTGGGTTGAAGGTCGCGGACCGGCTGGATTTCGACAGCTTCACCCTGATCTACCTGTCCAACCCTGAGCAGACCTTCGAACTGGAACTGACCGTCAACAAGGGCCGGGACGAGCCCTATAACCTGGGCGATGGCTACGGCCACCTTGCCGTCAGCGTCGATGATGTCGACGCCGAACACGCCCGGATGACGGCGGTGGGCCTTGCTCCGCGCAAGCTGGTGGACTTTGCCCCTGCGGGCAGCGTGATCGCCCGCTTCTTCTTCATCGCAGACCCCGACGGATACCAGATCGAGGTCCTGCAACGGGGCGGGCGCTATCTCTGAGGAGGGGGACGCGCGCGCTTCGACACTGCAATCAAGGGAGGAAACCATGACGAAACATGACCTGAGGGGGCTGACGCGGCGTCAGCTTCTGTCGCGCAGCCTGTCTGCCGGGGCGCTGGCAGTGGTGGGCACCGGCTTTATCGCCGCGCCGAACGCCGCCTGGGCGATCGAGGTGACGGTGATTACCCCGGCCCAGATGGCGACGTTGTTGCAGATGGCGCGGGACATCTATCCGCATGACCAGGTGCCGGACCAGTTCTACGCGGTGGCCGTGAAGGGCTATGACAGCGAAGAGCAGAAGGCGATGGTCGCCGAGGGCGTCGCCGCGCTGGACGCCGCTGCCAAGGCCGCCGGGTTCGACAGCTATGTCGCGGCGGGATGGGAGGAAGACCGGGTCAAGCTCTTGCAGGGCATGGAAATGACGCCCTTCTTCCAGACGGTGCGGTCGGGCCTGGTGACCGGCCTCTACAACCAGAAAGAGGTCTGGCCGATCTTCGGCTACCAGGGGGAAAGCTTCTCCCAGGGTGGCTATATCGAGCGCGGCTTCAACGACATCGACTGGCTTTGAGGGGGGACGGCAATGGCAACGTTTGATCTGAACGACGACCAGGTTGTCGTCATCATCGGCACCGGCGCAGGCGGCGGGGTTCTGGCGAACGAATTGGCGCAGAAGGGCGTCAAGGTCGTGGCGCTGGAGGCCGGCGGGCGCTATCTGCCTGAGGACTACATCAACGACGAATGGGAAAGCTTCGGCCAACTGGCCTGGCTGGATGCCCGCACAACCAGCGGCTCCTGGCGCGTGGCGAAGGATTTCGGCGGACTGCCCGCCTGGATCGTCAAGGCCGTTGGCGGCACCACGACGCACTGGGCCGGGGCCTCGATCCGGTTTCAGGACCACGAATGGAAGGCGCTGACCAATTACGGCGCGGTCGAGGGCGCGAACCTGCTGGACTGGCCGATCGACGGCGCGGAAATGGCTCCGTGGTATGAGAAGGCCGAGACCAAGCTGGGCGTCACCCGCACCGGCGACCGCGCGGGCCTGCCGGGGAACAACAACTACCTGGTGTTCGAGAAGGGCGCGAAGGCGCTGGGCTACAAAGAGGTCCATACCGGTCGCATGGCGATCAACTCGGCCGATTACGATGGCCGGATGGCCTGCCAGCAGACCGGCTTCTGCTTCCAGGGCTGCAAGTGGGGCGCGAAGTGGTCTGCCGCCTATACCGACATCCCGGCGGGCGAAGCGACGGGGAACCTCGAGGTCCGTGATCGCGCCCACGTCGCCCGCATCCTGCACGACGACAGCGGCAAGGTCACGGGGGTCGAATATTTCGACAAGGACGGTGCGTTGCAGATGCAGAAGGCACGGATTGTGTGTGTTGCCGGGAACTCGTTCGAGTCTCCGCGCCTGCTGCTCAACTCGGCAAGCCCGATGTTCCCGGACGGGCTGGCCAACTCGTCCGGCATGGTCGGCAAGAACTACATGCGCCACACCACCGGGTCGGTCTACGCGATCTTCGACAAGCCGGTCCGCATGTGGCGCGGCACGACGATGGCCGGGATCGTCCAGGACGAGGCGCGCCACGACCCCTCACGCGGCTTTGTCGGCGGGTATGAGCTTGAGACGCTGGCCCTGGGTTTGCCGTTCATGGCGGCCTTCCTCAACCCCGGCGGCTGGGGTCGGGGCTTCACCACCGCGCTTGACCATTACGAGAACATGGCCGGGATGTGGATCGTGGGCGAGGACATGCCGCAGCTTCAGAACGGCGTCACTTTGTCCGATACCAAGGACCAGTTCGGCTTGCCGGTCGCCAACGTCCACTTCGACGACCACCCGAACGACATCGCGATGCGCAACCACGCCTACAAGCAGGGCATAGCGATGTACGAGGCCGTGGGGGCCACCCGCGCCTTCCCGACGCCGCCCTATCCGTCCACCCACAACCTGGGCACCAACCGGATGTCGGCCGAGGCGAAGGACGGCGTGGTCAACAAGTGGGGCCAGACACACGACATCGCGAACCTCTTCGTCTCGGATGGCTCGCAGTTCACCACCGGCGCGGCAGAGAACCCGACGCTGACCATCGTCGCGCTGGCGATCCGCCAGGCCGACCACATCGCCCGCGAGATGAGCGCGGGCAACATCTGACCCCGCGCGGGCCGGGGGGCAACCCTCCGGCCCGCCGGAATTTTCTGGCGCACGCCCGCGCTTGCTTTAGCCGGGGGCCCGCGCCTGCCGCATCTGCCAGCCCAGCCGCACGCCGGGATGGGCCTTGATCTGCTCCAGCATCGCCTTGAAGGGCGCACGTGGCACCATGCCGTCATGCCAGGCCGCGGCCTCGCGCACCCGGCTCATCAACTTGCCGTCTGTCAGGTCTCCCACCTTTGCCGCCGTCAGCGCCGCCTCGGTCACCGGGGCAACGGCCAGGAAGATAAGGCCGACCTTTGGCACATGGGCCAGCGGCAGGAAACCGTCGCGCAGGCGCACCATCTGGGCGCAAAGCCAGGGTTGCACCGACATCAGGTAATCCTGCTGCACCAGGATCGACCGCCCCGGCACCAGGGCCGGGAAGAACTGTTCGGCGATATGGTCCGCCAGCACGGCCCCCTTGGCGGCGTCGACGGACAGGATCTCGATCGGCCCGCCCGTCCACTGCTTTTCACCGATATCGCCCACATGCAGCGTCACATGCTTCTGCCACGGCGCAAGGTGCCGCCGGACGACGGGCAAAAGGTCCGCATCATCGGCATCGGGCAGGGGCTCATCCGGCATGAACCTGGCCCAGAGGGCGCGCGAGGACCGGAAGCGATCATAGCTGTGGACGTGAAACCGCCGCCCCGAAATCGCCAGTCCCGACAAGAGCCGCGCTGCCGAGCCGCCGGCATAAGCGCCAAGGTCCACCGTGGCCCCCTCGCCCTGCACCCGGCGTCCAAGCCAGTGATAGAAGAGCCGCTCTTCGGGCGTCAGCATGGTCGGTACCTGCGCAGCCGGGCCAAGATCGGTTTCAGGCACGGCCATCCAGGGCCGTGCGGCGAATTCTGCCACGATCTTCGAGACTGATTGCACGCGGCCCCCCTTTCGGCAGCTTACGGGGCCCGTCCTGTGCTGACCAGGCCGCTCCTCGTGCGACTTCGTCTTCTCGTCGCAGCCACCCTGCGACACGTGACGAAATCATCGAGGCGCCATCGCCCCTGTTTTCGCCTGTCCTGCGCTTCCCGCCTTTCGACAGCGATCCGAACAATATCGCACCGCGTCCCAGTCACGCTCCCATTTCTTGCGCCAGCTGAAGGGCAGCCCGCAGCACAGACAGATCTTCTGCGGCAGATCGGATTTCCTGCGCATCTTCGGCATTTCATCCTCCAGAGCCTGCCCTCTGCAAGGTGCGCCGCATTCCCCAGCCGACAAGCCCCGGTCTTTTGCCGGTCGTCGAGATGTGCTACAAATCCTGTGCTGCACCAGGAGGCTGAGATGGACCTGACTGCCTGAACCGTTCCGCGAACCGTTCTTGAAAGGTCCTGACATGCCCCTTGATCCCGCACTGCGGCACCCTTTGGTGCGTGTGGACGGCACAGCGATGCCGAACATGGTCTACCTGAACCAGGTCATCGACCACCCCAACTTCCACATTGGCGACTTCAGCTACGCCAACGACTTCGACCCGCCGGACGACTGGGCCGCACACCTGGCCCCATACCTCTATCCCGGGGCGCCCGAGCGTCTGGTCGTCGGGCGCTTCTGCCAGATAGCGCATGGCGTCCGCTTCATCACCGCGTCGGCCAACCATGCGATGACCGGCCTGACCACCTTTCCGTTCCCGGTCTTGGACCCCGCAACCATCGAGACCTACAAGGCCAGCTTCACCGACCTGCCGGATACCGAAGTCGGGCATGATGTCTGGCTTGGCCACGGTGCCCTGATCCTGCCGGGAGTGCGCATCGGCAGCGGGGCAATCATCGGCGCGGGTGCGGTCGTGACTCGGGATGTGGCCGCCTACAGCATCGTTGCCGGCAATCCCGCCCGTTTGATCCGGTCGCGGTTTCCGACTGACACAGTGGAGCGGCTTCTGGCTCTTGCCTGGTGGGACTGGCCGCTGGACCGTATCCGTGCGGCGGTCCCTGCGCTTCTTGCGCCCGACATTGCGGCGCTTGAGGTGCTGGCGACCAGAAGGTGACCGGCGTCGGTGGGCAGGACGTGCGAGAATCCCTTGACCTCTTGTGCCACCTGCCGTAACTCGGCCTCCGCGTAGGGGTATAGCTCAGCTGGTAGAGCGACGGTCTCCAAAACCGTAGGTCGCGGGTTCAAGCCCTGCTGCCCCTGCCACCTTCCGATCAGTGACGCAGCGTCGTGGCGGGCCTCTTGTGGGAACCCGGCAAGTTTTCGCGCGTTTGCTCTCCATGATACCTCATTGCAGGAAAATGGAGACACTCATGTTCAAAGCGAAACCGGCAGCGTCCGCTGCTCTCATCGCCTTTCTGGCCAGCCCGCTTATGGCGGCCGTCGACAAGGTCGCCAAGATCGACGCCACCGTCGATGTGTCAGCCATCACCAACGCCGAGGCCGCTACGTTCTGGGCCAACCTGGAAGCCGACCTGGAAAATGCCATCGCCGCCCGCGTCACCGAACGGCTTGTGACCGAAGAGGCCAAGCCCGACGAGAACGGAGCCATCGACGGCGCGCAGATCATCGTCGATATCCGCGAGGTCGAGTTGGCCAGCGCCTTCGAGCGCGAGCTCAACATGGGCGATGCGGTCCTGGTGGGTCAGGTGACCATCGTGGATGACACCGACAACACCAATGCGGATGGCTACGAGCTGACCGTGTCGCTGGAAAACGCCAAGGTAGTTGTGCCCGAGGGCGCCGTCCTGGTGCTGTCGAACGACACCGCGGGTGCCTACACGCGCCTGGTCGAGGCCTTTGCCGACGGCATCGTCAGCCGCCTCAAGTAAACTCGACCGCCACTGGCCCCCCTTGTCCCTGGGGCGCAGAGGCCTTGCGTCCGGCATCCTTCGCGGTGCCGGACGCTTTTCGTTGATCCGGGTGGCGGCGCTGATCGGGTTTTGTGGCCGATGCCGGCGTTTCCGGGGGGGCTTCCAGGCGCCAAACCCCGCGATTGCCGCACCACCCGCCATAGGCCAGCCATGAACGAGGCTGCCACGCAGCGCGTGCCGCTTGAAATCCCCGGCTCAAACCCGTATCTCCCGCTGCAACCCTAGTCCTGGAATCCCCATGTCCACCACGAACCCCCTTCAGTTCCTCCAGCAGGTCCGCGCCGAAGTCGCCAAGGTGGTCTGGCCCACCCGCCGCGAGACTTTGCTGACAACGCTGATGGTCTTCATCCTTTCGGCCCTTGCCGCGACGTTCTTCAGCCTCGTGGACCTTGGCATCCGCACGGCGCTGACCTACATCATCGGCGTCTGAACGGCTTTCCCTCTTGAATTGACGGCGGGCAGGGGGTAGACCCCGCGCCAACCAAAGGGACACCGGCGCGCATCGATTCGGGGTGCGCGCTGTTTTTTGTTCCGGGACCAGATGAAGATGGGCCGAATGGCCCGGGCAGCAAGGAAGCAGGCAAGATGGCGAAGCGCTGGTATTCGGTAAGCGTTCTCTCGAATTTCGAGAAGAAGGTAGCCGAGCAGATCAAGACCGCTGTCGCCGAAGCCGGTCTTGGCGAAGAGATCGACGAAGTGCTGGTTCCGACCGAAGAAGTGATCGAGGTCCGCCGCGGCAAGAAGGTCACCTCGGAGCGGCGCTTCATGCCGGGTTACGTGCTTGTGCACATGGAAATGTCGAACCGGGGCTATCACCTGATCTCTTCGATCAACCGCGTCACCGGGTTCCTGGGTCCGCAGGGCAAGCCGATGCCGATGCGGGACAGCGAAGTGAATGCGATCCTCAACCGGGTCGAGGAAGGTCTGGAAGCCCCGCGCAACCTGATCCGTTTCGACATCGGCGAGACGGTGCAGGTGACCGACGGCCCGTTCGAGGGCTTTTCGGGCATGGTCGAGGATGTGGACGAGGCGCACAGCCGCCTGAAGGTCACCGTGTCGATCTTCGGTCGGGCGACGCCCGTCGAACTGGAATTCACTCAGGTCTCGAAGGGGAACTGAGGAAGCGCGTGGGAGGCGAGCGCGGCCCGAAAGGGGCGTGACGGACCGGACCACTAAACCGCGTTTTCGGACGCAGTGACAAAGGAGAGGCCAGATGGCCAAGAAGATTATCGGCAGCCTCAAGCTGCAAGTCAAAGCGGGTCAAGCCAACCCCTCCCCGCCGGTCGGTCCGGCGCTGGGTCAGCGCGGCCTGAACATCATGGCCTTCGTGAAGGAATTCAACGCGAAGACCGCCGACATCCCGCCGGGCACCCCCACGCCCGTCATCATCACCTACTATCAGGACAAGTCATTCAGCCTTGAGCTGAAGACGGCTCCGGCCTCGTTCCTGATCAAGCAGGCTGCCGGTCTGCCTGCCGTCGGCAAGCGGTCGCGCGCCAAGGGGTCGATGAAGCCGGGCCGTGAAGTTGCCGGTTCGATCACCGCGGCTCAGCTGCGCAAGATTGCCGAGACCAAGATGAAGGATCTGAACGCGAACTCGGTCGAGGCCGCGATGAAAATCATTCTCGGGTCGGCGCAATCCTGCGGCATCGAAGTGAAGGGCTGATCGACATGGCAAAGATTGCAAAGCGCGTCGCCAAGGCGAACGAAGCCTTCGCTGGCAAGGCGAACATTACCGTCGAAGATGCGGTGAAACTGATCAAGGGCGCGGCCTCGGCCAAGTTCGACGAAACCGTCGAGATCGCGATGAACCTGGGCGTCGACCCGCGTCACGCCGACCAGATGGTCCGTGGCGTCGTGGCACTGCCGAACGGCACCGGCAAGACCGTCCGTGTCGCCGTTTTCGCCCGTGGCGCCAAGGCTGACGAAGCAAAGGCGGCTGGCGCGGACATCGTCGGTGCGGAAGACCTGATGGAGACGATCCAGTCTGGCAAGATCGAGTTCGACCGTTGCATCGCGACGCCGGACCTGATGCCTCTGGTCGGCCGTCTGGGCAAGATCCTGGGCCCGCGCAACCTGATGCCGAACCCGAAGGTCGGCACCGTGACGATGGACGTGAAAACGGCCGTCGAGGGTGCCAAGGGCGGCGAAGTGCAATTCAAGGTCGAAAAGGCCGGCGTGATCCACGCAGGCGTCGGCAAGGTCTCGTTCGACGATGCGAAGCTGGCGCAGAACATCCGCGCCTTCGTGGATGCGGTGTCGAAAGCGCGGCCGACGGGGGCAAAGGGCACCTACCTTAAGAAGGTGTCGCTGTCGTCCACGATGGGACCGGGCGTGTCGGTCGACATCTCGTCGGCGACCCAGGCCTGAAGGATCGGTGCGCTGTAGCGCACCCTACGAAATCCTGACCCGAAAGGGGAGGGGACTACCCGGGCCGACATACATGGCCCGGTTCTGTCCGAGACGGTGGGTGGCGCGCAAACGCCATAAATCCTGCCCGAGATGGGGAACGAGATTGAAGGCGCCTTCGGGCGATCTTGGATCCGGGAACCGTTGCGGACCCGACGCCCCCATCCGGGGGCAATCATGAGCCGGGGGGAAACCCCCAACCTTGGAGTGAAACTGTGGATAGAGCCCAGAAAGAGAAAGTGGTCGAGGAACTCGGCCAGATCTTCGAAAGCTCTGGCGTTGTGGTGGTTGCCCACTACACCGGGATGACGGTTGCACAGATGCAGGACCTGCGCGCGAAGCTTCGCGACGTGGGTGGGTCCGTTCGCGTTGCCAAGAACACGCTCGCCAAGATCGCCCTTGAAGGGAAGCCCGCTGCGAAGATGGGTGACCTCCTCACGGGCATGACCGTGCTGTCCTACTCGGAAGACCCCGTGGCTGCGGCCAAGGTCTGCGAGGCCTACGCCAAGTCGAACGACAAGTTCGTCATCATCGGCGGGGCAATGGGCGACACGGTTCTGGACCAGGCTGGTATCAAGGCCGTGGCTTCCATGCCGTCGCGCGAAGAGCTTATCGCTCAGATCGTGTCGTGCATCGGTGCGCCCGCGTCTGCCATCGCCGGGGCCATTGGTGCGCCTGCGTCGAACATCGCGAGCATCCTGTCGACCATCGAGGAAAAGGCCGCCGCCTAAGCGGGGGCCTGACCCTTTCATCCCGGCTGTGGTTGATACCGCACCGTTGGAACCCATCTTAACAAACGGAACTGTAAAATGGCTGATCTGAACAAACTCGCCGAAGAGATCGTTGGTCTGACCCTCCTGCAGGCGCAGGAACTGAAGACCATCCTGAAGGACAAGTACGGCATCGAGCCGGCCGCCGGTGGCGCCGTCATGATGGCTGCTGGTCCGGCTGCTGCTGCTGCCGCTCCGGCTGAAGAGCAGACCGAATTCGACGTCGTCCTGACCGACGCCGGCGCCAACAAGATCAACGTGATCAAAGTTGTGCGCGAACTGACGGGCCTCGGCCTGAAGGAAGCCAAGGACCTGACGGAAGCTGGCGGCAAGATCAAGGAAGGCGTCTCGAAAGCCGACGCCGAAGCGATGAAGAAGAAGTTCGAAGAAGCTGGCGCCAAGGCCGAGCTGAAGTAATCGGACATCGGGGGCAACCCCGACAAGAAGCAGGGCTGGGGCCGAGGTATTCGGTCCCAGCCATGCGCGTCTTGGAAGGGGCTTTTGCGCAAAGCCTCTTCCCAGACGCGGCGGGTTCGGGAGCCACCCTTCGGGACGGGCGGCACGAATGGAACCCATCGGTCTCTTCGCAAGCGGTGCGCGCCCGTGGCCCGACGGGTGGTGCGCCAGCGAAAAATGGAAAGGTGACCAGACACATGGCGCAAGCTTATGTTGGCCAGAAACGCATCCGCCGCTACTTCGGCAAAATCCGCGAAGTGCTGGAGATGCCGAACCTGATCGAGGTTCAGAAATCCTCCTACGACCTCTTCCTGCGGTCCGGTGACAGCGACAAGCCGCTGGACGGCGAAGGCATCCAGGGCACCTTCCAGTCGGTCTTCCCGATCAAGGATTTCAACGAGACCTCGGTTCTGGAGTTCGTCAAGTACGAGCTGGAAAAGCCGAAGTACGACGTCGATGAATGTCAGCAGCGCGACATGACCTATGCGGCACCGCTGAAGGTGACGCTGCGCCTGATCGTGTTCGATGTCGATGAAACCACCGGTGCCCGGTCGGTCAAGGACATCAAGGAACAGGACGTCTACATGGGCGACATGCCCCTGATGACGCACAACGGCACGTTCATCGTGAACGGCACCGAACGGGTGATCGTCAGCCAGATGCACCGTTCGCCCGGCGTGTTCTTCGACCACGACAAGGGCAAGACCCACTCTTCGGGCAAACTCTTGTTCGCCTGCCGCATCATCCCGTATCGCGGCTCGTGGCTGGACTTTGAATTCGACGCCAAGGACGTGGTTTTCGCGCGCATCGACCGTCGCCGGAAGCTGCCGGTGACGACGCTGCTGTACGCGCTTGGCATGGACCAGGAAGGCATCATGGATGCCTATTACGAGACGATCAACTTCGCATACGTGAAGAACAAGGGCTGGGTCACCAAGTTCTTCCCGCAGCGCGTCTCGGGCACCCGTCCGGCCTACGACCTGGTCGACGCGGCCACCGGCGAAGTCATCCTGAAGGCGGGCGAGAAAGCCACGCCGCGCATGGTGAAGAAGTGGAAGGACGAGGGCACGGTCACCGAGCTTCTGGTCCCCTTCGATCACATCCTGGGCCGCTACGTCGCCAAGGACATCATCAACGAGGAAACCGGTGAAATCTGGGTCGAGGCCGGCGACGAGCTGACCTGGGAACTGGACCGCGACGGCGAAGTGAAGGGCGGGTCGGTCAAGGTGCTGCTCGACCAGGGCATCACCGACATCCCGGTTCTCGACATCGACAACGTCAACGTCGGCCCCTACATCCGCAACACGATGGCGGTCGACAAGAACATGGGCCGCGACACCGCGCTCATGGACATCTACCGCGTGATGCGGCCCGGTGAGCCGCCGACCGTCGAAGCCGCGTCGCAGCTTTTCGACACGCTGTTCTTCGACAAGGAGCGGTATGACCTTTCCGCCGTCGGCCGCGTGAAGATGAACATGCGCCTCGACCTTGGCAAGCCCGACACCCAGCGCACGCTGGACCGTGAGGACATCATCGCCTGCATCAAGGCGCTGACCGAACTTCGTGACGGCAAGGGTGAAATCGACGACATCGACCACCTCGGCAACCGCCGCGTCCGGTCGGTCGGCGAGCTGATGGAAAACCAGTACCGCGTCGGCCTTCTGCGGATGGAGCGCGCGATCAAGGAACGCATGTCGTCGGTCGAAATCGACACGATCATGCCGCAGGACTTGATCAACGCTAAACCCGCCGCGGCTGCGGTGCGTGAATTCTTCGGCTCCAGCCAGCTGTCGCAGTTCATGGACCAGACCAACCCCTTGTCGGAAGTGACGCACAAGCGCCGCCTGTCGGCCCTTGGGCCGGGCGGTCTGACCCGTGAACGTGCGGGCTTCGAGGTTCGCGACGTCCACCCGACCCACTACGGCCGGATGTGCCCGATCGAGACGCCGGAAGGCCAGAACATCGGCCTGATCAACAGCCTCGCCACCTTCGCCCGCGTGAACAAGTACGGCTTCATTGAGACCCCGTACCGCAAGGTGATCGACGGCAAGGTGACCGACGAGGTCGTCTACATGTCGGCGACCGAGGAAATGCGCCACACCGTCGCCCAGGCCAACGCGGGCCAGGACGCCGAGGGTCGCTTCACCGAGGAGCTGATCTCCAGCCGGAAGGCCGGGGAATTCATGCTGAACCCGCCGGATTCGGTGGACCTGATCGACGTGTCGCCGAAGCAGCTGGTGTCTGTTGCGGCCTCGCTGATCCCGTTCCTGGAAAACGACGACGCCAACCGCGCCCTCATGGGCTCGAACATGCAGCGTCAGGCCGTGCCTCTGCTGCAATCCGATGCGCCCTTCGTGGGCACCGGGATTGAGGCAGTGGTCGCCCGTGACTCTGGCGCCGCCATCATGGCCCGCCGCGCTGGCGTGATCGACCAGGTCGATGCGACCCGTATCGTTGTCCGTGCTACGGAAATGCTGGAACCGGGTGAACCGGGCGTCGACATCTACCGTCTGCGCAAGTTCAAGCGGTCGAACCAGTCGTCCTGCATCAACCAGCGCCCGCTGGTGAAGGTTGGCGACACGGTTCTGCGTGGCGAAGTGGTGGCCGACGGCCCCTGCACCGACATGGGCGAACTGGCCCTTGGCCGGAACGTGGTCGTCGCCTTCATGCCGTGGAACGGCTACAACTACGAAGACTCGATCCTGATTTCCGAACGCATCCTGCGTGACGACGTCTTCACCTCGATCCACATCGAGGAATACGAAGTCGCCGCCCGTGACACCAAGCTTGGGCCGGAAGAGATCACCCGCGACATCCCGAACGTCGGCGAGGAGGCGCTCCGCAACCTCGACGAAGCCGGGATCGTCTACATCGGCGCCGAAGTGCAACCGGGCGACATCCTGGTCGGCAAGATCACCCCCAAGGGCGAAAGCCCGATGACGCCGGAAGAAAAGCTTCTCCGCGCCATCTTCGGCGAAAAGGCCTCGGACGTCCGCGACACCTCGCTGCGCCTGCCGCCGGGGGCTTTCGGCACCATCGTCGAAGTGCGCGTCTTCAACCGCCACGGCGTCGACAAGGACGAACGCGCCCTGCAGATCGAGCGTGAGGAAGTCGAACGCCTTGCCCGCGACCGCGACGACGAACTCGCGATCCTGGAGCGCAACATCTACGCGCGCCTCAAGACCCTGATCATGGGCAAGACAGCCGTGAAGGGGCCGAAAGGCATCAAGGCCGGCTCGACCATCGACGAAGAACTCTTGGGCACGCTGTCGCGCGGCCAGTGGTGGCAACTGGCCCTTGGCGAAGAGAACGACGCCAAGGACGTGGAAGCCCTGCACGACCAGTTTGAGGCGCAGAAGCGCGCCCTGGATCACCGTTTCGACGACAAGGTCGAAAAGGTGCGCCGTGGCGACGACCTGCCTCCGGGTGTGATGAAGATGGTCAAGGTCTTCGTCGCGGTGAAGCGCAAGCTGCAGCCGGGCGACAAGATGGCTGGTCGTCACGGCAACAAGGGCGTCATCTCCAAGGTCGTCCCGATGGAAGACATGCCCTTCCTCGCCGATGGCACCCCGGTCGACCTCGTGCTGAACCCGCTCGGCGTGCCGTCGCGGATGAACGTGGGCCAGATCCTCGAAACCCACATGGGCTGGGCCGCGCGCGGCCTGGGCATGAACATCGACGAGGCACTGAAGGAATATCGCCGGTCCGGCGACATGACCCCGGTGCGCGAAGCTGTCCGTCACGCTTACGGCGATGAGACCTACGAAGAGGCCTTTGCGGGCCGCGACGAGGACGAGTTCCTGGAGCTTGCGGGCAACGTGACCAAGGGCGTTCCGATCGCGACCCCGGTCTTCGACGGCGCGAAAGAGGCTGACGTGAACGACGCGCTGACCCGCGCCGGGTTCGACACCTCGGGCCAGTCGGTCGTCTTCGACGGCCGCTCGGGCGAGCAGTTCCAGCGCAAGGTGACGGTGGGCGTGAAGTACATGCTCAAGCTGCACCACCTTGTCGACGACAAGCTGCACGCGCGTTCGACCGGGCCGTACAGCCTCGTTACCCAGCAGCCGCTGGGCGGCAAGGCCCAGTTCGGTGGCCAGCGTCTCGGCGAGATGGAGGTCTGGGCTCTGGAAGCCTACGGCGCCGCCTACACCCTGCAAGAAATGCTGACGGTGAAGTCGGACGACGTGGCAGGCCGGACCAAGGTCTACGAGTCGATCGTCAAGGGCGAGGACAACTTCGAGGCCGGCGTACCGGAATCGTTCAACGTCCTTGTCAAGGAAGTGCGGGGCCTCGGCCTCAACATGGAACTCCTGGATGCGGAGGAGGAGTGAGGACCAAAAATCTTCGAAGATTTTTGCAAATTCCTTCGAAGGAATTTGGCCTCAACCCTCTGACCGCAGCCCTTCATATGGGAAGATAGAATGAACCAGGAACTCTCGACCAACCCGTTCAGCCCGGTTGCGCCGGTCAAGACCTTCGACGAGATCAAGATCTCTCTGGCCTCGCCAGAGCGGATCCTCTCGTGGTCCTTCGGCGAGATCAAGAAGCCGGAAACCATCAACTACCGCACGTTCAAGCCGGAACGTGACGGCTTGTTCTGTGCGCGGATCTTCGGGCCGATCAAGGACTACGAATGTCTCTGCGGCAAATACAAGCGCATGAAGTATCGCGGCGTCGTCTGCGAAAAGTGCGGCGTTGAAGTCACGCTGCAAAAGGTGCGGCGCGAGCGGATGGGCCACATCGAACTGGCCGCCCCGGTCGCGCATATCTGGTTCCTGAAGTCGCTGCCCAGCCGGATCGGCCTCATGCTGGACATGACGCTGCGCGATCTGGAACGCATCCTCTACTTCGAGAACTACGTCGTCATCGAGCCGGGTCTGACCGACCTGACCTACGCCCAGATGCTGACCGAAGAGGAATACCTCGACGCGCAGGACCAGTATGGCGCCGACGCTTTCACCGCCAACATCGGCGCTGAAGCAATCCGCGAGATGCTGGCCGCCATCGACCTCGACGCGACCGCCGAGCATCTGCGCGAAGAGCTGAAGGAAGCCACGGGCGAGCTGAAGCCGAAGAAGATCATCAAGCGCCTGAAGATTGTCGAGTCGTTCCTGGAATCCGGCAACCGCCCGGAATGGATGATCCTGACCGTGCTTCCGGTCATTCCGCCGGAACTGCGCCCGCTGGTTCCGCTGGACGGCGGCCGCTTTGCGACGTCCGACCTCAACGACCTCTACCGCCGCGTCATCAACCGCAACAACCGCCTGAAGCGCCTGATCGAGCTTCGCGCCCCGGACATCATCGTTCGGAACGAAAAGCGGATGCTGCAGGAAGCCGTTGACGCGCTCTTCGACAACGGCCGTCGTGGCCGCGTCATCACGGGCACCAACAAGCGCCCGCTGAAATCGCTGTCGGACATGCTGAAAGGCAAGCAGGGCCGCTTCCGCCAGAACCTTCTGGGAAAGCGCGTCGACTTCTCGGGCCGTTCGGTCATCGTGACCGGGCCGGAGCTGAAGCTGCACCAGTGCGGGTTGCCGAAGAAGATGGCCTTGGAACTTTTCAAGCCCTTCATCTACTCGCGGCTTGAAGCCAAGGGTCTGTCCTCGACCGTCAAGCAAGCCAAGAAGCTGGTCGAAAAGGAACGCCCCGAGGTCTGGGACATCCTGGATGAAGTCATCCGCGAACACCCGGTTCTTCTGAACCGCGCGCCGACGCTGCACCGTCTGGGCATCCAGGCCTTCGAGCCGATCCTGATCGAAGGCAAGGCGATCCAGCTGCACCCGCTGGTCTGCTCGGCCTTCAACGCCGACTTCGACGGTGACCAGATGGCCGTCCACGTGCCGCTTTCGCTGGAAGCCCAGCTGGAAGCACGCGTTCTGATGATGTCGACGAACAACGTTCTGTCGCCTGCCAACGGCAACCCGATCATCGTGCCGTCGCAGGACATGGTCCTCGGCCTCTATTACGTCACGATGGAGCGTAAGGGCATGGTGGGTGAGGGCATGGCCTTCGCCGACATCGACGAAGTCGAGCATGCTCTGGCTGCCGGTGCGGTGCACCTGCACGCCAAGATCAAGGCGCGCCTGCGTCAGGTCGACGAGACCGGCAACATCGTCTGGAAGCGGTTCGACACCACGCCCGGCCGCCTGCGGCTTGGGAACCTCCTGCCGCTGAACGCCAAGGCCCCATTCGATCTGGTCAACCGTCTTCTGCGCAAGAAGGACGTCCAGACCGTCATCGACACCGTCTACCGCTACTGCGGCCAGAAGGAATCGGTGATCTTCTGCGACCAGATCATGACCCTCGGCTTCCGTGAGGCGTTCCGTGCCGGGATTTCCTTCGGCAAGGACGACATGGTGATCCCGGACACCAAGTGGACCATCGTCAACGAGGTCAAGGAACAGGTCGCCGGCTTCGAACAGCAGTACCTCGACGGCCTGATCACCCAGGGCGAGAAGTACAACAAGGTCGTCGACGCCTGGACCAAGTGCAACGACAAGGTCACCGAAGCGATGATGGCCACGATCTCGGCTGTCCGCCACGACGCGGACGGCTCCGAGCGTGAGCCCAACTCGGTCTACATGATGGCCCACTCCGGTGCCCGGGGCTCGGTCATCCAGATGAAGCAGCTTGGCGGGATGCGCGGCCTGATGGCCAAGCCGTCGGGTGAGATCATCGAGACGCCGATCATCTCGAACTTCAAGGAAGGTCTGACCGTTCTTGAATACTTCAACTCGACCCACGGCGCGCGGAAAGGTCTGTCCGACACCGCGCTCAAG
>NZ_JAUXZE010000023.1 GCF_030694085.1 Tabrizicola sp. | reverse complement strand
GCCAAATCGGGTATCCGCTTCCTGCAGTGCCAGAATATCGGCGCCGATTTCGGAAATCACCGCCGTGGTCCGCGCCAGATCACGCCGCCGGTCGGTGCCAATGCCTTTGTGGATATTGTAAGACGCCACAGAAAGGTCGCGTGACGAAATCATCGGCTGTTGGGCTCTTGGGATGCCGTTCGCAGCGATGACAGCCCATTGAACTGGCCGCGGGCCTGTTCATTCCGCTGGGTTGCACCCCGCCCGAGGTCCGCAAGGATCGGACAATCCGGGCGATGATCACCGCAACAGGCATCAGCCAGTTCCTGCAGCGAGGCCATCATCGACTGCATTTCGCTGATCTTCCTTTGCAGACCATCAATTTGATCAAGTGCCAGGCGCTTGACGTCAGCGCTCTGGCGAGAGCGGTCGCGCCAGAGTGCCAGCAGTTCTTCGATCTTCTCAACTGGAAACCCGAGGTCGCGGGACCGCCGGATGAAGCGCAGCATCTGCACTTCGGTGTCAGAATAGACACGGTAGCCCGATCCAGTCCGCCCTGCTGTCGGGATTAATCCGGTGGATTCGTAGTAGCGGATCATCTTTGCAGTTACGCCTGAGGCTTTTGCCGCTTCACCGATATTCATATTTTGGTTCCCTCAGATTTGGTTGGGGGCAAAGCGCCGCAGCCGCAGCGCGTTCCCAAGGACGAAGACCGATGACAGGGCCATCGCCGCTGCCGCAAAGATCGGCGAAAGAAGCAGGCCAAAAGCAGGCCACAGCGCGCCGGCCGCGACCGGAATCAGGAGGGCGTTATAGATGAAAGCCCAGAACAGGTTCTGGCGAATGTTGCGCAAGGTGGCTTTGGAAAGTGCAATCGCATCTGAAACTGCCGTCAGCCTGCCTGTCATCAACACAACGTCTGCCGCCTCGATGGCAATATCGGTGCCGGTGCCAACGGCGATGCCGACATCAGCCTCGGCCAGTGCCGGCGCGTCGTTGATGCCGTCGCCGACGAAAGCCAGCGCGCCCATCGCCTTCAACCGCTTGACCGCAGCCACTTTACCATCGGGCAACACTTCGGCCACCACTTCGTCAATGCCAAGCTGCCGCGCGATGGCATTTGCGGTGCGGGCGTTGTCACCAGTGATCATCGCAACCTTGAGGCCCAACGCATGCAGCGCGCGGATTGCATCCGGCGTTGTCTCCTTTATCGGGTCGGCGACTGCGAGGATTGCGGCCAGCTTGCCGTCGATGGCGGCATACAGCGGCGACTTGCCGTCATCGCCCAGCCGCGCTGCCTCGGCGGCAAAGGGTGCTGTATCAAGGCCTAGCTTTGTCATGTAACGGTCGGCTCCGACCTCGATCCTTTGCCCGCCCGCTTGTGCCGCGACTCCAAAGCCGGTGACGGACTCAAAAATCGTAACCTCAGGCATCACCAAGCCTTCTTCGGTGGCCGCCGCGACAATGGCGCGGGCGATGGGGTGTTCCGACTTCGCCTCGACCGCCGCGACAGCCGCCAGCACTGCGCCACGGTCAAAGCCGGGTGCCAGCATCAGATCGGTCAGCCTCGGCTTGCCCATCGTCAGCGTTCCGGTCTTGTCCAGTGCCACTACCTTGACACCATGGAGGGTTTGTAGTGCCTCGCCCTTGCGGAACAGGATTCCGAGTTCCGCCCCCCGCCCGGTGCCGACCATGATCGACGTCGGGGTGGCGAGGCCCATCGCGCAGGGGCAGGCGATAATGAGAACAGCGACAGCATTGACAAGCCCAAACGTCAGCGCGGGCTCGGGCCCCAGCACCAGCCAGACGGCGAAGGTCAGCGTTGCCAATGCCATGACGGCGGGCACGAACCACATTGTCACCTTGTCCACCAGCGCCTGAATCGGCAGCTTGCCACCCTGCGCTGCTTCTACCATGCGGATAATTTGCGCCAGCATGGTCGCCTCACCTACCGCAGTTGCGCGGAAGCTGAAGGCGCCGGTCTGGTTGACGGTGCCGCCCGTCACCTGGCTACCGGCCGTCTTCTCGACTGGCAATGGTTCTCCGGAAATCATGCTCTCGTCGATCCAGCTTGCGCCTGTCGTGACCTCACCATCGACCGGAATCCTTTCGCCCGGCCGCACGTCTACCACGTCGCCGGGGCGCACCTCGGAGACGGGCACTTCGGTGATCGTTCCTTCCCGCATTACCCGCGCCGTCTTGGCCTGAAGGCCGACAAGCCGCTTGATCGCCTCGGATGTGCGGCCCTTGGCGCGGGCCTCAAGATAGCGACCGAGCAGGATCAGCGAGACGATGACCGCCGCTGCTTCGAAATATGCGTTGACTGTGCCTGCGGGGAGCAGGCCTGGGGCAAAGGTTGCCACCAGCGAATAGCCGTAAGCCGCCATCGTGCCCACCGCCACCAGACTGTTCATGTCGGGCACAAGTCGGGCAAGCGCGGGAAAGCCTTTGCGATAAAATCGCAGGCCGGGGCCGAAAAGGACTGCGGTGGTCAGTGCGAATTGAAGATACCAGCTGTTCTGCATGCCGATGGTGTTCATCACGGCCATGTGGACCCAGGAGAACAGGTGAGCCCCCATTTCGAGCACAAAGACTGGCAGCGTCAGAGTCGCTGCGATAAGCACATCGCGCTTGAGCGCGGCCTCTTCGGCGGCTTTCTTGGTCGCAATCTCTTCTGCGACATCAGTGGCCTGTGCTGCTGCATGCGCCTCGTAGCCGGCCGCCTCTATCGCACGGACGAGGGCAGTAAAATCGGCAGTGCCCTCTACGGTCGCCCGCTCGGTCGCAAGGTTCACTGCCGCATAGGTCACGCCCGGAACGGCCGACAAAGCTTTTTCCACCCGCGACACACAAGAAGCGCAGGTCATCCCTTCTATCACAAGGTCGACGGGGCGAGTTGGAACGTCGTAGCCCGCATCCTCCACGGCCTTGACCAGTAACGTCCGATCAACGGCAGCACCGCTCACCTCGGCCCGTTCGGTGGCGAGATTGACAAATGCCGTCTCAACACCCGGGACTGCTTTCAACGCGCGCTCGACACGGCCGACGCAAGAGGCGCAAGTCATACCCTCGATGTCGAGAAAAAACGTTTCTGTCCCGGCGGTCGGCAGTGTTTTCGCGTGCAAGTTCACGGCGGAACTCCTTCGGCATATGTTTCCGCTATTCGAAATAAGGCTTCCCATGATGGTAAGGTCAAGGACTCTTTTTGTTTTTTCACTCACGGGTTTGTGCTCTTGACCTTACAACGATGGGAAGCCCCATATGCTGTTGTATGAGACGGAACCCGAAGGAGGTACTTTTGCAGTTCCATATTGAAAACATGACTTGTGGCGGCTGTGTACGCAGCGTGACCAAGGCGATCCAGTCGGTTGATCCTGACGCCGAAGTAAATGCCGATCCTGGCGCACGGAAAGTCGATGTCAAATCGTCCGTGGCGCGCGACAAGTTGGTCAACGCCTTGACAGAAGTTGGCTATGCGCCTGCGTGAAGCGCTCGCAGATCCAAGAAGCTAAAGTTCAATGAACAAAAGGAAGAGAACGATATGAAAAAGCTCGCAACCGCTGCCGCGATCGCCGCCGTCTTGGCCTCAGGAAGCTATGTCTATGCCCAGACCGACAATATGGCGGGGATGGACCACTCGGGTATGAACATGGGATCGGACGGCATGACCATGATGAGCCATGCCGCCATGATCCCGCCGGAGTTGGCCGACAACGCAGCCGTCAAAGGCTATGCCGCCGCGATGGACGCCATGATGACCAACATGGCTCCCTATACCGGCGATGCCGACGTCGATTTCGTCAAAGGCATGATCCCGCACCACCAGGCCGCCATCGACATGGCGAAAGTGCAGCTCGAATTCGGCACGGACCCCGAAATGCGCAAGCTGGCCGAAGAGGTCATCGCGGCCCAGGAAGCCGAGATTGCAGACATGAACGCCTGGCTTGCGGCCAAAGGCATGTGACCAGGCTTGCGGTGCGGGCATCGTGGCCAATGATCACTTTGCCCGCAGCATTCTTGCCCGTCACCCCATGCCGTGTAGTCCATGGAAGCCACCGGTGAGGATGACAGGCACCACGATCAGGGCTGCGGGTGCGAGGATCAGCGCCCGTTGCCATGCCCGCTCGAGCCGCCAACACAAGAATAGAGCGAGGAGGACAACCAACCCGACCTCGAAGACCGCGAAAACGTCGCCGTAGAATCGCTGGTCCCAGTAGCTGATTGGGCTTCGGAAAACCCAGTCAGAAATGGGCCAGAATTGGCGTCGAGCGTCGTCGTGATGGGTTGCGAAATCCGCTACAGCGTGAAGCAGACCAGACCCCGCGAAAGCACGAAGCAGGACGCGGCCGCTCCAAAGGGCAGCAAGGAAAAGCGTGCCCCAGATCAGGAAGCCATGATCTACCGCGAAAATCGTTTGCCACGAGTCCGAAAAGTATAACCGTCCAAAGACATCATGCTCGGGCAAACCGAGCACGCGGGTGGACCACAGGACCAGAGCGAACATCGGCAAGTCCGGGACAAAGCCCCCGACCATCGCCGCAACAAGTGTTGCCGGTACCAAGGGCCGCGCGAAGAAAGCCGCCCCGATCAGAATGTGCGACGGCGTGTTCATGACGTCAGCATACAGGTGTCTGTCTGGATTTCTCGTCTTCCGCGATGCGCCGGAGGAGAGCGTAGGGAATCGCGCCGTTGAGGACGGTTCGCCCGATCACGAGCCCCGGCGTGCCAATAAACCCGAATATATCTGCGAGAGCGCGGGTTCGATCAAGCTCTGCCTGGACTTCCGGCGAGGCCATATCGCGGGCAAGCTGATCGACGTCGAGTCCGATGGCGGTGGCTACGTGCAAGACGGATGCCGGTTCTGCAACAAGTGGTGTCCGCATGAAGCTGCGACGAAGCTCCTGCTGTTTGCCTTGCCGTGCGGCCGCAACCGACGCGCGTGCGGCGAGTTCGGACGCAGGGCCGAAAATCGGAAGTTCATGCTGGATGAGGCGGAAGGATGCGGTATCCTCTGCAAAAAACGTGTCCAGATCCCGCTCGAGTGCCCGACAGTAAGGGCAGCGGAATTCACTGAAGTATGCGATTGGGACGATTTCCGTCGGTACCGCCGGGCCGAACAGAGCAGGGCAAAGGTCGGCACGCAAAGCCTCTGCACGCGCGCGTCGCTGATCAGCATCGTCGGTCGGTGCGTCGAGCCCTATGAGTGCGACCGTTGCCCCAGAAGTCTGACCGTCCTCCTCCAGCCGGCGAAATGGCGGCAAGTCCGGCAAGTCGACGTAACGTGGGCCGCGCCCGGGAAGACGGTCCCAGGGCAGGGCACGCAGGCCGTAGATCAGGGCGACGGTCCCGCCAAGAACGAGAAGGCCACGGCGTGACCCTGTCACAGCACGGTCACCGGCGTTCCGATGGGAACTTGGTCATAGAGCTGCTTCACATGATCGTTCAGCATACGGATGCAGCCATTTGATACGGATTGCCCGATTGAGCCCGGATCTGTTGTGCCGTGGATGCGGAAATAAGTGTCGCGGCCGTTTTTGTAGAGATAAAGCGCCCTGGCCCCGAGAGGATTGCCGGGCCCGCCCGGCACGCCGTCCGCGAATTGCGCATAACGGTCGGGGTCACGCCGTATCATGTCATTCGTCGGTCGCCACGAGGGCCACTCAGCTTTGCGCTCGATGATCGCCGTGCCCTTGAATTCGAGACCAGCTTTGCCGACGCCGACGCCGTAGCGGATCGCGCGTTCGCTGTCGAAGACGTGGTAGAGGTAGTAGAGACGCGGGAACACCAGAATCTGGCCCGGAGCGTGCTGCTCGCGGACGCGCACCTCACGCGGCTGAAACTCTTCGGCGAGGACAAAAGGTTCTTCGGTGTGAGCTCGAAGGATTGTCGGCGCGGACATTGCCGCTGCGGCGGCTCCGCCGATAAGGGTACGACGAGAAATCATGCTGTCTCCTGAGGGGAACGGGAAGGAAAGGTTTCACTCAGAGGAGGGTTCGCGGAGGAGGGCGTTGGGGCGCAAAAGTCAGACTGGAGGCGGACACGGGCGTGATCGCGTGCTGCGAAGATCCGGCGCCTGGCACTATGTAAAGGAATGAAGCCGTCTCCGTTGCAAGGATCTGGCAAGTTCCATGTTCGGAACCGTCACCACAAAACGCATCCTGTATCAGGGGTGCCGTTTGTGCGAGATCATGATGCGCGTTATGTGTCATGTGATCAGGAAGCGCCGTCCCAACCAGGGAGGCGAGCAGGAGAATTCCGCACAAGAGGTTTACGAACCTGAACATGCAGACACGATAGCGCCTTCCAACACCATCCACGTTGATCACAACGGCGTGAGTATGGGATTTGGCTGAATCTTTGGCGAAACCGCCACGCACTCACCTGTTTGTGACCCTTGATCGGTACGAACAGATTTGACCTTCCCACATTAGAAGGCTGCAATGCTTCGAAAAAAGAGGAGCAGCTGATGAAATTTAGTCGACGACTTTTCGTTGCCGCAGGCCTTGCCGCCCCGTTCGTGACGGGTCGGGCCGCCTTCGCGACCGAAGACAATCAAGGAACAGTCCGCAACAACATCTCGGCGTTCCGGACTCACGAATGGCAAGATCACTTCGATGCTCTTGGGGTCGGCGTCATCATCTCAGACACTACAGCAAAGGTGCTTCAGCACTGGACGAGCGACGGACAGATGTATCTTTACCCA
>NZ_JAUXZE010000011.1 GCF_030694085.1 Tabrizicola sp. | reverse complement strand
ATCACCCATTTTAATCTACTATTATATTGAATATGCTATATATTAATACTTTTTGAGAGTAGGTGGGGACGTCGTTCGGGGTATGTAGGTCGTGCTCTAGTATGATCATCACGCTTGATCCTCTACCTGCACGTCGGTTCGAGCCAAAACACGGCAGTTCACTTTGTTCTTTTCGTCCCAGGCATCGAGCTCGCTCTCAGGATAGAGTACCGCTTTGCCAATCTTGACGAACGATGGACCAATCTTCATGGATCTCCAGTTCCGCAGGGTTCCGGGCGAAACTGTTCCGCGATAGCGCTGAGAAACCTCCTCGGGTGTAAGAAATCTGTTGTCTGCCATGATGGTCTCCTCGCGTTGGGTACCACGCGGTGACTGGGTGACTAGATGCGGCAGCGTTCTTCAGTCACGGTCAGCGAGCGTCTAGGCTGTTCGTTCATTTGCGGTCACGGATGAACATGCGCCCTCTTAAAAAGCGGAGAAAGCAGAAAACTACTATCGTAGGGTTGCCGGTTAGTCCCGGCTAAACATCGGTGGGTTTGCTGATCGGCGTCGATCTATGATTTGTCAGAGGAGGATGCTCTGAAACGAGCTTCCCATCTGGCCCCCAGTGTCGTGACAATCAATACATGCAGAAAGTGACGCCCGATAATTGACGCATCGCGTGAGTCCGCTTAAATTTGTTTGTGATCGCTTACTAACCAAAGAGGCGCCCCGTGCGCAAGTCAGCAAAACTCCGCAAGGCCGAGATCGTGGCCACCGTGCTCGATCTGACCGACCGGATCGGGCCGGACCGGGTGACGACAGGCGCCGTCGCGTCGCAGATCGGCGTCACGCAGGCGGCGCTGTTTCGGCATTTTCCGACCAAGGCGGCGCTGTGGCAGGCCGTGGCCGAGCATGTCGCCGAGCGGATGACAACGGCCTGGGACGAAGCTCTCAACCTCGGCAACGCGCCGGTTATCCGGTTGCGCGCACTGATTGCCGCGCAATTCGCGCAGATCGCTGCGACCCCCGCCCTGCCGATGCTGCTGTTCTCACGTGAACTGAACGTCACCAATGCGGAACTGCGCGCCACGTTTCACGGCAGGCTCACGGCCTTTCGTGGCCTGCTTGCGCGGGAGGTCGGCGCCGGGCAGCAGGCGGGCGTGCTTTGGGACGACGTCGCCGCAAACGATGTGGCGGTGCTGCTGACCGCACTCGTGCAGGGGGTGGCAATCCGCTGGGCGCTCGGCGCGCGCGATTTCAACCTTCGCGAGGAGGGATTGCGGCTGTTCGACGTGCAATGCCGGCTTCTGGCTGTGCGAGGAGAATAGACGATGCGGCGCATCTCGTTGTTGGGCGTGGTGCTGGCGGCCGCCGTTGGGGTCGGCTTCCTGTTCTTCACGGAGCGCCCGCTGACGGTGACGGTCGTTCAGCCCGTACACGATGTGACCCTTCGCATCTACGGGCTCGGCACCGTCGAGGCGCGCATCCTCAGCCGTGTCGGCTTCGAGGTGGGCGCCGCGCTGACCCGGCTTTCCGCCGATGCTGGGGACAGCGTGACTAAAGGGCAGGAGCTTGCCGT
>NZ_JAUXZE010000009.1 GCF_030694085.1 Tabrizicola sp. | reverse complement strand
TGCACCAAGAGTCCGCCGGCCACGCGCTTCATGTCGAGCTGGGCGACCGATTCCGACCACTGACCGCATTCGAGCAGGCGCACGTTCTTCTTCGCGGCGACGGCGGCGGAGGCTTCGGGGCTGACTTCGGGCGCGATGATGACTTCGACGAACTGGCGTTCGACGATGGCAGCGGCGGTTTCGCCATCGAGCCGGCCGTTGAAGGCGATGATGCCGCCAAAGGCCGATTCGGGATCGGTCTGGTAGGCGCGATTGTATGCCTCCAGCAGGCTGCTGCCGTAGGCCACGCCGCACGGGTTGGCGTGCTTGACGATGACGCAGGCGGGTGCGCTGTCGAACAACTTCACGCATTCGAGCGCGGCGTCGGTATCGGCGATGTTGTTGTAGCTGAGTTCCTTGCCCTGGATCTGGCGCGCGGTCGCAATCGTGCCGGCGGGGGCGTTCGCCTCGACGTAGAAGGCACCGGCCTGGTGTGGGTTCTCGCCGTAGCGGCAGGTTTGCGCGCGGGCGAACTGCAGGGTCAGCTGCTCGCCGAAGGTTTCGTGCTCGCCGGCTTCGTTCAGCGCAGTGAGGTAGTTGCTGATGTGGCCGTCGTACTGTGCAGTGTGGGTGAAGGCCTTCTTCGCCAGCTTGAAGCGGGTGGCATCGGTCAGCGTGCCGCCCTGGGCCTGCATTTCGGTGACCAGTGCCGGATAGTCGGCGGGGTCGGTGATGATGGCGACGTGGTGATAGTTCTTGGCCGACGAGCGCACCATTGCCGGGCCGCCGATGTCGATGTTCTCGATGCAAGTCGCGTGGTCGGCGCCCTTCGCCACAGTTTCCTCGAACGGGTAAAGGTTCACGATCAGAAGGTCGATCGGCTCGATCCCGTGCGCGGCCATCGCCACAAGATGCTCGTCATCGTCGCGAAGGGCCAGCAGCCCGCCATGCACGTTGGGGTGCAGCGTCTTGACCCGGCCATCCATCATCTCGGGAAAGCCGGTCACGTCGGATACGTCCCGCACCGCCAGCCCTGCTGCCCGCAGCATCCCGCTGGTTCCGCCTGTGGAAATCAGTTCGACCCCATAGCCCGCCAGGGCGCGGGCCAGGTCCAGAAGCCCTGTCTTGTCGGAAACCGAGATCAGCGCGCGGCCGATTGGGACGAGGTTGGTCATCGCTGGAACCCTTCACTGCCCGACGTTACTTTTGCGGCGGGACGTCGGGGTCCACCCCCTCCAGGTCCCGGATGGCCAGCGGAGTATCCTTTGCCTTCGCCAAGGTCCAGCCTATCCGTGTCTCGAACCCCCGCGCTTCGCCGCGAAGCACAATCTGCAGGCAGGGGCGCGGGTTCAACCGCCCGTTTTCCAGGTAGGCGGACGGTTCCAGCGTCAGTTCAAGGGGGCCGGTGAAGCGGAATATCCAGATCTCGCCGCTTTTCAGGACCATCGAGACCGCCGCCCCGCCCATGTCCAGCGTCGCGTCAACCTCGGGGTGCAGGTGGAATCGGATCGCGAAGCGCGCCCCTGCCATCGCGGTCTGGGTCATCGCGTCCTCGAACCGCCGCCGCGCCTCGGCGGTCATGGCGGTCAAGGCATCGACGCCGGACAGCCGCCGCCCGTCATGGGCCAGCGTCAGGCTGCGGCTTGCCGTCAGCCCGTGCGAAGCGAGCCAGCCGTCATGCGCAAGGTAAAGGTCGGTGCCCTCGGTCCCGACCGTCAAGCGCGAGGCGGTGACCTGGGCGCGCTGCTCCAACACCTCGCCCGACCGCCCGGTGCGTGAGGAAGACATGCCCTCCATTCCCAGAACGGAATGTGATGGGGTGGCCCGCGCCGCCTGGTGCCAGGCCTGCCCGAAGGCAACACCCGACCCGCAGTTGACCACCAGCGGCCGCCGACCCGAAGTCAGCTCGAAGGCCGAGGTCGAGGCATGGGCGGTCCGCGCCGCCCGCCCGCCGGGGGGTGCCGCCGCATCGACGATGACCGAGGTGCGCCCGCCATGCAGCCTGGCATAGCCCATCGAAATGGCCGGAGTTGCCCCCGCGCGCACCGCTGCCGATGCCAGCGCCTGATCGAGCCGCCCCTCCGCCGCCCGACCGCCACCGTGGAAACGCGCCAGCTCTCCATCCGCGTGACGCAGCGCCCGCAAGGCCGGGGCAATCCGGGTGATGGCGTGGCTCAACGAAGGCGGCACGGCCAGGTTCGCCTCGGTCATCGCGCTGGCCGACCAGGTCAGCAGGGTCAGCACTTCCAGCAGTTCCTCGGGGTTCCGCGTCGGGATGCCGCCTTCGGCGTCGATATCGGCATCGCAGGCGGCGGCCAGCGCCTGAACCGCCGGAGAGATCAGCGCCTCCATCCCGATCAGCGAAATGCCGGCGTAGACCAGGCCGGTCAGCGCCTCGAACCGGGGCAGACCTTCTGCCGCACTACGCCAGCGACGGGCCAGATAGGTCGCCTGGCGCGACAGTGCCGCGTAAAAGGACGCGGACTGGGCCTTGTCGCGGGCCTGCAGCAGGATCGTCGCGTGATGCACCCAGCGGATGATCCTGCGTCCCGTCAGGTCCGGCGTCCAGCCCGGCCCCTTGCCGCGGCCATAGCGGTCGATCCAGCCCCAGGTCCAGTCCTGCGCGCGTGCCAGCGCCTCTTTTGTGCCAAGCGCCGCCAGATCGTCCAGCCAGGCAAAGCCCTGCGCCTCGGTCGCAAAGGCCTGGGGCGCTTCAAGGTCCCACAGCGAGACTCCGGGAGCCTCGGCCAGATGCCCCGCCAGCAGGATGTTGCCTGCGACCAGCTGCTTGCCGCGCGTGTAAAGCCCGATGGACCGGGGTTCGGGCTGCGAGACAAAGCCACCGGCAGGCCGCGCCCGACGCGCTGCCATCACCGCCAGCCGGTCGGCCAGCCGGTCCAATCGCTTTGACGTGCTGCCGGTGCTGCCCACGTCCTGCCTCGCTGCTCATCGTCCGGTAGCCCCGGATCGTCAGCCGATGATAGGCAAAACGCGGCGGCTCGTCGATGACTTCGTCACGCTTTGCAGCGTTCCGCGACGAGAAGACGAAGTCGCACGAGGAGCTGTCACCCCAGATGGTCGATCCGCCGCAGGAACTGCGCCAGATGCCCGACCTGATCCAGCCACCGCGCCAGCAGCTTCGGGTCATGCGGCGCGCCATGCACCCCCGCCGGGATCTCGCGGTTCAGCACCGCCTCGATCGCCAGCGACACCGGAACCGACACCAGCCGCCCCATCGCAGTCCCGCGCACGTCGCCCCAGGCATCCATCGCCCAGGTCTCGTGAAACACCGGCTTGCCGTCGCGTTCCGCCTTCAGAGCCACGAACAGCACGACCCGGTCCGGCTCGCCCTCGGCATAGGAGTTGTCCTGCAACAAAGCCGCCGCCCGCGTCTCCAAGGCCGCGTTGATCTCGGCCAGGGGCTTGCCCTCCAGCCCCTCGATCTCGCGGAAGATCGGCGCCCAGGCATCCGCCCAGCCGTTCAGCCGGATCGTGCCCCGGACGAAGTCCTTGACCTTCCAGTGCGTCTCGAACCGGTATTCCTCCATGAACGGATAGCTGTCGCGGTTCGGATAAACCTCAAAGCTTTCCGGCACCGGGAGCGGCGCGTCATAGCGGCTGATCGCATCCCAGGGCCGCGCCACCCGCAGCTCGGTGAAATGCCGCAAGGACCGCGACGGCGACCGCAAAGCCTTCAGCACGCCTGCCGGAGCCCAGCTGAACTTGTAGCGGAAGGCGTTCGCTTCTTTCGGAACGCCACCGCAATAGCTGGTGAACGACAGGACATTGTCGTTGTGATAGGCCTTCGACGCCCGGTATCGCGCCACAAGGTCGTGCGCCATCAGGTGATCGATGCCCGGATCAAGCCCAACCTCGTTGATCGAGACCAGCCCCGCCTCGCGGAATGCCTGATCCAGCTCGCGCATCTCGGGCGCGATGTAGGACGACGAACAGAAGTTCGCGCCCTTCTCCAGGCACAGCTTGGCGATCCCGACATGCTGATCCGCCGGCAGCATCGACACGGCGATGTCGCCCGGTTTCAGCGCCGCCGCCAAAGCCTCCAGCGAAAACGCCCGGATGTCCTGCGTCAGGTCGCCGACCTCGGTGCGCGCCTTTTCGACCGTGCGGTTCCAGACCACCACGGGATGCCCCGCCTCGATCAGCCGCCGCAGCCCCGGAATCGACGACAGCCCTGTGCCGCACCAATGGATTGTCATGTTCTTCATCCCCCTCGCCTGGCCGACGCGCGACCAAGAGTTTTCGAAAACTCTTGCAAATCTTTTCGAAAAGATTTGCGCCCGCTCACACGCCCGCGACGTGCCTGTCGAATTCCGCCTTCGCCCGGCCCCAGACGCCCTTGTCCAGCGCATCCAGAGTCTGAAGCGACGGCAGCAACTGCGCCGCATAATCTTCGGACGATTCCACTGGCATCAGCGACGGCAGATTGTCGATGGCGGTCACATCCAGCGGTGGATCGTCATGCACCCGCAAGGCCGGTGCATCCCAGTCCGTCGCCCGGTCATAGACCTTGATCGGCGAGAAATCCGAGGTTGGGTCGCAAGCGATGTCCCCGATCACTGTCAGCTTGCGCGGCTCGGTCTTGGCCGAGGCCGGCACAAACACCGGACACCCCGGCCGCGCCAGGATGCAGTTCAGAAAGATCTCGTGCTGCAGCACCTCCGGGAACGGCCCACCGCTCGCCGTCTCGGCGATGTCCCACTTCGTCACCGCGACACCCATCGCCGTGCACAGGTCCGCAGCCCCCGTTCCAACACGCCCCATCGCCCCGATGATGATCGCCCGGGGCCGCGACAGCCCCGCCAGTTCCTCGCCCAGCTGCGCCAGCAAGGCCTCCTTCGACGGCACCTTCCGCACCGGCCCAGCGATCCCGCCGCGCTGTTGCGCCGCCCAGCACTTCAGCGAAACCGCCGCCCCCGCATACCCGGCCCAATAGCCGAAGGCCGCGACCCGGCGACCGTGTTCGTTTACCAGGTACTCCAGGTCATACAGCGTGCCGCCCCCGGCCTTGAACCGCTGCAGCAGCACCCGCCCTGCCGGTTGCCCCTTGAAGGCGTGGCCAAACATGATGTGACGATGCGACAGCGGCGTCCCATCCTCGGGCAGTTCCTTCAGGCCGAAGATGATCGCATCCGACGGGGCAGTGGGCCACGAATTCTCGACCGCGACTGCGCAGCCCGCCGCAACATACCCGTCCAGGGGAATCGCCCGGACCGAGGACCGCTCGACCGTCACCATGATGCCCGCCTTGACCAGCGCCGCAGCACCCCCAGGCGTGATCCCCACGCGCTCCTCGTTTGGCCGTTGCTCGGCCCGCACCCAGAGATGGGTCATGTCCCCGTCCTTCCCCTACGTCGTTGCCCCCTGATAGCCCAGCTTCGCGAAGGGCAAAACCCCGCAAACAGACTGTTTCCCCGCCATCGCGCCTTGCATTGCGCCCCGTATCGTCGCAAGTCTGCCGCACCCGTTCCTTCCGAGTTTTGCCAATGCAGATTGAGCCTACCGCCATTTCCGAAGTCCTGATCCTGACCCCCCGTCGCTTTGGTGACGCCCGTGGCTGGTTCATGGAAACCTGGAACGCTGCGCGGATGGCAGATGCCGGGCTGAACCTGCCTTGGGTGCAGGATAACCACTCGTTCTCTAGCGCCAAAGGCACGCTTCGGGGCCTGCATTTCCAGTCTCCGCCCCGCGCGCAGGACAAGCTGGTCCGTTGCACCCGGGGCGCGATACTTGATGTGGCGGTGGACATCCGCAGCGGATCTCCCAGCTATGGGGAATGGGTCGGCGTGGAACTGACCCCTGACAACGGCCGCCAGCTATTTGTGCCAAAAGGCTTCCTGCACGGCTTCCTGACCCTGACCGATGACACCGAGGTGCAGTACAAATGCACCGACCTCTACAGCCCCGAGAATGATGGCGCCGTGCGCTGGGACGACCCGGCCATCGGCATCGACTGGGGGGTGAGCGCGCCCACCCTGTCCGACAAGGACGCCCACGCCCCCCTTCTTGCCGACATCGGCCACCCCTTCCGCTACGGGGTCCCCGAATGAAGCTCCTCGTCACCGGAGGCTGCGGTTTCATCGGTTCCGCCGTCGTCCGCCTGGCCGTCGCCCGGGGCCATGAGGTCGTCAACCTCGACGCCATGACCTATGCCGCGAACGCAGCCAACGTGGCCCAGGCCGCCCAGTCGAACCTCTACAGCTTCGAACAGGCCGACATCCGCGACCGGGCCGCGCTGGACAGCATCTTTGCGACCCACACCCCCGACGCCGTGATGCACCTCGCCGCCGAAAGCCATGTCGACCGCTCCATCGACGGCCCCGCCGATTTCATCGAGACGAACATCACCGGCACCTTCAACATGCTGGAAGCCGCCCGCGCCCACTGGACGAGGCAAGGGAAACCCGAAACCTTCCGCTTCCACCACATCTCCACCGACGAAGTCTTCGGCTCCCTCGGCGCAGAGGGTCAGTTCACCGAACACACCCCCTACGACCCCCGCTCACCCTATTCCGCGTCGAAAGCCGCCTCCGACCACCTGGTCCGCGCCTGGGCGGAAACCTACGGCCTGCCCACCGTCCTGACCAACTGCTCGAACAACTACGGCCCCTACCATTTCCCCGAAAAGCTGATCCCCGTCACCATCCTCAACGCGCTGCATGGCAAGCCGATCCCGGTCTACGGCAATGGCGAAAACATCCGTGACTGGCTTTATGTCGAGGATCACGCCGACGCCCTCCTCCTTGTCCTGGAAAAAGGCCAACTCAACCGCAGCTACAACATCGGCGGCGAGAACGAACGGCGGAACATCGACCTCGTCCGCACCATCTGCGCGCTTCTGGACGAAATGGCCCCCAAAGCCACCCCCTACGCCGACCAGATCACCTTCGTCACCGACCGCCCCGGCCACGACGCCCGCTACGCCATCGACCCGACCCGCATCCGCGAGGAACTGGGCTGGCGGCCCTCGGTCACCGTCGAGGAGGGGCTAAGACGCACCGTCCGCTGGTATCTCGACAACGAAACCTGGTGGCGCCCGCTCCTCGACCGCAAGGGCGTGGGCGAAAGGCTGGGCAAGGCATGAGGCTCCTCGTCTTCGGCAAGACCGGCCAGGTCGCGCGTGAATTGCAGCGCCTTGCGCCTGATGCCAACTTTCTTGGCCGCGATGAAGCCGACCTTATGAACCCGGCCGCCTGCGCCGCCGCCATCGCCGCATCGGGCGCGCAAGCGATCATCAACGCCGCCGCCTGGACCGCCGTCGACAAGGCCGAGTCCGAGGAAGCCGCCGCGACCGTTGTCAACGGGGACGCCCCCGCCGCAATGGCCCGCGCTGCCGCCGACAGGGGCCTCCCCTTCCTGCACATCTCTACCGACTACGTCTTCGACGGCTCTGGCGAGCAGCCTTTCACCCCGGACCACCCGACCGCACCGCTTGGGGCCTATGGCCGGTCGAAGCTTGCCGGTGAAAGGGGTGTCAGTGCCGCTGGGGGCAACGCCCTTATCCTTCGCACGTCCTGGGTCGTGTCGGCCCACGGCGCGAACTTCGTGAAGACCATGTTGCGGCTTGGGGCCGAGCGGGAAAGCCTGCGTGTCGTGGCCGACCAGATCGGCGGACCCACTCCGGCATCCGCCATTGCCGAGGCGCTTCTGGCTGCAGCAAATGCTATGGTGGCTGGCGTGCCAGGCGGCACGCACCACTTCGCCGGTGGCCCCGAGACCAGCTGGGCGGATTTCGCCCGTGCTATCATGGCCGAGGCCGGACTGCCTTGCCGGATCGAGGATATCCCGACGACCGATTACCCCACCCCCGCCAAACGACCGCTGAATTCCCGCCTTGATTGCAGTGCATTTACCAAAGCGTTCGGCATCCAGTGCCCCGACTGGCGGCAGGGCCTGACAGCGATCGTGAAGGAGCTTCGTCCATGACCCGCAAAGGCATCCTTCTCGCCGGGGGCACAGGTTCCCGCCTCTGGCCGATCACGCTGGGCGTCTCGAAGCAACTGCTGCCGATCTACGACAAGCCGATGGTCTATTATCCGATCTCGGTCCTGATGCTGGCGGGCATCCGCGAGATCGCGATCATCACCACAGCGGACGACCAGCCGCAATTCCAGCGCCTGCTGGGCGACGGCAGCCAGTGGGGCCTGAGCTTCACCTGGATCATCCAGGAAAAGCCGGAAGGGCTGGCGCAAGCCTACCTTCTGACCCGCGATTTCCTGGGCGGTGCGCCTTCGGCGATGGTGCTGGGCGACAACATCTTCTTCGGCCACGGTCTGCCGGAAATCCTGCACCGTGCCAACGCACAGCCGTCGGGCGGGACGGTGTTCGGCTACCACGTCTCGGACCCCGAGCGGTATGGCGTCGCGGCCTTCGACGCCTCGGGCAAGGTCACGCAGATCATTGAAAAGCCGAAGAACCCGCCCTCCAGCTTTGCGATCACCGGGCTTTATTTCCTGGACGGTCGTGCCCCGGACATTGCCGCGACGATCAAACCCTCCCCGCGTGGAGAGCTGGAAATCGTCGATGTCCTGGAACACTATCGGGCCGAAGGGTCGTTGCAGGTCGAACGCATGGGCCGCGGCTTTGCCTGGCTGGACACCGGCACGCCCGGCAGCCTGCTGGACGCCGGAAACTTCGTGCGCACGCTTCAGGACCGGCAGGGGATGCAGGTCGGATCACCTGACGAGATTGCTTTCCACAAAGGCTGGATCGACCGCGCGGGGATGGAAAAGCAGGCGCAGGTCTTCGGCAAATCCAGCTACGGTGCGCATCTGGCCGGAGTGCTGCGGGAAGAAACCTAGTCCTTCCTCCCTGATCGCAGGAACAGGTACAGCGGCAACCCGCAGCTGACCCCGATGCAGAAGGTGGCAGGTATCGCCACCAGGTGCCACCAGGCGCGGCGGCTGATCGCCTCGGCCAGGATCCAGACGGTCAGTGCGATGGCGGCGATTGTCAGGTCCCAGGTCAGCCCCGTGGTCGAAGCGTTGACGTACCAGGCGTCGATCAACCCGCCCAGACCAGTCCCCGTCTCGCGCATGTACTTCAGGAACCAGTACATCGGATGCACCGCGCCCCAGACGGCAAGCGCCAGGAAAGCCAGACGCAGCGGCGTCACTTTATCACCACGCCGACCTGCGCCTCACCGACGACCGACAGCCCTTTTGAGGGTGGCTCTGGTGCGCCATCGGCACCGCAGGCGGCAAGGGTTAGGCAGGCGAAAAGCAACAGTCTGGGCATGGGAGGCCTTTCCTTACGGGTCGATGGTCACCGTGGCACCACCGACCCGGCTGGACAAGGTGGGGTTTGCCGCCACCCCGTCAGGGCCGAAGGTAAGGTTGGTGGCGACCAGCGGATTGCTGCACCCCGCAAGGGTCAGAAATGCCAGAAGAACGGCAGATTTCATGGCAGGACTCCTTTGCTGACAGATTGGATTACGCCAGCGCGGCTTTCCAGCGGGCAATCTGGTCGCGCACCTGGTCAGGCGCCGTCCCGCCATAGGATGTGCGGCTGCGGACCGAATTTTCCACCCCGAGGACAGAGTAGACGTCCTGCGTGATGCCCGGATGCACTGCGGTCATCTCGCTGATCGACAGGTCGGGCAGATCGCAGCCCTTGGTCTCGGCCAGCGCCACCAGCGTCCCGGTCACGTGATGCGCCTCGCGGAACGGCAGGTTCAGCGCCTTGACCAGCCAGTCGGCCAGGTCGGTCGCGGTCGAGAAGCCCGAGGCAGCAGAGGCCGCCAGCACCTCGCGGTTGGCGGTCATGTCGCTGACCATGCCGGTCATCGCGGCAAGGCCCAGCATCAGGCTGTCGGCGGCGTCGAAGACCTGTTCCTTGTCTTCCTGCATGTCCTTGGAATAGGTCAGCGCAAGGCCCTTCATCACGGTGAACAGCGCCACCGTCGCCCCCAGGATACGCCCCAGCTTGGCGCGCAGAAGCTCGGCCGCGTCGGGGTTCTTCTTCTGCGGCATGATGCTGCTGCCGGTTGTCCAGCGATCTGACAGGCGGACAAAGCGGAACTGCGCGCTGGACCAGATCACCAGCTCTTCGGCAAAGCGCGACAGGTGCATGGCGCAGATGCTGGAGGCGCACAGGAATTCCAGCGCGAAGTCGCGGTCGCTGACGCTGTCCAGGCTGTTCGCCGTGGGCCGGTCGAAGCCCAGAGCCTGCGCCGTCCTGTGCCGGTCGATGGGAAAGCTGGTCCCGGCCAGCGCCGCAGCGCCCAGGGGACATTCGTTCATGCGCTTGCGGGCGTCTTCAAAGCGGCTGCGGTCACGGGCCAGCATCTCGACATAGGCCATCATGTGATGCCCCCAGGTCACCGGCTGGGCCGTCTGCAGATGGGTGAAACCAGGCATGACCCAATCCGCCCCCGCCTCGGCCTGCGCCAGGAACGCCTGCATCAGCCCGGTCAGCCCGGCAATCGCCTGGTCGCACTGGTCGCGGACCCAAAGACGGAAGTCGACGGCCACCTGGTCGTTGCGCGACCGCCCGGTGTGCAGGCGCTTTCCAGCCTCGCCAATCCGATCGGTCAGACGGGCCTCGATGTTCAGGTGGATGTCTTCCAGTTCCGTCGTGAACGGAAACTTTCCCGCTTCGATCTCTGACAAGATCGAGAGCAGGCCTTCCCCAATCGCCTTTGCATCCATATCAGTGATGATGCCTTGCGCGGCCAGCATCGCCGCATGGGCCCGGCTGCCCGCGATGTCCTGGGCGTAGAGCCGCTGGTCGAACCCGATCGAGGCGTTGATCGCCGTCATGATCGCGTCCGGCCCGCTGGCAAAGCGCCCGCCCCACATGGTGTTTGCGGCTTTGGGATCGCGGGCGTCGGACATGTGCGGGCCTATGGAGTGAGAAACGTGCGGAAATTGCTGGTTGTCCTCTACACGGCCTTCCTGATCGGTGCAAACCCGGCCTTGGGAGATGTCGCAGCCCTGCGGGATGGCGACATGAAGAAGCTCGCGCTGCACAATGCGCCGGTGACGATCCCCGAGGCGGTGCTGCTGGACGCCGAGGATGGCGAGCGCAGCCTGGCGGACTACCGCGGCAAGTGGGTCGTGCTGAACTTCTGGGCCACCTGGTGCGCGCCCTGTCGGCACGAGATGCCCTCGCTGGACCGGCTCCAGACCGCGATGCCAGACCTGGCCGTGGTTCCCGTTGCGACGGGCCGAAACGCGGTCGAGGGGATCAAGCGGTTCTTCGAAGAAGCGGACATCAAGTCGCTGCCGATCCTGCGCGACCCGAAGTCCCAGCTTGCGCGCGGGATGGGGGTCATGGGTCTTCCGGTGACGGTGATCCTGAACCCCGAGGGCCAGGAGGTCGCCCGGCTGATCGGCGATGCCGAATGGGACAGTGACAGCGCCAAGGCGGTGCTTGGGGCCTTGATGGCCGGGAACTGACCGCCCTCTTGCTCTCACCAGAGACGGGGGCCGGACGTCACGCTGCCTTTGACGAACGCGCCTGCCAACACCCGCTTAAAGGTCGAACGTCGCAAACACCGGAACGTGGTCGCTGGGCTGATCCCAGCCCCGCACCGGGCGCAGGATGCGGCTGGAATGGGCGGCATTGGCAATGTCCGGTGTTGCCCAGATGTGGTCCAGCCGGCGGCCCTTGTCGGCGGCGTTCCAGTCCGGGGCGCGGTAGCTCCACCAGCTGTAAAGCCGACCATCGGGGATGTCCTTGCGTGTCACGTCCTGCCAGGCGCCAGCCTCCATCACCGCGTTGAAGTGATCGACCTCAACCGGAGTGTGGCTGACGATTTTCAGCAGAGCCTTGTGGTCCCAGACGTCATCCTCACGCGGGGCGATGTTCAGATCTCCGACCAGGATCGCGCGGTCGGGCTTCTGCCAGTGGAAATGGTCGCGCATCTCGGTCAGGTAGTCCAGCTTCTGACCGAATTTTACATTGATCTCGCGGTCGGGAATGTCCCCACCGGCCGGCACATAGCAGTTGTGGATGGTGACGCCGTTTTCCAGCTGGGCCGAGACGTGGCGGGCATGGCCAAGCTGGGCAAAGTCGCGGTCGCCAGCGTCCATGATCGGCAGCTTGGACAGGATCGCGACCCCGTTGTAGCCCTTTTGGCCGCGCGCCACGATGTAGCGGTAGCCAAGCGCCTGAAACTGCGCCAGCGGGATGCTTTCGACCGGGCTCTTACATTCCTGCAGGCACAGGATGTCGGGCGACTCTTCGGTCATCAGGCGGGACACCAGCGCCTCGCGCAGGCGGACCGAGTTGATGTTCCAGGTGGCGAGGGTGAAGGGCATGGCTGGCTCCGGGGGCTGCGGCGGACGACCGTAAGGCCGACCGCCACAAGTCTCAAGAGGCGGCCGGATCAGTCGGTGACGGTGAAGGTGCCAAGCTCGCACAGGTTCTGGGTCTGCTCGGCCTCGGCCCCTTCGGCGGTCACAAAGCGCAGGTCATAGTCGCAGACCTCCAGCCCGTCGGCGATGGTCACGTCGCCCGAAACGCCCGGATCGACCGCGTCCACCATCAGGATGTTTTCGCCCCACTGATCTTCACCAACCGGCGAGACATACATTTCGGTGATGGCAAGCGAGCTGTCGTTGACCAGCGTGAAGACCAGGTCTTCGGCCAGGGTCGGGGTAGCGATCAGGGTCGCGATGGCGGCAAGGGCGATACGCATGACGTCTCCGGTGTTGGGCCGCAGCCTGTCTGCGGGTGCGCGCTTTAGGCCGGGCAATTGTGCAAGCCGCGTGGCAGGCCCGCGCCATGTCCGTGGCTTTTCGACAGGGTACGAAAAAGAAAAAGCCGGGCAGCTAGCCCGGCAAGGTCCAACAGGGAGGTAAGGATACGTTAGCCGAACTGCGGGGCCGAGGATTTGATCTGGCTCAACCGCCGCGACCGAAAAAAAGGCCGGGCAAGAAGCCCGGCCAGGTCCAACAGGGAGGATGCCGCGCCATAACCCCGACGCGACCAGGGGAACTTGCTGCACAACCGGTGCATGCGAGAAAGGTAGCAACTGAATCCGGCAACAATAAGCCCTAAGCCGCAAGATTTCGTGGTTGTTGCATGGCGGTCGCAATCACCGTGTTCTTGCGGCCACGCTTGGCTCAGGCCACCAGCCGATACCCGCCGCTTTCGGTCACCAGAAGCCGCGCGTTCGAGGGATCAGGCTCGATCTTCTGCCGCAGCCGGTAGATGTGCGTCTCCAGCGTGTGCGTGGTCACGCCCGCGTTGTAACCCCAGACTTCGTGCAGCAGCACATCCCGCGCGACGACCCCGGTGGTCGACCGATAAAGGTACTTCAGGATGTTGGTCTCCTTTTCCGTCAGGCGGATCTTCTTGTCCTTCTCGTCGACCAGCATCTTCTGGGCCGGCTTGAAGGTATAGGGCCCAAGCTGGAACACCGCGTCCTCTGACTGCTCGTGCGTCCGCAACTGGGCACGGATGCGGGCCAGCAGGACCGGGAACTTGAAGGGCTTGGTCACATAGTCGTTCGCACCGGCGTCCAGCCCAAGGATCGTGTCGCTGTCGGTGTCATGCCCGGTCAGCATCAGGATGGGGCACTTGACGCCCTGCTTGCGCATCCTGCGGCACAGCTCGCGCCCGTCGGTGTCGGGCAGGCCCACGTCCAGGATCACCAGGTCGAAGAGGCCGGCCTTGACCTTCTCCATCCCGTCAGCGCCGGTTCCGGCTTCGAACACGTCGAAGTCCTCGGTCATCACCAGCTGCTCGCTAAGTGCCTCGCGCAGGTCGTCGTCGTCATCGACGAGCAGGATTTTCCGCAGTCCGGCCATGATGTGCCTCCGTTGATTGCATGTCCGAGATGCGCCCCGATCACGAACCCCGCAAGATTTGCTACCAAATGCTCACGCGGTCGTGTCGGTTCCGCGGCCTATGTTTCAAATCTCGGGCACGCGGTCTTCCCGTCCAGTTCGGCCAGCGCCGTATCAAGCCGGTTGTCCGTCCCGCGGCCATCGTCCGGGTCGCAAGTCCAGCTATGGGTAGGTTGCGGTCCAGGTTGGTCGGGAAAGGATGGCCCTCGTTTCCTCCGCTCCCATCGGCTCATCCCGCCTGATCTTGCGGTCAACCCGACCGATATCCTGAACGCCTGCCCGACCGATCTGTAGGCATTTGCCGGGGCTGTAACGTGCAAAGGCTTCCGCCCCCGGCGATTGCGGCCTAGATAGGGGGCATGTCGCTTGGCCTGTCCATCCCCGAACGCCTGACCCGCGCGCGCGCCGATCTGCGCATGGGGGTCCCGGTCGTGCTGTGCGGCCTTGAAGGGGCGGCGCTGGTGGCTGCGGTCGAAACGCTTGATGCCGCACGTCTGGAGGACCTGCGTGGCCTCGGGTCGCCGGTGCTGGCGATCACCGCGCGCCGGGCCGAGACGTTGAAGGCCCGCGCCTATGACGGTGATCTGGCGCGGATCATTCCACCCTCTGATACCGGCCTGGACTGGCTGCGGTCGGTTGCAGACCCGGCGGATGACCTGCGCACGCCGATGAAGGGGCCACTCCAATCCCTGCGCGACGGCACGCCCGACCTGGCCCGCGCGGCGCTGGGGCTGGCTAAGACCGCGCAACTGCTGCCCGCCGCCCTGCTGGTGCCGGTGCAGGACGCGCTGACCCTGGCCGGGGCGCACGGCCTTACGCTGCTGGTGCTGGACGAAATTGCCCCCGCTCTGGCCGCTCTGCCGCCGATGGACGAGGTCGTGTCCGCCCGCGTTCCCCTTGTCGCCTCCAGTGCAGGGCGGGTGCATGTCTTTCGACCCGACGACGGCGGCGAGGAACACTATGCCATCGAGATCGGTCGTCCCGACCGCGCGAAGCCCGTGCTGGCGCGCCTGCACTCGGCCTGCTTCACCGGGGACGTGCTCGGCTCGCTGAAGTGCGACTGCGGCCCTCAGCTGCGGGCGGCGCTGGCGCAGATGGGGCAAGAGGGGGCGGGGGTGCTTTTGTACCTGAATCAGGAAGGCCGGGGAATCGGTCTTGCCAACAAGATGCGCGCCTATTCCCTGCAGGATCAGGGGTTCGATACGGTCGAGGCCAACCACCGCCTGGGATTCGAGGATGACGAACGCGACTTCCGCATCGGGGCCGAGATTTTGCGGAAGCTAGGGTTCTCCAGCGTTCGGCTTTTGACCAACAACCCCAACAAGCTGGCGATGATGGAAAGCTGCGGTCTGCATGTGACGGAACGGGTGCCTCTCCATGTGGGCCAGACTAAGGAAAACCGGGCCTATCTGGCGACCAAGGCCGCGAAATCGGGGCATCTGCCGTGAAGCCCACCGACCTGGTGGTCACGCCGCTGGGGCTGCGCTTCATGGGGCGGGTGTTTCCCTGTTCCATTGGGCACGCTGGCATCGTGCCCGCCAAGGCCAAGCGCGAGGGCGACAGAGCAACCCCGGCCGGGGTGCATCGGCTGGTCGGCATGCTCTATCGCCCCGACCGGCTGACCCGCCCCGCCGACTGGGCACTGCCGATCGGTCCCTCGGACCTGTGGTCGGACGACCCGCTCGACACGGAATACAACCTGATGGTCCGTGCCCCGCACCGCTTCAGCCACGAACCTCTGCGGCGGGCAGATCCGATGTATGACCTTGTCATCATCACCGACTGGAACTGGCCCCATGCCGAACCTGGCCGTGGCTCTGCCATATTCATCCACCAATGGCGCCGCCCCGGTGCGCCCACCGCTGGCTGTGTGGCTCTGTCCCGCCGCGACCTCCACTGGATCGCCCCACGGATCACTTACCAGACCCGGCTGGTCGTCCGTCTGTAATCCCCTTTCCGAAACGCTTTGGATTGCCTAATCTGCGCCCAAACCGGGAGGATTCGATGCCAGCATCACGCAGCGCGGATGACGACGTTTTCGAGCTGCGCTTGGCGCGGTCGGCCCCCGATCTGTTCCCGATGCTGGACGCGCTGTATGGCGCGCGGCCCGACTATCCCGCCTTCCGGGAAAAGCTGGTAAAGGCGCTGCGGAAAGGCTGGGCCGACCGCCCCGCGGACCTGAAGCGCCTGGACCTGCAACGCGACCTGTCGCCGGACTGGTTCCAGCGTCCCGACATGGCGGGCTATGTCTTCTACATCGACCGCTTCAACGGCTCGCTGCACGGGGTGCTGGACAAGCTGGACTACCTTCAGGACCTCGGGATCACTTACGTCCACCTGATGCCGTGCCTGAAGCCGCGCCCCGGTGACAGCGATGGTGGCTATTCGGTGATGGACTACCGCCAGATCAACCCGGACTTCGGGACGATGGCGGATTTCGAAGCTGTCAGCGCCGCCCTGCGCGCGCGGGGCATGTCGCTCTGTGTCGACCTGGTGCTGAACCACACGGCGAAGGAACACGCCTGGGCGAAGAAGGCGGCGAAGGGCGACCCGACGTATCAGGGCTATTACCTGATGTTCGACACGCCCGACATGCCGACCCTGCACGAGCAGACGCTGGTCGAGGTCTTCCCTGACAACGCTCCCGGCAACTTCACCCATTACCCCGAGATCGGCAAATGGGTCTGGACGACCTTCAACGAACACCAGTGGGACCTGAACTGGGCCAATCCGGCGGTGTTCCTGGAGATCGTCGAGGTCATGCTGTTCCTGGCCAACAAGGGGGTCGATGTGCTGCGGCTGGATGCCGTCGCCTTCATGTGGAAGCGGCTGGGGACGCGCTGTCAGTCCGAACCCGAGGTCCACATGATCCTCCAGGCGCTGCGGGCCTGTTCGCGGATCGCCAGTGCAGCGGTGATTCACCTGGAGGAAGCGATCGTCGCTCCGGCCGAGATGCTGCCGTATCTTGGACGGGGCAAGCATGATGGCAAGGAAGGCAACCTGGCCTACCACAACAGCCTGATGGTGCAGTTCTGGTCCTCGCTTGCCACCCGGGACACGCGGTTGATGACCCATGTCCTGTCGACCCATTTCCCCGACCGGCTGACGAACGCGACCTATGCGACCTACATCCGATGCCACGATGATATCGGCTGGGCGGTGACGGACGAAGACGCGGCGGCGGTGGGGGTGTCGGGGCACGGGCACCGGGGCTTCCTGTCGGACTTCTATGAAGGCACCTTCCCCGGCACCTTCGCCAAGGGGGCGCTGTTCCAGGTCAATCCACTGACCGGGGACAAGCGGATCTCGGGGTCGTTCGCTTCGCTGGCGGGGCTGGAGACGGCGCGGGATGCGGGGGAGGTGGATCTGGCGGTGCAGCGGATCCTGATGGGGCACGCGCTGATCGCGGCCTGGGGAGGGATACCGCTGATCTACATGGGCGACGAACTTGCCTTGACGAACGACTACGGCTACCTCGACGATCCCCACCATGCCCATGACAGCCGCTGGGTCCACCGGCCGCGGATGGACTGGGCGGCGGCGGAGGGGCGGGATACGGCGGAGACGCCCTCGGCCCGGGTGTTCCGGGGGGTGCGGCATATCCTGGCGCGGCGGCGGGCGACGGGGGCGCTGCATGCGGCCAATCCGGTGCGGGTCGTGGGGTCGGGAAACGATGCGGTGCTGGCGGTCCAGAGGGTCGCGCCGACGGGGGTTCTGCTGGGTCTGTTCAATTTCACCGAACAGTGGCAGCACCTGCCCGAGGGGTGGGTGCGGGCGCTGGGGGTCAGCCGGATGTGGGACGAGTTGTCCGAGGCAGAGGTCGGCCTGCATGGCGGGCAGGTCGTGCTGCCGCCCTATGCACGGGTCTGGCTGACCTGACCTGTCCACGGTGGACATTTTCGGATTGTTGTGCAAAAACAGATAGGTAAGTTTTTCTGTTAGGGGTTTGTTAATCCGCTGACTCCGGTGGAGCGCTGTAGCGCACCCTACGGTGCGGGATAGCTACGCGCGCCGAAGATCGCGCTGCCGACGCGGATGTGGGTCGCGCCATGCGCCACGGCGGCCTCAAAATCGCCGCTCATCCCCATCGACAGGCCTGCCAGGCCATGATCCGCAGCCATCCGGGCCAGCATCGCGAAATGGGGGGTGGAGTCCTGATCCTCGGGCGGGATGCACATCAGGCCGACGGGGGACAGGTCCATCGCCCGGCAGTCACGCAGGAAACCGGACAGATCGGCGGGCAGGACGCCGGCCTTCTGCGGCTCCTCGCCCGTATTCACCTGCACGAACAGCTGCGGCAACGATCCCCGCGCCTGGCCCAGGCTGGCCAGCTTCTGCGCCAGCGAAGGCCGGTCCAGCGTGTGAATCGCATCGAACAGATCGACGGCGACCTTGGCCTTGTTGGTCTGCAAGGGGCCGATCATGTGCAGGTCCAGCGGGCCATAGTGGTCGCGCCAGGCGGGCCACTTCCCCGCCGCTTCCTGCACGTAGTTTTCGCCAAAGACCCGGTGGCCCTGATCCAGCACGGCCTGAACCCGTTCGGCGGGCTGGACCTTGGACACGGCGATCAGCGTGACCGAGCCTTCCGGCCGCCCCGCCGCGCGTTCTGCCGCGCGCAACCGTTCCGTGATGTCTGCCAGTGCCATACCGTCCCCCGTTTGATGGGCAACCTAACGGCGCGGGCCAAAAAGAAAAGAGCGGGCACAAGGCCCGCTCTTTCCGGTCGTCCAATCCGGGTGGATTAGAACGAGAAGGACAGACCGATGTCGGCACGGGTGCCGCCAACCGAAACCGCCGGGGTGCCCGTGGTGTTCAGATCGTCGACTTCCACGATGCCGGCAACGAACTTGGCACCACCGCCCAGGTCGTAGGCAGCGCCGATGCCGTAGTTGTTGATGGCGCCTTCGTCGGTGACGAACGCGGTCAGCGTGGTCGCGCCAATCGCGTAGTCAAGCGACAGAGCGTACTGGGTCGGGTCGCCAGCGATGTCGGTGTCCGAAGCGACGAACTTGACGGTCGACGCGCCGAAGGTCGCCGAGGCGCCCAGAGCGATGTGGTCAACGTCGCCAGCGGTTTCGTAGCCGAGAGCAACGGTGTAGGCGTCGACAGCGTACTTGACCGCGATCGACATTGCGTCGTCGTTGGCGGTGTTCGGAACAGCCGGGGTACCGGTGGTGTCGAGGCCTTCGAACTGGCCAGCCGACAGAGCGAAGGTCAGAGCGCCAGCCGAGTATTCGTACAGGGCAGCGGTCTTTTCGTGGCCGAGGTAGCGCAGTTCGTTCCAGTCGCCGAGGCCGGTGAGGCCAACGCCCGAAACGTGACCAACCAGAGCGTTGGCAGCCGAGTCAACGTCGCCGAAGGTCAGCTTGCCGAAAGCGCCCGAAACGTAAACGGTCGAGTCGCCGTTCTGGGTGTTGCCCTGGCCCGACTGGTCAGCACGCATCGAGGCGCCGAATGAGATGCCGGTGTCGGTTTCGCCCGAAGCGGTGAAGACGATACGGACGCGCGAGGTCATCAGGGTGTCTTCGCCGTCATAGATCAGACCCATGCGGGCCGAGCCACCAACGGTCACTTCAGCAGCGGCGGCGCCGGCAACCAAAACCAGGGCGCTGGTCGCGAGAAGAATCTTTTTCATGTTTTCCCTCTTTCTTCAAGGTAAGCCCGCCGCAGGGGAATCCGCAGGGGAATGAGCCGTATTTCACCCCGGACGCCCACATTTGCAACGTTCCCGAACCCTGATCGGGAAATCGGCCCAAAGTTGGTGCAGCAAAGCCACAGGTCTGGAATCGCCCGCGGATTGGTCGCGGATCGACGCTGACAGGAGCGCGCGCCCACGCGCAAGCCCGCGCGTGGGCGCATGCATGGGAGCGAAAGCCCTTGGCAGGCCTTGGTGCCTAAGCTAGACAGCGGGCAAGGGTTCCAAAGGTGGCCGGATGAACTTGCATCAACTTAGCAAAGCGGCTCTGGCAATGGGTCTGGTCGTCACCTTGTCGGCCTGCGGCGGCGGTATCGGCAGCGGCAACCTGTTCGGCAACCGCGCCTCCATCCCCTCGGAAGACCAGCTTACCCGCAAGGAACGCGCGGATGAACAGCGCGCGGCCATCGCGAAGGCGCGGGGCGAGGACCAAGGCGGCTCGACCATCTGGGATCTGTTCGGAAACGCCGACAACCCGAACACCACGGTCGAGGTCAACAAATACATCTGGCAGGCCAGCCTTGAGGTGCTGAACTTCCTGCCCATCGAATCGGTGGACCCGTTTACGGGCGTGATCGTGACGGGGTATGGGCGGCCTCCGGGTGGCGGCAGGGCCTACCGGGCGACGATCTATGTGCAGGACCCGGCGCTGGATGCGCGCAGCCTGAAGGTGGCGTTGCAGGGCCAGGGCGGCGGCTCGGTCGCGCCGGAAACCGTGCGGGCGATCGAGGATGCGATCCTGACCCGCGCGCGGCAGCTGCGGGTGCGCGACAGCAAGCTTTAAGCGTTCTGGCGGCGTGATGGGCCGGGAAGGGGTGGACCTTTCCGGGCTGGCATGTGTAATTCCGCGCGGAATTCCGCATGAGGCCCCTGATGTCGCGCTATGACCCTTCGGTGATCGAACCCCAATGGCAGGACGCCTGGGACAAGGCCGGGGCCTTCACGGCGCGGCGCGATCCATTGAAGCCCAAGTATTACGTGCTGGAGATGTTCCCCTACCCCTCGGGGCGCATCCACATGGGGCATGTGCGCAACTACACGATGGGCGATGTCGTGGCGCGGACCAAGCTGGCGCAGGGCTACAGCGTGCTGCACCCGATGGGCTGGGACGCTTTCGGGATGCCGGCCGAGAACGCGGCGATGGAACGCGGCGGCCATCCGAAGGATTGGACCTACGGCAACATCGCCGACATGAAGGCGCAGATGAAGCCCTTGGGGTTGAGCATCGACTGGTCGCGCGAGCTGGCGACCTGCGACCCGGAGTATTACGGCCAGCAGCAGGCGATGTTCATCGACATGATGGAGGCCGGGCTGGTCTACCGGAAGGCCGCCGTGGTCAACTGGGACCCGGTCGACATGACGGTGCTGGCCAACGAGCAGGTGATCGACGGCAAGGGCTGGCGTTCGGGTGCTGCCGTGGAGCGGCGTGAGCTGACGCAGTGGTTCTTCAAGATCTCGGACTACTCGGAGGAACTGCTGGGCGCGCTGGACGGGCTGACGAACTGGCCGGAAAAGGTGCGCCTGATGCAGGCGAACTGGATCGGCAAGTCGCGGGGCCTGCAGTTTGCCTTCGGTACGGTCGGCGCGCCGGGAGGCTTTGAAAAGCTTGAGGTCTATACCACCCGCCCGGACACGCTGATGGGGGCAAGCTTCGCGGCGATTTCCCCGGATCATCCGCTGGCGAAGGTGCTGGAAGCCGACCCCAAGGTCGCAGCCTTTCTGGCCGAGGCGCGCAAGGGCGGGACCACAGCCGAGGCGCTGGAAACCGCCGAGAAGATCGGTCTTGATACCGGCATCCGCGTGAAGCATCCGCTTGACCCGGCGTGGGAACTGCCGGTCTGGATCGCCAACTTCATCCTGATGGACTATGGCACCGGCGCGATCTTCGGCTGCCCGGCGCATGACCAGCGCGACTTTGACTTTGCCACCAAATATGCGCTGCCGATCAAGCCCGTGTTCACCGCCGACGGTTCGGACTCGCCATTGACCGAGGCCTTCGTGCCGATGAAGTCGGAGAAGGTCCACTACATCCGCGGCTTCGCCGGAGAGAAGGTGCAGACCGGCGACGACGGCGTGGCGACCGCCATCGCCCATGCCGAGGCGAACGGCTATGGCAAGGGCGTCACCAAGTTCCGCCTGCGCGACTGGGGCGTGTCCCGGCAGCGTTACTGGGGCTGCCCGATCCCGGTTATTCATTGCGTGACCTGCGGTGTCGTCCCGGAAGCGAAGGCGAACCTGCCCGTCGAGCTGCCCTATGACGTCAGCTTTGACGTCCCCGGCAACCCCTTGGACCGGCACCCGACCTGGCGCGACTGCACCTGCCCGAAATGCGGCGCCAAGGCCCGGCGTGAGACGGACACGATGGATACCTTCGTCGATTCGTCCTGGTACTACGCCCGCTTCACCGCTCCGCGTGCCACGACGCCCACGGTGCTGGAGGACGCCGAATACTGGATGAACGTCGACCAGTACATCGGCGGGATCGAGCATGCGATCCTGCACCTTTTGTATTCGCGCTTCTTCGCCCGGGCGATGCACAAGACCGGCCACCTGCCGCAGAAGGCCATCGAGCCGTTCAACGCGCTGTTCACGCAAGGCATGGTCACGCACGAAATCTATCGGTCGATGGATGCTCAGGGCCGCCCGGTCTATCACCTGCCCGAGGACGTGTTGCGCTTCAACATCGGCAACGAGCCGGTGGCCTTCCTGCGCGCGGATCATGTGACCGACCTCAGCGAGTTGAGCGAGGACCAGTTGAGGGCCAAGCTGGAAGAGGCGGCGGGGACGGCGATCGAGATCATCCCTTCGGCCAAGATGTCGAAGTCGAAGAAGAATGTCGTCGACCCGATGAACATCATCGCGGCCTTCGGGGCGGATACCGCGCGCTGGTTCGTGATGTCGGATTCACCCCCGGAGCGTGACGTGGAATGGACCTCGTCGGGTGCCGAAGCCGCGTTCAAGCACCTGTCCCGCGTCTGGGCGCTGTGTGACCGCATCGGTCAGATGCCCGCCGACCACAAGGGCGAGGGTGACGAGGCCTTGGCCCGGGCGACCGCCCGCGCCATCGACGAGGTGACCAAGGGGATCGAGGGCTTTGCCTTCAACAAGGCCATTGCTGCGCTTTATGCCTTCAACAACACCATCGCCAAGGCCAATGCCTCGACCCCGGTGATGAAGGACGCCATCCGCACTTTGGCCAAGCTGATGTCGCCGATGACCCCGCATCTGGCCGAGGATATCTGGAACCATCAGGGCGGCACCGGCCTGTGCGCGCAGGCGCCGTGGCCCAAGGCCGATCCGGCGCTTCTGGTGGATGATACCGTCACCCTGCCGATCCAGATCAACGGCAAGCGCCGGGCGGAAATCAGCGTGCCGAAGGATATGCCCGCAGCAGAGGTTGAAAAGCTGGCGCTGGCGGACGAGGATGTGGTCAGGTTCCTTGCCGGACAGCCGGTGAAGAAGATCATCGTCGTCCCGGGACGCATCATCAATGTCGTCGTCTGACCGCCTGACCCCCCACCCCAGCCCTCTCCCCCAGGGGGAGAGGGGGCCGGTCGCGCGGATGTCCCGCCGGACGCTTCTGCTTGCTCCTCTGGCGCTGGCCGCCTGCGGGTTCACCCCGGCCTATGGTCCGGGCGGCGGTGCGGCCAGGCTGACGGGCGCGGTGCGGGTTCAGGACCCCACGGACAAGAACGGCTTCGATCTGGTCGAACGGCTGGAGGAACGGCTGGGCCGACCCGAGGCAGCGCGTTATGACCTGGCCTACACGATCACCACGGAAACCGTGGGGGTTGGCTTCACGGCTGACAACAAGATCACCCGCTACAATCTTAAGGGCGTTGTCGACTATTCATTGACCGACCAGGCCAGTGGTGCCCGGATCACCGGGGGCCGGGTGCAAAGCTTCACCGCCTATTCCGCGACGGGATCGACCGTGGCCCAGCTGGCAGCCGAAGAGGATGCGGCCCTTCGCCTGATGCGACTCCTGGCCGACCAGATCACCGCCCGCCTGATCGGTGCGGCCGACAGCCTGCCATGATCCTGAAGGGCGCCGAGGCCGCCCGCTATTGTGCCAAGCCCGACCCGGCGCGGGCGGGGCTGCTGATCTTCGGTGCCGACGCGATGCGAGTGGCGTTGAAGCGGCAGGAGGCCATCGCGGCCTTGGTCGGGCCGGAGGGCGAGGCCGAGATGCGCCTGACGCGGATGTCGGGCGCGGATCTGCGAAAGGATGGCAGCCTGCTTCTGGACGCGATCAAGGCGGTGGGGTTCTTTCCGGGTCCCCGCGTGGCGTTTCTGGAGGAAGCGACGGACGGTCTGACCGACACGGTGGCCGTGGCTTTGAAGGAATGGAAACCCGGCGATGCGGTGATCGTGGTCACGGCGGGCAACCTGACCGGCAAGTCGGCGCTGAAGGTGCTGTTCGAAAAGCACCCCTCGGCGGTCTGCATCGGGCTTTATGACGAGCCTCCGGGCCGGGAAGAGATCGAAGCCGCGCTGAAAGCGGCCGGGCTGGTCGACATCGACCGCGAGGCGATGACCGACCTGAACACTCTGGCTCGCGCGCTGGACCCCGGCGATTTCCGGCAGACGCTGGAGAAGATCGCGCTTTACAAGTGGGGCGATCCTTCGCCCCTGATGCCTGCCGACGTGGCCGCGATGGCCCCCGCGACCATCGAGGCCGAGGTAGACGAGCTGATCGACGCGGTGGCCGAAGCACGGTCGCAGGCCATCGGGCCCCTGTTCCGGCGGCTGGAGGGGCAGGGCGTCCAGCCAGTGACGATCTGCATCGGCGCCTTGCGGCACTTTCGCATCCTGCACGCCGCGGCGACCGATCCGCAGGGCCCGGGGGTTGGCATCCAGCGGGCGCGGGTGAACTTCAAGCAGAAGGACGCGATGGGGCGGCAGGCGGGGCAATGGGGCGTCCGCGCGCTGGAGACGGCGGTGGCGGTGCTCTTGGAGACCGACCTGACGCTGCGGTCCGCGAGCAAGGCCCCCGGCATGGCGCTGATGGAGCGCGCCCTGATCCGTATTGCAATGACGCGGCGGTAGCGGGCCTCACGCCCGGCGGATGGTCCCGGTCAGGGGCACGGCGGCGGTCAGCGTGTTGGAAATCGTGCCGTATTTCAGGATGTTGCGGTGCAGAAGGTCCAGCCGCGCGTCGCTTTCCGGGGTGGCGACAGTGATCTCATACCGGATCGCCGTCAGTTTTGGCGGCGCATCCTGACGGTCGGCGAAAAGATGGACCGTCATCCCGTCCAGCTGGAACTTCAGCGTCGGCAGCACCCGCTCGGCCCCCTTGATCATGCAGGCGGCGAGTGCTGACAGCAGCAGTTCCACCGGGTTCAGCGCGTCCTTGCGGCCGTCCATGTCAGTGGCCAGCCGCACCTCGGCCCCGTGGCTGGTCGCCAGGCTGACGGTCGCGTCCAGACGGCGGGCAGAGAGTTCGTATTGCATGGGGCCTCGCAGGATTGACAGTCGGGGTTCGGGGCAGAGAATGGCCTTGAACCCGGCACCCGCGCCTTGATCCGGCGCAAAGCGAGGAAAGATTGACAGCCTTCACCGATCTTCACGCCCGCTGTACCGCGCTGGGCACGCGGCTTTTCACCGTGACGAAGCTGGACGAGGACAAGGCGCTGTTTGGCCGCGTCTTCACCTCGCATCCGGTGGAGTATCCGGTGTCGGGGACCAAACCGATGGAGAAGGACGGCTGGTACGACACCACAATCGCGGGGCGGCGGACCTTCGTGGCGAACACCCCGCCAGAGTTTGCGAAGTACTTCTTCGACCACGCGCTGATCGTGTCGCTGGGCCTGGGGTCCTGCATCAACGTGCCGGTGGTGGGGGGTGGGCGGGTGCTGGGGACGGTGAACATCCTGGCCGAGGCCGGGCACTTCACGCCCGCGAAGCTGGCAGCCTATGAGCAGCTGGTTGCCGAGGCAGTCCCGGCCCTGGCGGCGGAGCTGCGGTGATGGCGAAGGAACCGACCCCGGTCGAGGCGTTCCTTACCCCGCTTGCGAAGATCGCGCGGAAGCATCGCGACATCGAGGGGCTGGTGTTCTGGGGCGGAGAGAGTTGGGACCCCTCGCCTTCCGAGGCGCTGGAGGCCGAAGAGATCGTCTTCTACGCCGAGGGGCTGCTGATCGACGGGTTCCAGATGGACTGGGCGCTGGTGGCCGAGGGTGATGCGCCCGACCACCTGCGTCTGTGCTTCTGGCAAGAGGGCGCGCCGCCGCCGCCGGTCGCAGCGCCGTGGCGGGTGGAGGCGCAGGGGCGCTGGACGGGTTAGCGGACAACCGGGCAGGGCCGGACTGGCCTTGTCCCCGGAGGCGGACTGCGCCTAGGGTCGGGCAAATTGCCGGAAGGACCCCCGATGCGCGTGCTTTACGACCCCGATCCCCGGAGCACCGGCGACATCTTTTCGGCCCATGAGCTGGCGGCGTTCACAAGCCGGTATCAGGTGACGGAATGGCAGGGCCAGGACCGCGACGCCTTCTATGCCGAACACCTGCCGGGGACGGACATCCTGATCTCGCAGCAACCGATGGGCGCGGACCGGCTGGCGCTGGCGCCGAACCTGCGGGCGATCTTCAATGTCGAGACCAACTTCCTGCCGAACATCGACTATGAGGAATGTTTTCGCCGCGGCATCCCGGTGCTTGCGCCCGGCGGAGTCTTTGCCGCACCCGTGGCCGAGATGGCGCTGGGCATGGCGCTTAGCCTGGCGCGCAACATCCACGGCGAACATGCGGCCTTCCTGCGGGGTCAGGAGAAATGGCTGTTTGACGGCAACCGTGAGTCCGAGATGCTGGCGGGATCGACCGTGGGGATCATCGGGTTCGGTGATCTGGGGCGGGCGCTGCACCGGTTGCTGGCCCCGTTCGGCTGCCGCGTCCAGGCGCATGACCCCTGGCTTCCCCCCGGCCACCTGCGGCGGTTGGGGGTGGAGCCGGTGGATTTCGACACCCTGATGGCCGAGAACCGCTTTATCTTCGTGATGGCGGCGATCACGACGGAAAACAAGGGGTTGATCGACGCCGGCGCGCTGTCGCTGATGCAGAAGGGGGCGATGCTTCTGCTGATGTCGCGTGCCGCAGCTGTCGACTTTCCGGCCCTGACTCAGGCCGCTTCCGAGGGGCGCATCCGCGTCGCGACCGATGTCTTTCCGGTCGAGCCGCTGCCACAGGACGATCCAATCCGCCGCACTCCCAACATGCTGTTCTCACCGCACCGGGCCGGGGCGCTGGAATTTGCGCTGCGGGAAATCGGCACACGCGTGCTGGAGGACATGGACCTGATCGCCCGGGGTCTGGCCCCCGTCGCCTGCCGCCGGGCCGAGCGGGAAACCGTGGCGCGGTTCCGGTCAAAGCCGGTGGATCGGTCCTAAAGCCGCGACAAGAGTAGCCCCGCGGCCACCAGAGCTGCGGCGGCAAGCCGCGTTGGCGTGACTTCGCGCACCGCCATGCCCAGGGCCCCGGTCGCGTCAATGACCATCGCGGCGGCCATCTGGCCCAGGATCAGCGCGGCGACCAGGGTGACCACGCCCAGGGAGGCGACGCCCCAGACGGTCGCGAACACATACCAGGCACCCAGGACGCCGCCAACCAGGGTCCAGGCCGGGACCTGCGGCAGCTTCAGGAAGGCGCCACCCTGGCCCTGAAACGCCGCGATGGCCAGCAGGACAAGGAAGCCCACGCCGAACGACACCGCAGCGGCGGGCACTGCGGCCCCAAGCTCGCGGGACAGGGCCGCGTTGATCGGGGCCTGGACCGAGATCGCCGCCCCGCCCAGCACTACGGCCAGGATTACCCACCACATGCGCTCCTCCGTTGCTTTGGACCATCTGACCACCCCGCTCCGCCAGCATCAACCCTTGCGCCCGGCGCGGGTTCGGGCAGATTGGCGATATCCCCTATCGGCGGTTCCGATGGCTTTCACGCTGCGCCAGCTTCAGTTCTTCGTCGCCGCCGCCGAAGCCGGGTCGGTCTCGGGCGCGGCGCGGGCGCTGTCGATCAGCCAGTCCTCGGTGACCGAGGCGATCCGCGGGCTGGAGGACGACCTGGGGGTGACGCTGTTCGACCGGCAGGCACGGGGGATTCTGCTGACGCACAAGGGGTCGGCCTTCCTGCGCCATGCCCGGCAGATCCTGTCCGACGTGGTCAATGCCCGAAGCACCTTTCAGGCCGAAGCCGAAACCGCCCGCGGCCGCCTGTCGCTGGGGGTCACCAGCCTGGTCGCGGGCTATGTGCTGTCCGACATCCTGCAACGCTATCGCCGCGCCTTTCCGCAGGTCGAGCTGAACGTCATCGAGGACAGCGGCGAATACCTGCAGCATCTGCTGATCGGGGGAGAGCTTGACGTGGCGGTGCTGCTGACTTCGTCCGTGCATGACCGCATGGCGCTGAACGTCGAGACGCTGCTGGTGTCGCCCTATCGGCTTTGGCTGCCGCTGGGGCATCCGCTGGCGCAACAGGAAAGCATTACGCTGGAGGAGCTTGCTGGCACTCCGATGATTCAGCTGATGGTGGACGAGATCGAGGAATCGACCCGCCGCCTGACCGCCGCCCTGCCAGTCAAGCCGCAGATCGCCTTCCGCACCCGCAGCGTCGAGGCAGTGCGCAGCCTGGTCGCCACGGGGGCCGGGCTGGCGATCCTGCCCAGCCTGGTCTACCGGCCCTGGAGCCTGGAAGGCGACCGGATCGAGATCCGCGATGTTTCGGGCGACCTGCCCTCGGTGCAGGTTGGCCTGGCCTGGCGCAAGGGTGCACCACTTACGGGGCCTGCATCGAACTTCATCCGCTCGGCGCAAAGCACGGCGGTGGTGCGACCCGGATAAGTTTCGCCCCAGGCGCAGCAGCCATTCGAAAACTGTGCCCTACCCCTTTGGCCAAGGACCAAAGCGCTTGAATGATAAGAGAAAACAGGCGACCCTTGGCGCTAAACCGTTGGCTACCCAGGTGGTGTCGACATTAGTAAGGTGGAGACCAAATGCGTGGTGACGGTAAGCGCTTGTTGATCTATGCACCGGTCCCGCTTCATCGCAAGGAAGGCAAACTCTATCTTGAGGATCAGGCGCGCAACGGCCTGCGCCTTTGGGCGGATAATTTTGACCTCCTCACGGTGATAATGCCAGTGACGGACGGTCCGATGCCGAAAAGCTGGGGGCCGCTGGAGTTGGTGGGTCCTGCGCTTGATCGGATCAAGATCGTGCCGGTTCCGATGGCCTATCGCCCGGATCGCTTTCTGCGCCTGCTGCCGACAGTACGACGTCAGATTCGTGATCTGATTGCGGAAGCCGATTACATCAGCTTCGCGATCGGTGGTCTCTTCGGGGATTGGGGATCTGTGGGTTGCCATGAGGCCTGGAAAATGGGCCGACCCTATGGAGTATGGACCGACCGGGTCGAGTCGCAGGTGACACGGCGATTGATAGGTCAAGGGAACTGGCGGCGCAGACTCCAGGCACGCCTGTACCATAGACCGATGGCTTGGCTGGAACGTCGCCTGATCCGCCGAGCCCACGTCGGCTTCTTTCACGGGGGTGAGACATTCAAGGTTTACGCACCCTTCAGCCGTAACCCGCAACTGGTGCATGACATCCACCTCAGCAAGTCCGATCACATCGACCCGGTTGCGTTGGACGCCAAGGTGCAGGCGGCAGCGACCGGCTTGGGGCCGCTGAAGATCATTTACGTCGGACGCGCAGATCCCATGAAGGGACCGTTCGACTGGCTTGAGGTGCTGGACTCGGTCCATCGCGCTGGCGTGGAGTTCGAAGCTCAATGGCTTGGCGATGGTACCGAACTTGACGCACTGCGTGCGCGGATCGTCGAAAAGGGGCTGGAAGATAAGATTGCGGCACCCGGCTTCACGTCGGACCGTGCGGCAATTCTTGCGGCCCTCCGCGCGGCAGATATCTTCCTCTTCTGCCACAAGACACCCGAATCGCCACGCTGCCTTATCGAGGCGCTTGCGTCGGGCACACCGATTGTCGGCTATGACGGTGCCTTTGCGCGGGATCTGATAAGCGGAAATGGAGGCGGCGTGTTGGCGCCCCTGAACGATGTGTCAGCCCTGGCCAGGCAAATGATCGAGCTTGCGCGTGCACCCGGGCGTCGAGCCACACTGGTCCGCAACGCCGCTGCAGATGGCGCTCCCTTTGACGATGTCTCGGTTTTCCGACACCGCTCCGAGTTGATCCGGGAACATCTGCCCCCCCGGTGATCAAGGCAGGCGATCTGCCCGGGCCACGCCCGGTCTTCAGCGCCATTCGGACACTGCGCGCTGAAGCTATAGGAAAAACCGATATCTCGCTTCAGTTTTTTGTTATTGCGAAACTATGATCACACCATAGGCTTTTCGCAAGTCCGCGGGAACGGACCCTCTGCACCCACGCCAGAGACACAACAACGGGAGTCTGCCATGAATCGCCTCAAGCTCTTGGGAACCACAACGCTTGCCCTGATGACCGGGATCGGCCCGGTGCTGGCCCAGGTCACCGCAATCGGCGCGCCGGAAGGTCAGGTGAACATTGTCGCCTGGCCGGGCTATATCGAGCGCGGCGAGACGATGAAGGAATTCGACTGGGTGACCAAGTTCGAGGAAGCATCGGGCTGCAAGGTGAACGTCAAGACCGCCAACACCTCGGACGAGATGGTGGCCCTGATGAACGAGGGCGGCTTCGACCTGGTGACGGCAAGTGGCGACGCCTCGCTGCGGCTGGTGGCGGGCGACCGGGTGCAGCCGATCAACACCGACCTGATCCCGTCCTGGTCGACGGTGGACGAAAGGCTGATGTCCGCGCCCTGGCATACGGTCGATGGCGTCCACTACGGCGTGCCCTACATGTGGGGGCCGAACGTGCTGATGTACAACACCGAAGTCTTCAAGGAGCCGCCGACCTCGTGGAACGTCGTGTTCGAGGAGATGGCCCTGCCGGACGGCCAGCCGAACAAGGGCCGGGTTCAGGCCTATGACGGCCCGATCCACATCGCCGATGCGGCGCAGTACCTGATGTTCCACAAGCCGGAACTGGGGATCACCTCGCCCTACGAATTGAACGAGGATCAGTACAAGGCGGCCCTGGACCTGTTGCGCGTCCAGCGCAACCTGGTCAGCCGCTACTGGCACGACGCCTTCATCCAGATCGACGACTTCAAGAACGAGGGCGTGGTCGCCTCGGGGTCCTGGCCGTTCCAGCGCAACCTGCTGCAGTCCGACGGCCAGCCGATCGCCAGCGTGATCCCGCAGGAAGGGGCGACGGGCTGGGCAGACACCACGATGATGCATGTCGATGCCAAGAACCCCAACTGCTCGTATCTGTGGATGGAGCATACGCTCAGCTCGAACCTGCAGGCCGATCTGGCGGTCTGGTTCGGGGCGAACCCCTCGGTTCCGGCGGCCTGCACTGATGGACGCGGCATGTCCACGGCCGAGACCTGCACGGCGAACGGGATGGATGATTTCGAGAAGATCCGCTTCTGGACCACGCCGGTATCGAACTGCTCCCAGGGGGACGGGGCCTGCGTGCCCTACTACCGGTGGGTGTCCGACTATATCGGCGTGATCGGCGGCCGCTGATCTTCTGACCAGGGTGGGCGGATCGCCCACCCTACTCTGCCGCTTCCCCTGACCAGTGGTGCGCCCAAAGCGCACCCTACGGATGTTCCATGACCTCAGCTGTCGAGTTCCACAACGTGTCGCGCCATTTCGGTCCGGTGAAAGCCGTCGACCGCGTCGACCTGACCATCGCCGAGGGCTCGTTCTTCGCGATGCTGGGCCCGTCGGGGTCGGGCAAGACCACCTGCCTGCGGCTGATCTCGGGATTTGAAAAGCCCACGGGCGGGCAGATCCGCATCTTCGGCGAGGACGTGTCGAACACCCCGCCGCATCTGCGCAACGTGAACACGGTGTTCCAGGACTATGCGCTTTTCCCGCACATGAACGTGCGCGACAACGTGGCCTACGGGCTGATGGTCAAGGGCATCGGCCGGGCGCAACGCCATGCCCGGGCCGAAGAGATGCTGGCCCTGGTCAAGCTTGACGCCTACGGCGACCGCAAGCCCGCGCAACTGTCCGGCGGGCAGCGTCAGCGGGTGGCCCTGGCGCGCGCGCTGGTCAACGAACCCCGCGTTCTCTTGCTGGACGAACCCCTGGGCGCCCTGGACCTGAAACTGCGCGAGGCGATGCAGGACGAATTGAAGGCCCTGCAACGGCGCCTGGGCCTGACCTTCGTCTTCGTCACCCACGACCAGCACGAGGCGCTGTCGATGGCCGACAGCCTTGCCGTCTTCAACGATGGCAGGATCGCCCAGATCGGCAGCCCCCAGGACATCTACGACCGCCCTGCCACCCGCTTTGTCGCCGATTTCGTCGGCTCGTCCAACGTGCTGCCGCCCGCCTTGACCCGCGCCCTCGGCGGGCCCGAACAATGGGCGTCGCTGCGTCCCGAGGCCACGCGCCTGGCCGCGACCGGCCCGGTCAGCGGCACAGTCACCGCGCTGCGCTACCTCGGTTCGGGCACCCGCGTCGTGATCCATACGGGCGACACCGAGATCGCGGCCCTGGTCCCCGCCGGCCAGCCCGTCCCGGCCGAAGGCGCGACCACCGCCATCGCCTTCGAGCCCTCGGCGCTGCACCTGATGGGGGCCAACTGATGTGCAGCCACCCCGACGCGCTGTCGCAGGGGGCGCTGCCCCCTCACCCCCGGGATATTTGCTGCAAAGATGAAAGGTTGAAGCAAATCTCTGGCTTTCATCTTTGCACAAGTATCCCCGCCGGAGGCTCCGACCGTGACCGCCGGTGCGACGCGGCAGGAAGAAGCGCCCAAAATTCTTTCTTCAAGAATTTTCGTCCCGGCAGGGCGCAGCGATGACCGCCCCCGCGATCCTTCCCGCCAGGGGCGCGGCGGACCGGCTGACCGGCACGTTCTGGCGGCGTCCGCGGCTGCTGCTCGTCCTCCTCATCACGCCACCGCTCCTCTGGCTCGGCGTCGTCTACCTGGGCTCGCTTTTTGCCCTGCTTCTCCAGTCCTTCTACTCGATCGACGAGTTTTCGGGCGTGGTGAAGGAGGAGTTCACGCTCAAGACCTACGGCGAGCTCTTTCGGGCGCAGAACCTGGACATCATCGTCCGCACCGTGGTCATGGCGACGGCGGTGACGCTGGCCTGCGCGATCCTGGCCTTCCCCATCGCGTATTATGCCGCGCGCTATGCGCGGGGGCCGTGGAAGGCGGCGTTCTACCTTGGCGTCATGCTGCCCTTGTGGTCGTCCTACCTGGTCAAGGTCTATGCCTGGAAGCTGATCCTTGCCAAGGAAGGCATCCTTGGCTGGGCGGCGGCAGGAACGCATACCTCGTGGATCATCGACGGCATCCTGTCGATCCCGGGGTTGGAGGGGTCATCGCTGTCGACCTCGCCCTTCGGGACCTTCCTTGTCTTCGTCTACATCTGGCTGCCCTACATGATCCTGCCGATGCAGGCCGCGCTTGAGCGGGTGCCGAATTCGATGCTGGAGGCCTCGGCCGACCTGGGTGCCACGCGGTCGCAGACCTTCCGCACGGTGATCCTGCCCCTGGCCCTGCCGGGGGTGATCGCCGGGTCGATCTTCACCTTCTCGCTGACGCTGGGCGACTACATCATCCCGCAGATCGTGGGGGATTCGTCGCGCTTCATCGGCCTTACGGTCTACCAGTTGCAGGGCACGGCGGGGAACACGCCGCTGGCCGCCGCCTTTGCCGTGGTGCCGATCCTGATCATGCTGGTCTACCTGACGCTGGCCAAACGGGCGGGGGCGTTCGATGCGCTCTGACGCCACCTGGGGACTGAAGCTGGCGGCACTGGGTGGGCTGTTGTTCCTTCACCTGCCGATCCTGCTGATCTTCCTTTACGCCTTCACGACCGAAGAGCGCAGCTATGCCTTCCCGCCGCCGGGATACACGACCCAGTGGTTCGGGGTCGCCTGGAACCGCGCGGACATCTGGCCGCCCCTGTGGCTGTCGCTGCGGGTGGCTGCGATCTCGACCCTGATGGCGATGATCCTTGGCACGCTGGCCGCCGCCGCGATGGCGCGGGCCAGGTTCTTCGGGCGCGACCAGATCAGCCTGTTGATCCTGCTGCCCATCGCCTTGCCCGGTGTCATTACCGGCATGTCGCTGCGGTCGGCCTTCGGGATCATGGACATCCCGTTCTCGACCTGGACCATCGTCCTGGGCCACGCGACCTTCTGCATCGTCATCGTCTACAACAACGCCATCGCCCGGATGCGCCGCCTGTCCGGCGGGATCATGGAGGCCAGCGCCGACCTTGGCGCGAACAGTTTCCAGACCTTCCGCCATGTCCTGCTGCCGAACCTTGGCTCGGCCCTGCTGGCGGGCGGGATGCTGGCCTTTGCGCTGTCGTTCGACGAGGTCATCGTCACCACCTTCACCGCGGGCCAGCAATCGACCCTGCCGATCTGGATGCTGAACGAGCTGGTCCGCCCGCGCCAGCGCCCCGTCACCAATGTCGTCGCCATCCTGGTCTTCGCGGCCACCTTCGTGCCGATCCTCATCGCCTACTACCTCACCCGCGGCGGGTCCGAGACCGCCGGCATGGGCAAATAGGGAGATTACCCCCATGACCATCCAGACCAAATTCCTGATCGGCAACGCCTTCGAGGCGGGCCAGGAAACCCCCGAGCAGATCCTGAACCCGCGCACGGGCGGCTTGATCCTTGAGGTGCCGGAAGCCTCGACCGCGCAGGTCGACCGGGCGGTGGCGGCTGCGCGCAAGGCTTTCGAGGGCTGGTCGCGGACCACGCCTGCGGAACGGTCCTCGGCGCTGTTGCGGATCGCCGACCGGATCGAGGCCGAGGCGGAGGCCTTTGCCCAGCTTGAGGCGCTGAACTGCGGCAAGCCGATCAATGCGGCGCTGAACGACGAGATCCCGGCGATCGTGGATTGCTTCCGCTACTTTGCGGGCGCGGTGCGCTGCATGACCGGGACGGTGGCGGGGGAATACCTGTCGGGCCATACCAGCATGATCCGGCGCGATCCGGTTGGGGTGGTGGCGTCGATTGCGCCCTGGAACTACCCGCTGATGATGATGGCCTGGAAGCTTGGGCCGGCCATCGGCGGCGGCAATACCGTGGTGTTCAAGCCCAGCGAACAGACCCCACTGACCGCGCTGAAGCTGGCGCATATCCTGGCCGATGTCCTGCCCGAGGGCGTGGTCAACGTCATCGCCGGGCGCGGGCAGACGGTGGGCAGCTATCTGATCAACCATCCGCAGGTGGACATGATTTCCCTCACCGGCGACGTGGCCACGGGCAAGAAGATGCTGGATGCCGCCGCCAAGACGGTTAAGCGCACGCATCTGGAACTGGGCGGCAAAGCCCCGGTGATCGTGTTCGACGATGCCGACATCGCCGAGGTGGTCGAGGGGCTGCGGGCGTTCAGCTTCTACAACGCCGGTCAGGATTGCACCGCGGCCTGCCGGGTCTATGCCGGGAAGAAGGTCTACGACAATCTTGTTGCGGACCTCACCTCGGCGGCGTCATCCATCGTTCTGGGGGCGGAGGATGACGCCACCAATGAAATCGGTCCGCTGATCAGCCAACGCCAGCGCGACCGGGTGGCCAGCTTCGTCAACCGCGCGCGAGAGCTGAACCACGTCCAGATCACCACGGGCGGAGAGGCGATGGAGCAGGGCTTCTACTACCGTCCGACCGTCGTTGCCGGGGCCAAGCAGGACGACGAGATCGTCCGGCGCGAGGTCTTCGGGCCGGTGGTCAGCGTCACTCCGTTCAGCGATGTGGACGAGGCGGTGGGTTGGGCCAACGACAGCGATTATGGCCTGGCGTCCTCGGTCTGGACCCGCGATGTGGGTCGCGCGATGGCGACGGCGGCGCGGCTGCGTTACGGCTGCACCTGGATCAACACCCACTTCATGCTGACCAACGAAATGCCGCACGGGGGCCTGAAGCAGTCGGGCTATGGCAAGGACATGTCGGCCTATGCGCTGGAGGACTACACCGTGGTCCGGCACGTGATGGTCAAGCACGGCTGACGACGGGAGGGTGGGCGAACAGCCCACCCTACGCCCGAGCATCATTTCGGCGGGAACATCCGGTAGTAGAGCGCGTCGGGCAGGAAGTTGCCGCCCCGGAACAGCCATGAGAAGACGGTCGGAAAGCTGATCTTGAAGCGGCCGGATTGCATGTGCCGGAACATGATGTCGGCGGCGGCTTCTGGGTCCATGATGAAGGGCATGGTGAAATCGTTCTTCGCCGTCAGCCGGGTGCGGATGAAGCCGGGGTTCGCCAGTTGCACCGTGACGCCGGACTTGCGCAGGTCAGCATACAGCGATTCTGCCAGGACCATCGTTCCGGCCTTGGACGCGGCATAGCCGATCGCCCCGGGCAGGCCCCGGAAACCCGAAAGGGATCCGGTGATCACGATATGGCCCCGGTTCCGCGCGACCATCCCCGGCAGCGCGGCGCCTACGGCCCGGATGCAGCCGGTGAAATTCACATTAGCCATCGCCTCGGCGGCCTTGGCGTCCCAGTCCTGGGCGCGCATGGGCCAGTAAACCCCCGCAAGGAACACCAGTCCATCCAGGTCAGGCAGTTGGGCAGCCGCTGCGGTCACGCTGTCGGAGGAGGCGACGTCCACCGGCAGGATCGTCGCGGGACCGGGCAGGGTGGCAGCTGCTGCTTTCAGGCTGTCTTCGGTGCGGGCCGAGAGGATCACCTCGGCCCCCGCTGCACTGAGCTTCTGCGCCAGGGCAAGCCCAAGGCCCTCGGACGCGCCGACCAGCCAGTAGCGCTTGCCCTTGAAATCCCTCATTCGGCGGCGGCCAGTTGCCGCGCCTGGGCAGGAACGGGACGCATCGTTGCGACCAGTTCGGCGACCTTGATGCCGAATTTGCGGAACTGCGAGCGGTTCATGATCGTGCCGTTTTCCAGAAGATACATCCAGTCGGTCACGTCGAGCACATGCCCCCCCGCCTCGGGCGTGAGGCGGATGCGGTAGCGCAGCACGACGCCCGAGCCCTCGGCGCGGCCCGTCCCCTGTCCAACCACGTCGGGGGCGGTGGCGATGATCGTGCCATCGGGCTTCAGGGCGAGCGTCCAGGCGCGGTGCTGGATTGTGCCGCTGTCATAGCGGAAGACCTCTGCCAAGGTGCCGGTTGTGCCGGTCCAGCTGCCCTGCATGTCGGCGACGAAGCGTGAGGTCACGCGGCCGGTGGGGCCGAAGATCACGCCCTCGCAGGCAAGGGGGCCGGAGAGGTGGCGGCGGAGGTCGAAGTCGGGTCCCTTGCCGCGATAGTCGGCCGGGTCCTGAGCCTGGAACGAGGCCAAGCGACTGCGCAGAGCGATCAGGGCGAGGACGACCAGCGCGCCTGCAAGGGCGGAGAGGATCGGGGTCATCATGCGGGGTCCTTCAGGGGCATGGTCAGCTTTGTCCGGGCAAGCAGCGCGATGGCGGTCAGCTTCAATACGCAAGGCAGGCCCGCGTAGATCAATGTGAGCGTGGCGAGGGCGCTTTCGGGGTTTGTCTGGCCAGGTTGGAAGCCTGCGGCCTGGAGGCTGGGCAGGATTGTCAGGGCTGCCAGCGCAAGCGAGAGTTTCGACACGAAGGACCACAGTCCGAAGGCTGCAGCCTCAGACGTGCCGGTCTGGGCCAGGCGCTGGGCGAAGATCGCTGGCAGGAGCGTGAGGTCGGCGCCAAGTGCTACCCCCGACGCGATGCAGATCAGGGCGAAGGGGATCAGGTCTCCAGTCCCGAGGGTGAGGGTCCAGAGGAAGCTTGCGATGGCCAGCATCATTGCGCCGAGGAGGACGGGGCGCGGGCCGTGGCGGCGGGCGAGGAGGCTCCAGACCGGGGTCGATGCGGCGGCGGCAAGGAAGAAGAGGAGGAGGAGCGGGCCCTCCCAGCCGGGAAGCGAAAGGCGGCTTTCGACGAAGAAAAGGAAGAGGGTGGAGGTGACGGCGACAGGGGAGGCATTGAGGAGCGCGATGAGGAGCAGGCGGCGGGACAAGGGGTCGGCAAGGACCGGGCGGAAGAGGTCCAGGGGGTTCGGGGTGGGATCGGCCGGGGTGCCCTGCCATTCGCGGTGCATGGCGAGGGTGGCGATCAGAGCCACGGCGGCGAAGATCAGGGCGAAGGCTGTGAAGGGCTGGGTACTGACGAACGCGAGGGCCACGGGAGCGGTGGCCGCAAGGCAGACGCCGAGAAGCGAGCCGCCCTCACGCCAGCCCGCAAGGCGGATGTGGCCCTGGCCGCCAAGGGTCTGCGCCTTGGACACGCCTTCGGCATAAAAGCAGATGGTGAGGTAGGAGAAGGCCGAGAAGAGGACGGCCAGGGTCAGGGCGAACCACAACAGCGGTGGCATGGGCGGTGTGACCGCGAAGAGGCCCCAGAGCGAAGCGGCCATCAGGGTCGTGGCGATGGCGATGGTCAGGCGGCGGCGGGGGCGCGTCGCCTCGGCCAGCCACCCGAGAAGAGGGTCCTGGACGACGTCGATCAGGCGCAGCGCGGCAAGGGTCAGTCCCATCGCGGCGAGCGAGGTGCCGTAGGTGTCCACGAAGAACTTGGGGGCATGGATGTAGATCGGCAGACCCGCCATCGCGATCAGCGCGGCGAAGAGCGACCAAGCGGGGAGGCGAGTGGTCATCGGCGGCTATTGAATTGAGCGCCTTGCGGCGCAAGCCTTTTGTCTCGCCTCTGCGCGCGAAGGGCGCGCACCCGGCTCGGGTCCAGGCCTCCGGCGGGGATATTTGGGCAAATGTGAAAGGCGACAGGCTGGCGCATCAGCGCGAGATGTCTTCGGCGGGCGGCGTTGGGCGGCCGTGGAACTTGACCTTCTTCAGCCACAGCTTCAGCGCCTGCCAGTGGATCAGCGCCAGGACGCGGCGCGAGCCGAAGGGGCGGCGGAGGGCAGAGGCGAGGATGCCGCGGTTGGTCAGGGGCTGGCGCGGGCCGATCAGGTTGGTGAAAAGACCGCCGCCGGGGGTGGTGTAGTCGATCCAGATGCCGATCCGGTCGGGCTTGATGTCGAAGCGGAAGGTGTAGGTGCCGGTGACGGGCTGGAAGGGCGAGACGTGGAAGATCTTCTGCGCCTGGATCGTGTCCTCGCGGCTGATCGGCGCGCGATCCTCGCGGTGGCAGAGATAGGAATGGCGGTCGCCGTAGGTGTTCGTCACCTCGGCGATCACGGCACGGAGGTGGCCGAGGTGATCGTAGGACAGCCAGAACGAGACCGGGTTGAAGACATGGCCCAGAAGTCGAGGCTGGGCGAGGAGAAGGAGGCGGTCGTGCGCAAGGTTGTGCTGGGTCAGCACCTCGCGGGCCCATTGGGCGCCGGTGCCCTGACCCGGCATGCCGCCGTGGTCGGCATCATGGACCGACATCAGGTTGCCCTTGTTCCGCGAAAACAGGGTGGGACCTTTGGCCCTGGCGGGGTCGAGCAGCAGGTAGTCCACCGAATAGCGGAAGGCGTTCTTCACGGCGCCCTTGCGGCCGTGGAAGGTTTCCGCCGGAATCCGCTGGACCCAAGTATGTCCGCTTTCGGTCATGCGACAAGCCGGAAGGCGTGCCGTTCCGCCATCGCCTGCACCACGTCCACCGCCGAAGCGAAGCCGTCCTCGTGGAAGCCGTTCTTCATCCATGCGCCGCAGAACCAGGTGTTGCGGGTGCCGTTCGTCGTGCGGATGCGGTCCTGGGCCGCGAAGGCGGCGACGTCGAAGACCGGGTGGTGGAAGGTGTTCACATCGTGGATCAGCTCGTCCCGGATCGGGCGCGTGGTGTTCAGCGTCACGAACAGCGGGTCGTCCTGCGGGATCGGCTGCAGGGAGTTCATCCAGTAGGTCAGGTCGATGCGTTCGCCCGGGCCGGTCTTGGGTTCGACGTAGGACCAGGAGGACCAGACCTTGCGCGACCGGGGCATCAGCGAGGCGTCGGAGTGCAGAACCGCCTCGTTCGGCTGATAGCGGATCGCGGCGAGAGCCCCGGTTTCCTCGGGCGTGCCGTCGGCCAGAAGCTTCAGCGTGATGTCGGAATGGGTGGCGAAGATCACGTCGTCGAAAAGCTCGGGTTCGCAGCCCGTCGCGCGGACGAAGACCGAACCGGCTTCGCGCCGCACAGATGCGATCGGGGTGGCGGTGCGGATGTCGACACCCTGCGCGGTCATCGCGGCCTGCAGGCGCTGGACGTATTGCACCGAGCCGCCCTTGACCGTGTACCACTGGTGCTGCCCTTCGACGTCCATCAGCGCGTGGTTGCGGAAGAAACGGACCAGGGCCTGCGCGGGGAAGTCGAGGATGCCCGAGGTCGGCGTGGACCAGATCGCACCCGAAAACGGGGTGATGTAATGGTCGCGGAAATAGCTGCCGGTGCCCAGCCGGGAGAGAAGCTCGCGGATGGTCATGGAGGGGTCGTTCGCGACGGCCTCGGCGTTGCGGTTGAAGTGCAGGATGTCCGACAGCATCCGCAGGAAGCGCGGGTTGAAGGCGTTCTTGCGCTGGGCGAAGATCGAGTCCATCGAGGCCAGCCCGTATTCCACCGCGCCGCCCCGGATCGAGGCGCCGAAGGACATGCTGCTTTCGGTGACCGGCACGTCAAGCTTTTCGAACAGCCGCACGAGATGCGGATAGTTCACCCGGTTGAAGACGATGAAGCCGGTGTCGACAGGCTGGTCGCGGCGCTTGCCCGCGATCACCGTGCGGGCATGACCACCCAGCCGCGGCTCTGCCTCGAACAGGACGACCGAATTGCGGTCGGCCAGCATGTGCGCTGCGGCCATGCCGGAAATGCCCCCCCCGATCACGGCGATGCGGCGGGGGGTGTTACCGAACTGTTCGAAAGGCATCTAAGAGGGCTTCCCTGGATATTCTGTTCACTGGGTTACGCAACGCGCGCCTGATCGGATCACCCTGACCCCAAGCTTGCGAGGTTGAGGTGCGAACAAGGTTTCCTGTCAGGTTCCGTCACCGTGACAGATGCCAAATAACTGTCAATCGAAGTTGACACTTTCCCTTGACTTGTTGCTCGGCCGCTCCAGATCGCTGAAAAATGATCCGGCTGCGGGTTGCCGGCGTAGAAGCTGCATGATGCTTGACGCCAGCAGAGTCGCTATGACGGAACAGGCCATGCCGCCGGTGCCCTCGGGGCCGGTGACACGGGTCGGTTCGCGGCAGAAGAAGGACGGATCGTTGGCGAAGGCGGAGGACGAGACAGACTGGGCCGCCCTTCTGGTGAAGGTGCGCGACCATCAGGACAAGGCGGCCTTTGCGGCGCTGTTCCGGCACTTCGCCCCACGGGTGAAGGCCTTCCTGATGAAGTCGGGGGCGGGTGCGGCGCTGGCCGAGGAATGTGCGCAGGACGTCATGGCAACGCTGTGGCAGAAGTCGCATCTCTTCGACCCGACCCGCGCCAGCGTGGCGACCTGGGTCTATACCATCGCCCGCAACCGGCGGATCGACGCGCTGCGCAAGTCGCGGCGGGCCGAGCCGGAGGAATTGGATTGGGGACCAGAGCCCGAGCCTGACATGGCCGAAGTTCTGGAAGCCCAGCAAGAGACGGAACGGCTGGGGCGCGCGCTCGCGGCGTTGCCTGCGCCGCAAAGGACACTGATCGAACGCGCCTTTTACGGCGACCTCTCGCACAGCGAGATTGCCGCCGAAACGGGGCTTCCCCTGGGGACGATCAAATCGCGGATACGGCTGGCGCTGGACAAGCTGCGCCACCAGATGGGTTGAAGGACTAGGGACATGACAATACGCCACCATCTCTCGGACCAGCTCTTGATGGGCTATGCGGCCGGCCAGCTGCCCGAGGCGTTCAACCTGGTTGTCGCCACGCATGTGTCGCTGTGCGACGAGTGCCGGGCGCGGTTGGGGGCATTTGATGCAGTGGGCGGGACGCTTCTGGAGGAAGCGGACGAGATCGCGATGGGCGAGGATGCCTTGTCCCGGACACTGGCGCGGATCGAAGGGCTGCCGCAGGCGACGCGGACCGACCCGTTGCGGCCGGCGGGAATCTTCCCGGCGCCCTTGGCCGACTATATCGGTGGCGACCTGTCGGCAGTGCGCTGGCGCAAGGTCGGCGGCGGCGTGAAGCAGGCGATCCTGCCAACCGGCAAGGATGCCTCGGCACGGCTGCTGTTCATCCCGGCGGGCAAGGCGGTGCCGGACCACGGCCACCGCGGGATGGAACTGACGCTGGTCCTGCAGGGTGCCTTTGCCGACGACAACGACCGCTTCGCCCGCGGCGATATCGAGATTGCCGATGAGGACCTTGAGCACACTCCGGTTGCGCTGGCAGGGCAGGACTGCATCTGCCTGGCGGCGACGGATGCGCCGCTGCGGTTCCGGGGGCTGCTGCCCCGTCTGGCACAGCCGCTGCTGCGGATCTAAAGGCCGAAAGATCGGACCGCGATCAGGAACCCGTCCCCCGAAAGGTGGGCGGGTTCTGTCGTCAGCAGCAGGTCGCCGGTAGCGATATCCTTGCCGTTCACCCGGCACGGCGCCAGGGCATACAACGCGAGACTGCCGCCGACTGGAAGGGAAGCGTTCTGGACCACGGTCACTTCGGGCCGGGGCAGGTGGCGAGCGGTCATCACGTTGAAGTCGTCGGAGGGCTGGCCATTGGTTTCGCTGGCCCAGGTCTCGACGTCGCCGGGAAAGGACACCGGGACCAAGGGGTCGCAGCGCAGGTTCAGGTCCGGGCCGGTCAGGCGGAAGCCCGTGCCAGTCAGGACCGTGAGGTTCCGCTCGAGTCCGGGAAACAGCGAGAAGGGGCCATCCTCGACCACCGAGGCGCAGGACAAGCGCATGAGCGTCGTCCCGGCAGGGTCGGTCAGATGCAGGAGCTCGGTCGTGGTGCCGCGACCGTTCTTCCAGGGCTGGACGCGGTAGTCGGCGGGGGTCAGGTGGAGCATGGTTCTCCTTGGGCGGGCGGTGGGCGAACCCGCAAGCGGGACCGCCCACCCTACGTGCGTCACTCGGCGGCGGTGGGGCCGATCACCTTGGCGGGGGTGTCCGGCGCCAGTTCCTCGAAGTCGAAGTTGTCCAGCCGCCGGGCGCGTTTCCCGGCCTTTTCGGACGAGATCTTGATGTCCTCGATGTCCTTTGCCGCCTGGCCGAAGTGGCGGTCCAGGCTTTCGACACGGGTGCCCAAACGGTCCACGTCGGCATAAAGCAGCGCCAGTTCCTTGCGGATCGCCCCGGCCTGTTCGCGCATCCTTGCGTCCTTCAGCACCGCCCGCATCGTGTTCAGTGTGGCCATGCAGGTGGTCGGTGACACGATCCAGACCTTCACCGCGAACCCCTCGCGCACAAGTTCGGGGAAGTTCGCGTGCAGTTCGGCATAGACCGCTTCCGAGGGCAGGAACATCAGCGCGCCGTCCGCCGTTTCGCCCTCGACGATGTATTTCTCGGAAATGGCCCGGATATGGGCGCGGACGGCGGTGCGCATTGCTTGCGCGGCTTCGGTGACGCCTCGGGGTGTGTCGGCGCGGCGGATTGCCTCATAGGCCTCCAGCGGGAACTTGGCGTCGATGACGATGGGGCCGGGAGGGTTCGGCAGGTGGATCAGGCAGTCGGCGCGGCGGCCGTTCGAAAGCGTCGCCTGCATCGTGTAGGCGTCCTTCGGCAAGGCCTTCTGCACGATGTCATGCAGCTGGATTTCCCCGAAGGCGCCACGCGTTTGCTTGTTCGACAGGATGTCCTGCAGGGAAAGGACGTTGCCCGACAGCTTTTCGATATTGGCCTGCGCCTTGTCGATGGTTTCCAGCCGGGTCTGCAACTCTCCCAATGACCGCGCCGTGCGGGTCGAGGTGCCATGCAGGGCCTCGGTCATCTGGCGTTGAACTTCGGCCAGCCGCTGCTCCATCACCTGCAACATGGCGGTCTGGCTGACGGCCTGCGCCTCGCTGACATGGTGGAGGCCCCCCGCCAGCCGTTCCTGCCCATCACCCAGCTGCTGCAACCGGCTGGAAAGCCAGCCGATTTCGCGCATCAAGGGTTCTGCCGCCGTGGCGGAGCGGTTCACGCTGCGCAGGATCAGGACAAGAAGCACGACGAAGATCAAGGCGACCGCGCCGAGAAGCAGGATCTCGGGGTCGTTCCACGCGTAGGTCTGGCCAAAAAGCGTGATCATCGGCGACCGAACAGGCGTTCGATATCGTGGAGCGACAGTTCCACATAGGTCGGCCGCCCGTGGTTGCACTGGCCGGAAAGGGGCGTCGCCTCCATCTCGCGCAGAAGGGCGTTCATCTCCTCGGGGCGCATCTGGCGGCCGGAGCGGACGGACCCGTGACAGGCCATCCGCGACAGGATCGCGTCGATCTTCGCGCGGACGAGCGTGCTGTCGCCAGAGTCCGCGAGTTCGTCGAGGATGTCGCGGATCAGCGCCGCGCCGTTGACCGGGCCAAGGATCGCCGGAGTCTCACGGATCGCCACGGCGCTGCCGCCGAAGGGTTCGATGGTCAGGCCGACCTCGGCCAGCGCCGGGGCGGCATCCAGCAGGCGGGCGGCGTCTGTCGGCGACAGATCGACGATCTCGGGGATAAGCAGGGCCTGGGCGCGGATGCCGGTCTCGGCCTGCTGGCGTTTCAGGCGTTCGTAGACCAGGCGTTCATGCGCGGCGTGCTGGTCGACGATGACGATGCCGGTCGCGGTCTGGGCGACGATGTAGTTTTCATGCAGGTGCGCGCGGGCGGCCCCAAGCGGGTGCGCCTTGGGCTGCTCGTCGTGCGGCTGCGCCTTCTCCTCGTTGGGCGGCGCGAAGGTGGAGGCCTGGGGGGCCTCGGCAAAGCCTTCAAGGGTCTGGGGGGCCTGGAAGGCGAAGGCACGGGCGAAACTGGCCGGGCTGGGCCGGTCCATCTGGTAGACGCGCACGTGTTCGGGGCGGAAGGCGTCCAGCGTGGCGGTGCCCACGGTTGACGACGCACGATGCCCTGCCCCGGTCAGCGCAGATTTCAGCGCGGTGATGATCAGCGACCGCGCCGCGTCGGGTTCGCGGAACCGCACCTCGGCCTTGGCGGGGTGGACGTTCACGTCGACACGCTGCGGATCGGCGATCAGGTTCAGGACGGCGGCAGGGTGGCGGTCACGCGACAGCACGTCGAAATAGGCCGCCCGCAGCGCACCATAGAGCATCCGGTCCAGCACCGGGCGGCCGTTGACGAACAGGTATTGCTGCGCCGATGACCCCCGCGAATAGGTCGGCAGCGCGGCATAGCCCTGCAGGCGCAGGCCGTCACGTTCCGCGTCGATCCGCAACGCGTTGTCGGTGAAGTCGCGGCCGATGACGCTGGCAAGGCGGGACCCAAGCGCGTCGAACAGGTCGCCACTTGCCGGATCGGCGCGGAACAGGGTGCGCGCCTCACCCCCCGTCACGTCGCGCAGGGTGAAGCCGACCAGGGGTTCGGCCATCGCCAGACGGCGGATCACCTCGGTCACGGCCTGCAACTCGGCCCGATCCGACCGCAGGAATTTCAGCCGCGCCGGGGTGGCGAAGAACAGGTCGCGGAGTTCGACCACCGTGCCACGGGTCAGCGCGGCGGGCTTTACGGGGGACAGGCGGCTGCCTTCGCAAGCGATCTGCGCCGCATCGCCTTCGGCGCGCGAGGTGATGGTCAGCCGACCGACTGCGCCCAAGCTGGGAAGCGCCTCGCCCCGGAAGCCGAAGCTGCGGATGTCCAGAAGGTCCGACCCGTCGATCTTGGACGTGGCATGGCGTGACAGGGCCAGGGGCAGGTCCTCGGCCGTCATCCCGCAACCGTCATCCGTCACCCGGATCAGCGTCTTGCCGCCATCGGCGATGTCCACCTGGATACGCGAGGCCCCAGCGTCGAGCGCGTTTTCCACAAGTTCCTTCACCGCCGAAGCGGGACGCTCCACCACCTCGCCCGCCGCGATGCGGTTGATCGCGGCCTCGTCCAGTTGCCGGATCACCGGACGGCCCTGTGCGCCCGTTATCTTGGGGGTGTGAAGCGTCATGCCCCTAGCTGTAGCAGTCGCCAGTGAGTCGGGGAAGAACGAAACCGGATTATCGCGGGCTGGGGTTGCGGTTTCCGTGGCATACGCCATATGGGCCAAAACGCACGGGGGACAGATATGCAGGACATCCTGGCGCTGGCCAGCGCCAACCTACTGACGCCGATGATCCTGTGCTTTGCGCTGGGCCTGTTCGCGGCCCTTGCGCGCAGCGAGTTGACCATCCCCGAGGCGGTAGCCAAGGGGATGTCGATCTACCTGCTGTTCTCCATCGGCTTCAAGGGCGGGGTCGCCGTGGCCGATCATGGGTTGGACGCCCGCCTTGTCGCCGCGCTGGTTGCGGGCGTGATCCTGTCCTTTGTCATCCCCTTCGCGGCCTTTGCGCTTTTGAAGGTCATGACCCGGCTTTCCGCCACTGACACCGCCGCCGTCGCGGCGCATTACGGCTCGATCTCGATCGTGACCTTCGTCACCGGGTCTTCGGTCCTGCAGGCCGCTGGTTTGGCCGCCGAAGGCTACATGGTGGCCGTCGCCGCCGCGATGGAGGCTCCGGCGATCATCTCGGCACTGTATCTGGCGTCCCGCTCGGGCGGACGGGCCGAGAAGATGGACGCCGACCTCTGGCGCGAGATCCTGCTGAACGGGTCCATCGTCCTGCTGGTCGGGTCCTTCCTGATCGGCCTTGTGACCGGGGACCAAGGGATGCAGCGGATCGAGGCGTTCATCGTGGCCCCCTTCCAGGGCGTGCTGTGCCTGTTCCTTCTGGACATGGGTCTGGTCGCGGGCCGCGGGATGCGCAACGCCAAGGGCGTGCTGACGGCGGGGGTGCTGGCCTTCGGTCTGGTGATGCCCGTGGTGGGCGCGGGCTTCGGGCTGGCGGCGGGGATGCTTCTGGGGCTGTCCACAGGCGGCGTCGCGCTGATGATGGTGTTGGCGGGGTCGGCCAGCTACATCGCCGTGCCCGCCGCGATGCGGGTGGCGCTGCCGGACGCCAACCCGTCGATCTATCTGACCCTGTCGCTGGGCGTGACTTTCCCGTTCAATCTGGTGATCGGGATTCCGGCCTGGGTGGCCGTGGCGCAGGCAGTGGGGGGCTGACGCATGCAGACGCACAAGGCGAAACGGGTCGAGATCATCATCGAGGCGCCGATGGAAAGCCGCCTGACGCAGGCGCTGGAAAAAGCCGGGGTGACCGGCTTCACCGTGCTGCCGGTCCTGGGCGGTTCGGGCCGCTCGGGTCGCTGGAGCCGCGAGGGGCAGGTCGGGCGCAACGGGATGGTGTCGGTGGTCTGCCTGATCCGGCCGGACCGGCTGGACGCCCTGCTGGAAGCCGCCTTTGCAGTGGTCGACCGGCATATCGGCGTGATCGGCGTCACCGATGCCGAGGTCCTGCGCGCCGAACGCTTTTAGCGCGGCGCGAAAACGTACAGGCAGCGGCAAGCGTCCGCCCCGCCCCGCAGGCAGGCGTGCGGCATCGTCCCGTCGAAATGCACCGTGTCGCCGGGATGAAGGGTGACTGGCGCATAGCCCTCGGTATGCAGGACCAGCACGCCCGCCAGCACATGCAGCATGTCGTCGGTCTGATGCCGGTTCCAATCGCCGAAGGCGGCAAGGTCCGCTTGGGTGAACTCGACCAGCATGGACTGGAACGGCCGCCCGCGCAGGTCCGCGCCCAGGGGCCATAGCCGGGTGTTCGGGTTGTCGATCGCCGCACCCGGCGTGCCGCGTTCCACCACCATCCGCCCGACCAGCGCCACCGGCTCGGCCCGCACCAGGTCGGACAGGTCGCAGTCGAACCCCTGCGCCAGCTTCAGCAGGATCTCGAAGGTCGGCGACAGAAGCCCGTTCTCGATCTTCGACAGGGTCGATCGCGCAAAGCCCGACCGCTCGGCCAGCGCCTGCTGGTTCCAGCCCCGCGCCTCGCGCCAGCGGCGGATGCGGCCCGCCAGTTCCAGATGCGGCTCGATGCTGCGGGGGCGGTCGGTGAGCGGGGCCATGTATGTTCCGTTTGACGACAGTATGTTCCTATAATAACAATCACGGCAGCAATCACAATGGGGCACCACATGGCCGGTCCGAAATCGCAATCCCTGTTCGAACGGGGCATGAAGGTGCTGGTCGAGGGCGTCTCCTCTGCCTCGCGCGGCCCGGCAACCTTTGGCGGCGCCCCGCGGTACATGAGCCACGGGGCAGGCGCGCGGCTTTATGACGTGGACGGGCGCGAATACATCGACTGGATGATGGCCTTCGGCGCGCTGCCCTTGGGTCACGCCCACCCGAAGGTGGTGGAGACCATCGCCCGCGAGGCCGCGCGTGGGACCCATTTCGCCACCGCGCTGGAGGTCGAGGTCGAGGTGGCCGAGATGCTGGTGGCGCTTCTGCCCCACGTCGACAAGGTTCGCTTCGCCAACACGGGAACCGAGGCCGCGATGGCCGCCTTCCGCCTGGCGCGGGGCCACACGGGCCGCCGCAAGATCATCAAGTTCGAAGGCCACTATCACGGCTGGTGGGATTCCGTCCTGATCAACACCAACCCCTATCCGCCGACCCTTCTGGGCCACCCGAACGACCCGATCCGCATCCCTGACAGCTCGGGCATCCCCGAGGAGGCGTGGAAAGATACCATCGTCGTGCGCTGGAACGATGTCGAGGCGCTGGAACGCGCGATGGCCTTGCATGGCGATCAGGCGGCCTGCGTGGTGACGGAAGGGGTGATGTCCAACATGGGCGTCATCCCCCCGAAACCCGGCTACCTGAACCGTATGCAAGAGCTGTGCCAGAAGCACGGCGCGCTGTTCTATCTGGATGAAACCGTGACAGGCTTCCGTCTGGCAGCGGGGGGCTGTGCGGAACTTTACGGGCTGACCCCCGACATCGTCACCTACGGCAAGGCGCTGGGCGGCGGCCTGCCGATGGCGATGATCGGCGGGCGGGCGGATGTGATGGCGGGCCTGGAATGGGGCAAGGTGCTGCACTTCGGCACCCATAACGCCGGGCGGCTGGCGCTGCATGTGACCAAGGTCATGCTGGAAACCATGCTTGCCGACGATCAGTCGGGATTTGCGAAGATCAAGGACCTGGGGCTGAAGATGGCCGACAGCGTGCGGCAGGTCGCCCGCAACTCGAACCGGCACGGGATCGTGGTGCAGGGCGTCAATTCGATGTTCCAGATCTTCTTCACCGACAAGGATCAGATCGCCGACTACCGCGACTTCTGCACCCATGTCGACCGGATGAAGTTCCGCGACTTCGCGCTGCGGCTGATGGACAAGGGCATCTACATGAACCCCTCGGCCACGCTCCACTCGCTGTCGTCCATCGTCCACACCGAAGCCGACATCGACACCACGGCAAAGGCAATGGCCGAGGTGCTGGAGGAGATGCCGTGACCACCATCGGCATCCTTGGCGTCGGTGGTCTGGCCGCGCTGATGGTGCGGGGGCTGCAGGGGGCCGGGTATCGGCTGATCCTTTCGCCCCGCAATGCCGAGGTCGCGGCCCGGCTGGCCAAGGATCACGGCTGTCAGGTCGCGGCGTCGAACCAGGCCGTTGTTGACGCGTCGGACGGGGTCTTCGTGTCGCTTCCCGCCGCGACGGGGGCCGAGGAACTGGCCCGCCTGACCTTCCGCCCCGGCCAGCCCGTCCTGTCGGCGATGGCGGGAACTGGCCTTCAGCGCCTGCAATCGGTGATCGGCCCGGCCCGGGCGGCGGTCGGCATGATGCCGGGCTATGCCAATGCGCTGGGGGTGGGGCCGTCGATCCTGCATCCCGACGATGGTTTCTGGCGATCCTTCCTTGCCGCGACCGGCCCGGTGCAGGCTTTCGCCGACGAAGCCAGCTTCACCACCGCCGCCACCTTTGGTGCCCTGTCGGGCGCCAGCTTTGCCTGGATGGCGCAGGCTATCGCCTGGTACGAGGCGCAGGGCCTGGCCCCCGCCACCGCCCGCGCGCTTGTCGCAGCCACCCTGCGTGGCAATGCCGAGGTCCTGCTGTCCGAGGATCGCAGCCTTCCCGAGATCCAGCGCGAGGTCATCACCCCCGGCGGCATCTCCGAGCTTCTGGTCGCAACCCTGACCGAACGCGGCGCGCTGACCGCCTGGGACGAGGCCCTGACCCGTGTCCTGCGCCGGATCGGCGGTTAGATTTTCGCTTGCCGGAGTCCGGGTTCCCGGTTCTCCTTGCGACACCGCAACCGGGGGAAACCATGTCCGAGGAAGTTGTCCAGGGCCGCGAGGTCACCATCCGTTTCGACGCGGGCCGCTGCGTCCATTCCCGCAACTGCGTGCTGGGGCGCCCGGATGTCTTCGTGCCGAACGTGCCGGGCGCGTGGATCCACCCTGACGCCGCCAGCGCCGAGGCGGTGATGCATGTGGCGCTCTCCTGCCCGTCGGGCGCGATCCGGGTGGCGCACACCGATGGGTCGGCCACGTCGGATGCACCGCCGGTGTTGAACACGGTCCGGGTGCGGGAAAACGGTCCGCTGGCGATCGAGGCTGAACTGGTGATCGGTGGGCAGCGGCAGGCCACGCCCCGCGCCACGCTTTGCCGCTGTGGGCAGTCGCAGAACAAGCCCTTCTGTGACGGGGCGCATGTGGCGGCGGGGTTCACGGCGACCGGGGAACCGGCGGCGAAGGAATTCGCGGCGCTGGAGGTGCGGAACGGCCCGGTCAGCGTCCAGCCGCAGCCCAACGGATCCCTGATGGTGACGGGGAACCTTGAAATCGTGTCCGGCACCGGGCGGACAGTGAACAAGGTGACGAAGACCTGGCTTTGCCGCTGCGGCCATTCGGCGAACAAGCCCTACTGCGACGGTAGCCACAAGGCGGCCGGGTTCGTGGCGGACTGACCGGATCGCCTCCTCGTGCGACTTTGTCTTCTCGTCGGGATGGCCGCGCGAGGAGGGACGAAGTGACGGACGAACCGTCCTGGCGATGCGTCCTCCACATTGCCGATCATGCGGTCAGGCTGCCGCGAGGAAGGACGAAGTCGCCGACAAGTACTCCGTGGGCAAAAGTTTCCAAATCCCTAACGTCCGCGACCAAGTGGTTGATTGCAAAAGGGCATCGCGTTCTGTCCACCGTGGACACTTCAGGCGGCAAGGTCCTCTGACCCCACCTCGTACAGCCCCGCTGCCCCCTCCCTGGCCTGGGCAAGCAGCCCCCCAAGTTCGGGCAGCAGCCGCCGGACCATGACCCGGGCCAGCGCCTCCCGCCCCGGATCGGCCAGCGCCGCCTTCAGGTGCGCCTGCCCGCCCAGGACCCGTGCGAAGGCCCGCAGGTAGGGCACCGCCCCCGCAAAGCGGTCGTTGAGGGGGAGGGCGAGCACCGCTTCGGTCCCCTCCCGCAGCGCCTCGGCAGCCTGCCAGACCTCGCCCGCCAGGTCGGGCAGGTGGGCGCGCCCCGCCTCGGCCCCGCGCTGGACCTCGTCGATCAGCCGGAATGCCGCCTCTCCGCCATCCAAGAGCTTCCGCCCCACCAGATCCATCGCCTGAATCCCGTTCGTCCCCTCGTAGATCGGCAGGATCCGCGCATCCCGAAGGTATTGCGCCGCGCCAGTCTCCTCGACGAAGCCCATGCCGCCGTGGACCTGAACGCCCATACCCGCCACCTCGCAGGCGACATCGGTCGCATAGGCCTTTGCGATGGGGGTCAGCAGCGCCGCACGGGCCTGCCAGTCCGGGTTGCCGGTCGCCGTCGCCATGTCGATCGCCTTGGCACAGGCCAGCGAGATTGCGCGGGCGGCAAAGACCTCGGCCCTTGCTGTCGCCAGCATCCGGCGGACGTCGGCGTGCTCCAGGATGGGGCCGTCTGCCGCCAGCGGCGTTGCCCCCTGATGCCGCGCCTCGGCATAGGCCAGCGCGTGCTGAAGGGCTGCCTCGGCAATCCCGACCCCTTGCGCGGCGACGGACAGCCGGGCGTTGTTCATCATCGTGAACATCGCCGCCATCCCCTTGTGCGGCGCCCCCACGAGCCAACCCGTCGCCCCGTCGAACTGCATCACGCAGGTCGGGCTGCCGTGGATGCCAAGCTTGTGCTCCAGACTGACCACCCGCAGGCTGTTGCGGTCGCCCAGCCCCCCATCGGCGACCGGGATGAACTTCGGAACCATGAAAAGGCTGATCCCCTTGGTCCCCTCCGCCCCGTCCGGCAGACGCGCGAGGACAAGGTGGCAGACATTGGGCGTCAGGTCGGTGTCGCCCCAGGTGATGAAGATCTTCTGCCCGCTGATCGCATAGGTCCCGTCCCCGTTCGGCATTGCCTTCGTCCGCAGCGCGCCGACATCGGACCCCGCGTGCGGCTCGGTCAGGTTCATCGTCCCCGACCATTCACCCGAGGTCAGCTTCGGCAGGTAAAGTGCCTTCATCTCGTCCGAGGCGTGATGTTCCAGCGCCTCGATCTGGCCCTTGGTGAGTAGTGGCTTCAGCTGTAGCGCAAGGCAGGCGCTGGACATCATCTCGTCCACCCCCAGCGCCAGCGAGATCGGCAAACCCATGCCGCCATAATCCGGGCTTGCCGCCATGCCGACCCAGCCACCCTCGGCAATCGCGCGGTAACCCTCGGCAAAGCCGGGGGAGGAGACGACGGCGCCGTTCTCCAGCCGTGCGGGATGTTGGTCGCCGATCCGGTTCAGCGGCGCAAGGATGTCGGTCGACAGGCGCCCGGCCTCGGCCAGGATCGCCTCGGCAAGGTCGGGGGTCGCGGCAGAGAAGCGGTCGGTCACAGCGACCTCGGCGAAGCCTACCACATGGTCCAGGATGAAGCGGATGTCCTTCACAGGCGCGCGGTAGGGCATCTGGGCCTCTTTCGGTCAAAGCTTGGCAAAACGGGGGGGCTGGCTTATGGACGCCCAAATCAAGGCTAGCCCTTTCGCCAAGCCCATCAAGCTGGACGCTGCGTCACCATGACCCGAACCCTAGCCCCGGACGATGTCGGGATCGCCGAAGCCGCGCGGTTGCTGGCAGCGGGCGAGCTGGTCGCTTTCCCGACCGAGACCGTTTACGGCCTGGGTGGGGATGCGCGGGACGACCGGGCCGTGGCGCGGATCTACGAGGCCAAGGGCCGGCCAAGTTTCAACCCGCTGATTGTCCACTTGCCCGATCTTGTCGCGGTGGAAAAGATCGCGCGCGTCGGACCTAAGGCGCAGATGCTGGCCCAGGCCTTCTGGCCGGGGCCACTGACGCTGGTTCTGCCGCTGCGCGAGGGGGCGGGGATTTCTCCTCTTGTGACGGCGGGCCTGCAAACAGTGGCCGTGCGTGTCCCGGCGCATCCCCTGGCGCAACGGCTGCTTCGGGCGTTCGGGGGGCCACTTGCCGCGCCGTCCGCCAACCCCTCGGGACGTGTCTCGCCCACGCAAACCGCGCATGTGCTGGAGGGGCTGACGGGCCGGATCGCAGCGGTCCTGGATGGTGGAGCCTGCGCCGTGGGACTGGAGTCAACGATCGTTGTTGCGGACCCCGAGCCGTTGCTTTTGCGCCCCGGCGGTTTGCCGGTGGAGGTGCTGGAGGCGGCCCTGGGCGAGCCGCTGGCGGTAGGCGGCGATGCCGGAAAGCCGACGTCTCCCGGCCAGCTTGCCTCGCATTACGCGCCCGAGGCGGTCCTGCGGCTGAACGCGCCCGAGGCGCTGCAAGGGGAAGTTCTGGTCGGCTTCGGTCCAGTGAAGGGCGCGTTGATGCTGTCCGAATCCGGCGATCTGGTCGAGGCGGCGTCGCGGCTGTTCCAAATGCTGCGCGAGGCTGACCGGCTGGCGGGTCCGGGGGGGCGCATCGCCTTTGCCCCGGTGCCCGAGACGGGTCTGGGCCGCGCGATAAACGACCGGCTGCGCCGGGCCGCAGCCCCGCGCGGCGTTTAAGCCGCAGCCCCAGAGTCACACCCCGCCGGTCTCGTGGGTGAAACTGCCAAATTTCCCCGTTAATTTTCAGTTCACCTATGCCATAGTCCAGCCGGGCCTGAGAGCCTGAGCAATCAGAAAGTCTGCCGACCAAGGCGGGACAAAAAAGGGAACCGTGGAATGTTTAACGAATTCAAAGCCTTCATCGCGCGCGGCAGCGTGCTTGACCTTGCCGTCGGTGTGGTCATCGGCGCTGCCTTCACCGCCATCGTCACCTCGCTGGTTGACGACCTGATCAACCCGCTGATCGGTCTGATTGTCGGGGGCGTGGACTTCAGCGGCCTGAGCGTCGGCCTTGGCGAAGCGCAGTTCATGTACGGCAATTTCATCACTGCGATCATCAAGTTCGTGATCGTGGCCTGGGTGGTGTTCCTGATCGTGAAGGCGGTGAACCGGATGATGCCGAAGAAGGTCGAAGAGCCAGCACCGCCGGCGGGTCCGTCGGACAACGACCTCTTGAAGGAAATCCTGGCCACTCTGAAGGCCAAGTAAGACCAAAGAAGGTTCCGGCAGACGGCCCGCAGGTGCGATCCTGCGGGCCGTTTCCATTCAGGCAGGCAGGGGTGTGCGCGGGCGCAGGTACCAATACCAAAGCCGGTAGACCCATAGCGCGACCAGCGGACCGAAGTGGACAGCGGCGGGTGGCCAGCTGCCCCAGTTGTGCAGCGCGGCCCAGTGGATCAGGACCAGCACCGCCGCCGGATAGGCCCAGCGTTGCAGGGTCTTCCAGCCCGTGTGCAGCCAGCGCTGCGCGGCGTTGTTCGAGGTGACTGCCAAGGGCACGAAAAGCAGCATCGCCAGCCAGCCCGTCCAGATCTCGGTATGGGGCAGGGCGTCGACGATGCGGTCCAGGGTGCCGCGGTCGATCACATAGACCAGGGTATGCAGCGCGGCGTAGACAAAGGCCGCAACCTCTATGTCGCGGCGGTGGTGCACCAGCCAGCGCGGCCACTGGCGGCCCTTGAACAGAAGCATCAGGCCCGAGGCCATCATCCCGATGATCATGAACCGCGCGGCCCATTCGCCCGTGGGGTGCAAGAGGCGGTGGAACGACTGCGCGTCGTCGCCGAACAGTGGGCCGATCAGGGGGACGGCGGGGATCGCAAGCACGACCCACAGGGCAAGGGTCGAGGGTTTCTGGCCGAGAATTGTCATGGGGCACCTTTGGTCTGGTGCCCCGTATACGCCGCAGTGCGGCGTTTCCGTCGCATCAGATCGGTTTGGTCAGCTCGATCAGATCGAAGTCCTGACGCAATGCACCGGGCTGTTCGTCATGTGGAAAGGCTTCGCGCCGCCCCGTGCGCCGAAAACCCCGACGTTCGGAATAGGCGATGAGGGCAGTTTGGAGGTTGATCGCGGTCAGCGTCAGTGACGGGACCCCCCACAGTGAAACGGCCCGCGTCTCGGCATGGTCAAGAAGCGCGCGGCCGATCCCTTCGGCTTGGCGCAGCGGATGGACGGCCAGCATTCCCAGGTGGCCCGAAGCGTCGATCTGCACCGACCCCGCCAGGTCCGGCGCGTGGCAAAGCAGGATGCGATGGTGTGGGTCTGCCAGAATACCCCGGACCTCGGCCAGGGTCGTGCGCGGCCCGGCGTGCAAATGGGTCTCGGGCGTCCAGCCCCTGGCGGCGTCGGGTCCCGAGTATGCCGAGTTCACCAGGTCGGCGATGGCTGCGGCATCGTCCAGCATCGCGTCGCGGAAGTGGAGGGGATCGGTCTGCATCACCGAAGCGTCGCAGACCGGAGGTTGCTTGGAAAGGTTTTACTACAGGGCCAAAGCCTGATCGCCGGTGATCACCGGCAGGCCAAGGGCCACGCCCACAGCGGCGTAGGTCAGCTTGCCGGCATGGACGTTCAGGCCGTTCAAGAGGTGCCGGTCATCGGCGCAAGCCTTCTTCCAGCCCTTGTCGGCCAGGGCCAGCATGAAGGGCATCGTGGCGTTCCCCAGGGCCTGCGTCGAGGTGCGGGCCACTGCGCCGGGCATGTTGGCGACGCAGTAGTGCATGATGCCGTCGACCTCGTAGATCGGGTCCTGATGGGTGGTGGCGCGGGACGTCTCGAAGCAGCCACCCTGGTCGATGGCGACGTCGACAAGCGCAGCGCCCGGCTTCAACTCCTTGAGCTGGGCCTTCGAGATCAGCTTGGGGGCTGCGGCCCCAGGGATCAGCACCGCGCCGATGATCAGGTCAGCCTCGCGGGCCAGAGCGATGGTATTGCCAGCCGAGGCATAGGCGTTCTTGAACTCACGCCCGAAGACGTCGTCCAGATAGCGCAGGCGGTTGACCGAGCGGTCGATGACGGTGACATCCGCACCCATGCCGGCGGCGACCTTGGCGGCGTGGGTCCCGACGACTCCGCCGCCGATGACCAGGACCTTGGCCGGAAGCACACCCGGCACGCCCCCCAGCAGGACGCCACGCCCGCCGTTGGCCTTCTGCAGGGTCCAGGCCCCGACCTGGGGTGCAAGACGGCCCGCGACTTCGGACATCGGGGCCAGAAGGGGCAACCCGCCACGGTCGTCGGTCACCGTCTCATAGGCGATGCAGGTGGCTCCGCTTGCGAGAAGGTCCTGGGTCTGCTCTGGGTCGGGCGCAAGGTGAAGATAGGTGAACAGGATCTGCCCTTCGCGCAGGCGCTTGCGTTCAACGGACTGGGGTTCCTTGACCTTGACGATCATGTCGGCCTTGGCAAAGACCTCCTCTGCGGTGTCGATGATGCGGGCCCCGGCGGCGACATAGTCGGCGTCGGCAAAGCCTGCGCCCATCCCGGCCTTGGTTTCGATCATCACCTCATGGCCGTGGGCCACTGCCTCGCGCACGGCGTCGGGGGTCATCCCGACGCGGAACTCCTGCGGCTTGATCTCTTTCGGGCATCCGATTTTCATGATTTCCTCCCTGTGGGACCTGGTCCCTGTGGGTGCAATCGTGATCCGATTTGGTGGCGATGCTTTGAATTCTGGTTGGCTGGAAGGCTGATTATGCGTAGCTTCTTCGAAGTAATCGTCACCTTACCGAAGAATCTTGCATGCCCCTTGACCTTGACGCCACCGACCGCCGCATCCTGACCGTGTTGCAGAAGAACGGCCGGATCACCAACGCCGAGCTTAGCGAAGCGGTGAATCTGTCGCCTTCGGCCTGTCACCGCCGGGTGCAGCGGCTGGAGGAAGATGGGTTCATCGCGGGGTACGTCGCCCTGCTGGACGCGCGGCGCATGGGGCGAATGACGACGGTCTTCGTCGAGATCACCCTGCAAAGCCAGGCCGAGGACCTGCTGGATGCCTTCGAGCGTGAGGTTGCCAAGGTGCCCGACCTGTTGGAGTGTCACCTGATGGCCGGGACGGCGGACTACCTGCTGAAACTGATGGCCGAGGATACCGAGGACTTCGCCCGCATCCACCGGCAATTCCTGAGCCGCCTGCCGGGTGTGCGGCAGATGCAGTCCAGCTTTGCGCTGCGAACCGTGGTGAAGACGACAGCGCTGGCGGTCTAGGCTGCGACCTGCTGATAACCCTGCAGGTAGCCCATGACCGCGCGGCGGGTGCGGTCGGTCAACGCGCCACGGTCGGCCTCGTGCGCCTCGCTGGCGGCGTCGATCATGCCGCGCAGGATGGCCAGGATGTCCTGCGCCGTCGTCTCGGGGCGCTGGATCTTCAGTTCGTCCAGACGGGCGGCGATCAGCACGGTGATGCGGGCCGAAAACTCGGCGGCTTCCGGGTCCGGCGGCATCTGGCTGCGGGCCAGGTTCAGCGTCCGCGACAGCGAGGGGCGGGCCAGGTAATGCGCCACCGTCGCCTCGATCAGCTCGTCAACCAGATGGGTCAAGGTGTGCGCCGCATCCGAGCTGACGATCCGTTCGACCGCTTCCAGCAGATTTGCCCGCTCGGCCCGGATCAGGGCAGCGAGAAGCGCGTGTTTGCCGGGGAAGTACTGATACAGCGACCCGATCGAGACCCCGGCCCGCGCTGCGACGGCGTTCGTCGTCAGAGCATCCAGCCCTCGACCCGAGCAGAGGTCGGCTGCGGCGGCGAGGATCCCGTTCACTTTTGCGCGGGAGCGGTCTTGGCGGGGGTGTTTGCGAAGCTCGATCATGTGGGAACGGTAGGCCGTCTCATTGCGGCAGAAAACTGTTAAATGTGGCAACAATTGGAAATAGATTGTTGATGCCCGCCCAAGTTGCACCACGGCTTCGCCACAATGTCGCCACACAACCTTAGGTTATCCAGTGCCTTTTCAGGAGGCAGACCATGGGGTCGCCGAGGGCCCAAAGGCGGGCAAAGAAAAACCCCCGGCCTCGCGGACGGGGGTTGATCGGGCGGGAATCGCTTCCCCAGTGTCGCTTGAGACGTCTTAGAGACCGCCTTCGCGCTGAAGCTTCTTCCGCGCAAGTTTCCTTGCACGGCGCACGGCTTCGGCTTGTTCGCGTGCCTTCTTGACGGAGGGCTTCTCGAAATGTTGCTTGAGCTTCATTTCACGAAACACACCTTCACGCTGAAGTTTTTTCTTCAGAGCACGGAGAGCCTGTTCGACGTTGTTGTCGCGGACGCTGACCTGCATGTGGTTGTCACCACCTTCCTAAGCTAGAGTTGCACTATGATGTGCAGGCTGGGGCGCTATATCAAAGCGACACCGGCTTGTCTACCAAGAGGAGAACGCCATGCCCGAGGACGAAATCAAGGCCCGCGTGCTGAATGCGGCGCTTTCGCACGTGCCGTTCGACGGCTGGTCCGAAGCGACCTTGAAGGCGGCGATCACCCAGTCCGGCGTTGCACCGGCTTTGGCTCGCGCACTGTTCCCGCGGGGCGGGGTGGACCTTGCGCTGGCCTACCACCAGCGCGGCGATGACGCGATGGCGACGCAGCTGGCGAAACTGGACTTGAAGAACGTGGCTTTCCGGGACCGGGTCGCCAAGGCGGTCCGCACCCGGCTGGAGCTTTCGGACAAGGAGCTTGCGCGTCGGGGCACCACCCTTTTCGCCCTGCCGATCCATGCCGCCGACGGGGCGCGGGCGATCTGGGGGACGGCGGACCGGATCTGGACTGCGCTGGGCGATAAGTCGCAGGATTTCAGCTGGTACAGCAAGCGCGCGACCCTGTCGGGGGTCTATGCCTCGACAGTGCTGTTCTGGCTGGGCGACGACTCCCCCGGTCAGCACGATACCTGGGAATTCCTGGACCGCCGGATCGAAGAAGTGATGCAATTCGGCAGCCTGACGAAGCGGTTGCAGGAAAATCGATTGGGCGAGGCAATGATGCGGGGTCCCGGCAAGATTCTGGAAAGCATTCGTGCGCCAAGACTGCCGTCAGACCTGCCCGGCTGGATTCGGCGATAGCAAAGGACCAAGGATGACCCTGTCGCACAGCATGCTTGCAATCGAGATTTCGTCCCCCGGGGGGCCGGATGTGCTGCAACCGACCTCGGTGCCGGTTCCGGTTCCGGGTCACGGCCAGATCATCATCCGCGTCGCCTATGCCGGGGTGAACAGACCCGATGCCCTGCAGCGGGCCGGGGCTTATGCGCCACCACCCTCGGCCTCGCCCCTGCCGGGGCTGGAATGTTCGGGGACGGTGGTCGAAGTGGGGCCGGGCGTGACGCGCTGGAAGATCGGCGACCAGGTCTGCGCCCTGCTGCCCGGTGGCGGCTACGCCGAATACGTGGCGACGCCCGAAGCACATGCCCTGCCGATTCCCAGTGGTGTGTCGCTGAAGGAAGCCGCCTGCCTGCCCGAGACCTGCTTCACCGTCTGGTCCAATGTGGTGATGCGCGGTGGCTTGCGCGGGGGTGAACGGTTCCTGGTCCACGGCGGCACCAGCGGGATCGGGACGACGGCGATCCAGATTGCGCATGCCCTTGGCGCCCGGGTTTTCGCCACGGCGGGAAGCGATGAAAAGTGCCAGGTTTGCCGCGATCTTGGGGCCGAAGCGGCCTTCAATTACCGCGAGACGGACTTTGTGGCCGAGATGAAGGGTTTCGGCGGGGCGAACCTGATCCTGGACATGGTGGGCGGACCGTACATCGAGCGGAACTTCAAGGCGCTCGCCGACGGCGGTCGGCTGGTGCAGATCGCCTTCCTGCAAGGGGCCAAGATCACCCTGAATCTGGCGGAGCTGATGACGCGGCGGCTGGTCCTGACTGGGTCCACCCTGCGGCCGCAGTCGGACCTCGCCAAGGCAAAGATCGCCAAAGCGGTTGAGGAAAACATCTGGCCGATGATTGAACGCGGTGCGGTCAAGGTGGTGATGGACAGCGAATACGACCTGCCCGACGCCCCGGCGGCGCATTGGCGGATCGAATCCGGCGGTCATGTCGGAAAGATCGTGCTGCGGGTCAACCCGTAAGGAATTCCTTACCTCTTTCGCCTCCATTTCGTCCGGCCCGTGACTTCACGGTGGTGTGAGCTTGACGTAAGGTCAACTTAGGTCAGGCGGGGTCGGAGGTTTCGATCCAGACGTTTGTTTTCCCGGTGCGGACCCCAGCCGCGTCGGGACCCGGATATTGGACAACCGCCATTTTTCCTTAAATCCCCTCAGAACGCGCAATTTTCTTTCGATCCCGCCTGCCACATTAACGGACCGGCTCCAGCACGGCGTCGGTCAACCGGCAGTCCCGGATCACGTCGTCGCCACAGCGCCGGAAGTCCAGACCGCGGGTCAGGCAGATCCGGGCCTCCTGGATCAGGCCCGCCTTGCAGGTGATGGTGATCTGGTCGCGCGCAAGGTCGGGGTTTGCTTCCAGAAACGCCTCCTCGACGACTGCCGCCGGGACCTGAAGGCGGCGGGAGACGTCTTCCAGAAATCCGGGAACCGCGACGCGGTCATAAGCCGCGCGTGCGGTGCGGAAATAGTCGGGCGCGGACAGGCCCGAACAGCGCCCGTGCTTCTTCCACTGGTAGAACGCCAGCCCGGCCCCGCCCATGATGTCTGCCATCGCGGCGGTCTCGGTGCGGGTCGGGTCGCGCTGGGCCGTGCGGCAGAACGACGGCCAACCGTCCTCATACTGCGGCCAAAGACCATGCAGCACGAAGGTCAACCCGCGACCCACGTCGCATTGCGGGTCGTCGCGGGAATCGCCCTCCAGCGCACACCAGGCTGCGGACCAGGACAGCGACAGGACGTAATAGTCGAAGTCCCCGGCCTGTTCGCCTTCCGCCTGTGCGGCACCGGACCAGCACAAAGCCGCGATGGCCAACAGGAACAGGCGCATTTTCGCTTCCCCTTTGCGCATTTCGGCCCTATATGGGCGCCTGAATTCCCCGAAATCGTGGAACTCGCGGGCCAGGCCCGCAGCCGTTTTCCCGGCACGGGACAGGTTTGTAAAGGAGAGATCCGATGTCGAAACCGCTTATGGCCAAGGCCACTGCCGTCTGGCTGGTGGACAACACGACGCTGAGCTTTGCCCAGATCGCCGATTTCTGCGGGATGCACGAGCTGGAAGTCCAGGGGATTGCCGATGGCGACGTGGCAACCGGGGTCAAGGGCTTCGACCCGGTCGCCAACAACCAGCTTGACCCGATCGAGATCACCCGCGCCCAGGCCGACCCGCTGTACCGCATGAAGCTGAAGTTCAACGCCGCCGCCGTGGGCGAGGAAAAGCGCCGTGGCCCGCGCTATACCCCCCTGTCCAAGCGCCAGGACCGTCCGGCCGCGATCCTGTGGCTGGTGAAATTCCACCCCGAATTGTCGGACGGCGCCATCGGCAAGCTGGTTGGCACCACCAAGCCCACGATCCAGTCGATCCGTGAGCGGACGCACTGGAACATCGGCTCGATCCAGCCCATCGACCCCGTCGCCCTGGGGCTGTGCAAGCAGACCGAACTTGACACCGCCGTTCAGGCCGCCGCGCGCAAGAAGGCGGCTGACGGCGTGGTGATGTCCGACGACGAACGCCGCAAGCTGGTGTCGACCGAGCAGTCGCTGGGCATGGCGCCCGACGCGCGGATGCCCTCGTCCCTCTCGGGGCTGGAGGTTTTCGGCGACGAGGAAAAAGACGACAGCCCGGCGTCCGATTTCTCGGATGCCGACAGTTTCTTCAACCTGCCTGCGGGCGAGCAGGACGACGACGAGGACGAAGACGACCGCCGCCACTGATCGCAGCATCGGACTCTACGGGACAAGGCCCGGTCGCACAGCGGCCGGGCCTTTCGCTTGCAGCGCGCTCTGTCGCAGGACTGTAACCTGACCGTCGCAAGGCTGTCGTTCGGCAGTGCTATCCGCCCTTTTCAGCATCACCTGACAAGGACGTCCCCGCCATGAAACACCTCCTCGCCTCGGGCCTTCTGGCCATCGGCCTTGCCGCGGCCACCCAGGCCGCTGCCCAGGACACGATCCGCTTCGCCGTCACCGACATCGACGGGATGGAGGCTTTGCAGCGCGAGATGGGGCCGTTCAAGGACGCGTTCGAGGCGGCCTCGGGCCTGAAGGTCGAGTTCTTCCCGGTCTCGGGCCGCACGGTTGCGGTCGAGGCGATGGCCGCCGACCAGGTCGACTTCGTGCTGACCGGGCCGGCGGAGTATGTGGTGTTCAACGCCCGCCTTGATGCCCAGCCGGTCGTGACCTGGGTCAGGCCGGACTATTATTCGACTGTCGTCGTGCTGGACGACAGCGCGGTCAAGTCGCCTGCCGATCTGAAGGGGCAGAAGATTTCGTTCGGTGAGATTGGCTCGACCTCGCAACACCTGGGGCCGGTCGATCTTCTGGCGCAGGCTGGGCTGACCTATGCCGTGGACTACGAGCCGGTGTTCCTGAACCGCAACGTCGCGGTCGAGGCGCTGATCTCGGGCGATATTGCCGGGATCGGCCTGAACCGGACCCACATCGACAGCATCACCGGAAAGTTCCCTGACCAGAAGTTCCGCGTCCTGGTGAAGGGACCACAGCTGCCCGACGACATCCTGCTCGCGTCCTCGAAGGTCGCGCCCGAGGTGGTCGAGACCGTGCGCAAGACCTTTGCCGACAACAACGAGGCGATCCTGGCGGCACTGACCTCGACCGAGGAAAACGCCAAGTACATCGGCGGCAAGTTCAACGCCTCGGTGACGAACGCGGATTACGACGTGGTGCGCAAGATGTTCGAGAACATCGGCATCACCGAGTTCACCGAATTCGTCGGCGAGTGATCTCGCCATGAACGCTCCGGTCCTACCCGCCCGGACGCTGACCGGCTCTGCTATTGCAGAGCCGGTCCTTGCCGTTGCGGGTCTGACCAAGGACTTTCCGGGCCGCAAGGTCCTGCAGGGCCTCGATTTCGCGCTGGCGCCTGGCCAGGCCACGGCGCTGATCGGCGCGAACGGATCGGGCAAGTCAACCCTGCTGCGCTGCCTGGTGCGTCTGATCGAGCCGACGTCGGGCCAGATCCGCATGCTTGGCCGCGAGGTGCCCGCCCTGTCCCCCCGAGCCTTGCGCCAGTTTCGGGCCGAGGTGGGCATCGTCTGGCAGCGGCACAATCTTGTCCCCCGCCTGTCCGCCCTGTCGAACGTGATCCACGGTGTCCAGGCCCGGATGTCCGGCCCCCGCGCCTGGGCGCAGTCGCTCGCCCCGGCCCCGGTTCGCGACGAGGCGATGGCCTGCCTTGCGCGTGTCGGGCTGGCCGACCGGGCGCTGGTGCGCGTCGACAGCCTGTCCGGCGGCCAGCAGCAGCGTGTCGCCATTGCCCGCATGCTGATGCAGCGCCCCGCCTTCATCCTGGCTGACGAGCCTGACGCCAGCCTGGACCCGCAGACCGGGGAAGAGGTGATGTCTCTGCTTCTGAACCTGGTGCGCGACGACGGCCTGTCGCTTCTGGTGATCTCGCACCGGCTGGAACACACGCTGCGCTTTTCCGACCGCATCCTTGGCCTTGCCGACGGGCGCATCGCGCTTGACCAGCCCACCAGCCGCGCGACCCCGTCCAGCCTGCGCCACTTCTTCGACCACGCCGAGGCCGCATGACCACCTTTGCCCCTGCCCGCTTTCAGCATCGCAGCCTGGTCGAATACGCGGCCCTTCTGGCTGTGCTGGCGCTGGTCGTCACTTCGCTGGCCGCCACCGCGCCCGCGCTTGACCGGCTGGGCAGTGGCATCGCCCGCCTTTTCGCGCCGTCGGGCATGTTGACCCAGATGTTCCCGCCGGACTTCACCCGGATCGTGCCCATCAGCTGGAAGCTTCTGGAGACGTTGCAGATGGCGGTCGCGGGCTGCTTCCTGGGCCTAATCCTGGCGCTCCCCTTCGCGATCCTGGCGACTGACCGTCTGTCCCCGCACCCGCTGGTTCGCCACGCCGCCCGCGCGGTCATCGCGCTTTTCCGCACGGTCCCCGACCTTGTCTGGGCGATCATCTTCATCATCATCGTCGGCCTTGGGCCCGCTGCCGGGGTCATGGCGATCATGGTCGACAAGATCGGCTTTGCCGGTCGTTTCTTTGCCGAAGCGATGGAGGAGACCGACCCCGGCCCGCAGGACGCCCTGCGCGCCATCGGGGCCAGCCGCCTTGGCATCATCGGGTCCGCCGTGATCCCAGCCTGCCTGCCGTCTTTCACCGCTACCTCGCTCTTCGCGCTGGAAAAATCCGTGCGTGGCTCTGCTGCCCTGGGCCTGGTCGGGGCAGGTGGCATCGGGGTCGACCTCAAGGTTGCCTTCGACCTTTTCAATTATGACGAGGCGCTGGCGATCATCCTTCTCATGCTGGCCCTGGTCGTCGCTGTCGAGCAAGGCTCGGGCTGGATTCGCAGGAAATTGATATGAACCATATGCTTACCGATACCGCACATCTCTATTGGAACGCCGAGTGGCAGAAGGCCGATGGCTCCAGCCCCTGGGCAATGCCGGAACCCTGGGCCATCGACCACGCCAGCACCCTGGCGCAGGGGTCGCGCATCCTGGACCTGGGCGCCGGGATCGGGCGGCATGCGCTGGCCTTCGCGGAAGCGGGCCACCAGGTCACCGCGCTGGACGCGTCCGAGGCTGCGACCGCCGCCGTCGCCGCCGCCGCCTTCACGCGCAACCTGACGCTGGACGCCGTGCAGGCGCCGATGACCGACCTGCCGTTCGAGACCGCCAGCTTCGACCACGTCCTTGCCTGGAACGTCATCTACCACGGCGACGAATCCGTCGTGCGCCGCACCTTGTCCGAGATCGCCCGCGTCCTGCGCCCCGGTGGCACGTTCATGGCGACGATGCTGTCCGCCCGCCGCCTGCCGGTCGAACAGGCAAAGGCCAAGGGCCGTGAGATCAGCCGCCACACCTGGGTGTTCGAGGGTGAAGGCGACAAGATCCACCCGCATTACTTCTGCACCGCGCCCGATCTTCTGTCCCTGATGTGGGGCTTCGAGGTCTTCACCCTCTTCGACCGCCCGCACGAAAAGCCCGGCTCGTGGCACTGGCATCTTCTGGCGGAGCGTCTGGGATGAATGCCGAACTGGTCGAAGGCGCCCGTGTCATTCTGGACGACCGGATCGAGACGGCGTCGGTCCGCATCGAGGCTGGACGCATCACCGGGATCGACGTCGCCCGCGACGGGGCATCGGTGATCCCGGCCTGCGGTCGTATCCTGGCCCCGGCCTTCGTCGATATCCACGGCGACGCCTTCGAACGGCAAGTCATGCCGCGCCCCGGTGTGATGGTCCCGGTGGAAACCGCTCTCTTGGAGACCGACCGCCAGCTTGCCGCGAACGGCATCGCCACCGCCTACCACGCCCTGACCCTGTCCTGGGAACCGGGCCTGCGCAGCGTCGATACCGGCTGGCAGATCGTCCGCGCGCTGGAACGCCTGCGCCCGCGCCTGACCGCCGAGAACCGCCTGCAACTGCGGTGGGAGACCTTCTGCCACGAGGCCGAGCCGCTGATCGCCCATGCCCTGACCAGTGCCGACCGCCCGGCGCTGGCCTTCAACGACCACACGACCTCGATGCTGCTGCATCCCGATGTTCCGGTTCAGGACAGGCCCTTCGACCAGGTCGACCCCTATCCGGTCACGCCCTTAGATGCCCCGCGCTTTGTGAAGAAGATGGCCGACCACGCCCGCCGCGCCCAGGTTTCGCCGGAAGAGTATGTGGCGCTGCTGACCTCGGTCTGGAGCCGCCGTGCCGAGGTTCCGGCGCATATCGCCCGGATGGCGGCGCTGGCCCGGTCGCATAAGGTGCCGATGCTGTCCCACGACGACAGCCAGACCGAAACGCGCAGCTACTACCGGAACCTTGGCGCGACGGTGGCAGAGTTCCCGATGCACGACCGCGTCTTCCTTTCGGCGCGGGACGCAGGCGACCCCATCGTCCTTGGTGCGCCGAACGCCATGCGTGGCGGAAGTCATCTGGGCAGCCCCGGGGCAGCCCAGATGATCGCGCGCGGGCTGTGCGACATCCTGGCCTCCGACTACTTCTACCCGGCGATGCTGGGCGCGATGGTTCGGCTGCATGCCGACCGCGTTGCCCCGCTTCCCGCGCTGTGGAAACTCGTGTCGCTGAACCCGGCCCGCGCGATGGGCCTTGCCGACCGGGGCCGCATCGCCCCCGGCCAGCGCGCCGACCTTCTGCTCCTCGATTGGCCCGAGGGCCAAACCCCGGCCCCGATGCGCACCTGGGTCGCCGGACGCCCCGGCTATTCTGCCCTGCCCGCCATCCCCCAAACCGAACCCGCCCTCTAAGGAGAGCCCCCGATGTTCGACGCGATTGCCAACTTCGACACGCTGCCTGCCGCGCCGCAAGTCGACTTCACCTATTCCCACTCCGGCCAGTCGATCTTTCGCCGCAGCCTGATCCGCGCGGTCGAGACGCTGACCGGCCAGCCAAAGCTGCGCCGCCTCTATCTGGACTGGGCGTGGAGCGACCGCGCCCCCGGCGTCCCGATCTTTTCGGCGGCCCTGCGCCAGTTGCGCATCCAGCCCCGCATTACCGAAGGGGCGCAGCATCTGGAGACGGTGCCGGCGCAAGGTGGGCTTCTCCTGGTGGCGAACCATCCGTTCGGGGTGGTGGACGGGCTGACCATCGGCCATCTGGGGATGCAGCTGCGCGGCAACGTGCGCATCCTGACCAACAGCCTGCTCTGCCGGGTGCCCGAGGTTGATCCCTACCTTTTGCCCGTCGATTTTTCCGGCACGCCGGAAGCGCGGCGGCTGACTGCCGAGACCCGGCGGCAGGCGGCAGCTCTGCTGGCGGCAGGCAAGGTGGTGGCGGTATTCCCGGCAGGCGGGGTAGCGACGGCCAACAAGCCGCTTAAGGGGCGGGCGGTGGATGCGCCCTGGCACCCCTTCATCGGGCGGCTGGCGACGATCCCCGGTGTGACGACCCTGCCGGTGCACTTCTCCGGCCAGAACTCACGCCTCTTTCAGATCGCCAGCCACACCTCTTACCCCCTGCGTGTCGCGCTGATCTTCCACGAGACCCGCCGCCGCATCGGCCAGCCGGTCGAGCTGCGCCTTGGAACGCCCGTCGCGGCCCTGGAGCTGGCGCAGCTTGACCGCGATCAGGTCGCCGCCGACCTGCGCCGCCGTTGCATGGCACTGGCCGCCCCCGCCCTGAAGGACCCGGACGAGACCTACATCTGGCCCAGCCACATCAAATGGTAAGACCCGTCACACAAGCTTCATCCAGACTTCGATAACCTGTCACATCCGCCCGCTAGGACCGTCGCAACCAAAGGTGAGGGCCGGCGATGCTGGATGTGCAGGGCGTGACGCGGATGTTCGGCCAGAAGGCGGCCGTCGACAACATCAGCTTCCAGATCAACGGCCCCGCCTTCGTCGGCATCATCGGCCGTTCCGGTGCCGGGAAATCCACATTCCTGCGGATGATGAACCGGCTTCTCGACGCCACCTCGGGCGAGATCCTGGTCGATGGCCGCAACGTCCTGGCGCTGAAGGGGCCCGAAGCCCGCGCCTGGCAGTCGCACTGCGCGATGATCTTCCAGCAGTTCAACCTGGTGCCCCGGATGGACGTCGCCTCGAACGTCCTGCACGGCATCCTGAACCGCCGGTCCACCCTGCAGACCATGTTCAACCTCTGGCCCCGCGCCGATATCCTGAAGGCGCTGGAGATTCTCGACCGCCTCGGCATCAGCGAACAGGCCCCGAAACGCGCCGAGGCGCTGTCCGGCGGCCAGCAGCAACGCGTCGCCATCGCCCGGGCGCTGATGCAGGACCCGAAGATCATCCTGGCGGACGAACCCATAGCCTCGCTCGACCCGATGAACGCCCAGGTCGTGATGGACACGCTGAAGCGCATCAACGTCGAGGACGGTCGCATGGTCATCGCCAACCTCCACACCCTCGACACCGCCCGGCGCTACTGCGACCGGGTGATCGGCATGCGTGACGGCCGCATCGTCTTTGACGGCACGCCCGACCAGCTGTCCACCAGCGTCGCGCGCGAGATCTACGGTGCCGACGCCAGCTTCAACGAGGACGCCACGTCGACCTCGATCCCCACCGACGCCGCAGCCGACCGGTCCTACGCCGACCTCATGCTGTCGTGAACCTCCGATACTTCCCGGCCCAAAAGGCCACAACCTTCATGGAGCACCCATGCAAAAGCTGCTGACTGCAACCGCGCTGACCGCGATCCTCGCCTCCTCGGCCCTTGCCCAGGATATCAAGGAATTCAACATCGGCATCCTTGGCGGTGAAAACGCCCAGGACCGCATGACCTCGAACGAGTGCTTCCGCGCCAAGATGGAAGAAGCCCTTGGTGTTCCGGTCAAGATATTCACCCCCGCCGACTATGACGGTGTGATCCAGGGCCTGCTCGGCGGCACGCTGGACTATGCCTGGCTGGGCGCCTCGTCCTATGCCAAGATCTACCTGACCAACCCGGAAGCGGTCGAAGTCAAGCTGACCAAGCAGAACCTGGACGGTTCGACCGGCTACTATTCCATCGGCTTCACCCGCCAAGACAGCGGCATCACCTCGATGGACGACGCCAAGGGCAAGGTCTTCGCCTTCGCGGACCCGAACTCGACCTCGGGCTATCTGGTCCCCGGCGCGGAACTGACCGCCAAGTATGGCAAGCTGGAAGACTACTTCGCCGAAGTGAAGATGTCCGGCGGCCATGAGCAGACCATCGTCGGCGTTGCCAACGGCGACTTCGCGGCCGGCGTGTCCTGGGCTGACGGCCTGGGCAACTGGGAAGACGGCTACAACTCGGGCGCCTTCCGCAAGGCCGCCGATGCAGGTCTCGTCGACATGTCGAACCTTGTCGAAATCTGGCGCTCGACCCTGATCCCGGAAGGCCCGATGGTCGTCCGCAAGGCCCTGCCGCAGGACGTGAAGGACAAGGTGACCCAGCTTACCGCCGACCTGTGGGAAACCGACAAGGACTGCGCCTATGCCGTTGCCGCTGGTGACGCCAAGGACTTCGTCCCGGTCGAACATTCGGCCTATGACGGCATCCTGGCCGCCCGCAAGCTTCAGGAAGGCATGTAAGCCTTCCTTCCGGCCGGACCCCGCGCTCCCCGGGGTCCGGCCTTTTTCTTTTCGGATGATCTCATGGTCGATATCGCCTTCGGACCGGAACAGGGCCAGCGCCCCGATCTGGCCAACCGCAATGAAGCCTATCTCGACATGGTCCGCCGCAAGCGGATGTATGGCGGTATCCTGATCGTCATCTTCGTTGCCCTCATGGCCTCGGGCTGGAACCTGGCCGAAGAGCGCAACGCCGGCGGCTTTCTCAGCGGGTTGCACCAGGTCTTCGCCTTTCCCTCCGAGGTCCTGTCCGAAGCCTGGGTAAAGCGCGCGCTTCTGCCCGCGATCTTCTGGGACCACATCCCTGCCCTGATCGAGACACTGAACATCGCCGCCGTTGCCACCCTACTTGGCGGGCTGGCCGCGATGTCGCTCTCGCTTCTGGCCACCCGCGGCCTCGCGCGCTGGCCCGCCCTCATCCCCGTCTTCCGCCGCACGATGGACGCGCTGCGCGCCATCCCGGAAATCGTCATCGCGCTGGTCCTGATCTACATCCTCGGCGGTGGCCCGGTCCCCGCCGTCATCGCCATCGCGCTGCACACCGGCGGCGCGTTGGGCAAGCTTTTCTCCGAAGTGGCCGAGAACGCCGACCTGAAACCCATCGAGGGCCTGCAATCCGTCGGCGCCAACTGGTCGCAGCGGATGTGGCTGGGCGTGATCCCGCAGGTCGCGCCGAACTGGCTGTCCTATGCGCTTCTCCGGTTCGAGATCAACGTCCGCGCCTCGGCAATCCTGGGCTTTGTCGGCGAAGGCGGCATCGGCCACGACCTGAAACTGGCGATGCAATGGGGCCAGGGCCGCTATGACGAGGTGGTGGCGATCTTCGCTCTTCTCTTCGTGACCATCGTGGTGATCGACCAGATATCGGACCGCTACCGCCAGAAGCTGGTGAAGGGGCACTGACATGACCGCAACGCTTTCGCCAAGCCTCGCCGACACCGTCACCGCCAGCTTTGCCGCCAAACGCCGCCTGGCCTTCGCGATCCCGGCAGCGATCCTCGCCTACCTGGTCTACGCCGCGATCAGCTTTGACCTTGCGGGCCTGGCCCAACGCGCCCGCTTCGACAACGCCACGATCCTTCTTGGCGATTTCTGGTCGCACAAGACCCATGTCACCCGCGACAACCGCACCGACCAGATCACCGTCGCCATCGAGGGCGAAAACAAGGGAACCTATCCCGCCGGCATGCTGCCCGACTGGGTCACGATCTCTGGCACCGTCACCACCATCGACCTCGGTCAGGGCCACGTTGTCACCTATGACGACCAGGGCGCGCGCTATGTCGTCCCCGGTTACGGCACCATCGACATCCGGCCCGAAGGCGGCAAGCCGGTGCTGACCGCACCAGAACCGATACCGGACTGGATCTCGGTGGCCGAAAACAAGGTTTCGGTCACCACCGTCGCGGGTCGCTTCAGCTACAGCCGCTCCAAGGTCGAGACCTTCAAGTACGAACCCGGCTGGGAGCTGTGGTTCTTCACCCTCGACAGTCCGTTCTACGGCAAGTCCTTCGGCAACCTGCTCGCGCTGGCAACGACCGGCGAACGCGTCGACCCCAGCCGCTCGAACCTCGGCTACATGGTCGGCGAATTCTGGACCAACAAGATGTGGCGGCATGGCGACGTGGCCTGGGCGATCTTCGAGACGATCCTGATGGCCTTCCTTGGCACGATGACCGCAGCCCTGGTGGCCCTGCCCCTCAGCTTCCTCGCCGCGCGGAACTTCAACCCGCTCGGCCCCCTGCGCTTTGCCGCGCGCCGGGTCTTCGACTTCATCCGCGGCGTGGATGGGCTGATCTGGACCATCATCCTGTCCCGCGCCTTCGGCCCTGGCCCGATGACCGGCGCGATCGCCATCGCGATCACCGACGCAGGCACCTTCGGCAAGACCTTCTCGGAAGCCCTGGAGAATATCGACGAGAAACAGGTCGAAGGCATCCAGTCCACCGGCGCGAACAGCCTCCAGCGCGCCCGCTTCGGGGTGATCCCGCAGATCACGCCGGTCCTCTTGTCCCAGATCCTCTACTACCTTGAATCCAACACCCGCAGTGCAACGGTGATCGGTGCCATCGTCGGCGGCGGGATCGGTCTTCTGCTGACTCAGGCCATCATCACCCAGAAGGACTGGGAGGAAGTCGCCTATTACATGGTTCTCATCGTCCTGATGGTCATGGCTATGGACAGCCTCTCCGGCTGGCTCCGCCGCAAGCTGATCAAGGGGACCTGATCCCCTTGCCTCGCCCGCCGTTTCATCTTTGGCCAAATATCCCCGCCGGAGGCGCCGCAGCCACGCAGGGCGACACGCCCGCAAACCGGGTGCTGACGGCTCCACCCGCGCCCCCTCTCGCCCATGGTTAGAGGGTCGCGGTGAGGGGCTGCCACCAGGAACAAGGTTAATCGACCATGAACGCCCACAGCCAACCCCTTGAGTCTACAGGATCGGAGCAATCCGCCCAGCGTGGACCACGCCTCTCCCCCGACGGCGCGGTGATCCACTCCGGCTGCCAGATCGTGAACTCCACCTTCGCCCCCTGGACCGAGGTCGGCGAGGGCTCCCGCGTCCTCAACTCCACCTTCGAGGCCTACGCCTACTGCGACCGGCTGTCGGACATCGCCAACACCACGGTCGGCAAGTTCGCCAACATCGCCGCGATGACCCGCATCGGGCCGACCGATCACCCGATGGCAAACGCCAGTCTGCATCACTTCCTCTACCGGTCCTCCTACTACTGGGACGACATCCCGGACGACGCCGAATTCATGGCCCGCCGCGCCAGCCGCCGCACCGTGATCGGTCCCGACACCTGGCTTGGCCACGGCGTCATCGTGAAGCCCGAGGTGACCATCGGCGCCGGGGCCGTCATCGCCTCGGGGGCGGTCGTCACCAGGGATGTGCCGCCCTACATGATCATGGCCGGCATCCCGGCCCAACCGCTCCGTCCCCGGTTCGCCCCGGGCATCGCGGACCGCCTGATGGCGCTGGCCTGGTGGGACTGGAGCCACGACCGCCTCCGCGCCGCACTCCTCGACTTCCGGTCGCTGACGGCCGAGGCGTTCCTGGAAAAGTATCAGGGCTGATCTGCGACCGTCAGCGTGACCCGGTCCCCCGCGAACCACGTCGTGCCCAGTTCGACCGGAACCCCTTTCGGATCGACGTTCACCGCCACTGTCCGCATGACCGGCGCGCCGGGGCGCACCGCCAACGCCAGTGCCAGCACCGGGTCTGCCAGCTGCGCCGTCAGCCGGGTTTCGGCTCGGGTGTAGTCGGTCAGGCCCGAGGCCGCGAGCGACCGGGTGATCGATCCCGTCGCGCGGACCAGGTTCGGAAGGTCGGGAAACCGACCCCCGGGAAAGATCGACCGGAACACCGCGATCGGCTGTCCATCTGCCAATGAGACCCCCTCGACCACCTGCACCGGATCGCCTGCCTTCAGCCGCAGCGCCCGGGCCTCTTCGGCATCGCTTGCCCTTGTCTCGGTTCTGCTGATCCGGCGCGAAGGGGCCTGCCCGGCGGCCAGCACGTTCTGGTGGAACCGCACCCGACGACCCAAGGGATAGTCGGTCGGCCGCTGCGCCACGAAGACGCCCGCCCCTTGCCGGGAATGGACTAGACCCTGTTCAGCCAGTGCGGCAAGTGCGTGGCGGACCGTGTGGCGGTTCACGCCGAAACGGGCCGCAAGCGCTGCCTCGGTTGGCAGGCGGTCGCCGGGTCGGTAGTGGCCGGCGGTGATCTCTTTGGTCAGGGTGGTCGCGATAGCGGACCAGATGGCTTCCTTCAAGAGCTTATCCTGTCACTAAAAATTCACAACTCTCTGGTTGGCCTCGTGCCGCCCGTCAGCTATGATTTGTATAGTTGTATAGATAGATAGACAACCCCCTAAACCTGTCGAGATGAAAATGACCGACGCTTCACCTCTGGACCGAAAGACCTGGATGGCCATGCTGGCCAAGGCCCCGGCCGTGCGGCTGGCCGCGCTGCTGCCTGACCTTCCACCTCATTCCGTCCTGCGCCAGCCCGAGATTGGCGCAGTCATGGTGCGGGGCCGCGTCGGCGCGACGGGGGCTGCGTTCAATCTTGGCGAGATGACCGTGACCCGCGCGTCGGTGCGTCTGGCCTCGGGGGAGGCTGGCCACGCCTGGGTGCAGGGCCGCGACAAAGGCCACGCGCTGCGGGCTGCTGCGATCGATGCGCTCATGCAGACCGACGCGGCAAACGACCTGACGTCCCGCGTCCTGAAGCCGCTTGAAGCCGAGGCGCAGGCGGCACGCGCAAGCCGCGCCGACAAGGCCGCAGGCACAAAGGTCGACTTCTTCACCCTGGTTCGCGGAGAGGACAAATGATTGCCGCATCCGACGCTCTTCTGGGCGGCTTCACCGAGGCCCCGCTTCAGTCCGCCCGCGCTTTCCGCGAGATACTTGAGGCGCTGGCACGCCCTGGAACGATCCGCCGCGTAGCCGGAGCGCAGCCCCCTGCACCGCTATCCACCGCAGCGGGCGTGGCGCTTCTGGTCCTGACCGACCCGACGACGCGGCTGCATCTGGCCGGTCGCGCCGACTGCGCAGGCGTCCGGGACTGGGTTGCCTTCCACATCGGCGCGCCGCTTGCCGCTGCCGAGGACGCCGACTTTGCGGTCGGCACCTGGGACGCCCTGCACCCCGTAAGCCGCTTCCGCATCGGCCAGCCCGACTATCCAGACCGCTCCGCCACGCTGATCGTAGAATGTGACCGGCTTTCGCCCCACGGCCCCGCGCTGACGGGCCCGGGGATCGAGACGGCAACCTGGCTCAATCTGCCCGAAACCGCAGCCTTCCGCGCCAATCGGGCGCTATTCCCGCTTGGGTTCGATACGCTTTTCACCGCCGGCGACCAGATCGCCGGCCTGCCCCGGTCTACCCGCGTGGAGGCGATCTGATGTATGTGGCCGTCAAGGGTGGCGAGCGCGCCATCGACAACGCGCACCAGTGGCTTGCAGAAGAGCGGCGGGGTGACCTGTCGGTCCCGGAGCTCACGATTACGCAAATCCGCGAGCAGATGGCACTGGCAGTCAACCGTGTGATGGCCGAGGGCTCGCTTTATGACCCTGACCTGGCCGCGTTGGCGATCAAACAGGCGCGCGGCGACCTGATCGAGGCCGTATTCCTGATCCGGGCCTACCGCACCACACTGCCGCGCCTTGCCGCTTCGAACCCCGTGGATACCGGCGCGATGGCGGTGGATCGGCGCATCTCGGCCACCTTCAAGGATCTGCCGGGCGGGCAGGTGCTGGGGCCGACCTTCGACTACACCCACCGACTTCTGGACTTCACCCTGATGGCCGAGGGCAAAACGCCGGACACTCCCTCTCCTTCGGGGGAAGAGGGCCGGGGTGAGGGGGAATCCCGCGTCCCGCATGTCACCAGCTTCCTGAACCGCGACGGGCTGATCGAGGTCGCCGAACCAGGCGACGCCACGCCCCCCGACCTGACGCGCGAGCCGATGGAACTGCCCGCCGACCGGACCCTGCGCCTGCAGGCCCTGACCCGCGGCGACGAAGGCTTTGTTCTCTCGATGGCCTACTCCACTCAGCGCGGCTACGGCCGGACCCATGCCTTTGTCGGCGAATTGCGCATCGGCACCGTGGCGGTCGAGGTGGACATCCCCGAGCTGGGTTTCGCCGTCGAGATCGGCGAGATCGAGCTGACCGAATGTGAAACGGTGAACCAGTTCAAGGGCTCGAAAACCGAACCCCCGCAGTTCACCCGCGGCTATGGCCTGGTCATGGGCCAATCCGAACGCAAGGCCATCGCGATGAGCCTCGTCGACCGCGCCCTGCGCTGGCAGGAGCTGGGCGAAGACTTCACCGGCGCCCCCGCACAGGACGAGGAATTTGTCTTGATGCACTGCGACAACATCCAGGCCACCGGGTTCCTCGAACACATCAAGCTGCCGCATTACGTCGATTTCCAGGCCGAGCTGGAACTGGTCCGCAAGCTGCGCGCCGAGGCGATGGCGCTGCAGGAGGCGGCGGAATGACCTACCGCCACCACAGGGGCGCGAAGCCCAGAATCGCGATTCCGACACACATCCAGGCGATGGTCGAGATGTCCATGATGCACACTCCTTTCGGGGGCAATTCCCATGCTTGACGCTGGTTCCCAGGCGGAGGCCTACAACTTCGCCTACCTCGACGAACAGACCAAGCGGATGATCCGCCGCGCGATCCTGAAGGGGATCGCGGTGCCGGGCTATCAGGTCCCCTTCGCCAGCCGCGAGATGCCGATGCCATACGGCTGGGGCACGGGCGGGGTGCAGGTGACGGCAGCCTGTCTGGTGCCCGAGGATCGGCTGAAGGTCATCGACCAAGGGGCGGACGACACGACGAACGCCGTCAGCATCCGCCGCTTCTTCCAGCGCACCGCCGGGGTGGCTGTCACCGAGGCGACCAGCGAGGCGACCGTGATCCAGACCCGTCACCGCATCCCGGAGGTGCCTCTGACTGCGGGCCAGATCCTCGTCTACCAGGTCCCGATCCCCGAACCCCTGCGTTTCCTGGAACCGCGCGAGACCGAGACTCGGAAGATGCATGAGCTGGAAGAATACGGGCTGATGCATGTGAAGCTCTATGAGGACATCGCCCGGCACGGCCAGATCGCGACGTCCTACGCCTATCCGGTCAAGGTCGAAGGGCGCTATGTGATGGACCCCTCGCCGATCCCCAAGTTCGACAACCCGAAGCTTGCGGGCAACCCGGCGATCCAGTTGTTCGGTGCCGGGCGTGAGCAGCGGATCTACGCGCTGCCGCCCTGGACGAAGGCGGTAAGCCTGGATTTCGACGACCATCCGTTCGAGACCTCGAAAGCGCCGCATGACTGCGACCTTTGCGGGGCCAAGGACAGCTACCTGGACGAGGTGATCACCGACGATGCGGGTGGGCGGATGTACGTCTGCTCGGACACCGATTTCTGCGCCGGTCGACGGGCGCGGGGCATGAAGGGGCGGCTCTGGGCGCCCGAGCCGGAGGGCGTGGCATGACCGTGATGGAAAAGCTTGTGGCGACCGACCAGCCGTTGCTGAGGGTCGATGGGTTGACGAAACGCTACGGTCCCCGCATCGGCTGTGCGGATGTAACCTTCGACCTCTACCCGGGAGAGGTTCTGGGGATCGTCGGCGAAAGCGGCTCGGGCAAATCGACGCTGCTGTCCTGTCTGGCGGGCCACCAGCGCGCGGACCTGGGACGGATCAGCTATGACGGCCGCGACGTGCTGGCGATGTCCGAGACGGAACGGCGGCGGCTTTCCCGCACCGACTGGGCCTATGTGCATCAGAACCCGCGCGATGGGTTGCGGATGGGCGTCAGCGCGGGCGGCAACGTGGGCGAGCGGCTGATGGCCGTCGGCGCGCGGCACTACGGCCAGATCCGGGGCAAGGCGGTGGACTGGCTGGGCCGGGTCGAGATTGCGGTGGACCGGGTAGACGACCGGCCCTCGGCCTTTTCGGGCGGGATGCAGCAGCGGTTGCAGATCGCGCGGAACCTGGTGACCGGACCGCGGCTGGTCTTCATGGACGAGCCGACCGGAGGCCTTGATGTCAGCGTGCAGGCGCGGCTTCTGGACCTGCTGCGCGGGCTGGTGCGGGACCTGGGTCTCAGCGTCATCATCGTCACCCATGACCTTGCCGTCGTCCGCCTGCTGGCCCACCGCCTGATGGTGATGAAATCCGGTCGCGTCGTGGAACAGGGCCTGACCGATCAGGTGCTGGACGACCCGCAGCACGCCTATACCCAGCTTCTCGTCTCCTCTGTCCTTCAGGCATAACCCCATGATCCGCATCGAGAGCTTGTCCAAGTCCTTCACCCTGCACAATCAGGGCAGCGCGGTGATCCCGGTCATGGCGGGGGCCTCCCTGACCGTCGCCCCCGGCGAATGTGTCGGCCTGACCGGCCAGTCCGGCGCAGGTAAATCCACGCTGATGCGGATGGTCTATGGCAACTACCTGACCGCCGGGGGGCGTCTGATCGTGGGCGACCTTGACGTGGCCACTGCCGAGCCTCGTCAGATCATCGCGCTGCGTCGTCACACCCTTGGCTACGTCAGCCAGTTCCTGCGTGTCGTGCCCCGCGTGCCGACGCTGGATGTGGTTGCCGAGCCGCTTCTGGCGCTTGGCACCCCTGCAGAAGATGCGCGGGATCGCGCCGCCAGCCTATTGCGGCGCCTGAACATCCCGGAACGGCTATGGTCCCTGTCGCCCACCACCTTTTCGGGGGGCGAGCAGCAGCGGGTGAACATCGCGCGCGGCTTCGCCCACACCTATCCGGCGCTGCTTCTGGACGAACCCACTGCCAGCCTTGACGCGGCCAACCGAGAGGTCGTGCTGACCCTTATCGAGGAAGCCAAGGCACGCGGTGCGGCGATCCTGGGGATATTCCACGACGAAGGCGCGCGGGCGCGGGTCTGCGACCGGCTGGTCGATGTGACCGGCTTCACGCCAAGGCTTGCGGCATGATCTTCGCCATCGTCGGGCCTTCGGGCGCCGGGAAAGACACGCTCATCCGGGGGGTGCTGGCCGTCCGTCCTGACCTGCGCCTGGTCCGCCGGGTCATCACCCGCCCGACCGAGGCCGGGGGCGAGGACTTCGAAGGCGTCACCCCTGAAGACTTTGCCCTCCGGCAGGCGCGCGGCGATTTCGCCCTGACCTGGACGGCGCACGGGTTGTCATATGGTATCCCGAAAGCCCAGGTCACCACCCCCGGCGACGTGATCTTCAACGGCAGTCGCGCAGCCCTGCCTGTGGCGGCAACGGTCTTTCCCGGCCTGCGGGTGATCCTCGTCACCGCGCCCGATATCGTCCTGGCCGCCCGCCTTGCCGCACGAGGCCGCGAGACGGCCGAAGACATCCGCGCCCGCCTGTCCCGTGCCGCGTTCGAGATGCCCGAGGGGATCGCCTTCCAGACCGTGGTGAACGACGCTGCGCCCGAGATCGGCACCGCCCGCCTTCTGGCGGCGCTTCAGCCGGTGAGGGCGTAGCGGTGCAACAGGTGAAAGCGGCCGGCCAGGTCTTCGCCGAAAAGACACAGGTCCTCGATCACGAAGGGGCGCGGAAGGACCGGGGCGAAGAAGTCCTCCAGCGCGGCGCGGACCGGATCGGGCTTGTCCAGCCGGTCGGTCAGGGTCAGGTGGAAGCGGAACTCCTCCATCACATGCGGATAGCCCCAGCGGTGCAGCAATTCACGCTGGCGCAAGGACAGCTGATCGGGGCGGCGGCGGGCGGTCTCGGCCTCGGTCAGGGCGGCGCGCAGGGGATTGGTGGCTTCAACCACTGCGGCGCCAAGGTTGAGCAGCGCCGCCTCACAGCCAAGTGGTGTCAGCGCGACGAAGCCATGCAGGGTCTCGGCTTGCAGCCCTTCGCACACAACCGGCGCCAGGCTGGCAGCAAGCTTGGCCAGGCAGTCCCGAACCGCAGCATCCGTCACTCCGTCGGCCAGACGGAACGGCGCGCGGATTGTGCCGTGGAAGCCATAGCGGCGAGGCTCGGCCGTAATGCCATGCGGGTCGCCGATCCCTGCCAGCACGGGCTGCGGCAGGTTGTTGCCGTTGGCGGGGTCGCGGCCCAGCCATTCGTTCGCGCGAAAGGCAAAGGCCCCCTCACGCGGAGCGTAGTAGACAGCGTAGCGGGCGATCTGGTCCATGCGCGCCGGGGTACCGAGGTTTTGTCACATTGGTGTGACGGGACGATGTCACCAGAGGCCACCGCACAGCGGGCCGCAAGACAATCGAGGACGACATGACACGCGAGACCATCCTTGCCAACGCAACCCTGGTTCTGCCAGGCGAGACCCTGCGCGGGACCGTGCGTATGGTCGACGGCAAGATCGGCGACATCTCGGAGGGCCGTGTTGTGCCCCTGGGTGCCGAAGATTGCGGCGGCGATCTGGTGATGCCAGGTCTGATCGAGTTGCACACCGACAACCTGGAGCGCCATATTGAGCCGCGCCCCAAGGTCGACTGGCCCCACGCCGCCGCGATCATCGCGCATGATGCGGAACTGGCCAGTGTCGGGATAACCACGGTGTTCGATGCGCTGCGCGTCGGGTCCGTGGTGTCGAATGCCAAGGCGAACTACGGCGAATATGCCCGGGCGCTGGCGGACGAGATCCTGGGCCTACGCGACCAGGGCGCGCTGAAGATCAGCCACTTCCTGCATCTTCGGGCCGAGGTCTGTTCGGAAACCCTCGTCGAGGAGCTGGACAAGTTCGGCCCCGAGGACCGGATCGGGATCGTCAGCCTGATGGACCACACCCCCGGAGAGCGGCAGTTCCGCGACATGACGCAACTGCGCAAATACGTCATGGGCAAGCACGGCATGAGCGAGGCCGAGTTCGAGACGCATATCGCGGTGCAAAAGGACTTGTCGGCGCGGCACGGTGCGGCACATGAGGCCGCCGCCGTCGCCGCAGCCCGCCGCTATGGCGCGGTGCTGGCCAGCCATGACGACACCGAAGTCGGCCACGTTGAACGGTCCGCCGAACACGGCGCGCATTTCGCCGAGTTCCCGACCACGGTCGAAGCAGCTCAGGCCTGCAACGACCACGGCATCAAGGTGATGATGGGCGCGCCCAACCTGATCCGGGGTGGCAGCCATTCTGGCAACGTCGCGGCCTCTGACCTTGCCCGGGCCGAGCTGCTGGACATCATCTCCTCGGACTATGTCCCGTCGTCGCTGTTGTCGGCGGCACTGATGCTTGGGGATCTTTGGGGCGACATTGCCCGAGGGGTCGCGACCGTGACATCGGCGCCTGCCAGGGCCGTCGGTCTGTCCGACCGTGGCAAGGTCGAGCTCGGGGCGCGGGCCGATCTGGTGCGGGTGGCAAGGATTGGCACCGCTGGCGCACTGCGCGGGGTCTGGGCCCAGGGCCTGCGGGTGGCGTGAACGGCCCGGCTTTCTGGTGCGGGTGGCCCCTGGAAAACAAAAACCCTGCAATCGGAACCGATTGCAGGGTTTTTCTGGTATGTAATGGTGCCCAGAAGAGGACTCGAACCTCCACGCCTTGCAGCGCTGGTACCTGAAACCAGTGCGTCTACCAATTCCGCCATCTGGGCACTGATGGGCGATGTAACGGCCCGGTTTGACAGAGTCAACGGCCCCTCGCGCAAATTTCTTGCCGCCGCTTTGGCCTTGCCCGTCGGGGGCGGCGCGGCTAATGATCGGCCCAGTTTCCGGTGCCTTTCAGGTGCCCGTGAAGGAGTGCGCGCATGAGCAAGCTGGTCACCATCATCGGCGGGTCGGGCTTTGTCGGCCGCTACATTGCCCGTCGGCTGGCGAAAGAGGGTTGGCGGGTGCGTGTTGCAGTCCGCCGCCCCAACGAGGCGCTTTTCGTACGGCCCTACGGCGTGCCCGGCCAGGTCGAGCCCGTGGCCTGCAACATCCGCGACGATGCCAGCGTGCGGGCCGTGATCCGGGGCGCGGATGCGGTAGTGAACTGCGTCGGCGTCCTGAACGGCGTCGGCGCCAACACCTTCGACGCGGTCCAGGCCCAGGGTGCGGGCCGGGTGGCCCGGATTGCTGCGGACATGGGCGTCGGGCAACTGGTGCAGATCTCGGCGATCGGGGCTGACGCGCTGTCCGACAGCGCCTATGCCCGCACCAAGGGCGAGGGCGAGGCGGCGGTTCTGGCGGCGTTCCCTACAGCGGTGATCCTGCGCCCGTCGATCATCTTCGGGACCGAGGATCAGTTCTTCAACCGTTTTGCCGCGATGACCCGCATGGGGCCGATCCTGCCGGTCGTGGGGGCGAACACGCGGTTTCAGCCGGTCTATGTCGACGACGTGGCACAGGCTGCGGTCGCGGCGGTGAACGGCGGGGCGGCTCCGGGTGTCTACGAGCTTGGCGGGCCGGAGGTTGATACCTTCCGCGGTCTGATGGGCCGGATGCTAAAGGTGATCCAGCGCCGTCGCGCCGTGGTCAACATGCCGTTCTTCGTGGCCCGTATCATGGGTTTCGGGTTCGACATGCTGCAGGCGGTGACGCTGGGCCTGATCGAGAACAAGATGATCACGCGCGACCAGGTGCGCAACCTGGCCCGTGACAACGTGGTCTCGCCCACCGCGCGCGGGTTTGCCGACCTGGGGATCACCCCCACTGCGATGGAGGCCGTCCTGCCCGAGTATCTTTGGCGCTATCGCCCGTCCGGCCAATACGCGGCGATCAAGGATTCGGCCAAGAACCTCAAGAAAGTCTGAGGTGTGGACAACACGCTGACCGCTGCCTTCCTGGGTCTCCTGGAGGGACTGACCGAGTTTCTGCCGGTGTCTTCGACGGGTCACCTGCTGCTTGCCGGGCATTTCCTGGGTTTTCACTCTGCGGGGCGCACGTTCGAAGTGGTGATCCAGCTGGGCGCGATTCTGGCGCTGTTTTCGGTCTATGCGACGCTGATCCTGCGCCTTCTGCTGCGGGCGCGCCATGAGGATGCAGCCCGGCGCTCGATTGTATCGCTGTTGCTGGCGTTTCTGCCAGCCGTCGTGGTCGGCGTGCTGGCGCATGGGTTCGTGAAGTCGGTGCTGTTCGAGTCCCCGATGCTGATCGCCATCGTGCTGATCCTGGGCGGCTTTGTCCTTCTGGTGATCGACCGCATCGCGCCTGTGCCGGTCCACCATGACGCGCTTGACTTGCCGTTCGGAAAGTCGCTGATCATCGGGTTCTGTCAGACCCTGGCGCTTGTTCCCGGCGTCTCGCGGTCCGGGGCGACGATCGTCGGGGCCCTTCTGATGGGGGTTGAGAAGCGGGCGGCGGCGGAATTCTCGTTCCTGCTCAGCCTGCCGACGATGGGCGCAGCGGTGGTCTATGACCTGTACCAGAACCGCGATGTCCTGGACTTTGCAGCGATGTGGGACATTGCGGTCGGCTTCGCAGTCGCCTTTCTTACCGCGGCTATTGTCGTCCGCTGGGTGCTGAACTTCATCGGCAAGCATGGCTATGCACTGTTCGGGTGGTGGCGAATCATAGTTGGATCAGTCGCTTTGACGGCGCTTTTGCTGGGCTACTGATTCAGTTCGGAAACCATACTGACCTAATTTGCCATAAAAATGTCAGAGCTTCTGCCTCATCTTGCGAAAAACCGATAAATAGGTAAGCGGTGCTGACTTTTCATGTCCACGGAACGGTTGTATCCCGTCGGTCCCGGAAGAAGTCGCAAGGGACGCTAGGTCATGGCCACGCAGAAGATGCTCAAATTCGTCACCGTCGGGAAAGAGATGCCCGAGAAACGTGATGCATCCTCGCGCGCGCAGGATTTCCACGAGATTTACCGCGAGTACGCGGATCGCAAGGCCGCCGAACAGGCCAGCCGCTGCAGCCAGTGCGGCGTGCCCTACTGCCAGTCGCATTGCCCCCTGCACAACAACATCCCCGACTGGCTGAAGCTGACTGCCGAGGGCCGGTTGCAGGAGGCCTACGAGATCAGCCAGGCCACCAACACCTTCCCCGAGATCTGCGGCCGTATCTGTCCGCAGGACCGGCTTTGCGAAGGCAACTGCGTGATCGAGCAGTCGGGTCATGGCACGGTGACCATCGGGTCGGTCGAGAAATACATCACCGACACCGCCTGGGAGGAAGGCTGGGTCAAGCCGATCCGTCCCCATGCGGAACGGACTGAATCCGTTGGCATCATCGGTGCGGGGCCGGGGGGTCTGGCGGCGGCGGACATGCTGCGGCGGCAGGGTGTGCAGGTCACGGTCTATGACCGCTACGACCGTTCGGGCGGGCTGATGACCTATGGCATCCCCGGCTTCAAACTGGAGAAGGACGTGGTCGAACGCCGCAACGCCCAGCTGGCGGACGGGGGCGTCAACTTCGTCCTGAACTGCAATGTGGGCGAGGACATCACCTTTGACGCGATCCGGGGCCAGCATGATGCGGTGCTGATCGCGACGGGCGTCTACAAGGCGCGGGACATCGAGGCCCCGGGCGTCGGGGCGCGGGGCATCGTGAAGGCGCTGGACTATCTGACGGTGTCGAACCGGAAGGGTTTTGGCGACGACGTGCCCGAGTACGAGAGCGGCGAGTTGAACGCCAGCGGCAAGCGCGTGGTGGTGATCGGCGGCGGCGATACGGCGATGGACTGCGTGCGGACGGCGATCCGGCAGGGTGCTTTGTCGGTCAAGTGTCTTTACAGGCGTGACCGGGCGAACATGCCGGGGTCGCAGCGCGAAGTGCAGAACGCGGAAGAGGAAGGCGTTGAATTCGTGTGGCTTTCTGCGCCCAAGGGGTTTACCGGCGGGACCGAGGTCGATGGCGTGATGGTGCAGAAGATGCGCCTGGGAGCCCCCGACGCGACGGGTCGGCAGACGCCCGAGATCATCGAAGGCGCGGACTACGTCGAACCTGCCGACCTGGTGATCCAGGCCCTTGGATTTGAACCCGAGGACCTTCCGACGCTTTGGGGCGTGCCAGAGCTGAAGGTGACCCGCTGGGGCACGATCAAGGCCGATTTCCGCACGCATGAGACCAACCTGCCGGGCGTCTATGCGGCTGGCGACATCGTCCGCGGTGCCAGCTTGGTGGTCTGGGCAATCCGCGACGGGCGTGAGGCGGCCGAGGCAATCCTGGGCTACCTCAGCCAGACCGAGGCCGTGGCGGCGGAGTAGTCTGGTCCAGGTATGGATTGCGTATGGCATCCGTCCATACGCACGCCAGGCGCAGGAAATATTAAACGTCAGGAAATGTGACCTGACTCCAGTGGTGAAACGGCTATGCGGAAGTTCCTGATCCTTGCCTGCCTGACCGCCCCGGCCGCCCCCGCGCTGGCCGGCACCTGGGCGGCGCCCGAGGGCTGCGAGGCCTTCCTGACCGTGCAGTCCAAACAATGCCGCGTCTCGCATTACTACCGCTGCGCGGCCGACCAGCCGGGCGACCAGTGGCGGGTGGACCTGGATCAGGAGGGGCCGTTCTTCTATTCGAAGATCGACGCCGAAGGGCAATGGCTGGAAAGCTATGACCCGGTAAAGCAGGTCCTGGACCCCAATCCTGCCGATGCGGCCAGCATGTCCGAACTGCTTGCCGAGGGGATGGATACCTGGAGCTTCAGCCTGTCCAAGGAGGACGGGGCGGGAAGCCGGGCCGAGGGCTATGACCGTCTGACCGGGCAGAACGTCACCATCGACGGCATCGCGCTGAAACAGACCGAGGTCGATTTCACCGAATACGACCTGTCAGGCAACGCCCTGCGCCGGTCGCGGGGCAACGAATACATCCACCCTGAATGGCGGCTGTTCTTTGCCGGGCCGGGCGAGACGGATCTGGGCGATGGCCAATGGCTGCCGATCGACGGCTCGCCCATGCAGTTCGTCTTTCCGGGCGAGGAGGGGTTCCTCTCCGGTCAGCCGATGTTCGATTGCGACGCGCTGACGGCAGAGCTTCCGGTCTGGAGGGTCAGTCATGAGCCTTGAGCGCGAGGGCGGCTGTCTGTGTGGTGCTGTGCGGTTCAAGGCTGTGCTGACGGGGACGAATTTCGGCGTCTGCCACTGTCCGATGTGCCGGAAGTGGACCGGCTCGGCGCTTCTGGGGATCACGGTGCCCGAGGGGAACGTGGAGTGGGTTGGCATTGAGCATATCGCCAAGCGCCAGTCCTCGGCCTGGGGTGAGCGGGCCTGGTGCTCCGACTGCGGGTCGGCCCTGTGGTTCCGGGTGACGGTGGACGTACCCTATGCGGGCAATCTGGAGCTTCCGGTGGGCCTGTTCGACGATGCGAACGGGCTGACCATGACCAACGAGATCTACATTGACCACAAACCCGACAGCTATGCTTTCGCAGGGACCGGTCGGAACGTTTTGACGCGAGCACAGTGCGTGGAGAAATTCCCGCTGCTGGCGGGTGCGGAATGACCGCATCCCCGCCATGCATGGTCAGGACAGGGTTTCGGCACCCGGACCTTTGGGGAGTTTTCGGCTTGGCTGCGTCCTGCCTTGCCGTCGCAGCCCCTGCAAAGGCGGAGGTCTGGGCAGCCCCTGCTGGGTGCGAAACCTTCCTTACGGTCCAGTTCCGCGAATGCCGCATTTCGAACTACTACCGCTGCGCTGCCGAGCCGGAGGGCCACGTCTGGCGCGCGGATTTCGACGTTGAAGGCTTGCGGCTTTTGACGTTGACGGATGCCGAAACGGTGCCGCTGCGCCAGATCGACCCCAGGGGCGGCACGGATTATCAGCTGGACGCCGGGTCGGTTGGACTGCCCAGTCAGTCCAGCTTGCAGTCCGAGAGGACTTCGATCGTCGAGTATCGTATGGTTGATCCTGCCGGCCTGGGCGAAATGTCTGTCGGATTGCGTTTCCGAGTCACCGTGCCGGATCGCGTTCCGGTGACCTATTCGGCTGTGACCATCGACGGCATCGAGCTTGAGGAAGTGGCGTTCAACCTGACCCGCGGCTCGGTCGACGGTCTGGTCATTCAGGAACGCAGCGGGACGGAGTATGTCCAGTCGGACTGGCGCTTGGTCTTTTCGGGACCCGAGCAGACGACGATCCCCGGAAACCTGAGCAAGCACGTTCAGGCAGACCGCAGCCCCGTCGACTTTATCTTTCCTGGCGAGCCCAAGTTCAGCTCGACCATGCCAATAGAAGACTGCGAGCTTTTGCTTAGCCAGGCTGACATAGCCAACAGCAAACCAACGTTTCCCAGCGACCTGGAAGGGATGATGCCATGACGAACTACGACGCCGCCTGGGTGAAGGCCGAAGAGGAAAAGCGCGCCTGGCTGGACGCGAACGGGCTTTACAAGACCGAGGACGAACATTCGTCCTGTGGTGTTGGGCTGGTTGTCTCGATCAGTGGCAAGCCAAGCCGGAAGGTCGTGGAAAACGGGATCAACGCGCTGAAGGCAGTCTGGCACCGGGGCGCGGTGGATGCCGACGGCAAGACCGGCGACGGGGCGGGCATCCATGTGCAGATCCCGGTGCGGTTCTTCTACGACCAGGTCCGCCGGACGGGGCATGAGCCGGATGTGGGCAAGCTGATCGCCGTGGGCCAGGTGTTCCTGCCGCGGACGGACTTTGGCGCTCAGGAACGCTGCCGGACCATCGTGGAGACGGAAGTTCTTCGGATGGGGCATTACATCTACGGCTGGCGGCATGTGCCGGTGGATGTCAGCGTCTTGGGCGACAAGGCCAACGCGACGCGGCCCGAGATCGAGCAGATCCTGATCCGTTGCGAAAAGGACATCGACCAGGACCACTTCGAGCGTGAGCTTTACGTCATCCGGCGGCGGATCGAGAAGGCGGCGACGGCGGCGGGCATCCAGGGGATGTATCTGTGCAGCCTGTCCTGCCGGTCGATCATCTACAAGGGGATGATGCTGGCCGAGCAGGTCGCGACCTTCTACCCCGACCTGATGGACGAGCGGTTTGAATCCGCCTTTGCGATCTACCACCAGCGCTATTCGACGAACACCTTCCCGCAGTGGTGGCTGGCGCAGCCGTTCCGCATGCTGGCCCATAACGGCGAGATCAACACGCTGAAGGGCAACGTCAACTGGATGAAGTCCCACGAAATCCGCATGGCGTCGAACAACTTCGGCGAGGCGGCGGAGGACATCAAGCCGATCATTCCGGGCGGGACGTCGGACTCGGGCGCTCTGGACGCGGTGTTCGAGGTGCTGGTGCGGTCGGGGCGCAGCGCGCCGATGGCCAAGACGATGCTGGTGCCGGAAGCTTGGAGCAAGCAGACGGTGAACATGCCCAAGGCCTGGGCGGACATGTATTCCTATTGCAACTCGGTCATCGAGCCTTGGGATGGTCCGGCGGCTTTGGCGATGACCGATGGGCGTTGGGTTTGCGGCGGCTTGGACCGCAATGGTCTGCGGCCGATGCGCTACGTGGTGACGGGTGATGGCCTTCTGATCGCGGGGTCGGAGGCTGGCATGGTGCCGGTTGATGAGAGCACGATCCGCGAAAAAGGCGCGCTTGGGCCGGGGCAGATGATTGCCGTCGACATGGTGGAGGGGAAGCTGTTCCACGACACCGAGATGAAGGACAAGCTGGCCGCCTCGCAGCCCTATGGTGAGTGGGTGGGCAAGATCGTCGACCTGAACAGCCTGCTGCGCGACATCCCCGAGACGCAGACCTTCAGCGGCGGCGACCTGCGCAAGCGGCAGATCGCGGCGGGGTTCACCATCGAGGAGCTGGAGCAGGTTCTGGCCCCGATGGCCGAGGACGGGAAAGAGATGGTCGCCTCGATGGGCGATGACACGCCGCCAGCGGTGCTGTCGTCGGTCTACCGGCCGCTGTCGCACTACTTCCGCCAGAACTTCAGCCAGGTGACGAACCCGCCCATCGACAGCTTGCGCGAAGGCCGGGTGATGTCCTTGAAGACGCGGTTCGGCAACCTGCGGAACGTGCTGGACGAGAACAACTCCCAGACCGAGATCCTTGTCCTGGAAAGCCCCTTCGTCGCGAACCGCGAGTTCGAGGTGATGGTGCAGCGGTTCGGCGATCAGGTGGCATTCATCGACTGCACCTTCCCGGTTGGAGAGGGGCTGGACGACCTGCGGCAGGGGCTGGAGCGTATTCGCGGTGAAGCGGAAGATGCGGTGCGGTCGGGGGCCGGGCAGCTGGTGCTGACGGATGAGCATCAGGGGCCGGAGAAGGTCGGCATGCCGATGATCCTGGCGACCTCCGCCGTTCATTCGTGGCTGACACGGAAAGGGCTGCGGACGTTCTGTTCGATCAACGTGCGGTCGGCAGAGTGCATCGACCCGCATTATTTCGCCGTGCTGATCGGCTCGGGCGCGACGACGGTGAACCCGTATATCGCACAGGATTCCATTGCCGACCGGATTGATCGGGGGCTGCTGGATGGGTCCCTCACCGATGCGATGCGGCGGTATCGGGATGCCATCGACGCGGGTCTGTTGAAGATCATGTCGAAGATGGGGATCAGCGTTATCTCCAGCTATCGCGGTGGTCTGAACTTCGAGGCTGTCGGTCTGTCCCGCGCGATGGTGGCCGAGTATTTCCCGGGGATGCAGTCGCGCATTTCCGGCATCGGCCTGACCGGCGTGGAGCAGAAGCTGGAAGAGGTCCACAAGCGCGGCTGGCTGGGCGGCGCGGACGTGCTGCCCATCGGCGGCTTCTACAAGGCGCGGCGGTCTGGCGAGAAGCACGCCTGGGAAGCGCAGACCATGCACATGCTGCAATCGGCCTGTGACCGGGCGTCCTATGACATCTGGAAGCAGTATTCCGCCGCGATGCGGGCGAACCCGCCGATCCATCTGCGGGATCTCTTGGACATCAAGACCCTGGGCAAGCCGGTGCCGATCGAGGAGGTGGAGTCGATCACCTCGATCCGCAAGCGGTTCGTGACGCCGGGGATGTCGCTGGGGGCGCTGTCGCCCGAAGCGCACAAGACGCTGAACGTGGCGATGAACCGGATCGGGGCGAAGTCGGACTCGGGCGAGGGCGGCGAGGACCCGGCGCATTTCGTGCCGGAACCGAACGGTGACAACCCGTCCGCCAAGATCAAGCAGGTTGCCTCGGGCCGGTTCGGGGTGACGGCGGAGTATCTGAACGCCTGCGAAGAATTGGAAATCAAGGTCGCGCAAGGTGCCAAGCCCGGCGAGGGCGGCCAGCTGCCGGGGATGAAGGTCACGGCGCTGATCGCGCGGCTGCGCCATTCGACGCCGGGGGTGACTCTCATCAGCCCGCCGCCGCACCACGATATCTACAGTATCGAGGACCTCGCGCAGCTGATCTATGACCTGAAACAGATCAACCCACGCGCCAAGGTGACGGTCAAGCTGGTGTCGTCCAGCGGTGTCGGCACGATTGCGGCGGGGGTGGCGAAGGCCAAGGCCGACGTGATCCTGATCTCGGGCCACAACGGCGGGACGGGGGCTTCCCCCGCCACGTCGATCAAGTACGCGGGCCTGCCGTGGGAGATGGGCCTGACCGAGGCGCATCAGGTTCTCGCGATGAACAACCTGCGGGAGCGGGTGACCTTGCGGACCGATGGCGGGCTGCGGACCGGCCGCGACATCGTCATGGCGGCGATGATGGGGGCCGAGGAATACGGTATTGGCACCGCCGCGCTGATCGCGATGGGCTGCATCATGGTGCGTCAGTGCCAGTCGAACACCTGCCCGGTGGGCGTCTGCACCCAGAACGAAGCTCTGCGCGCGAAGTTCACCGGCAGCGCGGACAAGGTGGTGAACCTGATCACCTTCTACGCGCAGGAAGTGCGGGAGATTCTCGCGTCGATTGGTGCTCGGAGCATGGACGAGATCATCGGGCGGGCTGATCTGCTGACGCAGGTTTCGCGCGGTGCGGCGAACCTGGATGACCTTGACCTGAACCCGATGCTGATCAGCGTCGATGGGGCGCGGGCGATCACCTATGACCGCACCAAGCCGCGCAATGCCGTGCCAGACACGCTGGACGCCGAGATCATCAAGGACGGTCACCGGTTCTTCGAGGACGGCGAGAAGATGCAGCTGTCCTATGCCGTGCGGAACACGCTGCGGACCATCGGGACGCGGGCTTCCAGCCATATCGTCAAGAAGTTCGGGATGCGGAACGCGTTGCAGCCGGACCATCTGACGGTGAAGCTGACGGGGTCGTGCGGGCAGTCGCTGGGGGCGTTCAGCGTCCGGGGGCTGAAGCTGGAAGTGCAGGGCGACGCCAACGACTATGTGGGCAAGGGCCTGTCGGGCGGCACGATCACCGTGCGGCCGCTGATGTCCTCGCCGCTGAAGGCCGAGGAGAACACGATCATCGGGAACACCGTTCTGTACGGTGCGACCGATGGGTTCCTGTTCGCCTCGGGTCGGGCCGGGGAGCGCTTCGCGGTGCGGAACTCTGGCGCTTCGGTGGTCGTGGAAGGCTGCGGGTCGAACGGGTGCGAGTACATGACCGGCGGCGTCGCGGTGATCCTGGGACGGATCGGCGCGAACTTCGGGGCGGGGATGACGGGCGGGATGGCCTATGTCTATGACCCCGATGGCGTGGCCGAGGACTTCATGAACCTGGAATCGATCCTGACCTGTGCTGTCGAACATCCGCACTGGGAGATGCAGCTGAAGGGCCTGATTTCCCGGCATCTGGAGGAAACCGGCAGCCGGATCGCCGAGCGTATACTGGGCAACTGGGACAGCGAGCGGCGGAACTTCCTGCAGGTCTGCCCGCACGAGATGGTCAGCCGCCTGCCCTATCCGCTGTCGGACGGGGTGGCGAAGGTCCCCGCCGAGTGATCCCGTGCGCCCGGCCCCAAAGGCCGGGCGCAGATTGTTGCGTGATCGTTTCCTGGCCTTCACACGGGCGTAACCCTGTGGCCGCAGCAAGTGCTGGTCATTCACCAGCGGAGACCTTGCCATGCGCCTGTCAGCCTTGACCCTTTGCACCGCCCTTGTCAGCCTGCCTGTGGCTGCCGAGACGACGTTTCCTGCCACGCTGGCGGGCCATGCCCTGATCCCGGCGGCGACCTATATCCCCGCGCCCGCCGATGCGCCGCAGGATGCGCAGATGTCGGGCAAGTTCACCGGAGCCGCGCGCGCGATGGAAGCGGGGACGGTTCCCGGCGACACTGGCGCGATGCATGGCAAACGGCTCACGGGCCTGTCGCTTCCCTTCGATGGGCAGCCGTTGCAGGGTATGTCGGGCTTTGCGATGAACCTGGCCGAGGATGGGTCGATCTACGTTCTGGCCGACAACGGCTTTGGCACCAAGGCGAACAGCCCCGATGCCTTGCTGGCCTTCCACCGCATGACGCCGGATTTCGCGACCGGCGCGGTTGCGGTCAACCAGACGGTCTTCCTGCGCGATCCCGATATGAAGGTCCCGTTCCGCATCGCCTATGAGGGCAGCGACAGCCGCTATCTGACCGGCGCGGACTTCGACCCCGAAAGCATCCAGCTTCTGAACGGTGAGCTGTGGATCGGTGAGGAGTTCGGGCCTTACATCCTGCGCGTCAGCTTGGATGGGAAAGTGCTGGCGGTCTATCCGACGATGCAGGGTGATGTGCAGCTGAAGGGGCCGGACACCCCCGGCATCAGCGCTGTGTCCGTGGCGGGCAAGGATTGGACCGTGCAGCGGTCGGGCGGCTACGAAGGCATGGCGCTGCAGCCGGGGACGAACCTTTTGTGGGCGATGGCCGAAAAGCCCCTGTTGGGCGAGGATGGAAAGCCTGCGGGCACGGCGCTGCCGGTGCGGGCTTTCGATCCGGCCAAGGGCGAATGGACCGGAGCCGAGTTCAAGTTTGCGCTGGCCGAGGGTGCGACGGCGATCGGTGATTTCAACTTCATCGACGCCACCCGCGCCCTGGTGATCGAGCGCGACAATGGCGAGGGGCTGCCGGCGCTGAAATGCGCGGGCGATCCGGCGCCGGACTGCTTCCCGCTGCCTGCACTGGTCAAGCGCGTGGTGCTGATCGACACGGCGCAAGTCGACGCCGAGGGCTTTGTGAAGCGGCTGGGCCATGTTGACCTGATGACCATCGCCGACCCCGAGGGCAAGGCGCGGGTCGAGACGGTCGGAGGCGTCGCAGGGACCTTCACCCTGCCGTTCTTCACCATCGAGGACGTGATGAAGGTGGACGACACGCATATCATGGTCGCGGTGGACAACAACCTGCCCTACTCCTCGGGCCGGGCGCTGGACAAGGCGATGGACAACGAGTTCGTGCTGCTGTCCGTGCCGGAGCTTCTGGCGGCGAAGTAAGTCCAGCAACAGTGCGACCCAAGATTTTTCGACGAAAAATCTTGGGTTTGCATCGTCAATCCTCGGACGACCGCGCCCAGAGGTTGATGTCCTTTTCTTCCGAGATGGAGTCGATCTGCGCGAGTTCTTCCGCAGTGAAGTCCAGTTTCTGCAACGCGCCGACGCAGTCCACCACCTGTTCCGGCCTCGATGCGCCGATCAGCGCAGTGGTGATCCCGCCGTTGCGCAGGACCCAGGCCAGCGCCATCTGCGCCAGCGTCTGGCCTCGGGCGGCGGCCATGTCGTTCAGCTTTCTGACCGAACCAAGCGCTTTTTCCACCACCGAAGGGTGCAGCGACTTGTCCTGCGCCGCCCGGCTGCCTGCGGGAATACCGTTGAGGTACTTGTTGGTCAGGATGCCCTGTGCCAGCGGGACAAAGGCGATCGACCCCACGCCAAGCTCTTTCAGCGTGTCCTTCAGGCCGTCGGTTTCCACCCAGCGGTTCAGGATGTTGTAGCTGGGCTGGTGGATCAGCAGGGGCGTGCCAAGATCCTTCAGGATCGCCACTGCCTCACGCGTGCGCTGGCTGTTGTAGCTGGAGATGCCGATATACTGCGCGCGGCCCGAGCGGACGATGTGGTCAAGGGCACCCATCGTCTCTTCCAGCGGGGTGTCGGGGTCGAAGCGGTGCGAATAGAAGATGTCGACGTAATCAAGACCCATCCGCTTCAGCGACTGGTCGCAGGAGGCGATGACGTATTTGCGGCTACCCCATTCGCCGTAAGGGCCGTCCCACATCAGGTAACCGGCCTTGGACGAGATGATCAGCTCGTCCCGCAGGCCGCTGAAGTCGGTCGCCAGCAGTTCTCCGAACGCCTCTTCGGCGCTACCGGGCGGCGGGCCGTAGTTGTTCGCAAGGTCGAAATGGGTAATGCCAAGGTCGAAGGCGGTGCGGCAGATCGCCTGTTTGGTGGCGTGCGGCGTGTCATGGCCGAAGTTGTGCCAAAGACCAAGGCTGATCGCGGGCAGCTTAAGGCCCGACCGGCCGCAGCGGTTGTAGATCATCCGCTGATAGCGGTCGGCGGCGGGGGTGTAGGTCATGGGGATCCTCCTGTCGGTGCCATCATGCGACGGCGGCAGAGCGGCTTCAAGTTGCGCCGGGCGGCTTTCCGGGGGATGCTGGCGCCATGAAGATCGTGCGCGAAGTGTGGGAGTTCCTGGTCTGCGTCTGGACGCGGGTCGGGGATGGGCATTTCGGACTGATTGCAGCGGGCGTGGCCTTCTTCGCCATGTTCGCGGTCTTTCCGGGCCTTGCTGCTGCCATTGCGGTCTGGGGGATGTTCGCCGATCCAAGGGCAATCGAGGGCTACCTGTCCATCGCCGAGCGTTTCCTGCCGCCCGAGGCGAGGGCGCTGGTTCATGATCAGGTGATGGGCCTCATTTCCGCCCCGCGCACGGCACTGCAATGGACGACGATCCTGTCACTGCTGATTGCGCTTTATTCGGCGCGGGCGGGCGTCTCGGCGCTGGTGCAGGGGCTGGACGTGGTGCACCGATCGCGACCCCGCAGCTGGCTATGGGGCTGGGCGGTGGATTTCCTGCTTACCGCCGCGCTGATCGGGGCGCTGTTCGTGGCGCTGGTCACCGTTGTCGTTGTGCCGATCCTGCTGGGTTTCGTGACCTTCGGTACTTTCGAGGCCTGGCTGACCAAGGTCCTGCCCTGGGGCGCGATGTTCCTGCTGGTTGTGACCTGCCTGTCGATCCTGTATCGCTTTGGTCCCAACGTGCCGGGCGGGTTCCGCTCACCCTGGTTCAGCGTCGGCGTGGTGGTGGCGGCCGTGGCCTGGGCCGGAGTGTCGATCGGCTTTTCGGTCTACCTGGCGAACTTCAACAGCTACAACGTCTTCTACGGATCGATCGGCGCGGTGATCATCCTGATGATGTGGCTCTACCTGTCGGTCTGGGCCGTGCTGCTGGGTGGGGCGATCAATGCGGAGCTGGATGCGCGGATGCGCCGGGAGTAGCTCGTCGACGACTGCGTGACTGCTCGCGGTTGTCCAGCGAGGAGGAGACGCAGTCGAACGAGGAGCGGTCAGTAGCGCGCGTCGGGCTGGCCGCAGAACGGGTCGACCGGGTTTGTCCCCTGAAACCTGGCGCGGCCCAGAAGGCAGTCCAGCGTTGCGCGCTGCATCGTGTCCATCGTCGCATAGGCGTTGACCACGCAAGGCAGGCGCGGGGCGTCATACAGATAGTAGGGATAGCCGAAGGAGATCAGTACCGTCGGCACCTCGTGCCAGGGGCGCACCATCGCGCCGAACATGCCGCCCGTCAGGCGGTTCCAATCCAGGAAGATGCGGCCCCGAGTGAGGAGCGTTTCCTCGGCCATGACATAAAGCACCAGGTCAAAGTTGCGCGGATCGGGCCGGGTGGCGGGGTCGTAAAGCGTGACGTCAAAGCCCTCGGCGCGCAGCAGGTCGGGGAAAAGCATCGGCATCCCGTCGCCGTGCAGGGGGGTAACGATGCCAGTCGTGTAGACCAGCACCCGGCGGTGGCGGTCTGGAGACAGCGGCAGGATGCCCTGCACGTCCTTGACCAGCGTCGGCGCGCGGGCGGTGATCTTGCGCGCGGCCTCTGCGCTGGCAGCGGTGGCAAGCTTCGACCGATCCGCCGGGGCTTTGCCGGTCTGGTGCAGGCCAAGCGCAGCTTTCAGGCCCAGGACGCGGATCATCGCTTCGTCCAGCCGTTCAGGGGTGATCCGGCCATCGTCCAGCGCGGCTTCGATCCGGGCGACGTCGGCTTCGGGTTCGTCGGAGAACAGGATGATGTCGCAGCCCGACGACACCACTTCCGGCAGCGCCACGTCGCGGTGCGCCCAGGCGCCAAGGCCAGCCATCGGCGTCGCATCCGACACGATGAGGCCGTTGAAGCCCAGCTCATCCCGCAAAAGCGTCTGGTTCAGCAGGCGAGAGACCGAGGCGGGACGGTATGCCTCAAGCCCCGCGTCCGGGTCGTGCGCCAGCACATAGGCCGGCAAGGCGATGTGGGCGGACATCACCGACATTACCCCGGCGTCGATGGCGGCGCGGTACAGCGCACCGTGGCTGGCGTGCCAGTCGTCGACCGACAGCGGGTTGATCGTGGTGACAAGGTGCTGGTCGCGGTCGTCGTGCCCTTCGCCGGGCCAGTGCTTGACAGTTGCAGCGACTCCCGCCGCCTGCAATTCGCGGATATGGGCCAGGGCGTGCTCGCGGATGCGGGTGGGGTCCGATCCCAGGCCGCGCGTCGCGACGATGGGAGACCGGAAGAGCGCGTTGATGTCGATGACCGGGGTGAAGGACCAGTTCACGCCCGCCGCCCGCGCCTCTTCGGCCATGATCCGGGCGACGGTGGCCGAGGCCTGCACGTCGTCCACGGCGGCCAGGGCCAGGGGGTTCGGCACCTCGGTCCCGAAGGAGGGGCTCATCCGGCTGCCCTCAAGATCGGCGCTGACGAGGTAGGGAATGGCTGCAGACCCGCGCAGGGCGTCCAGCGTGTCAAGCTCGGCCTGGGCGTCCGGGCCGAAGAACTTCGTCAACCCGGCGGGAGCAAGAGCCGCCATGCGCTCGACCACCTCGGGACCGGTGCCAAAGCAGATGTGCACGAAAAGCTGTCGGACCTTCGTGGTCCGGTCCATTCCGGCCAGGGTGGTGCGGACCCAGCCTCGCCCGGCGGCCTCCAGTTTGAATGGCGCGGCGGAAAGGATGTGATCGATCTGGTCCATGAGAAGTCCTATTGTGCGGCAATTTCGCGGGCGGCCGATGACAGGATCGCCTCGGTCACTTCCGACAGGGCCAGTGCGGCTGCGCCATGTGCCCAGAGCAGGTCGCCCCAGGCGTGGATCTCGATGGGCGGGCGCGGGCGGCCGGTGTTGATCGCAAGATTGTCCATCTCGGCCAGTGTTTCGGCGGCGTAGAGGTAGTCGTAGCGCATCCTTTCGCCGGACAGGATGATCAGAGAGGGGTCGAAGAGGTTGACCACGTTCGACAGCCCCAGCGCCAGATAGCGCCCGGCGCGGCGGAAGATCGACTTTGCCGTCACGTTCCCGGCCTTGGCGTGGTCGTAAAGGCTTTCGAGAAGCACGTTGATCGGCTGGCTTTCCTTGTGACCCCAGTTCAGCGCCGTCGCCGCCTCGCGCGCGAGGGCGTAGTCGGCGACATAGGCCTCGATGCAGCCGCGCTGCCCGCAGCGGCACAAAGCGCCGTCCAGCTGCACCTTTGTATGCCCTAACTCCATCCCCAGCCGCTGCGCGCCGCGATAGATGCGGTGGTTCATCACGAACCCCATGCCGACGCCGTGTTCGATGGTCACGACGGCGAAGTCCGACAGGCTGCGACCCGCGCCGAACCACAACTCGGCCAGGGCGACAAGGTTGGCGTCGTTGTCGACATAGGCGGGCAGACCCAGCCGGGCGGTCGCTGCGGCGGCAATGGGAACGTTGCGTTCGGCCAGGATCGAGGACCAGAAGACCATTCCCTCGGCGCAGTCGACAAAGCCGGGCAGGCCGATGCCCACGGCGGAAAGGTCGGACCGGTTCATGTCCGCCTTGGCACAGACGCGGGCCAGCAGCGTCTCGATGGCTTCCAGGATCTCGGGCAGGGACATCGGGCCGGGCTGGCGGGGGATTGCGTCATCGGCGATCAGCTTGCCCGCAAAGTCGACGATCACGGCGGTATGCTCGCGGTCGGACAGCTTCATCCCGGCGACACGGTGGGCTTGCGCGCGGACGCCCAACGCCACGGCGGGACGACCGCGACCGGCGTCGTTGTCGCGTGGGGCAGCGACTTCCTCGATCAGGCCGGCCTCGATCAGTTCGGACGAGATGGTGGTGACCGTGGCGGGACTGACGCCCAGATCCTTGGCCAGTTGCACCCGCGGAATGAGGCCCGCGGCGCGCACCAGGTCGAAAACCTGCTGGCGCAGCGGACGCTGGCTTTCGGTCAGCGGCGGGATCAGCGGCCCGACACCCTTGCGCCCGTCACCGCTGGCTGGCCGAGTCGCCGTAACAGGCATTTATTCGATCCCCGAAGTAAACGTTGCCAAATGTGGCAGGCGACGCCACCACTTAACCCTAATTTCGCCGGATTTGCCCCGACACTCGCGAATGCCCAGCTTCTGTCAGACGAATTATTTTGACAACTGAAATTGTTGTGGCAGCGTTGGGCCAAAGGTGACTCAACTTTAAGCGGTAGCCTGGTTGAGCCCCGATCCTTGGAGGAGATACCCCATGCGCAGCCTCATCCTCGCGGCAGCTTTGGTCATCACAAGCTTTGCTTCCGGTGCGCTTGCTGAAGGCAAGAGGATTGGTGTCGCCTGGGGGGACTTCCAGGAAGCGCGGTGGCGCTGGGACGCCACGGCGATGCGTTCGATGATCGAGCGCAACGGCAACAAGTATATCCCGACCAATGCGGGCGGTTCAGCCGAACAGCAGCTACGCGACATCGAGAAGCTGGTCTCGGAAGGCATCGACGCGCTGATCATCCAGCCGGTCGACAAAGAGGCAATCGGCCCTGGCGTCGACCGTGCAGCAGCGGCAGGCGTTCCGATCCTGGGCTATGACCGGATGATCGAGGATGAGCGGGTGTTCTACCTGACCTTCGACAACGTCGGCGTCGGACGCCTGATCGCGGCCATCGTCAAGCAGGTTCAGCCCGAGGGCAATTATGCCATTATCCTGGGCGATCCCAGCGATGCGAACAGCACCTTCCTGCGACAGGGCATGGAAGAGATCATCGGTGCCGCGGTGGCGGGTGGCCAGATCACCATTGTCGGCGAAGCCAATGCCGACGGCTGGAAGCCCGAGAACGCCAAGGCGGTAATGGAGAAGATCCTTGCCGACAGCGGCAACAAGGTCGACGCGGTTCTGGCCCAGAACGACGGCATGGCCGGTGCGGCGATCGAGGCGCTGACCTCGGCGGGGCTGTCGGTTCCGGTCGGTGGGCAGGACGGCGACAAGGCGGCGCTGAACCGGGTGGCGCAGGGGTTGCAGACGGTCTCGGTCTGGAAGAACAACTTCGACCTGGCGAAGCGCGCCGGGCAGATCGCGGGCCTCCTTGCTGACGGCACGCCGATGAACCTGATCCCGGACGCAAAGCAGTTCACCGGGGGCGAGAAGGGAATTCCGGTCTGGGCGATCCTGTTGACGCCCACGCCGGTCACGGCCGAGAATCTGGACGTCGTGATCGATGCGGACCACGTGACCAAGCAGGACGTCTGCAAGGGTGCGATGCCCAGCGTGGCGGCCTGCCGGTAGCGCAGGGCCGCCCGGCAAAGTCGTCGAAGACCCCCGGCTTTGGCGCTTTTATATTTTGACAACTGAAATTATTAGCGGCACATTCGCGCCTGTCACGGCGAATCTGCCGGGCCGGTCATCTGCTGGCCGATACTCTAGGGAGGTTACACATGCGTACCGCAATTCTCGCCGCCGTTCTGGCGGTGACCGGTTTTTCGTCCGCCGCGCTGGCCGAAGGCAAGGTGATCGGCGTCAGCTGGGCGCAGTTCCAGGAAGAGCGCTGGAAGATCGACGAAGCCGCGATCAAGGCTGCCATCGAAGCTGCCGGCAACACCTATGTCTCGGCTGACGCACAGTCCTCGGCGGAAAAGCAGCTGTCGGACATCGACGCGCTGATCGCTCAGGGCGTGGACGCCCTGGTCATCAACGCCTGGGACAAGGACGCGATCGGGCCGGCCATCGAGAAAGCCGCTGCCGAAGGCATCCCGGTCGTCGGCTATGACCGTCTGATCGAAGACGACCGCACCTTCTACCTGACCTTCGACAACGTCGGCGTCGGCCGGATCATCGCGGAATCGGTATTCGCCGTGGCCCCCAAGGGCAACTATGCGATCATCAAGGGCGACCCGGGTGACCCGAACGTCGGCTTCCTGCGTCAGGGCATGGAAGAAGTCATCGGTGCCGCCGTTGCCTCGGGCGACATCGTGATCGTCGGCGAAGCGAATTCGGACGGCTGGAAGCCCGAAAACGCGCAGAAGAACATGGAGCAGATCCTGACCGCCAACAACAACGCCGTTGACGCCGTTCTGAGCCAGAACGACGGCATGGCCGGTGGTGCTGCCGCCGCTTTGGCCGCTCAGGGCCTGAACGTTCCGCTGGGTGGCCAGGATGGCGACCTTGCGGCGATCAACCGTGTGGCCCGTGGCACCCAGACGGTTTCGGTCTGGAAGGACGCGCGTCAGTTGGGCAAGGCTGCTGGTGAAATCGCTTCGGCTCTGGCCGAAGGGGCCGCTTTGGACGCAGTTCCGGGCGCGACCAAGTTCTCGGGCGGCGAGAAGGGCATTGAAATGAATGCGATCCTTCTGGACCCGACCCCGATCACCAAGGATACCATCGGTGTCGCGATCGAAGCTGGCCACATCTCGAAAGAGCAGGCTTGCGAAGGTGCTGCGGTCGACGTCGCTGCTTGCCAGTGATCTGACCATCTGGCGCCGTCCTCCGGGGCGGCGCCACCCCTTTCTCTCTGGCTGGTCCGTCGCCCCTTAAGGCGTGATGGCGCGGTGTTCTGCGCCCGGCCCCGGCACAGCCCCATCCCTCTCAGGCTGGACGAGGACATGACCGATACACCCCATATTCCCGCTTCCCATGCGCCCAATGACGGCGGGTTCACGCGCTTTCTGCGCGCGACCGAGATCGACCCGCGCCTCTTGGGCATGGTCGGCGCGCTATTGCTGATCTGGGTCGCCTTCGAGGCCTATTCGACCTTTGTCCTTGGCCGCCCGTCGCTGCTGCTGGGGGCAACCCAGGCCGAAGCGAACGGCTTCCTCACCCCGCGAAACCTGTGGAACCTGTCGGTCCAGACCGCCTACATCGGCATCATGGCGACGGGCATGGTGCTGGTCATCATCACGCGCAACATCGACCTGTCGGTCGGGTCGATCATGGGTATGGTCGGCATGTACATGGGCCTGTTGCAGGTCGAGTGGCTGACCCCCGCCCTGGGCTTGGGCCATCCGTCGATCTGGATCATCACGGTGATCTTCGGCATCACGATGGGCGCGCTGATCGGGGCGTTCCAGGGCGTGCTGATCGCCTTCCTGGGCATCCCGGCCTTCATCGTGACGCTGGGCGGCCTGCTGGTCTGGCGCGGCGCGGCCTTCCTGGTGGCGGGCGGCAAGACCATCGCTCCGCTGGATGACACCTTCGCGCTGATCGGGGGCGGGTCCTTCGGGGCTCTGGGCAAGACTGGCAGCTGGATCTTTGCCATCATCGCCTGTGTCTTTGCCGTCTGGGCCTTCCTGAACGGTCGCCGGTCGCGCAAGACCCACGGTTTCGCGCAACGTCCGGTCTGGGCCGAGACCTTTGTGATCGGGCTGGTCTGCGCCGTGATCCTGGGGGCGACGGCCATCGTCAATTCATACGTCTGGCCGCTGGGCAACATCCAGAAATATTACGCCAGAATCGGGCAAGAGGTTCCGGCCTGCGCGCAAAAGGGCGGCGACATCTACTCCGACGTTTGCGCCAGCTTCGGCCACGGCTTTGCCTATCCGGTGCTGATCATGATCATCGTCGCCATCGGGATGACCATCCTGATGACCCGCACCCGCTTTGGCCGCTATGTCTTTGCCATCGGCGGCAACCCCGAGGCCGCTGCGCTGTCCGGGATCAACACCCGCGCGATGATCGTGAAGATCTTCACCCTGATGGGCGGGCTTGCCGGGATTGCCGCGGTGATCGGTGCGGCGCGGCAGAATTCGGCCACCAACGCGATGGGCAACCTGGACGAACTTTACGTCATCGCGGCGGCCGTCGTCGGGGGCACCTCGCTTGCTGGCGGCGTGGGCACGATCTATGGCGCAATCATCGGCGCGCTGATCCTGACCAGCCTGCAGACCGGCATGGTTCTGATCGGTTTCGGCGACGGGTCCTACCAGCGCATCGTGATCGGTGTGGCACTTGTCCTCGCCGTGTTCCTCGACATCGTTTACCGCAAACGCATCAAGTAAGGGGCTGATATCATGGTAGACAGAACCGGAACCCCGCTTGTCGAACTGCGCGACATCTCGATTTCCTTCGGGGGGATCAAGGCCGTCGATCACGTCACGGTCGACCTTTTCCCCGGTGAGGTCGTGGGCCTGCTGGGCCACAACGGCGCGGGCAAGTCGACGCTGATCAAGTGCCTGTCGGGGGCCTACAAGAAGGACAGCGGCCAGATCCTGATCAACGGCGAGGAAGTCGAGATCAACGATCCCCGCGACGCCAGGGCGCAAAACATCGAGACGATCTACCAGACGCTTGCGCTGGCCGACAACCTGGATGCCGCGTCCAATCTGTTCCTGGGGCGCGAGCTGGTGAACGGCTTCGGCTTCGTCGACGAATCCAGGATGGAGGCCGAGACGCGAAAGATCATGGGGCGGTTGAACCCGAACTTCCGCAAGTTCAACGTGCCGGTGAACATGCTTTCGGGCGGTCAGCGCCAGTCGGTCGCCATCGCCCGGGCGGTGTATTTCAACGCAAAGATCCTGATCATGGACGAACCGACCGCCGCTTTGGGTCCGCATGAGACGCAGATGGTGGCCGAACTGATCCAGGAGCTGAAGGCGCAGGGCCTTGGCATCTTCCTGATCGAGCACGACATCCACAACGTCATGAAGCTGTGCGACCGCGCTTCGGTGATGAAGAACGGCCAGCTGGTCGGGACGGTGAACGTCGATGAGGTCACCGACGACGACATCCTGGGCATGATCATCCTGGGCAAGAAGCCCCAGCACCTGGCCGCGTGATGTATATCGGGCTGGATCTCGGGACTTCGGGTCTGAAGGGTATTCTTATCGGCGAGGACCAGTCCGTCCTTGCCGAGGCGACTGCCCCCCTGACCGTTTCCCGCCCGCAGGACGGGTGGAGCGAGCAGGCCCCTTCGGACTGGATCAGCGCGGCCGAGACGGTGTTCGACCGTCTGGCGGCGCAGAAGTCCTTGGCCAAGGTGCGCGGCATCGGGCTTTCGGGCCACATGCACGGGGCAACGCTTCTGGACGCCAGCGACGAGGTCCTGCGTCCCTGCATCCTGTGGAACGATACCCGCAGCCACGAGGAAGCGGTCGAACTGGACGGCGACCCGATGTTCCGCCGCCTGACCGGCAATATCGTCTTTCCAGGCTTCACCGCACCAAAGCTGATGTGGGTCGCCCGACACGAACCGGCGATCCGCGACCGGGTGGCGAAGATCCTGCTGCCGAAGGACTATCTGCGCCTCTGGCTGACCGGAGAGCATGTGGGCGAGATGTCCGATGCGGCCGGGACCTCCTGGCTGGACACGGGCAAGCGCGACTGGTCGGACGAGTTGTTGCAGGCGACGGGGCTGGACCGCAGCCACATGCCAAGCCTTGTCGAAGGCTCCGAGGTCTCGGGCTATCTGCGCGAGGCGCTTTCGGCCCGCTGGGGGCTTGCGAAAGGCGTCGTGGTGGCGGGTGGCGGCGGCGACAATGCGGCGTCGGGCGTGGGCGTGGGCGTCGTGCGGGCCGGGGAGGCGTTTGTCAGCCTGGGTACCTCGGGCGTCCTCTTTGCCGCGAACGACGGCTACCAGCCCGATCCGGCGACGGCGGTGCATACCTTCTGCCATGCCCTGCCGGACACCTGGCACCAGATGGGCGTGATCCTTGCCGCGACCGATGCGCTGAACTGGTATGCGAACCTCACTGGCACCGATGCGGCGCGGCTGACCGGGGAACTGGGAGAGCTGCAAGCCCCGGGCAAGACGATCTTCCTCCCCTATCTCGGCGGCGAGCGGACGCCCCTGAACTCGGCCACCGTGCGGGGCGCTTTCACCGGCCTGGAACACGCGACCGACCGCAAGGCCGCAACCCGCGCGGTGCTGGAGGGGGTGACCTATGCCATCCGCGACAGCCGCGACGCCTTGGTGGCGACGGGGACAAGGCTGGAGAACCTTCTCGCCGTCGGTGGCGGATCAAAATCCGACTACTGGCTGAAGCTGCTCGCCACCGCGCTGGACTGCCCGGTCCAGCTTCCCGTCGCTGGCGACTTCGGCGGCGCCTTCGGGGCCGCCCGCCTTGGCCTTATGGCCGCGACCGGGGCGGGGGCCGAAATTGCCACCCTGCCGCCCATCGCCCGGGTGGTCGACCCCGATCCTTCGCTCAAGGACGCCTTTGACGCGGGGCACGCCCGCTTCCGCGCCGCCCAATCTGCCATCAAGGATCTGACATGACCGACTTTTTCAAAGGCATCGCCGCCATCACCTACGAAGGCCCGTCGTCCACCAACGAATTCGCCTTCCGGCACTACAACCCCGACGAAGTCGTCATGGGCAAGCGGATGGAGGACCATCTGCGGTTCGCCGTCGCATACTGGCACAGCTTCGCCTGGCCGGGCGGTGACCCGTTCGGCGGGCAGACGCTGGACCGGCCCTGGTTCGGCGACACAATGGATCTGGCGAAGCTGAAGGCCGACGTGGCCTTCGAGATGTTCGATATCCTGGGCGTGCCGTTCTACTGCTTCCACGACGCCGACATGCGCCCCGAAGGCGCGACATTTGCCGAAAGCCTGAAGAACCTGAACGAGATCGCGGATTACATCGGCGAGAAGCAGGCAGGCCACAAGGCCAAGCTCCTCTGGGGCACGGCCAACATGTTCAGCCACCGCCGCTGGATGTCGGGTGCGGCGACCAACCCCGACCCGGATGTCTATGCCTATGCCGCCGCGACGGTAAAGGCGAACATGGACGTCACGCACCGGCTGGGGGGGCAGAACTATGTCCTCTGGGGCGGGCGTGAAGGCTATGAGACGCTACTCAACACCGACCTCAAGGCCGAGCGCGACCATGCCGGGCGCTTCCTGCAGCAGGTCGTCGAGTACAAGCACAAGATCGGCTTCCAGGGCACGATCCTGATCGAACCGAAGCCGCAGGAACCGTCGAAGCACCAGTACGACTACGACGTCGCCACGGTCTATGGCTTCCTCAAGGACTTCGGGCTGGAAAAGGAAGTGAAGACCAATATCGAACAGGGCCACGCGATCCTGGCCGGGCACAGCTTCGAACATGAAATCGGCCTTGCCGCCGCGCTGGGCATCTTCGGGTCGATCGACATGAACCGGAACGACTATCAGTCCGGCTGGGATACCGACCAGTTCCCGAACAACCACGCCGAAAAGGCCGTGGCCTTCTACGAGATCCTGAAGGCGGGCGGATACACCACCGGCGGCACCAACTTCGACGCCAAGATCCGCCGTCAGTCGCTGGACCCCGAGGATCTGATCCTGGCCCATGTCGGCGGGATGGACACCTGCGCCCGCGCGCTGAAATGTGCTGCGGCCCTGCTGGAGTCGGGCGAGATGGAGGCCGCAAAGGCCGACCGCTACGCCGGCTGGAAGGACCCCAAGGCGCAGGCGATGCTGACGGGCAGCCTGGAAGACGCCGCCGCGCGCGTCACCGCCGAGAAGCTGGAGCCGCAGCCCAGGTCCGGGCGGCAAGAGCGGTTGGAGAACCTTTGGAACCGCTACGTCTGACGGCTCCTCGTGCGCCTTCGGCTTCTCGTCGCTTAGCGATGAGCGCCGAAGGCGACGACGAGCGTCTCAATCGCCCCCGGCCAGCAAAGCGGCCAGCCCCTGCGGGTAGTCGGGGTAAAGCAGCTTCACCCCAAGCTCGTCCTTGATCCGGTCGTTCCGCACCTTCTTCGACTCGCTGTAAAAGCCAAGCGCCATCGGGGTCATCGTCGGCGCAACCTCATCGAAGGGCACTGCGGGCGGCTCGGGCAGACCCAGAAGCTGTGCCGCATGACCGATCACCTCTTGCGGCGGGCAGGGGTTGTCGTCGCATACGTTGTAAGCCGCACCCGGATTGGGGTGGCGGATCGAGGCCTCCAGCACCTGCGCGATGTCGTCCACGTGGATGCGGCTGAAGACCTGGCCCGGCTTGATGATCCGCCGCGCAGTGCCGTCACGTACTTTCTCGAACGGCCCCCGCCCCGGCCCGTAGATCCCGGCCAGCCGGAAGATGTGGACCGGCAGGCCCGTCGCCCGCCACTGACCTTCGGCCAGCACCCGCTGGCGCCCCCGGTCGGATTGCGGGGTCAGGGGCGTGGCCTCGTCCACCCAACCGCCGTCATGGTCGCCGTAGACGCCCGTCGTCGACAGATAGCCGACCCAGCCCGCCTTCGCCTTCGCAATCTCGGGCACCGCTTGCAGGAACGGATCACCCTTCGCATCCGGCGCGGCCGAGCACAGGATATGCGTCGCCTCGTCCAGCGCCCATCCCGGGTCTCCGGGCCACATCAGCGGCTCGACCCCCTCGGCATGGAACTGCCGGGCCTTGGCCGGGTTACGTGTGGTGCCGACAACCCGCCAGCCCTGGGCAACCAGGCGGCGGGCAAGGGCGCGGGCAGAGTAGCCGTGGCCAAGGGAAAGAAGCGTGGACATGAGGCGACTATCAGGGTGCGGGCAGGGGGAGGCAAGGGCTTGCGGCAGTGACTTGCTCATTCCATGCTGGACGCGACGCGGAGGTGACAGATGGGGCCGATGAAGGATGGGGGCCTGAAAGGGGCGCTGGGACTTAGCGGGCCCGAGGCCTGCCTGGCCTACTACCGCGATTGGGCCGCCAGCTACGACCAGGGCTTCGCGACCTATATGCAGTATCTGCTGCCTGCCCACGTCGCTGCCGCCTTCCTGGGCGCACAGGGACAAGGGCCGGTTCTGGATGTGGGCGCAGGCACCGGGCTTTTGGCCGAAGCGCTGCGTCAGATGGGGTTCGAGGACGCCATTGATGCGGTGGATTTCTCGGCTGAGATGCTGGAGCGCGCGGCGGAGAAGCGCATCTATGAAGGGCTTTTTCAGGCCGACATCACCCAGCCACTGACCTTGCCACGCCGGTATGGCGGGATCGTCAGTTCCGGCACCTTCACTGCGGGACATGTGGGGCCCGAAGCTTTGCCGCACCTCCTGGCCGTTGTCCGCCCGCAGGCGCAGTTTGCGTTGTCGATCAACCATCGGGTCTGGACCTCGGCGGGCTTCTATGCGGCGCTGGACGATCTGGGCGCGCAGAAGCGCATCACTGACCTGCAATTGATCGAGGTCGAGGTCTATGGCGCCGCTGCCGCCCGGATCGACGCCGACCACGCCGCAGACAAGGCGATGGTCGCGCTGTTCCGTGCGGCCTGACCCGTCACAATCGCTTCACTTGCGGAGCCACCCCAGTTTCGGCTTATATGCCGGATCAATTTGCAGGACCCGCAATGGACGACGCCCATACCATCCTTTCCCCCGATGCCCCGGCCCATGAAAGCTTTACCAGCGCCGCCGACGCCGTTGACCGGCTGGAGGCGCTGTATTCCCAGGCCACGCAGTTCCTGTCCGACCAGTTCCTGCGCACCGTGTCAAAGGGCCACCCCGGCCGCCGCATCCGGGCCTACTACCCGGAAATCCGCATCACCATCGCCAGCTTCGACAAGGTCGACACCCGGCTTGCCTTCGGCCATGTCTCAAGCCCCGGGACCTATGCCACCACGGTCACCCGGCCCGACCTCTTCCGTAACTACCTGATCCAGCAGATCGAGCTCTTGATCCGCAACCACGGAGTGTCCGTGGACGTGGGTCTGTCCGAGACGCCGATGCCTGTCCACTTCGCCGTCTCGGGCAGCGCTGTGGCGATCCCGCAGGAAGGGGTGATGGACTTCTCCTTGCGCGATGTGTTCGATGTGCCGGATCTGGTCACCACCAACGACGACATCGTCAATGGTGTGATGACGCGGTACGACGACGGCTCGGCGCCGCTGGCGCCGTTCACGGCGCAGCGGGTGGACTATTCGCTGGCCCGTTTGTCGCACTACACCGCCACCGACCCGACGCATTTCCAGAACCACGTTCTCTTCACCAACTACCAGTTCTACGTCGACGAGTTCGAGGCCTATGCCCGTGCCGTCCTGGGTGACGCGACAAGCGGCTACACGGCCTTTGTCGCGACGGGCAACCAGGTGATCGAGACGCCGGACGGGGTGATCCAGCCCACGGCGAAGCTGCCGCAGATGCCGACCTACCACCTGAAGCGCGCGGATGGGAACGGGATCACGCTGGTCAACATCGGTGTCGGTCCATCCAACGCCAAGACCGCCACTGACCACATCGCCGTCCTGCGGCCGCATGCCTGGCTGATGGTTGGCCATTGCGCGGGCCTGCGGAACAGCCAGAGCCTTGGTGACTTCGTCCTTGCCCACGCCTACCTGCGCGAGGATCACGTTCTGGACGACGACCTTCCGGTCTGGGTCCCGATTCCGGCGCTGGCCGAAATCCAGATCGCGCTGGAAAAGGCCGTGGCCGAGGTCACCCAGCTGGAAGGCTATGAGCTGAAGCGCATCATGCGGACCGGCACCGTCGCCACTATCGACAACCGCAACTGGGAGCTGCGCGACCAGTCCGGCCCGGTCCGCCGCCTGTCGCAATCGCGCGCCGTCGCGCTGGACATGGAGTCGGCCACAATCGCCGCCAACGGGTTCCGCTTCCGGGTGCCCTACGGCACGCTCCTCTGCGTCAGCGACAAGCCCCTGCATGGCGAGCTGAAGCTGCCCGGCATGGCGTCTGACTTCTACAAGACCCAGGTCAGTCGCCACCTTCAGATCGGCATCCGCGCGATGGAGCGGTTGCGCGACACGCCCATCGAGCGGCTCCACAGCCGGAAACTGCGGTCTTTCGAGGAAACGGCCTTCCTTTAGGGGGCAAAAAAGCCCGGGAACCTGCCTGTCCCGCGGTTTTTGGGTTGATTTTGACCCTTAAACCGTGTGTCTGGGCCGGGACCCCGGAACGGGGGACGCCTGCCATTTGCGGGCGGATACGTGCATATGACACGAAGCGAATAACAACGAAGGATGATCCAATGTCCAAACCGATGACCAAGACCCAGCTGGTGGCCGCTGTTGCCGAAGAAATGGGCGGCGACAAGAAGACCGCGAATGCGGCGCTGGATGCGATCGCTGCGGTCGTGTCGCGCGAAGTTGCCGCCGGCGGCACCGTGACGCTGCCCGGCCTTGGCAAGGTCGCCTGCAAGGCCCGCCCCGAGCGTCAGGTCCGCAACCCGGCCACGGGCGAGACGATGACCAAGCCCGCCGACAAGCAGGTCAAGTTCGCCATCGCCAAGGCGCTGAAGGATGTGGTCAACGGCTAAGGCTTTTCGCCTGTCGTGATGTGTGAGAGGGTCGCCAGAGGGCGGCCCTTTTCATTTGCGAGGCACGCATGGCCAAGGTCACCGGCATCGGCGGCATCTTCTTCCGGGCGCGCGACCCAGATGCGCTGAACGCCTGGTACCAGACCCATCTTGGCATCACTCAGCCCGATGTCGCCGTCTGGATGCAAGAGGCCGGGCCGACCGTCTTTTCGCCCTTCAAGGCCACGACCGACTACTTCGCGGTGGACAAACAATGGATGCTGAACCTGCGGGTCGATGATCTTGAAGGCCTGATCGGGCAGCTTCGGGCCGCTGGTATCGCCGTGGAAACCCGTGCGGAATGGGACGGCGACGGCAGCTACGGCAGTTTCGCCCGCATCCACGACCCCGAGGGCACGCCGATCGAGCTGTGGCAGCCCCCGTCTGGGTCCTAGCGGTCGCGGAACTGCGGCTGGCGCTTTTCCAGGAAGGCGGCCATTCCCTCTTTCTGGTCCTCGGTCGAGAACATCGCGTGGAACATCCGGCGTTCGAACAGCAGGCCCTCGGCCAGGGTGGATTCCTGCGCGCGGTTCACACATTCCTTGACGACCCGGGTCGTGACGGCCGATTTCTCGACGATCTTCTGCGCGGCCTTCATCGCCTCTTCAAGCAGGCTTTTCGCCGGAACCACGCGGCTGACCAGTCCGCAGCGTTCCGCCTCGGCCGCGTCCATGAAGCGGCCGGTCAGGTGCATGTCCATCGATTTCGACTTGCCGACGGCGCGGGTCAGGCGCTGGGTGCCGCCCATTCCGGCGACGATCCCGAGGTTGATCTCGGGTTGGCCGAACTTGGCGCTGTCGGCGGCGATGATGAAGTCGCACAGCATCGCCAGTTCGCAGCCGCCGCCCAGGCAATAACCCCCGACGGCGGCGATGATCGGCTTCCTGGCACGGGCAATGACTTGCGCGTCGGGGCCGAAGAGGTCGTCGAAATAGACGTCGATGAAACTCTTCTCCGCCATTTCCTTGACGTCCGCCCCGGCGGCGAAGGCCTTCTCGGACCCGGTGATGACGACGCAGCGGACGCGTTCATTGGCTTCCGCCGCCGTTACCGCCGCCGCAAGCTCGCGCATCAGCGTCGAGTTCAGCGCGTTCATGGCGTCGGGACGGTTCAGCCGGATCAGCGAGACATAGTCCTCGACCTCGACGATCAGCGTTTCATAGGCCATGCCCGCCTCTCCTCTTGCCCGCCTTCTTGATGGCAGTCGGGGTGACTCCTAGCACCAATCGGCGCGTTGGCAAGTCAACTCTGGCAGGATGGACACCAGAAGGACGACCGCCCGGACTGAACGGTGCGGGTGATCACGCCCTGGCAACCGGGGGTTTCACAAGGATCGCCGGCGCGGTCATAGACCTGGAAATGCTTGGAAAAATAGCCCAGTTCGCCATTGGCCTGCCGGAAGTCGCGCAACGATGACCCGCCCGCTTCGATGGCTTCGGCCAGCACCTCTCGGATGATCGGGACAAGGGCGTGGGCCTGCGGTTCCTTCAGGTCGCCCGCCAGCCGCAGGGGGCTGATGTGCGCGCGGAACAGGGTTTCCGCGACATAGATGTTGCCCAGGCCTGCAACGATCCTCTGGTCCAGAAGGGCAGACTTGATCGGAGTCTTCCGCCCGTTCAGCCGGGCCGCCAGATAGGGTTCGTTGAAGTCGTTGCCGAAGGGTTCGGGCCCCAGGCCCTTCAACAGCAGGTGGTCCCCGGCCCGGTCGGTCGGCATCAGGTCCATCGCGCCAAACCGACGGGCGTCGTTGAAGGTGATCCGGGCGCCATTCTCCATGTGCAGGACTATGTGGTCATGCTTCTGCGGTGCAGGGTGGTCGTGATAGAATGTCCCCAGTTGAGTGCCCGAGATCAGCATCCGACCCGACATGCCCAGATGCACCAGCAAGGTCTCGCCGCTGGAAAGGTCGGCCAGGATATACTTGGACCTCCGCCGCAGCGCCGTCACCCGCTTGCCGGTCAGCCGGTCGGCCATCCGCTCCGGCAAGGGCCAGCGCAGGTCGGGCCGGTTGACCTCGGCCCGGGCGATGACCGCACCTTCCATGACCGGGAGAAGGCCGCGGCGGACGGTTTCGACTTCGGGAAGTTCGGGCATTTTCTACCTGGGTTTGCGCAGTTGTTCCTGCGCGAAAAGCGTGAACTCTTCAATGCCCAGGACCAGCTTCAGAACCTGTGACATGGTTTGCCCTCTCCTGCGGCACAGTTGCAGGTTTTCCTTGCCGCGGCTTCGGTATAACTCCTGTCTGGCACCAATCGGGCGATAGGCATGATCAAAGAACCCCAAGTCAGTTTTGGCGACCACCTCGTTCCCGAGTCCGAGAAGGCCGGGCTGGTGCATGAGGTCTTCACCCGGGTGGCGTCGAAATACGACATCATGAACGATGTGATGTCCGTGGGCATCCACCGGCTGTGGAAGGATGCGATGATGGACTGGCTGGCCCCGCGGCCCGGCCAGCGGCTGCTGGATGTGGCGGGCGGGACCGGCGACGTGGCGTTCCGCTTCCTCGGTCGCGCGCCCACCGCGACCGCAGTCGTCTGCGACATGACCGAATCCATGCTGATCGAGGGGCGCAAGCGCGCCGAGGCCGAACGCCTGCATGACCACCTGGACTGGATCGTCGGTGACGCAATGGCGCTGCCGTTCTCCGACAGCAGCTTTGACGTCTACACGATCTCGTTCGGAATCAGGAACGTCACCCACATCGACAAGGCACTGTCCGAAGCCTACCGCGTGTTGAAACCGGGCGGTCGGCTTATGGTGCTGGAGTTCAGCCAGATCCCCAACGACCTGCTGCAAAAGGCCTATGACCTTTACTCGTACAACGTCATCCCGGTGATGGGGCAGATCATCGCCGGTGACCGACCGTCGTACCAGTACCTTGTCGAATCGATCCGGAAGTTCCCGGATCAAGAGGCCTTCGCGTCGATGATCCGCACTGCCGGGTTCGGCATGGTGAAGTATCGCAACCTCTCGCTGGGTATCGCCGCACTTCATTCCGGCTGGAAGCTTTGAAGGGCCCGCACAACATCATCCGTCTGATCCGAACCGGCGCGACGCTAGAGCGGACCGGGGCGATGGATGTCGTGCTTGAGGCCTTCCGGGCCCCCGCGCGCCTGCGCTTTGCCGCCCGGATGCTGGGCTGGCCCTTCAAGTGGCTGGGCCTTCGTGGCGACCCGGACCTTCCCCCCGCCACTCGCGCGCTGACGGCGCTTGGACCGGCCTACATCAAGTTCGGCCAGGTCCTGTCCACTCGCCCGGATGTGGTGGGCGAAGAGCTTGCCCAGCAGCTGAAATACCTTCAGGACAAGCTGCCACCCTTCCCCAGCGAGACCGCGAAGAAGATGATCGAGGCCGAGCTGGAGCTTCCCGTCTCGACCATCTTCTCGGAATTCTCCGAACCTGTCGCGGCTGCCTCCATCGCCCAGGTCCACCGCGCCCGGCTGGCCGACACCGGTGAGGAGGTTGCGGTCAAGGTCCTGCGCCCCGGCATCGAACGCGCCTTCCGAAAGGACATCGACGCCTTCTACCTTGCCGCCCGCTGGATCGAACGCCTCGCGCCGTTTTCCCGCCGCCTGCGTCCTGTCGAGGTGATCAAGCATTTCGAGGGCGTGGTGATGGGCGAGCTGGACCTGCGGCTGGAAAGCTCGTCCGCCGCTGAATTCGCCGCGAATACCGAAAAGGACGAAGGCTTCCAGGTCCCGAAGCCGCACTGGTTCCTGTCCAGCCGCAACGTGATGACGCTGGGCTGGGCCGAAGGGATCGGGCTGAATGACAACGCAGCGATCGATGCGGCCGGCCATGACCGCACCGTCCTTGGCGCCCGCGTGTTGCAGCTGTTCCTGAACCACGCGCTGCGCGACGGCTTCTTCCATGCCGACATGCACCAGGGCAACCTGAAGATCGCGGCCAACGGTGACATCATCGCCTATGACTTCGGGATCATGGGCCGGATCGACGAATATACCCGCCGGGTCTATGCCGAGATCCTGATGGGGTTCATCCGCAAGGATTACCGCCGTGTCGCCGAGGTGCATTTCGAGGCGGGCTACGTCCCCCCCGACCGCGACATCGACGAGTTCGCCCGCGCCCTGCGGGCCGTGGGCGAGCCGATCTTCGGCATGGATGCCAGCCGGATCTCGATGGCCCGGCTACTGGCCTATCTCTTCGAGGTGACCGAACGCTTCGGGATGGAGACGCGGACCGAGCTGATCCTCTTGCAGCGCACGATGGTCGTGGTGGAAGGCGTGGCGCGGTCATTGGACCCGCACATCAACATCTGGCAGGTCGCGAGCCCCATCGTGGAACGCTACATCCGCGAGAACATCGGACCAAAGGCCGTGCTGCGCGACCTGTTGAAGACCGCACGGGTGATGGCGCGTTTCGGGCCAAAGCTGCCCACCCTGGTCGAAGCGCAATTGATCCGCGCCGGGAACCCGACCACCGTCGTCGTCCGACCGCGTCGGTCGTTCGCCCCCATGCTCTGGGTCATGGCAGTGGTCCTTGCCTTCGTCGCGGGTCTCTCGCTCGACCGTTTCTTCTGACCGCTTGGGCAGGCCAAATTCCTTCGAAGGAATTTGCAAGAATTTTCGAAAATTCTTGGCCCCCTACGACTGCGGTTCGCGCAGGGCGGTGACGTCGCTGGCCAGCACCTCGATCCCGCCTTGCAGGACCAGTCTGGTGCCCGTCGTCCCGCCGCCCTTCGCCTCGATCACGCGGGCATAGTGTTCGACCGGGCGGGCATCGATCAGCTGCTCTCCGTTCATGCTTTCCAGCATGATCTTGTAGTTTCCCGGTGGCAGGGGCGCACCATCCGCCCCGGCGCCAAGCCAGATGTAGGGTGCCTTGCTGACCGGGATCTCCTCACGGGCGACCAGGTTTCCCTGAGCGTCCCGTACGGCCAGAACCGCCCGATTGGCGCCAACCGCCGGGTTCGGCGACAACGTCACGGGTGAGCCCTCATAGCGCACCTGCGCAGACGAGCGGGCTTCCTTTCCGATCCAGCTGGCCATCTCTGCCATGCCCAACTGCTGGAACTTGCCCTGCATGTCGGCCAGAAGCTGGTTCGTCCGAACTTGCTGCTCGACGCCCGAGAAGGTGGCTAGCTGCACTGCGTAATCGGCAGAGTCGATTGGCTTCAACGGGTCCTGGTTCTGCATCTGCACCGTCAGCATCCGCAGGAACGTGTCGAAATCCGAAGAAATCTTCGATGGCGCCGCCGCCGCAGGTGCTGCGGTCGTGGCGTTGGTTACAGCGGTGATGTCCATTCTGGCCTCACAATCTCAGGTCAAGGGAGGCCCCTGCGGCAAGGCGCGGGGCGGGGGAAAGCACAGGGTCGGGGGCGGGCTGGTCCTGTCCCATGCCCCAGTCGTCAGATCGGCCGTGGGAGTCCTCGGACCCGCTTGATCCAGAGCGGTCCTGCCCAAAGCCGATGTCGGCCCCGGCATAGCCGGCGGCGCGCAGGGCTTCGGCCAGTTCCCCGGCGTGGCGGCGGAAGAGGTCCAGCGTCTCGGGCCGTTCAAAGGTGATCATCACCACCATGCGGTCGGGATTCGCGGAGTCAGGCTCGAGTCGCAGGCTAACGCGGCCCAGTTCATCGGGCGACAGCGCAAGTTCTGTTGCCCCGTCCGCGCCTTGTGACAGGGCTGCCGTCATCTGGCCCGCTACATTCGGAACCGGGCTGGATGGTGTGGCCAGTGCGGCCGACGGTCCAGATGCGACGGCTGCATTTGCCACCGCACCGGGCGCAAAGGGCGTCTGCAACCCCTCGTCACCCGTGGTTCCGTCAGGGTCGACTGCGGCCGTCATCCAGGGCATAGGCTGGAGCCAAGACGTCATGAGGGTCGGAAGCGGCGTCGCGGCTTTTGGTATCTCGGTTGTCGGCGGTATGGGGGCCGTCAGAACGGCCTGAGATCCACGCGGGTCCGCGGCAGGCTCTTGCGGGATCGCAATCCCGCCCTGATCCCCGACCGGCGGTACCTGCGGCACGCCTTCCATCCCGACCGTCAGCACGGGTCGCAAGGCGCGAACACCCTGGCCCACTGCGGACACGGGCAGGGCAAGACTGCTGAACATGCTTTCCCACAGTCCTGGCCTGGCCTGGCTTTCCTGCTGCTGGCGTTCGGCAATGTCCGGCAGGGCAAGGTGCCCCGCGGCGGCGCTCTCTTGCGGCTGGACTGCCAGACTGCCGCCCTGGTCTTGCGCCTTGAGCTCTCTGGTGGCGTGCGCCACCGGCGCTATTGCGGCAGGGCCGGAGTCCGGTCCCGACATCAGGATCGGAGCTACGGTCTGTGGCAGGTTCTTTCGATGCTCCACTCGCAGGGACGAAGGCTCCTGCCCGACTTCTGGTGCGACGCGCCAAGCCTGTGCCGCTTGCAGTGTCGTCCCGGGCTGCCGGCCCGTTGCCGACGCCGATGCTTCCGGTGTTGCGGGTTGCACGTTCTCCACTTCCGGGGTTGCGGCCTGGTTAGAGCCTTCCGCCCGCGCCAGGACCGCGTTACGCACGACGTCGGACAGTCCAGAGACGGCCGGACCCTGCCCCTCCCCATCGCGTTTCAGCCGGGAGGCTGTCCGTGCTGCATCGGCAACCGTTGACCGGTTGGCGGACCCTTGGTCCGATGGCCCGGAGCCAGGAGCCGCAGCCCTATCGTTCCGTCCCGGAATCGGACCTGCCGCCCCGCCGTCCCGCCCGTCGCCGTGCGTTCGTTCGGCACTTTGGTGGCCAGACGGAAATGCGGCTTTCCCGCCCTCGGTGCCCCGCACTCGCCCCGGCAAGGTGAGGTCTTCAGAGTTGACTGCCTCGGCCTCGACCTCGACAGTCCCCGCCCTGGGGGAAACGCCTGTTGCGCGGGGCTGCGCCGCTTCGGTGCCTTTGCTCGCAGTGGCCGCAGACGCTCCGGCGATGACCGGCGACACCGGCATCGCCAGCATGACCGGCGGACCGGCGGGCGCTTCGGCCACTGGCGGCTCTGCCTCGAACGAGGCCAGGAAAGCCCCGTCCGGCGCAGGAGGGCTGTCGCCCCCGGTTTCGGGGACGGGGGTCAGGCGAGGAGATAGGACAAGACCTGTTTGCATGGTTCCACGACTTCTGCCGCAACTGCCCTGTTATCTCGTCAAGAGGTTACCCATTCTTTACCCCCATCATGGATCGTTGCTGAAAATCCGACTGATCCAGAGGCCCGCATGGATATCGCACCGATCACACTTCCCGCCCCGTCGCGCCACGACCAGCTTATGGCCAAGGCCGAGGAACTGGAGGCCACCTTCCTGGCGGAAATGCTGGCCCACTCCGGCCTGGGCGAGATGCAGGGCGCCTTTGGTGGCGGTCAGGGCGAGGCGCAGTTTTCGTCTTTCCTGCGGCAAGAGCAGGCGAAGCTGATCGTCCAGCAGGGCGGCATGGGCCTGGCGGAACTGATCTTCAACGCGATGATGGAGGCCGAGAATGGCACTGATTGAAGACCTGCTTGACCAGGCTGCCGAGGCGCTACTGGCGGGAAACCTTGCAGAGCTTGCCGCTCTTGGCCCACGCCTCGAATCGGCTTCCGTGCCGCAAGACCGTGCCACGTTGCAGCGTTTGCAGGCCAAGGCGCAGCGCAATGCCCGCCTTCTGGAAGCCGCAACCCGCGGCGTCAAGGCAGCCCGCCTGCGCGTGGCCGAGATCACCCGCGGCCCCACGCTGACCACCTACGATGCGCGTGGACAGAAGGCGCAGATCGCGCCGCAGGGGCTGATCCCGGCAAGACGCGTCTAGCTTTCGTCAAATGCCGGGCATTTCGGCGGCGGCGTTTAGGAATTGGTTAGCTGCTTTCGCGCTTCACTGTCCTCGCGCCTCATGACGGGGCGGCGCTTCCCGGACCCCGGGCAAGCACGGACAGAATGCCCAAACTGCCACGCCTTGTGGCTTTCCCGGCCGTGAAACCTGCGGCCCCGTGTGAAGGACTATGTAATGTCGTCGATCCTGACCAATACCAGCGCGATGGTTGCCCTGCAGACCATGAAGGGCATCAACGCCAGCCTGAACAAGACGCAGGCGGACATCTCTACCGGCAAGACCATCGCCAGCGCGAAGGACAACGCCGCAGTCTGGGCGATCTCCAAAGTGATGGAATCGGACGTCGAAGGCTTCAAGGGCATCTCGGACAGCCTGTCCGTCGGCTCGGCCACGCTGACCGTCGCCCGCAATGCCTCGGAAACCGTTACCAAGCTACTGACCGAGATGAAGGGCAAGATTGTTGCCGCCCAGGCCGAAAATGTCGACCGGGGCAAGATCCAGACCGACATCGACGCGCTGACCAAGCAGATCGAATCGACCGTGGGCGCGGCGCAGTTCAACGGTCTGAACCTGGTCGACGGCTCTCAGACCAGCGGCAGCGTCAACGTCCTGTCCTCGCTTGACCGCAGCCAGACCGGCGTGACGTCGTCCAACATCACCGTCCAGGCCCAGAACCTGTCGACCAGCGCAGGTGCGGCGCTGACGGCGGGCGGCGGCACGCTGTCCGGGGCTTCGGTGGTCAACCTCACTCCGGTCACGCTGGACGGCTTCACCTTCCAGGGCGGCGCCGGTGCACTTGCCAAGAACGATGCGGGCGCCGACCCGGCCGATACGACCGGGCTGGTGGCGGGCGACCAGATCAAGCTGAAGATCGGCTCGGTCGAAGGCAAGTATGTCGTGCAGAAGGGGGATACCGGCGATGCGCTGGTGGCGGGTCTGAAGGCCTCGCTCACCGCGGGCGGTTTGTCGGACACCGACTTTACCCTGACGCTGAACGCGGGCCAGCTGGAGGTGGCGAACAACACCAACCAGGCCGCCGACATCACGTCCTCGGCGGCGCGTGGCACGGGCGGCCTTTCGGGTCTGGCCACGCTGAACGTCGTGAACGCGCCTGCGACCGCGCTGCAGGACATCGAGGGCATGTTGCAGACCTCGATCGACGCGGCCGCATCCTTCGGCTCGTCGCAGAAGCGGATCGAAATCCAGAACGAGTTCGTGGGCAAGCTTACCGACTCGCTCAAGACCGGCATCGGCGTCATGGTCGATACCGACATGGAGGAAGCCTCGGCCCGGTTGCAGGCGCTGCAGGTGCAGCAGCAGCTGGCCACCCAGGCGCTGTCGATCGCGAACCAGCAGCCGCAGGGTCTCCTGTCTCTGTTCCGTTAAGCACTTCGGGCCGCGCGGATTGACCCTCGCGGCCCACCTCACCCCAACGCTTTCGAACAGATGGACACCCCATGACCTTCCATTCCGCAATCAGCTATGCCCGACCCGAGGCACCGACCCGTTCGCTGCGGTCGGTCGAATACGACCTGCTCGCGCAGACCACACAGCGGCTGCGCACCGCCTGGACCAATCGCGCGACCGACTATCCCGCACTGGTGCGCGCCGTGACCGACAACGTCGCGCTCTGGTCGACGCTTGCCTCGGACGTGGCGCTGCCCGGCAACGGCCTGCCCGCCGCCTTGCGCGCCCGGCTTTTCTATCTTTACGAGTTCACCGCCCAGCACAGCCGGTCCGTCCTGGACGACAAGGCCAGCGTCGAGGTTCTGGCCGACATCAACATGGCGGTCATGCGCGGGCTTCGCGGCGACGGAGGTGGCAAATGAGCGGCCTTGTCCTGAAACTTGGGCCCCACGAGCGGGTGCTGATCAACGGCGCGGTGATCGAGAATGGCGACAAGCGCTCGCGCCTTGCGATCATGACGCCCAACGCCAATATCCTGCGCCTGCGCGATGCCATCCACCCCGAAGAGGTGAACACCCCCGTCCGCAGGGTCTGCTACATCGCGCAGCTGGTGCTGACTGGCGACGCCGACCCCGAGGACGCCAGGATGCAGCTCCTGCGCGGTATCGAGCAGCTTTCCCAGGTGCTGACCGACTATGACAGCCGCACGCAGCTGACCCTTGCCAGCCGCGCGGTGATGGAGGCGCAGCCCTACCAGGCGCTCAAGGCGCTACGGGCGCTACTTCCGCGAGAGGAGCGGCTCTTTGCAGCTGGCCGCGCATGAGTTTCCAGCCGGTCCTGCCGCTTTCCGGCTTCACCGGCTGGGGGTTTCTCAAGCGGACAATGGTGCGGCAGCAGGCCGTGCAGCAGGCGCTTCCGGTCCAGCAGCGCGACGAGGCCTATTTCCGCGACAAGATCGGCAAGGCCGACACCGCCGAGAAGCTGGTGAACGACAAGCGTCTTCTGCGCATCGCCCTTACCGCCTTCGGGCTTGAGGGCGATGTGAACAGCAAGGCCTTCATCCAGAAGGTTCTGGAAGGGGGCACGCTGAAGGAAGGGAGCCTTGCCAACAAGCTGGCCGACAAGCAGTACCAGAAATTCGCCGCGGCCTTCGGCTACGGCGATTTTTCGGTTCCGCGCACGAAGATATCGACCTTCCCGGACGAAATCCTGACCCAGTTCCGCGCCAGGACTTTCGAGTCAGCGGTGGGTCAGCAGAACAACACCTACCGCCTGGCGATGAACGCCGAACGCGAGATCCCGGCGCTGGCTTCCCGGACGATCAGCGAGACCGCCAAGTGGTACACGGTCCTTGGCAACGCGCCCCTGCGCGAGGTGATGCAGACTGCGCTGGGTTTGCCGAAAAGCTTTTCGTCCATTGACATCGACCAGCAGGTCTCGGTCCTGAAAAAGCGGACCGAGGCGGCGTTCGGCTCGGCTGACATCGGCCAGTTCAAGGACCCCAGGAAGCTGGAGGCGCTGACCCGCCGGTTCATCCTCCAATCCGAGATGCAGGGCCAGACGGCCGCGATCTCGCCGGCTGCCACAGCGCTGACGCTCCTGCGCCGCTAAGCCCCGGCGCTGTTTCAAGACAGGTTAAAACTTCCTTGATAAAAATCTACAGGTCTTTGATTCAAATAGACTTCCAGGCTTTGTCCACCGTGGACAGCCCACCCGAGCAAAGTCTTTTGCGGCCCCCGTCACCCCTTCAGGCTGGCCCTTAGTCGCTCGAAGCTCCCCATGATCCCGTTGGCCGGGGCGGTCTCGGCCAGGAATCCGTCAAGCTGCGGCCAGATCTTGATCGCCCGGTCGATCACCGGGTCCGACCCCGAGGCATAGAGCCCCGCCTGGATCATCATCTCGGCCCGATCATAGGCCCCCAGAAGCCGCCGGGCCTCGCCGATCATCTGGTTCTCTTCCTCCGATGCCGCCTCGGGGAGCGAGCGGGAGACCGAGCGGAGAAGGTCGATGGCCGGAAACCGCCCTCTCTCGGCGATCCGGCGGTCCATCACCACGTGCCCGTCCAGGACCCCGCGCAGGATATCGGCCACCGGCTCCTCCATGTCCGACCCGGCGACCAGGACCGAGAAGACGGCGGTAATGTCGCCCTTCCCCTCGGGTCCCGGCCCCGCTCGCTCTGCCAGACCCATGATCGCCTGGGTCAGCGAGGGCGGGAAGCCGCGCAATGACGCGTCCTCCCCCCCCGCCAGCGCCACCTCGCGGTGGGCCTCGGCAAAGCGGGTGACGCTGTCGACCAGAAGCAGCACATGTTTTCCCTGGTCTCGGAAATGCTCAGCCACCGCCATCGCCGTCAGCGCGCACATCCGCCGCATCAGGGGCGACTGGTCCGATGTTGCCGTCACCACCACGCTGCGGGCCATCCCGGTCGGACCCAGAACGCGTTCGGTGAACTCTCGCAGTTCTCGGCCCCGTTCCCCCACCAGGGCGATGACGACGACATCCGCCTCCACCCCGCGCGCGAACTTGGCCAGGAGCGAGGACTTGCCCACGCCCGAGCCCGCAAAAAGGCCGATCCGCTGCCCGCGCACCAGGGGAAGGAGCGTGTCGAAGACGGCCACCCCTGTCTCCAGCCGCCCGCCGAGACGACGGCGCGAGGCCGCCGGCGGCGCGGGGGCCCGCAGGGCGCGAGACACGCGGCCGCGCAACAAGGGTCGACCGTCCAGCGGCTGACCGCTCGCATCGATGATCCGCCCGATCCAGCTGTCATCCGGTGCGATCTCGGCCTTTCCCAGCAGCTCGACCCGGTTGCCGATTGCCATCCCGTCGCCCGAGGCATCCGGCAGGACAGAACAGCGCCCCGGCATCAGTCGCAGAACCTCGCCCCCCGCCACGCCATCTCGGCTGTGGATCAGCACCCGGTCGCCGATCGTGGCGGTGTCCAGCCCGGTCACCTCGGCCAGACCGCGTCGCGTCTCGACCACCCGCCCGACCCGCCGCAGCGGAGCGCTGACCGCTATTTCTGCCAGCAGCCCATCGAAAATTCCAGCCACGGGATTCTCCCTTTGTTCGCTCTCAACCGTTTCTAAAGGAATCACCCTTAAGCCTTGGTGAAGTTGGTCGTGGGAGAAGCCCCGATGTTTGAGAAACTCGAAATTACCCGAATGGCGCAGGCTTTGGCCGCGCAGTCCGGGTCACGCATGGCGGTCATCGCCGAGAACATCGCGAATGGCGACACTCCTGGCTACAAGGCCAAGGACGTCCCTGCCTTCGCCGATGTCTATGCAGCCGAAGGTCTGGAGATGCGTGCCACGCGCAGCGGGCACCTCAGCGCGCCAGCCACGGCGGCGGGGCCGATCCCCGACATTGTCCGCGGTCACGAATCGCCCAACGGCAACTCGGTTTCGCTTGAGGCCGAAATGGTGAAATCGGTCGAAGCGCGCCAAAGCCACGAGATGGCACTGGCGATCTATCGGGCGACGTCGGACGTGGTCCGCGCCAGCCTTGGCCGGCCAAGGTAAGGGGGTAGCACATGGGCAACGATCTCATTTCTTCCCTCTCCTTTTCGGCCTCCGGCATGGAGACGCAGGCAATGCGGCTGCGCCATGTTTCCGAGAACATCGCCAACGCCGACACACCCGGTTACCACCGCAAGGTGATGACCTTCGAACAGGCCATGGACAGTGGCCTGGTCAAGGCCGGTCCCGTGAAACTGGACCGGTCCGACCTGACGAAGATCTACGATCCCGGGCACCCGCTCGCGGATGAAACCGGTCACTATGACGGCTCGAATGTCGATCTGGTGATCGAAATCGCTGACGCGCGCGAAGCGCAGCGCAGCTACGAGGCGAACCTCAGGATGTTCGATCAGACGCGTCAGATGACGCAAAGCCTGTTCGACCTTCTGCGCCGATAGGGGAGATCCAGAATGGACGTGAAGACCTCTTTCGTTTCCCAGGCCTATGCGAATGCCCGGACCGCCGCCGCCCCCCAGCCAAAGGAGGGGGCGGCGGAACAGGGTTTCGCGAAACTGGCCGGAAACTTCATGGGCGCCTTGCAAGAGCACGAGGCGACGGCCCGGTCTGCCATGACGGGCGGTGCCGATCCGCATGCGCTGGTGCAGGCGCTGGCCTCCTCGCAAATGGCGGTCGAGACGGTAGCCACGGTCCGCGACCGCGTCGTCGAGGCCTACCAGGAAATCCTGAGGATGCCGGTATGACCGAGCCGATGATCTATGACCTGACCCGCCAGGCCTTGTGGATCTGCGTGGTCATCTCGGCACCCTTGCTGACGATTGCCCTTGTGGTTGGGGTTGTCATCGGCCTGTTCCAGGCGCTGACCTCGGTCCAGGAGATGACGCTGACGTTCGTTCCGAAGGCAGCCGTGATGCTGGGGGTGTTCTGGCTGTCGATGAGCTTCATGACCTCGACCCTGGTTTCGTTCTTCACCGAAACCATCATTCCGCAGATTGCGGGGGGCTAAGACATGGACGCCGCCGGATATGCGACGCTGAACCGCCAGTCGGGCCTGATGCGCGAAATGGGCGTGGTGGCCAACAACATCGCCAACGCCTCCACCATCGGGTTTCGGCGCGAAGGCGTGGTCTTTTCCGAATATGTCGCGGCTTTGGACCACGACCCGTCCTTGTCGATGGCCCATGCCAGCGGCCGCCATGTCGACCTGTCGCAGTCGACGCTTAGCCAGACCGGCGGGCAGTTCGACTTTGCAATCCAGGGCGAGGGGTTCTTCCTGATCGAGACGCCACAGGGCCAGCGCCTGACCCGGGCCGGCACCTTCACGCCGTCGGCCGAAGGGGAGCTGGTGACGCCCGACGGCTACCGACTGCTGGACTCGGGCGGCGCGCCGATCTTCGTGCCGCCGGACGCGAAGGGCGTGGCGATGGCCTCGGATGGCACCCTGTCGGCAGGCGGTCAGCCCATCGCCCAGGTCGGGCTCTGGCAGCCTGCGGACCCACTGTCGCTGCGCCATCAGGCGGGTACGATGTTCTCTGCCGATGCGGTGGAGCCAGCCGAGGCTGCGACGGTGCTGCAGGGGATGCTGGAGGACAGCAACGTCGAGCCGGTCTCCGAGATCGCCCGCATGATCACGGTGCAGCGTGCCTACGAGCTTGGTCAGAAATTCCTGGATTCCGAGGACGAACGTGTCCGCGGCGTGATCCAGGCGCTTGGTCGATAGGAGGCCGCAATGAAGGCTTTGCAGATCGCTGCAACGGGGATGTCGGCGCAGCAGATGAAGGTCGATGTTGTCTCGAACAACCTCGCGAACATGTCGACGACGGGCTACAACCCCCGCCGCGCCGACTTTGCCGACCTGACCTATCAGCAGATGGCCCGGCCCGGAAGCGTCACCGCGGCGGATGGGTCGATGTTGCCGACGGGGGTGCAGATCGGGTTGGGCGTGCGGCCTGCGGCGGTGTCGGTGGTGATCGGCCAGGGGACGCTGGAAGCGACGGGCGGGGATCTGGACGTCGCCATCGACGGCAACGGTTATATCGAGGTGCAGATGCCCTCGGGCCAGGTCGGCTATACCCGCGACGGGGCGCTGAAACGGTCGGCCGAGGGACTGATCGTGACCTCAGACGGCTACCCTGTCGTGCCGGGGATCACCGTTCCGGCGGATGCGCGAGGTCTGACGATCTCGCCCACGGGTGAAGTCTGGGCTGATTTCGCCGACCGGGTCGATCCCGAGCTGATCGGCCAGATGACGATTTCGTCCTTCCCGAACGAAAAGGGTCTGGAAGCGATCGGGTCCAACCTTTTCCTGGAAAGCCCGGCCTCGGGCGCGGCCTTCTCGGGCACGCCCGGGCAGGAGGGTCTGGGGACGCTGCGGCATGGCTACCTGGAGAGCAGCTCGGTCGACGCGGTGCGCGAAGTGACCGAGCTGATCAAGGCGCAGCGCGGATATGAGCTGAACGCCAAGGTGATCACGGCAGCCGACCAGATGCTGGCCGCCACGACGCAGGTGCGCTGATGCTGCGGGTTCTGCTTCTGGTTGCCCTTTCGGGTCCCGCTTCGGCGGAGAGTCTGGTCGCGACGCGGACCATCCGGGCGAAGACCCTGATCGCGCCCGAGGATCTGACCCTGGTCAGTGCCGAGCTTCCCGGCGCGCTCAGCGATCCGGCGCTGGCCGTTGGGCTGGAAGCGCGCGTCTCGATCTATGCCGGAAAACCCGTCCGGCCCGGAGACCTGGGTCCACCGACCCTGGTCGAGCGCAACCAGCTGGTCACACTGGTTTATCTGTCCGGCGGGCTGGCGATCTCGACCGAAGGCCGCGCCCTGGCCCGGGGGGCGGACGGCGATCAGATCCGGGTGATGAACCTGGGCTCACGGAACACGGTCATGGGTCGGATCGGCCCGGACGGAGCAGTCTATGTCGGATGGAATGGATAAGATGATGATACGATCCTGCATGATTTTGACGCTGGCTCTGGTCGGCTGCGGCAAACTGGAACAGGTCGGGCGTGCACCCGAGTTCTCGGGGCTGGAGGGAACGGACCAGCACTATGCGATGTATGCCTCGTCGCTGCCCGAGGATCAGCGGCCCGCCACGGTGTCGGACGGATCTTCACTCTGGAGCGGGGGCACGCAGTCGCTGTTCGGCGACCGTCGTGCGGCGCAACGGGGGGACATCCTGACCGTGGTGATCGAGATCAACGATAGCGCATCGATCTCGAATTCGACCGGCCGCAGTCGCAGCGGCCAACAAAGCGGCGGCATCCCCGACCTTCTCGGCATACCGCAGCGGCTGAACGAAAGCCTGCCTGAGGGCGCCAGCATGGGCGACGCCTTCGACATGGACTCGTCTTCGACCTTCAAGGGCCAAGGGTCGGTCGCGCGAAAGGAGAAGGTAACCCTGCGCATCGCGGTGACGGTGGTCGAAGAGCTGCCGAACGGCGTGCTGAAGATCGAGGGCCAGCAGGAAGTCCGGGTCAACTTCGAGATGCGCGAGCTGATCGTGACTGGCTACGTCCGTCCCGCCGACATCTCTCGGCAGAACGAGATCACCTACGACAAGATCGCGGGCGCCCGGATCGCCTATGGCGGCCGCGGTCAGATCACCGATATGCAGCAGCCGACCTATGGCCAGCAGGTCGCCGACATCGTGATGCCGTTCTGATCATGGGAAAACTCATTCCCGTCATTCTTGCACTGATCGGCCTGGGTGGGGGCGTGGGCGCCGGCATGTTCCTCCGCCCCGCGCCGCCCCCCGAGGACCAAGCCGCCCAGGCCGCCAGGAAGGCTGCGGAAGGCGCAGAACATGCCGAGGCAAGGGAAGGCGAAGTCGGCGAATCCAAGGAGGGTGCGCCTGAATATGTCAAGCTTAACAACCAGTTCGTAGTTCCTGTCGTCGAAAAGGGGCGAGTGGCGGCCTTGGTGGTCCTGTCTCTGTCCCTGGAAGTCAAACCTGGAAATACGGAGCCCGTCTATCTTCGTGAGCCGAAGCTAAGAGACGCTTTCCTGCAGGTGATGTTCGATCATGCCAACACCGGCGGATTCTCGGGCTCGTTCACCGACGGCTCGAACCTTGTCGTCCTACGCACCAGCCTGAAAGAGGCCGGCGCTAAGGTGCTTGGGCCGGTGATCACCGATGTTCTCATCACCGACATCGCGCGTCAGGACACCTAAGAGCTATCGACCGTGCTTCAGCCGCGTTGCCAGACCCTGCAGGGCCTGCATGCGGCCGAAAGCTGTCTGAGCCTCACTGCGGGACTCCATCCAGTCCACCGTCTGCCGCGCGATCACCAGGTTCAGCTCGGACCGGCGCTGGTCGGCCCAGCGGTTGTAGGTCAGCGCCACCTTTTCGGCTGTGACCGGCTCCAGATCGGTGGGCGCGGCCGACAGGTCCAGCGCGGCAATCTGCTGTCGGCTGCGCTCCAGCTCGGCCGCCGTGCTGCGCAACCGACCAAGGCGTTGGTCAAGCACAAGCTGTGCAAGGTCGACCAAGCGGGCAATGTCCGCGCCCCGGGTCATTTCCGTCGCGCCCTTTTGCGCATCGTCTCGGCAAAACGGATCGCCGCGGCGACCGCCCGATACTGTTCGACCCGGATTTCCTGGCCGACCTCGACGGTGGCATGGATCGCGCGGGCTGTCGGGGGGTCGCTGTGGATCGGCACGCCGTGTTCAGCGGCCCTTTCCCGGATCTTGTGCGCGATCTCGTCCACGCCCTTGGCCACGCAGACCGGAGCGCCGCCCTTGGCGCGGTCCCATCTCAGCGCCACGGCATAGTGGGTCGGGTTCACAACCACCACATTTGCCGTCGCCACGTCCGAGAGCATGTTGTTTGTTGCAACCTCTTGCGCGCGCTGACGGCGGGCGGCTTTCAGGTGGGGGTCGCCTTCGCTTTCCTTGTATTCGTCCATCATCTCCTTGCGCGACATGCGCTGCCGCTGGCGATGCTGGAAGTTCTGCCAGATGAAATCGACCCCACCCACAACCAGCTGAATGACAAAGACGATCGCCAGGAAATGCAGGGTCATCCGCGCCATCAGTGCCCCCGACATGGCCGGCGTGAGGTAGAGGCTGGCGAGGATCTCCTCCAGTCGCGCGGCGAGAAAGTAGTAGAGGATCAAAGACACGAAGCAGAGCTTGACCGCACTTTTTGCGAACTCCACCAGACCGTCGACGCCGAACTTTTGCCCCGCGGTTGCGATGGGCGATATCCGCGACAATTTGGGCGCAAGCTTGCTGGGCGCGACGACGAAGCCCCGTGTCGCGACGAGAAGGGTAAGCACCAGCACAGGTGCCAGCACCAGAAGCGCCAGTGGTGGTCCCGCAACGGCCAGCAGGATGCCTGCGACCGGGCCGCTTCCGCCCGCCATAACCAGCGACGACAAGCGGTCGGCCTGGTCCAGCAGGACCATCCCCGCACTTCCCGACCGCTGGACGGCCCAGGCTCCGAAGGTGAAAAGCGCCAGCAGGAAACCCCCGGTAGCAACGGCGGTCTGCAGGTCCACCGACTTTGGAATATCCCCGTCCTTGCGAGCCCGGTCGAGCTTCTGCTGCGAGGCCTCGTGTTCCTTGTCGGCTTCGTCTTCCTGGCCGCTCATGGCACCACCGCGAAGGGTTGCGCGAGGTGGGACATGAAAGCGTCCAGCCAGACCGCAAGCAGGACCGGGGTTGCGACGGCAAGCAGGGCAAGCCCGCCAAGGGTTAGCGCCGGGGCTCCGACCATCGACACCATCAGCGTCGGCATGGCGCGGTTGATGGCCCCCAGAGCCAGGTTGTAGATCAGCGACGCGATCACGAAGGGCGCCGCAAGCGAGAACGCCAGGCTGAAGGTGCGCCCGATCAGCGCAAGGCCCCAATCGGCTGCAGCAGCGGCGGAATGATGTACTCCGGCTGGCAGGACGTCGTAGGAGAGCAGGACAAGCTCGGCTGCCCGGACATGCAAACCAGCGGCCATTGCCAGGGCAAGTCCGGCGATGATCAGCAGGTTTCCGATCGCCGGTTGCGGTTCGGGGGCAACCCCGGAAAAGAGCTGTGACAGCGTGGTCGCCTGGGCGATCATTGCGGCGGCAGTCTGCAATGATGCAATGAAGAGCCGCATTCCGATTCCAAGGATCAGGCCGGCGACGGCCTCTCCGCCAAGGGCAAGGAGGGAGGGAGGGACCTCTGTGGCACTGATGCGTTCGGCGAGGAGGGGTGCGACCACCAGGGTCAGGCAGACGACAAGGGCAAGCTTGATGCGCTGCGGGACCGCAGGATCACCAAAGCCCGGCATCAGCGCGACCACCGCCCCGATCCTGACAAAGGCCAGCGCCGTCGCCCATGCCAGGCTTTCGGCCAGGCCCAGCAGAACGGAAAGGTCGGCAACGATCTGGTTCACGCCGGCACCTGGCCGATCAGCGCCGGTCGGGCATCGGTCCCGATCTCTTCGTAGGACAGCACGGGCATGTGCAGCCCCTTGGCGTGGACTACTGTCCGTAGAAAGCGCCGACGCCCGACCGAGGTGACGAGGGCTGGGTAGACCCCGCTCTCGGCCGCGCGATTGGCCCGTTCCGTAAGCCCATTGGCAAGCCGGGCGAAGATTTCCGGCGGCAGGGCCACGTCGCGTTGCCCGCGGTCGCTGTCAATCTGGTAGGTTGCGAAAGTCCGTTCCCAATCTGGAGCCAGCTGGATCAGGGGAACAGATCCATCGGCGCGTTTCAGTTCGGCGATGATCTGGAAGCCCAGGCGCTGGCGTACGTGTTCGCAGATCGCTTCGGGCGCTCCGAACTGTCGCGCCTCTGCTACCGATTCCAGGATCAGTGGCAGGTTGCGGATCGAGACCCTCTCGTCCAGCAGCAAGCGCAGAACCGCATGAAGCAGATCAATCGGCACCTTCTCCGGGATCAGCTCGTCCAGCAGCCGACGGTTCGCTTCGGCCCGGATCGGGTCCGAGAGCTTGACGAACTCGTCAAGGAGGCGCCGCAGTCCGCGCAAGGTGAGAAGCCGCGCGAGGTTCGATTTCAGCACTTCCAGGAGATGGGTCGCCAGAACCTCTGTCGGAGACACGACCGTCAGACCGGACAGTGCCGCATCCTCCTGCTGGTCGGGATTGATCCAGCGGGCAGGGGCGCCATAGACCGGCTCGCGGGCGTCCAGCCCGTCGGGCGCCGGAGCTCCATCGTTCAGCAGGACCAGAACCCGGTCGGGATAGAGCCGATCCGCGACGCGCTCGACTCCCTGAAGCCGGATGCGGTATTGACCCGGAGACAGGGCGCCCTCATCGGTCAGGCGGATCTCGGGCAGGATAAAGCCATATGAGGTCGCCACATGGTTGCGCATGTTGGCGATCCGGCTGTCGAGACCGGTAGCAGGGTCCAGCACCATCGACACCAGGTTCGGCGCGAATTCGATGTGGATGTCATCGAAGTCGAGCACATCGCCGATCGAGCGCGGTTTGGGCGCGTCCAGCGTTGGAGGGGGCGGGACCTCTGACTGCGACGCACGGCGGGATTGGGAAAAGGCCATCGCCCCCAGGCCAAGCGCTGCAAACATGAACGGGACGAATGGCATCCCTGGCACAAGCGCAAACAGGGCCATCAGCGCGCCCACTGTGCCAAGCGCGCCAGGATAGCGGCCGAGCTGGGCGAAGAACGAGATATCCGCCGCGCCTTTCTGGCTGCCCTTGGCCAGCAGAAGAGCCGCCGCGACCGAAATGATGACCGCCGGAATCTGGCTGACGAGACCGTCACCAACCGTCAGGATCGTGTAGGTCTGGAAGGCCGTGTCCGCGTCTAGGCCGTGGACGAAGATGCCGACGATCAGACCGACGACGATGTTCAGCATCGTGATCAGCAGCCCCGCGATCGCGTCGCCCTTCACGAACTTCGATGCGCCATCAAGCGAGCCGAAGAAGTTCGTCTCGGCCAGTTCCTGCTCCCGCCGCCGCTTTGCCTCGTCATGGTCGATCGCCCCGGCGGACAGGTCGGCGTCGATGGCAAGCTGACGACCCGGCATGCCGTCCAGCGCAAAACGCGCGCCCACCTCGGCCATACGTCCGGCGCCCTTGGTGATCACGATGAAGTTGACGATCAGAAGAACGATGAAGATGACGAGGCCCAGGATCAGGCTGCCGCCCATGATGAACTGGGCGAAACCCTCGATGACATGGCCGGCAGCATCCGTTCCAGTGTGGCCCTGTCCGATGATCAGCTTCGTCGACGACACGTTCAACGCAAGCCGCAGCAACAGCGACGCAAGGAGAATCGTCGGAAAGGCCGAGAAATCCAGTGGCCGGTCGATGAACAGCGTCACCGTCAGCATCAGGATCGCCAGAGCAAACGAGATAGCCAGTCCCAGGTCGAGCATCCAGGCTGGGACCGGCAGGATCATCATCACGATGACCGCCATGAGGCCGATGGCCAGCAGGATCGTCGGTCGGAAGACAGCGGCAGAAAAGCCCTTGATCATCTTACGGCGCCCCGATCAACCGAAGGCCCCCAGGACCGGCCGGGACAAGCGAGCCGCCCGACCCTGTCGATCCAGCGACCAGCAACGGAAACCGGTTCTCGCGTTCGGATAGATCGCGACCTGTGTCTTGGACGTCAGGGACGCTCCCTTCCAGCTTGGCGTAGGCGGCTTCGAATTTGGCCTGGTATGCGGTTGCGAACTCGGGGGTTGCCGAGTGATAGGCCGCTGCCGCAACTGCCCAATCCCCGGTCTGCGCGAAATGGTCCGCCAGGAATTCTGCAGCATAAAGGGCATTCTTCTCGGGATCGAGCATGTCGGAAACCGATGCGAACCCCTGGGCGTGCCAGCGATAGTTCAACTGGAAGCAGCCAAGATCAACATTGGTGGCTCCCTGTTCCAGTGCCGCCGCCGCCTCTTCCTCGGCCTCGACAGCACTGTCGAACCAGCGACCGTCGCCGCCGAAATTGACTGTCCAGGGCCAGGGGCGGCCCTCACGCCCCGTCTCGACCATGGAAATCGCGCGCAGGACGGAATATGGCACTCCTGTCCGTGCTGCTGCATCCGAGGCGGCCCGCAGGCAAAGATCCGAAGGATCCTCGCCTCCCAGGGCCAAGACGGCAGACAGAAGCAAAGCCAAGGCGGCGGTCGTCGTCGTCAGTGTCATTCGTCTTCGGGGCATTTCACGCTCCACCCCAGGCATTCTGCCGGGGTCGCTGATCAGACTACGGGACGAATCTTTCTGGCTGGTTACCGGGCTTAGTTGCCATCAGGTGGAGGTACATCGGCCAAGAGCGCGTCGATCGCGTCGCGTGCGGCGAGACTGGCTTCGACAGTCTGGTTGCCTCGGCCAAGAAGACCCGTTATCTGAGCACCCTCTAGCGGCTGGGCAAGATCGGCGGTTGCCTGCCACTGCCCAGCCGACTCGGGTGCCAGGCCGGACCAGTTGCCCTCCCAGAGTCCGACGCGAGATGCGGTTTCGCTGTCGCCTGCCCTGGAGAGTGCCGATTGTGCGGCCGATAGATCGCCCAACAGCAGCAATGCTTTGGCGCGTAACGCCTCTGCTTCAGCTCCTGCAAGGCCGTCCAGCAAGGCAAGGGCAGCACGCGCGTCACGCCGACCAAGCTGTGCCTTTGCCGCCGTCTCACGCAACTCGACCGGATCGGATGCGGCAACTGGTCCAAGCCAGACGAGCGCCGCATCCGGGAAACCCAGTGCGAGCAACCGGTCAGACAACGCCTGAGCGACCTCTGCGGCAACGTCTGGCCGAGGCGCCCCCGCCGTAAGCACGGCGTGGCGCAAGAAGTCGTCGTCGGCAGTGCGCGCCTCGACGACGCGCCAAAGATCCGAGAGTACGGAAGGCGCCGGATCGGCCTTGAAGGCCGCTTGGATCTGGTCCGAAAGGGCAAGCGCCAGGACGAGGGCGCGATCGACCTGCGCGCCAAACTGGCCCCCTCTTGTCTCGCCGCGAATTGCCATCAACGCGTCTGCAATCTGAGGATCCATCGGTTGCAGCTTGTGGAAATGCGTCTCGACAAGAGCCACGAGGTTTTCGGCACTGTCGCCGTCCAAAGCCACGGCCGTCTCGGCGTGAGCTTGCGCCGCGTCGGCATCTCCTTGCTGCAGGCTGGCCTTTGCATCGATGAGAGCCACAGTTCCCTGGTCGACATCCGGTGACCGCTCCATTGCGTCACGGATGATCCGCACCGCTTCGGAATCGTCGCGCGCAAGGAATTTCTCGGCCAGGGCCGGCCCAAGATGGCGCCGCAGATGCGCGGGCAGCGCTAGGAAAGCCTGAAGAATTGCGTCCCGGTTCACAGCAGGGCCGGGGGGAAAGCGATCCTGTGCCAGTGCCGCCCAAAGCGCGGGCGGTCCCTCGCACTCTAGCATGCTCGCGAAGGCAGACTGAGGATCGGTCTCGCCGTCGACCAGATGCGCCATCGACCGATAAAGCGACACGGTGTCGCCCGAGGACCCGTCAACCAGCATGGCGAGATGCTGACGCGTTTCGACGCCGAAGCCCAGATACAGCAGCTGACGTGATGACCGCAGGACAGAGTCTTCGTCAGGCAGGTCGAATTCACCGTAAAGGTCGGCACGCGCTGCCACGAGGAGTTCGTGCGGCAAGAGGTCATCGCCCCAGGTGGCAAGATCGACAAGCTTGGGGTCCACGCATGCGGATGGCAGCGCATCTTCGGCGATCAATGCTCCCGGCTTGGTCACTGTGACGCCCGGATTCTCGCCAATCCTGATGTGCGACCAGGGTAGCTCGGCATGGTCGAACGCGGGCTGTTTCGGGGGCTTTCCGGGCATCTCCATGTCCACCACGCCGTCGGCAGCACCCTTGGCGATCTGCTCCAGAAGCTCATCCCGAAGGGGTTCCAGCGACACGGTTCCCGTGTCAAGCGGCAGAGGCAGAGAAAAGTCTGTCGGAGAACTGGTCGAACGGCCATCCAGCCAGTCATAGGCCGGGATCGTATCGGGAATCGGAGGAGAGCCGGTCACCAAGGGAAGCGCCGCCTCGAAGGCCGAGCCTTTCGGGGCGGGACCCTCCTTGATGTCCAGCACGACAATGCCGCCCCGGTATTCGAACGGGAAGACGTGGCAGTCGCAACCCAGGACCATGGACAGGGCCCCGCTGGTCGGATCGACCGCTAGGTCCGCCAGCCTGGCGCGCGGTATTCTCTGCCAGACCGTTGAAAGGTCGTAGTCAGGCTGAGTTCCGGCCCGTGCCGCGAATGCGTAACCGGTCTTCGTTCGACCGACGGTCCACTCCATTCCTGCGGGCAGCTCGATTACCAGACGTGTGAAGTCGCCATGTTCCCCGGACAGCACCCGAGCGGTTTGAGCCTGCGCCTGGACAGTGAACGCCAGCAGCAGAAGCAGCGCCCGGATCATGCGGCTTCCTGCTTGAGATTGCGCATCGCCTCTTCCAGGTCGCTGAAGCCGGGGCGGAGATGGTGCGGAGTGTTCTGGCGGCCGACCTCGATGCAGATGTTGGCCGGATGGCGATGAAGGTTGGCGACCAGCACCTCACGGATCAGTTGATAGAAGTGGATGTCCTCTTCGACCACAGTCTTCACCCGTGCGGCGAAAGGCCCCATCAGACCGTAAGCCAGGAACACGCCCAGGAAGGTTCCGACCAGAGCGCCGCCGATCATCTTGCCCAGAACTTCGGGCGGCTGGTCGATCGAGCCCATCGTCTTGATCACGCCCAGCACGGCCGCGACGATCCCGAGGGCGGGAAGCCCGTCCGCCATCGTCTGCAACGCGTGGCTGGAGTGCATCGCGTGGTGCAGCGTCGCCTCCATCCGCTTGTCGAGCACCTCTTCGACCTGGTGGGGGTCATCATAGTTCATCGACGCCGCGCGCATCGTGTCGCAGATGATATCCATCGCCTCGTGGTCGTGCTGGATCCGCGGATACTTGCCGAAGATCGCCGAGGTGTCGGGCGACTCGATGTGTTCCTCCAGAGCGACTGGATTTGCGCGCGCCAAGCGGATCAGTTCGAACAAAAGGCACAACAGGTCGCGATAGTCGGCGGGCTTCCATCTTGGCCCCTTGAAGACCTTCCCCACGTCCTTCAGCGTGTGCTTCACCGCCGCCATGTCGTTCGAGATCAGGAAGGCCCCGACTGCAGCCCCGCCGATCATTATCATTTCGAAAGGCAGCGCCTTGAGGATGATGCCCATCTTGCCGCCGGCAAGGACATAGCCGCCGAAGACCATGATGAGAATGACGGCGATGCCGACGAAGCCGAGCATGTTGATGTCCTCTGTCGGGTTGCGTTCCGGGCAGTATCACGGGCGGGGGTTAAGACTCTCTGACCGCCGTCACTCTTTCGGCACTCCTGCGTTGCGTCCGGCGACGATGACGCTGACGCCGTAGGCTGCTTCGGCGGACATCCCCGACAGGATGGCCGCTGCCGCTTCGGGAGGCATCCGGCCCAGGAAGCCGGCAGCGAATTCGGGCGACATCGTCTCGAAGAGTGCCGCCGCATCCTTGGGCTTCATGGCCTGGTAGACGGCCGTCAGGTTCTGGATGTCCTGCTCGGCGGCGCCGTCGGCCAGTGCGAGTGTCGCCCTCAGCTCTTCCTCGACGGCCTTCATCTCTTCCAGACGCCGGGAGATTGCTGCCTCGGCGAGGGAGAGCGCGGCAAGACGGTCCTGCAAGGCAGCTTCCTGTGCAGCGACCCGATCTTCGCGCAGGCTAAGAGCTTCCGAGAGGGCGCTTGGCATTTCGCAGGTTGCCGGAAGCGCGTCTGCGGTAGCCGTTTCCTCTTCGGACTTCGCAAGTGCCGCACCGATGCCGGAGCCCAGCCGCAGGGCCCCCGATGAGGCAAACAGCATGGCCACAATGAAGAGTGCGCCATGTCCGGCGCGACGACGGCGGCTCATTCTGCGGCCTCAAGCTCATCGCGCGGAGCACGGCGGCGCACGAAGCGCAGGCGACGCTCGTCTTCCGACGGCTCTTCGGCCTCCGGGCGGGCAGGGGGCGCCTTGGGGTCGGGCAGGTCGTGGAGCGAGGCGACCAGCAGCTCCAGCTTCCGCGCCACCGCCTCGCCCCGCGCCGTCAGCGCCTCAAGGCTTTCGGCCGAGCCGTTCGCGGCCCCTCGGGCTTTTTCCAGTGCCACGGTCATGTCGTCGACCTGCGCCGACAGCACTGCAATGGCCCCGCCCATTCCGGTTTCCAGCGTGGTGAACTTCTTCAGCCGGGTCGAGAGCACGTAGCAATAAATCGCGGCTCCGAACGAGCCTGCCATCAGAAGGATATCGGCGATCAGGTCCATGTCTTGCGTCCTAGTTCAGCACAAATTCGGTGATCAGAAGGTCGCGCACCCGGCCGTCGCCCGTGACGACCTGGATCCGTCGCAGCATTTGGGCGCGTAGCCGCGCCATCGCTTGCGGATCTTCGATCGATGCTGTGTCGATGGCACGCAGGTAGCTGTTCACCACGTCAAGGATGCGAGGCGCCAGGGTCGTCACGTCCGCCGCAGCTGTGTCCACGACCTCCAGTTGCGCCGTGAAACGAAGATGCTCGCTGCCCGAATCGGGTCCCAGCGAGATCACGATGGTTTCAAGCGGAACGAAGGCGATGCCCGTCAGCGGACCGGGCACATGCTCTTTCTCGGCATGGTCTTCCCCGCTACCCAGGATCAGGCCTGAAAACGTGGCGTAGAAACCCCCGCCACCCAGCACCAGGGCCAGGATCAGACCAATCAGCAGCGGCTTCTTCGACCGCTTCTTCGGGGGCTCTTCCAGTGCGGCTTCAGCCGTTGCCATGTTCACGCTCCGTTTCTCGGGACAAGGCAACCATAAGCCAAAGGTCACTAACCGATTGTTAAGCCCGACCGGCGAAAGCTTGGCCCACGGCAGAACCGCCGGAGCCGGAGAATCGCCTTGCAGAACGTGATCGACATCTGGACCAAACTTGACCTGCGTCGCCGCGTCATCATCGTGGGGGCGACACTTGCCATGTTTGCGGCAGTGCTTGCCCTTAGCCGGATGGCCGGAAAGCCAGAAATGGGCCTGCTTTACGCAGGGTTGGAGCCTGGGGCCGCAGGTGAGGTCGTGGCCGCACTGGACCAGCGCGGCGTGGCTTACGAAATCCAGGGCGACTCGATCCTGGTCGATGTCGGCCAGCGTGACGCCCTGCGCATGGCCCTTGCGTCCGAGGGTCTGCCGGTTGCGGGCGGCGGCGGCTACGAACTACTTGATTCGCTGTCGGGGTTTGGCACCACCTCGCAGATGTTCGATGCCGCCTACTGGCGCGCAAAAGAGGGCGAGATTGCGCGGACGCTTCTCGCCATGCCTGAGGTCAAGGCCGCCCGCGTCCATATCGCCAGCGCCCCGACCCGTGCCTTCCAGCCCGAGTCGCAGGCGACGGCCTCGGTGACTCTGACCACAGCCTCGGGCAGCCTCAGCGAGGCGCAGGCCCGCGCGATCCGCCACCTGGTGGCCAGCGCGGTTGCGGGGATGGTGCCGGATTCGGTGCAGATCATCGACACGGTCGCGGGCCTGATCGGCGGGCAGGAGAGCGAAGGCTTCCAGACCGGTGATGCGGCCGACCGTGCCGCGGCGATCAAGGGGAATGTCGAGCGTTTGCTGGCCGCCCGCGTGGGCGCGGGCAAGGCGGTTGTCGAGGTTTCCATCGACCTTATCTCGGAACGCGAAGCGATCACCGAGCGCAAGTTCGATCCTCAGGGCCGGGTCGCGATCTCCTCCGAGACGGAAGAGCGCAGCGGTTCCAGCACCGAGCCGGGTGGTGGGGTGACGGTGGCCTCGAACCTGCCCGAAGGTGATGCGGCTGCGGGCGGTCAGGGCCAGAGCCAGACCTCTGAAACGCGCGAGCGGGTGAATTACGAGGTCTCGGAAACCCAGCGCGAAATCCTGCGGAGCCCGGGCGGGGTGCGGCGGATGACGGTGGCCGTAATGGTCGATGGCGTGGCGTCAGTGGCCGAAGACGGCACCCGGACCTGGGTTCCGCGGCCCGAAGAAGAATTGGCGACCCTGCGCGAGCTTGTCGCTTCGGCCGTGGGGCTGGATGAGGCGCGCGGCGATGTGCTGACACTGAAATCACTTGAGTTCCAGGGGCTTCCGTTGCCCGCCGGGACCGAAGCGACCACCAGCTTGCTGCCGCCTCTTGGCCAGATCGACGTGATGTCGATGATCCAGACGGCGGTTCTTGCCCTGGTGGCGCTGGTTCTTGGCCTTTTCGTGATCCGGCCGGTCCTGACCTCTGCAAATCGGGCTGCCATGCCAGCACCCGAGTCGCAACTGGCGCTTCCGCCGGCGCTGGGGTCCGGGGCCATCGCCTTGAACGGCGAAGTGGATGATGGCTTCGACTATGGTGCCTTTGCCAGCAGTCGGCGCGAAACCGGCGAGGGTGACGAGCCCGAGGAGGATCCGGCGACACGCCTCCGCCGCCTGATCGAGCAGCGCCAGACCGAGTCGATCGAGATCCTGCGTGGCTGGATGGAATCCGAAGAGGAGCATGCCTGATGTCGGCCTTGCGTCTTGAGGTTTTCGACACTGCATCGGCGGCTGACGGCTCGGTGCAGCCCCTGGTCGAGGCGGCTGCCGTCGAGGAAGCCAAGGTCGCTTCGTTCGAGCAGGGCTATTCCGCCGGCTGGGATGACGCTGTGGCCGCGCAGCAGGGGGACCAGGGCCGGATCCGCGCCGACCTTGCGCGGAATCTGCAAAGTCTCTCGTTCACTTTCCAGGACGCCCGCAGCCATGTCCTGCACTCCATCAAGCCCCTGATCCTTGAAATGGTGAACCGCCTGCTCCCCGAGGTTGCACGCGAATCCCTGGCGCCGACGGTGCTGGAGGCAGTGATGCCGATGGCCGAAGAACTGGCGGACGCGCCGATGATCCTGGTTTTGAACCCCGCAGTCCGCGGCCAGATCGAGGACCTCCTGAGCCAGGCGACCGGCCTGCCGATGGTGGTCGAGGAGGAACCGACGATGCCGGACGGCCAAGTCTACATCCGCTTCGGCGCGTCCGAAACCAAGGTCGACCTCGGTCAGGTCACCACCGACATCGCCATCGCCGTCCGCGCCTTCTTCAACCTCAACAGCTGAGGATACCCAATGGAAGACATTGCCGATACCAACCCGTTCTCCCAGGTCCCGATCGAGGTCACGATCTCGGTCGGCCGTGCGCGCCCGCTGGTGCGCGACCTGCTGCGGCTTTCGAAGGACGCGGTCCTGCAACTGGATCGCCGGGTGGACGATCCGGTCGAGCTTTACGTCGGTGACCGCTTGATCGCGCGGGGGGAACTGACAGAGCTTGAAGGGGAAAATGCCGGACAGCTTGCCGTCCGGCTGACCGAGGTTGCCAATCTGCGGGGCGGGCTGTGAGGCTTTCCCTTGGCCTGTCCCTGGCGCTGATCCTGCTGGCAGGCCCGGCGCTGGCGCAGGAGATGACGCTGGATTTCGGCGGCGAGGGGCAGTCGCTGTCGCTGCGGTCGGTGCAGTTGCTGCTTCTGATCACAGTCCTGTCGATCGTACCGGGATTGGCGGTGATGGTGACCTGCTTCCCTTTCATCGTCACGGTGCTGTCGATCCTGCGTCAGGCGCTGGGGCTGCAGCAGGCGCCACCGAACATGCTGATCATCAGCCTGGCGCTTTTCCTGACCTGGTTCGTGATGGACCCGGTCTTTACCGAGGCCTGGGTGAAGGGGATCGAGCCGCTGACCAACGGGGAGATCGAGGTCGGGCCAGGGTTGCAGGCGGCGATTGCGCCATTCCGGGTCTTCATGGCCGCAAGGGTCGACCTCGAGACACTGCAGACGCTGCAGGACCTGCGGTCGACCGCGACGATCACGCCGACGGACGCGCCGCTGTCGCTGCTGGTGCCGTCGTTCCTTTTGTCCGAGATCCAGCGGGCCTTCGAGATCGGCTTCATGATCTTCCTGCCGTTCCTGATCATCGACCTTGTCGTCGCGGCGATTCTGATGTCGATGGGGATGATGATGGTCCCTCCGGCCATCGTCTCATTGCCGTTCAAGCTGGTCTTCTTCGTCGTGGCTGACGGCTGGGCGCTGATCTCCGGGGCGCTGGTCCGAAGCTATTTCTGAACGGGCGGTGGGCGGATCGTCCACCCTACTCCCTCTCTTCGCAACCGGGCGTCAGTCCAGAATCCGTCCGGTCTCGATCCACCAGAAGGGATGGGCAGCCCGCAGGGTCATTGCGGCGGTCCGGGCGGCTTCGGAACTTGAGAAAAGCGCGAAATGCGTGCCGCCAGAGCCGGACATCCGGGCAAGAAGACAACCGGGCGTGGCCTCCAGCGCGGCCTGCACGTCGACAAGGATCGGGGCGACCTCGCGAGCGGGAGCGACCAGATCGTTGCGGCTGTGGGTGGCAAGCCACCCGGCGAAGGCTTCGGCGGTGGCAAGTGCCGCGGCTGGAAGGTCCGGCAGCGGCGGGTTCTGGCGCTCGGTCAGCGTGGCGAAGACCTGGGGCGTCGGGACCGGCAGCCGCGGGTTCACCAGGACACAGGCAAGGTGCGGCAGCGCTGGAAGCGGGTGGACCTGCTCGCCGATCCCGGTCATCCGCGCCGGACGTCCCGAGAGGCAGACCGGGACGTCGGCGCCAAGCTGCAGGACCTCGAAATCCGAGGGAAGGGGCAGCCCGGTCAGCCGCGCCAGCGCCCGCAGGGCTGCCGCTGCGTCCGCCGAGCCGCCACCGATGCCCGAAGCCACGGGCAAGCGCTTGTCCAGAACCAATGCTGCGTCCTCGACACCCATGAGACGGGCGGCGCGCAGGACCAGATTGTCGGGTTCCGCCTGCAGCCCCGCCCCTTCCGGCCCGGCCACGACCAGCGAAAGTCCATGCGCCGGGCTGGCAAAGACCCGGTCGGCCACATCAGCAAAGACAACCAGGCTGTCCAGGAGATGATAGCCGTCCAGCCGTCTGCCGGTTACATGCAGGCAGAGGTTGACCTTGGCCGGCGCGGTCTCGGCGACCGCCTCAGTTGTCATTCTCGGCGGCCTTGACCGGGGCCGGGGCGGTGCCCTCCTCGGCCATCACCACATCAAGGCCGACCTCCAGCTTGCGCAGGATGCGGGCCTTGTCCGTCTCGGTCGGCTCGAAGGAGAGGGCGCGGCGCCACTGAAAGCGGGCCTCGAGCTTGCGGTCGTTCATCCAGTAGACGTCGCCCAGGTGGTCGGTGACGATGGGATCGACAGGTTCCAGCAGCGATGCCTTTTCCATCGGCTTCAGCGCATCACCATAGCGGCCGAGCTTGAAATAGGCCCAGGCGAGACTGTCGATGATGTAGCCCTGATCGGGATCACCTGCGACGGCTTTCTCGATCATCCCCAGCGCCTCGTCCAGCTTTTCGCCGCGATCGACAAGGCCGTACCCCAGGTAGTTCAGCACCTGCGGCTGGGTCGGGTTCAGTTCCAGCGCGCGGCGGAAATCGGCCTCGGCGGGGGCCCAGTCCTTCGACTGTTCGTGGCAGATGCCCCGGTAGAAGAACAGCACCCAGTCCTCGGCCTTGGCCGGATTGGCAAGGTCGATCGCCGCCGTATATGCGACCTCGGCCTCGTCGAAGCGGTCTTCGCTGCGCAACAGGTCACCCAGGGCGAAATGCACACGCCGGATGTCGCCATTGCTGCGCGACAGGGCCTGCAGCGCCTCGATTGCGGCGTCGGAGCGGCCCAGCGACCTTAGCGCCCCCGCGCGGCCGATCTCGGCAGTGACGAAAGCGGGGTCCGATGTCGGGAAAACGGCATAGGCGTCGGCGGCAAGCTGGTGCTGGTCCAGTTCCTCCAACACGTCGGCGGTAAGCAGCAGGGCGTCGGTGTGGTTAGGGCGCAGATAGCTCGCGATGCGCAGATGAAGGAGAGTATAGACCGGGTCCGCCTCGCCATTCAAAGCGGTCGAGATCGAAAAGAACACCTCGGCAATCCCGTCGCGGGCCGTGGTCACCGTGTCGAAGGGAACCGGCTCGCCAGCCGCAAGCCGCTTGCGGATTGCATCGACAATCGGGTCGGGATCACTGCTGAAAGAGCGGTCCAGAAGCGTCACGGCCTCGGCGTTGCGTTCCAGCTGGCTGAGGATCTGCGCATGGGCAAAAACGCCACGGCGCATGACGTAGATCGGTCCGGCCGCGCGGCCGGAAAGGATTTCGTCCGCGCCCTCGAAGTCGCCGACCGAGGCAAGGGCAAGCGCCTTGTGGTAATAGCCGAAGGCCTCGAACCCCTTCTGTTTGGTCACGGCATCGAAGGCCTCGACCGCTTCGGACATCTTGCCTTCGCCAACCTTGGCCCAGGCCGCGACGAGGGCGTTCGTCAGCTGACCGACATCGCGCCCGGCGTCGGCAGCGGTCAGGATCGCGGCATAATCCTCGCGCTGGGCCTCGTCGGCGAGAAGCGCCATTTCGGCAAGCTGGCTGGCTTCGCCTTCGATCCCCTGGCGAAGCTTCGCGGCGTCGATCGCTAGGGCGATGTCGCCGATGCCGATTTCGGCCAGGATCGCGCCGTCCAGCAACTGCGGGTTCGACGAATCGGCGATGATGGCTTTGCCGTACCAGGTCGCGGCGGCCCGGAAGTCGTTTTCGGATTCGGCAATGCGGGCGGCAAGATAGGCACCACTGTCAATCTTGTCGTCGGCCCGCAAGGGTGTGCTTATCGCAGCGGCGAGGAGCAGGGCGGTCAGGGTGCGGGACGTGATCTGGCGCATCGGCCACTCCTGTTGTGTCAAGCGACGGTAGCCCGACGCCGGGGCGCACGCAATGCAGCGGGGCCCGACCTTGCGGCCGGGCCCCGAGGATTGGGACAAGCTTTCGTGAGTCACGTCACATATTGGGGTAGTTCGGTCCGCCACCGCCCATCGGCGTGGTCCAGACGATGTTCTGCGACGGGTCCTTGATGTCGCAGGTCTTGCAGTGGACGCAGTTCTGGAAGTTGATGCGGAAGGTTGCGTCCTGACCTTCGCCCAGCACCTCGTAGACGCCGGCCGGGCAATAGCGCTGCGCGGGTTCGGCGTATTTCGGCAGATTGACGGCGATCGGGACTGATGGGTCCTTCAGCACCAGGTGGGCGGGCTGCGCTTCATCGTGGTTGGTGAACGAAAAGGCGACGTTGGTCAGCCGGTCGAACGAGAGCCTGCCGTCGGGCTTGGGATAGTCGATCGGCTTGTGGTCCTTGGCCAGGCCGGTGGCTGCGGCGTCGGACTTGCCGTGGCGTAGCGTACCGAAAGCGGTCAGGCCGATGGTGTTCAGCCACATGTCCACGCCCCCGCCCATCAGGCTGGCGACCAGACCGTACTTCGACCACAGGGGTTTGACGTTGCGGACCTTCTTCAGGTCGCGGCCGATGGCGCCTTGGCGGACCTCGGTCTCATAGGAGGCCAGTTCGTCCCCGGCGCGGCCAGCGATGATGGCGGAGTGGGCGGCCTCGGCAGCAGCCTTGCCTGACAGCATGGCGTTGTGGTTCCCCTTGATGCGCGGGACGTTGACAAGGCCCGCCGAACAGCCCAGCAGCGCCACGCCCGGCGCCACCATCTTCGGGATCGACTGCCAGCCGCCTTCGCTGATCGCACGCGCGCCGTAGGCGATGCGCTTGCCGCCTTTCAGGAGTTCCGCCACCATCGGGTGATGCTTGAAGCGCTGGAACTCCATATAGGGGTAAAGGTGGGGGTTCTCGTAGTTCAGGTGGACGACGAAGCCGACATAGACCTGATTGTTCTCAAGGTGATAGATGAAGCTGCCGCCCCCGGCATTCTTGCCCAGAGGCCAGCCCATCGTATGCGTTACCGTGCCCTCACGGTGCTTGGCGGGGTCGATCTCCCAGATTTCCTTCATCCCCAGGCCGAACTTCTGCGGGCAGTGGCCTTTGGACAGGTCGTACTTGGCGATCACTTGCTTCGCGAGGCTGCCGCGGACGCCTTCGGACAGGAACACGTACTTGCCGCGGAGCTCCATCCCCGGCTCGTAGGACGGACCGGGCTCACGGGTTTCCGGGTCGCGGCCGAACTCGCCCGCGACGACGCCGACCACGGCATCGCCTTCATATACCAGTTCAGAACAGGCCATGCCGGGGAAGATCTCGACGCCCAGCCCTTCGGCGACACCTGCCATCCAGCGGCAGACATTGGCCATCGAGACGATATAGTTGCCGTGGTTGGACATCAGCGGCGGCATCGGCCAGTTCGGGATACGGATCTGACCGGCAGGGCCGAGAAAGTAGAAGTTGTCCTCGTGCACCGGCGTCTTGATCGGCGCATCCATCGACCGCCAGTCGGGCAGCAGCGCGTCCAGACCGCAAGGGTCAAGAACCGCCCCCGACAGGATATGCGCGCCGACTTCCGAGCCTTTCTCCAGCACGACAACCGACCGTTCCGGGTCAAGCTGCTTCAGGCGGATCGCAGCCGACAGACCCGCAGGCCCTGCGCCGACGATCACGACATCATAGTCCATCTTCTCGCGCTGAATGGCGGTCATCGCTTGTCCTTCCCCGGGCGGCCATCCCCGGCCTTCAAACACTGGCTTATCGCGGCTTCCCTGTTGCCGCAGCGGCGCCGCAAGGTCAACCGTGACGCAACATCACGCCACAGGCGCATCCCGCCGCGAAACTTTCTGTCTTCCTGGCGACCGCCTGTTGCGCAGGCGCGGCATGACCCCTTGCATTTAGGCACTTCATCGGGTGAGGTGAAGGGGAGTTGTCCGAAGTCATGGGTCGCACCCCGGCCCGTGGCTTCTTCTTTTACTGTGGAATACCGATGGAAAAGATCCCGATGACCCGGCGCGGCTTTGACGCACTGGATGCCGAGTTGAAGCAGCTGAAGACGGTGGACCGTCCGGCGATCATCCGGGACATCGCCGAGGCCCGCGAACACGGCGACCTTTCGGAAAACGCCGAATACCATGCGGCCCGCGAAAAACAGGGCTTCATCGAGGGCCGGATCAAAGAGCTTGAGGGCGTCCTGTCGCTGGCCGACGTCATCGACCCGAGCAAATTCTCCGGTTCGATCAAGTTCGGCGCGACCGTCACCCTGGTCGACGAGGACAACGACGAGGAAAAGACCTACCAGATCGTCGGTGAAGTCGAGGCCGATATCGAGAACGGGCTTCTCAACCTGCGCTCTCCCCTGGCGCGCGCACTGATCGGCAAGGAAGAAGGCGACAGCGTGGACGTGAAGACGCCAGGCGGGACCCGGTCCTACGAAGTCCTGTCGATCCGCTATCTCTGATCAGGGGATGCCCTGGTGAAACCGCCGGTTAAGGATCTGCCAAAAGGGGACGCTGGCCTGGGCCAGGGTCCTTTGGCGCAGCTGAACGATCCACCCCGCCGCGGGATGGAGATCGCCGGCGTGGGCCTGAGCCTGGTCTGGGTCCTCTTGATCCTGGTCTATGTCCTGGTCACCCCCCCGGGCAGCGAGACGCGCACGCTGGGCCTGGTAATGACCCTCTTGATGGTCTTCCTGCCCATCGCGCTGATCTGGGCCGTTGTCATCACTCTGCGGTCGATCCGCGAGCTGCGGGCCGAGGCCGCCCGGTTGCAGGCGACGGTCGACGCGATGCGGTCAAGCTATGTTCAGGCGCAGGGCAACGGATTGAAGACCTCGGTGGAACGGAAGATCGACGAGATCGCCGCGTCTACCAAGCAGGCCGAGACGGTGCTGGCGACGTTCACCTCGCGGCGGGATGTGTCTCTGACAGTCCCCTCGGTGGACCGGAAGGCCGCACTCGTCTCGCCCCGGCCCGAGCCGACAGTGGAAGAGCCGACTTTGGCGCTGGGTACCCCGGCCGAGGATTTCCGACCGCCTCTTATGGTCACCGACTTCATCCGCGCGCTGCAGTTTCCCGAGACGCCCGAGGACAAGGTGGGGTTCCGCGCCCTGCGGCTGGCGCTGGAGGACCGGACCTCCTCCAAGCTGATCCGCGCGGCGCAAGATGTGCTGACGCTCCTCAGTCAGGACGGCATCTACATGGACGACCTTCAGCCCGATCTGTGCCACCCCGAGCTGTGGCGGCGGTTTGCGGGCGGCGAGCGCGGGCGGTCGATCGCGGCGCTGGGGGGCATCCGCGACCGAACCTCGCTGGCGCTGACGGCCTCACGGATGAAGACGGACCCGGTCTTCCGCGACGCGGCGCACCATTTCCTTCGGACCTTCGACAAGACCTTCGCGGCCTTTGAACCGAATGCGACCGACGCGGAACTTGCTGACCTTGCCAACACGCGCACGGCACGCGCCTTCATGTTGTTCGGGCGGGTGACGGGGACATTCGACTAGCCCTTGCGCAGAACGTTCGGGCTGCCTTTCCGGCTTGAGGCGGAACGGCTTTCCTTTTTGGCCCGTGAATGATGCAGGGGGATGAAACTCTGTTCCGATGGGCATATGTTTGCCGCCAGACAGGATTCCAACCGCAAGAGGTTACACATGGCCGTCCGCATCAACGACACCGCCCCCGACTTCACTGCCGAATCCACGGCCGGGACGATCCACTTTCACGACTGGCTGGGCGACAGCTACGGCATCATCTTCAGCCACCCGCGCGATTTTACCCCGGTCTGCACCACGGAATTCGCCGCCGTCGCCCAACTGGCGGCGGAATGGGCCAAGCGCAAGACCAAGGTCATCGGCGTATCGGTCGACGGCGTGTCCGACCACGAAAAATGGAAGCGCGACATCGAGGACTTTGGCGGTGCCCCGGCCGATTTCCCGATCATCGACGATACCTCGCTGACCGTAGCCAAAGCCTATGACATGCTGCCGGCCGAGTTCTACCTTCCGACCGAAGGGCGGACTCCGGCCCATTCGGCGACGGTGCGGACGGTCTACATCATCGGGCCGGACAAGAAAGTGCGCCTGACGATGACCTATCCGATGTCGGTGGGCCGCAACTTCGCCGAAATCCTGCGCGCGCTGGATGCGGTGCAGAAGACCGACGGCGTGCCGTTGGCGACGCCCGCAAACTGGGTGCCTGGCCAGGATGTGATCGTGGCGCTGGCCCTGACCAACGACCAGGCAAAGGAGCGCTTCGGCGATCTGGACATCAAGCTGCCCTATCTGCGCTTCGCCAAGGTCTGATCCGCCGGATAGCACTGACCCCAGACCCTCGCCGCTTCGCGCGCGAGGGTCTTTTGTTCTGCGCGAGCCAGCCGATCACGGGCGACCCTGGTGCAGCCGCTTTCCGTCAGCGCCTTCTGCCAAAGTCGAAGGACCGAGGCCGCGCTCCAGGGAAGCGCGGCCTCGGCCAGCCATGCCCGCAGGTCGGGGGGAAGCCGGTCGTAGGCGGACATGGGGTCGGTTGCGCGCCAGCGCACGCGGGGCGAGGTGAGGTTGCTCATGCCGCCTTGCGCCGCCATTCGGGGAAGGGGTCGGAAAGGCCGGTCCAGGCTTCAGGGGTGAATTTCGTCGCCGGGATCAGGGCGGCGTCGAGGCGGGCGCGGAGGGTGGATTCGTCCATGTCGGTGCCGATGAAGACGATTTCCTGCCGCCGGTCGCCCCAGGGCTCTTGCCATTTCGACGCGACCTCCTTCAGCGCATCGGGGTGGGTGGGCCAGCGTTCCTGGGGGACCGAAGCCCACCAGCCGCCTAGGGGGGTGACGGAAGAGACCGCCCCGGCAAGCGAGAATTCGGCGACCCAGTTGGGACGGGTGGCCAGCCAGAAATGTCCCTTGGCGCGGATCACTCCTGGCAGATTGCCGTTCAGAACGGCGTGGATGCGGGCAGGGTGGAAGGGTTGGCGCGCGCGGTAGACGAACGAAGCGATGCCATATTCTTCGGTCTCGGGGGTGTGGTGGGCAAAGCCGTACAGTTCCTTTGCCCAAAGCGGATGCTCTGCTGCGCGGTCAAAGTCGAAGAGGCCGGTGTCAAAGATCGCCGCGGGGTTGACGATGGAGTGATCGGTCTCGATCAGCCGGGCGTCGGAGTTCAGCGCCTTGATGATCCTGCGGGCCGCGTTGGCGCGTTCAGCGCCGGCGTCGCGGACCTTGTTCAGGATCACCACATTTGAAAATTCGATTTGGTCGGTCAGTAGGTTGACCAGCGTCCGCTCGTCCCCCTCGCCCATGCTTTCCCCCCGGTCGGCCAGGAAATCGTGGCTGGCGAAATCGCGCAAGAGGTTGATCGCATCGACCACCGTCACCATCGTGTCCAGACGCGCGACATCCGACAGACTGTGCCCCTCGGCGTCGCGAAAGTCGAAGGTCGCGGCCACGGGCATGGGTTCAGCGATGCCGGTGCTTTCGATCAGCAGATAGTCGAAACGGCCCTCGGCGGCCAGGCGGCGGACCTCGGTCAGAAGGTCATCGCGCAGGGTGCAGCAGATGCAGCCGTTGGTCATCTCGACCAGCCTTTCCTCGGCCCGCGACAGTTGGGTCCCTTCGCGGATCAGGTCGGCGTCAATGTTCACCTCTGACATGTCATTGACGATCACCGCGACCCTGCGGCCGTCGCGGTTGTTCAGGACATGGTTCAGCAACGTGGTCTTCCCGGCCCCAAGGAAGCCGGACGGTAACGGGCAGGCGGGTATCGGACATGGAAACCTCCGGGTTGGTGGAGGTTCTATTATGTTATACTATAACGCGCAATCCCATCATGCGCTCTCCAGCCGCGGCAGAAGCAGGATCGGGGCCCCAAGCTCGGCGGCGTCGTAAAGTGCGACGATATCCTCGTTGGCCAGCCGGACGCAGCCGTTCGAGACGGCCGACCCGATGGTCCAGGGTTCGGGCGTCCCGTGAATACGCAGGAAAGTGTCGCCGCCGGCGTCGTCGAACAGATACAGCGCCCGCGCCCCAAGCGGGTTCTTCGGGCCACCGGGCATGCCCGCCGCATACTGCGCATATCGGTCGGGGTCGCGGGCGATCATGTCCTTGGTCGGCGTCCACGAGGGCCACTCCTTCTTCGCTCCCAATGTAAACCAGCCCGATTCGTAAAGGTTTCCCCGACCGACCCCGACCGAGTATTGCATCCCTCGCCGTGCGGTCAGGACGTGGTAAAGCGCGAAGTAATCAGGATCGACGATGATGGTGCCCGGCTCCTGCGGTTCGGCAAAGCGGACCGGGCGCGGCAGGAACTCTTCGGGAATGACCCAGTCCTCGGCCGAGCGTTCGGTATGGGCGACGGCAGGATACGGCAGGGCGGCGGCCAGGCCAGTGACGATCAGGTGGCGGCGGGTCAGTTGGGTCATGCGCTTGTCCTCTGCTTTGATCCTTGCGGGAACCCGGTTCACGCGCACCACAAGAAGCTGTGAGACAAGACGGAAAAGGCCCCGAGGTTTCCCCCGGGGCCATCACATTCACGCCAGACGAGGGGTTCAGCCCTCGGCGGATTCTTCTTTCTTCTCGGTGATTTCCTCACCGGTTTCCTGGTCGACCATCTTCATGCCAAGGCGCACCTTGCCACGGTCGTCGAAGCCCAGAAGCTTGACCTTGACCTCCTGGCCTTCCTTCAGCAGCTCGTTCGGGTGGTTCAGGCGCTTGTTGGCGATCTGGGACACGTGGACCAGACCGTCGCGCTTGCCGAAGAAGTTCACGAAGGCACCGAAGTCGACCAGTTTTACCACCTTGCCGGTGTAGACCTGGCCCTCTTCCGGCTCGGCGACGATCGACCAGATCATCTCGTAAGCCTTCTTGATGGCCTTCTGGTCGTTCGAGGCGATCTTGATCATGCCGTCGTCGTTGATGTCGACCTTGGCGCCCGAAAGCTCCACGATTTCGCGGATGACCTTGCCGCCACTGCCAATGACTTCCCGGATCTTGTCGGTCGGGATCTGCATCGTCTCGATCTTCGGGGCGTATTCGCTGAAGCCCTGCGGGGCCGACAGCGCCTTGGACATCTCGTCCAGGATGTGCAGACGACCGTCCTTGGCTTGCGCCAAGGCCTGCTTCATGATGTCCGGCGTGATCCCGGCAATCTTGATGTCCATCTGCAGCGAGGTGATGCCCGCAGCGGTTCCGGCGACCTTGAAGTCCATGTCGCCAAGGTGATCCTCGTCGCCAAGGATGTCGGTCAGAACGGCCCACTGGCCATCGTCTTCCAGGATAAGCCCCATCGCCACACCGGCGACAGGGGCCTTCAGCGGCACGCCCGCATCCATCATGGACAAGGAGCCACCGCAGACCGACGCCATCGAGGAGGAGCCGTTCGATTCGGTGATCTCGGAGACGACGCGAACGGTGTACGGGAAATCGGTCGGGGCCGGCAGCACCGCCTGCAGCGCACGCCAGGCCAGCTTGCCGTGGCCGATCTCGCGGCGGCCGGGCGAACCCACGCGGCCCACTTCGCCGACCGAATAGGGCGGGAAGTTGTAATGCAGCAGGAAGTTCGACCGATAATTGCCGTTCAGCGCGTCGATGATCTGTTCATCCTCGCCCGTCCCCAGCGTGGTGACGACAAGACCCTGGGTTTCACCCCGGGTGAACAGCGCCGAGCCATGCGCGCGAGGCAGGACGCCAGTTTCCGCGATGATCGGACGGACAGTCTTGGTGTCGCGGCCGTCAATGCGGCGACCGTGCTTGACGACGTCGCCACGCAGAACCGCCGATTCCAGTTGCTTGATCGCCGGATAAAGGTTCGAGTCGGCCTGATCTTCCTCGGTCATAGCGGCCTTGATCGCCTGAACGGCGGCCTCGATGGCGCCAGTGCGTTCCTGCTTGTCGCGGATCGCGAAGGCAGCGCGCATCTGCTCTTCACCGGCGGCTTTCACCTTGGCATAGAGGTCCGAATAGTCCGGCGGCGAGAAGTCGAACGGCTCTTTCGCCGAGGTTTCGGCGAAGTCGATGATCAGGTCGATGACGGGCTGCATCTGCTCGTGGCCGAAGACCACGGCGCCCAGCATTTCCTCTTCCGTCAGCTCGTAAGCCTCGGATTCGACCATCATAACGGCGTCTTTGGTGCCGGCGATGACCAGGTCAAGCCGCTGCTCGGGCTTCAGACGCAGCTGCGTCATGTCGTCCATCGCGGGGTTCAGCACATACTTGCCGTCGACAAAGCCGACGCGCGCGGCACCGATCGGGCCCATGAACGGGACACCCGACACGGTCAACGCAGCCGAGGTCGCGATCATCGCCACGACGTCCGGGTCGTTGACCAGGTCGCACGACAGCACGGTGGCCATGACCAGCACTTCGTTGCGGAAGCCGTCGACAAACAGCGGGCGGATCGGACGGTCGATCAGACGCGAGGTCAGCGTCTCTTTTTCCGACGGGCGCGCTTCACGCTTGAAGAAGCCGCCGGGGATCTTGCCGGCTGCGTAGTATTTTTCCTGATAGTGAACCGTCAGGGGAAAGAAGTCCTGGCCCGGCTTCGCATTGCGCGCGAAGGTCACGTTGGCCATCACCTGCGTTTCACCAAGCGTCGCGATCACCGACCCATCGGCCTGGCGCGCAACTTTTCCGGTTTCCAGTGTGAGCGTTTCATTGCCCCACTGGATCGATTTCTTCGTCACATTGAACATGTATCGTTTCCTCTGAGGACCCGGCCCCTGCCGGTGCCCCCGATATATCTGGCGGCCCCATTGCCGCCGTCCCCCCGATCCTTCGCACGGGCCCCGGGGGCGGGCCTCACGTCTCAGATGGCGCGGGCCATACAGGAAAAATGTCGAGAATGAAAGGACAGCGTTCAGCGCCGGTCAGAAGATCGCGTGCGCCCCGCGGTCGTCAGCGACTTCGCCCCGCAGCATGGCGGCGTAGTGGTCTTCAAGCCGGTCGGTGCCGAACTCGGGGGTGAGGTCGGCGTCGTAGCGGTTGGCGGCGGCATCCCAGACCAGCATCGACTGGGTGGCATAGTAGCGGCCGATGCGCGCAAGTCCGGCCCGCACGGCAAAGCGGGGAGAGACGGTGCCCAGGGCGGCAAGGCCCGCGATGATCGTTGACATCAACGCGACCGGGACACGGCGGATCGGGACCGGGCGGTCGAAGAGACGCTCCAGCATCGCGGCCTGGTCGAGTGGGGTGATGGCAGGCCCGGGGCCGCCGATGGGAAGGACGCGGTTCCGTTTCTCGGGATCGGTCAGGGTGAGCGCAAGGAAGCGGCCAAGGTCGGCGTCCGAGATCGGCTTGCAGGCGGTCAGTTTGCCGTCGCCGAAGACGAGGAAGGCCCGGTTCTCCTGGACGCGGGCGACCTGGCCGGAGAGGGATTTGAAATAGGCGGTGGGGCGGACGATGGTCCAGGACAGGGGGGCGGCCTGCAGTTCGGCCTCGAACGCCAGCTTGGCCTTCTGGAACTCCAACAGCGGCTTTTGCACGCAGATTGCGGAGAGGAGGGTGAAGTGGCGGACCCCCGCGGCCACGGCGGCCTTCAGCGCGGCGGAGTTGGCGGCGTGGTCGACGGCCCAGGCGTCCTTTGGTGCCCCGGTGCGGGAGGCGAGGCAGGAGACCACGGCCTCGATCCCGGACATGGCTTGGGACAGGGTGTCGGGTGACAACTCACCCCGGATCACGGTGCAACCGGGAAGGAGGTCGGCATTGGCGGCGGGCCGGATCAGGGCGGTGACTTGGTGCCCCTCGGCCCGCAAGGCCTGCGCCGTCGCCCGACCGATTGTGCCAGTGCCGCCGAGGAGGAGGATGGAAAGCTGGGCCATGCTGTCAGTCTAGCAGGGCGGAAGCGCCAAGCCAGCCGTCATTCCGCAGCGGGAAGCATCTGGATGCCATCCACATCGGCGTAGCTGGAACGAGGCAACCATTTTTCCATTGTCCGCACCAGAAGCACCTCGCCCGTTGCGAACAGCCGCCCGGCTTCGATCTCGCGCGCGACCGTGGAACGACCGTAAAAGATCGCATTCCACGAGATTTTGGACGTCTCGATGTAAAGGTCGACATCGACATCAGGGATCTCGACGCAGATCTCCGGCGAGGTGCCGGGATCGGCCACCAACCACCAGGTCGGGTAGGGTCCGGTCTCGTCTGCGAAGTTCAGGCGGATCACCACCCGACGCGCGGGAAAGTGCGAGGTCCGCACCGACCTCGCGAAATAGTCCATCATGCTGCCAATATCGCTGTCAGAGAGGGCCACCTCGGCATCGATGTGGCGTTGCGCCCAGATCGCAAGGGCATCCATTGCAGGCTCCAGGTCGATGGCCATCTGCGTGCGGATGTAGTCGACCGTGCCCTTGGCCCGATCTTCGATGCGTTCGACGAGGCCGGCCTTTTCCAACTCGGTCAGCCGCTTGGAAAGGATGCCGGGAGAAATGTTGCCCACCGCGCGACGGATATCGCTGAAGCGGGTGTAGCCGGACCATATCTCGTTGAGGATGAGCAAGGTCCAGCGCGGCTCGATGATTTCGCAGGCCTTGGATAGGGCGCAGATCATTCCATAGGGCTTGGACGGCATGGCATCGCCTCCTGTCCGAGCATCATAGAATCGGGATGAGAGGCGGGGCTAGTTCGAAAACCGTACCGCCCCGCTCTGATCGCTGCACTGGTCGGAAGGGGACGGGCCGAATGAGGATCGGGACACCACAACCAGACACGATGAGGTGCAGGATGGACCGGAGAAACACAATGGGGCTGGAGGGACGCGGAGTGCTCGTCGCACCTATGGCGCAGGCGATGTTCCAGCTTGCGGAATGGGGCCGACGCAGGCAGATCCGCCAGGCTTTCGGGCTTACGTCGGACGTGCTTCTGCGCGACATCGGCCTGACGCCAGATGATCTGGCTGAGGCTTTGGCAGAGCCGCTGGAGAACGACGCGTCGGATGCGTTGCTCAGGGCAACGATTGCCCGGGCGGAAAACTGGTAGGCGCCAGAACGAGAACGCCCGACCCTCGATCTGGGGGCCGGGCGCGCAATCATCGGCAGGTCAGGCGATCAGATCGCCGACTTGATCCAGTTTTCAAGCGCGGCCTTCGGGGCGGCGCCGACCTTGTTCGACACGACCTGGCCGTCCTTGAACATGAAAAGCGCCGGGATGCCGCGCACACCCAGGACAGCGGGGCTGTCGGGGTTCTCGTCCACGTTGACCTTCACGATCTTGACCTGGCCGGCGTACTGCGTTGCCAGTTCCTCCAGCGCCGGGCCGATCTGGCGGCAGGGGCCGCACCATTCGGCCCAGAAGTCCACGACGACCGGAATCGGCGACTTGCGGACTTCGGCATCGAAGGTGGCGTCGGTGACTGCGACGGTGGCAGCGCCCATGATCGTTCTCCTACGGGATTTGTCGGGTATGGAAGGTAAGAAGCTGCGCGGGCAACGTCAAGGTATCGTGGCGCGGGTCAGGGCCGCCCTCACGATGTCGGGATCGACAGACATCAGGCGCGGTACGCGGGTCCAAAGGACGGCCGTCTCGATCCGGCGGTCCGGGTAGATGGCAGCCAGCATGTGCGCATAAGCGCCCAACTGGCGCAGGATGCCTTCGGGGATCTCTGCCTGCGTCGTGGGGACGACGGCGTTCGATTTGTAATCGATGATCAGAATGTGGTCGGGGGCGATGACCAACCGGTCGATGTTGCCCGCAAGGATGCGGTCGCCCCAGGGGGCCGAGACGGCAACCTCGGCCAGCGTGTCGGGGCCGAAAAGCGGCACGAGGTCAGGGTGCGACAGCACAAGCTGCGCCTCGGCAAGAGCTTCGGCCCGATGGACTTCGTCCAGTAGCGCAGCGGCCAGGTCGGGCCAGTCGGCGGTCGGGCGACTCGGCAGTCGTTCCAGAAGCAGGTGCAGCGCGGTGCCCCTGGCCTTCGCCTCGGCATCGGACTCGCCAGGAAGCGCCTTGACCCCGCCAAGGTCGGAGGGCGACACGACCTGCGACGGTCGGATCACCTCGGGCGCCGGCTGCAAGGTCCAGGCAGGCGGGGCAAGGCTGGGTTCTGACGTCTCGATGCGGGGCGTGGGCAAGGGCCAGTCCCCGACCTGATGGCGCAGGATGCCATTCGCGATGGTCTTGCCCCCGGCGGCCTGAACCCCCTCGCGGATCAGGTTCATCCAGCACTCGGCCTGCGAGGTCTTGCCCGCCCCCGCCACCACCAGCCAGGTGCGCGCCCGGGTCATGGCGACATACAGGAGCCGCAGCCGCTCTGCCGCGTCCCGCGCCTGCCGGGCGGCACGTTCGCTGGCAATCACCGGAGGGCTTTCCTCCTTGGCGACCTTCCACACCGGCGGGCCATTGGGGATGCGGTAGATCTGGTCGCGCTCCTGCGGGGTGCGGTCGCAGGTGTCGGGGAGGACCACAATCTCGGCCTCCAGCCCCTTGGCGCCGTGGACGGTCATCACCCGGATGCGGTGCCCCTCGCCGTCAAGCTGGCGCTTTACCTCGACCTCATCCGTCTCCATCCAGGTGAGAAAGCCGGTCAGGCTGGGCACCTCGGACGTCTCGTAGGACAGGGCCTGGCCCAAGAGTTCGTCGATCCCGTCCTCGGCTTCTGGCCCCAGGCGGCCGATCAGCTTGCGTCGGCCGTCGTGGCGGTGAAGGACCCGCTCGATCAGGTCATAGGGGCGCAGGAAATCGGCCTGGCCGCGCATGTCGTTCAGGAAGGCCAGCGTCTCTGCATGGCCGGGATGGTCGCGCAGCGCCTCCCAGATATAGCCCTTGCGGGGGTGAGCCAGGCGGAAGAGCTCCGTTTCCGACCAACCGCAAAGCGGAGAGCGCAGGACAGCGGCCAGCGACAGGTCGTCCTCGGGCGTGTCAAGGAAGGACAGAAGCGCGGTCAGGTCCTTGACCGCCAGCTCGCCCCCCAGTTTCAGCCGGTCGGCCCCGGCAATGGGCAGTTCCAGCCCTTTGCAGGCCCGGATGATCTCGTGGAACAGATCGGACCGTCGTTGAACCAGGATCAGGAAATCGCCGTAGTGGATCGGGCGCGGGCCATTCTTGGCTTGCGGGATCTGCTCGCCGCTCTCGACCCGGTACTGGATCCATTTCGCGATATCTGCGGCAAGAACGACGTTCGGGTCCTCGGGGTGGGGGGTGTCGATGGGCTGGAACCAGGGGCCGGGTTCAGCCTTCTCTTCCTTCTCGATCACTGGCCAGATGTCGACGCGGCCAGGAAGGCCTTCGTTGAAGGCAAGGTGATGCGACCCCCCGCCCAGCGCCTGGGCCTGAGCTTCGGTGAAGGTCCGGTCCACGACATCCAGGATCGCGGAAGACGAGCGGAAGGAATGTTCCAGGGCGCTGTCCGCAAGGCCCGGCCCGCCCGCAAGGCGCAAGGCGAAATGGTCTCGCATCCGGTCGAAGGCGGCGACATCGGCCCCCTGGAAAGAATAGATCGACTGCTTCTTGTCGCCCACGACGAACAGCGTCCGGGGCCGGGTGGTGGCGCCTTCGCCCGCTATCAGTTCCGCGGCAAGCGCCTCGATCAGTTCCCACTGTTCGGGACTGGTGTCCTGCGCCTCGTCGACAAGGATGTGGTCAAGACCCCCGTCCAGCCGGTACAGCACCCAGGCCGCCAGCGCCGGGTCCTTGAGCAGGCCCTTGGCGCGGCTGATAAGGTCGTCAAAGTCCAGCAAGCCCCGCGCAGCCTTGCGGGCGGCATAGTCTGGCAGGAAGCGGGCGGCAAAGTCGTGCATGGCCAGGGTCTTTTCGGCGGCGGCACGGGCCTTTTCCGCGTCCAGCGCATCGCAGACGCGCTGCATGAGGTCATCGAAGTCGTGGACCAGATTGCCCATCGCGGTCCGAACCTTGGTGGTCGGCACCTTGGCGAAGTTCGGCTGGCCGTCCTTTTTCAGCAGCAGGTCATAAAGCAGGTCAAGGTCGGCACGCCCCGGGTTCTGTGCGTCGACCCCGGCCAGACCGGCGGCAAGGTCCTGCATGGTCGCCGACCCGGCGCGCATCAGCGGCAGGCACTGCGCGATCAGCCAGTCCTCGCCGCCGCGAAAGGCGATCTTCACGAAATGGTCGTCGGTGACGTCCGGGGGCAGACCGAAAAGCGGCCAGATCTCGGCGGCGGTCAGCGGCTTGTCAAAGCCGGCACGGTGGCTTGCGATCTGTTCGACAAGCGTGCCGAAATCCTCGACGTTCTGCACTTCGGTCAGGCGGCGGACGACGGAGGCATGGGGGCCATCGGCCAGTTCCTCGACGATCTCGGCCCGCATGTGCCGGGCGGCGCGGTCGTCCATCTCGGCAAAGCCGGGGGGCACGCCAGCCTCAAGCGGAAAGCGGCGCAGAAGGCTGCCGCAGAAACTGTGGATCGTCTGGATGCGCAAACCACCCGGAGTTTCGATGGCGCGGGCGAAAAGCTGCCGCGCACGTTGCAGGCGGCGGGGGGACAGGTCGACCTCCCCCAGTTCCGCCAGTGCTACGCGCAGGTCGGTGTCGGGCTTCATCGCCCATTCGCCAAGCCGGCGGAACAGACGGTTCTGCATCTCGGACGCGGCGGCCTTGGTGTAGGTCAGGCACAGGATGTGCTGCGGCTCCACCCCCGACAGCAAGAGCCGCGCCACGCGGTCGGTCAGGACCCGGGTCTTGCCGGACCCTGCGTTGGCGGAAAGCCAGGTGTTGCGGGCGGGATCGGCGGCCTCGATCTGGCGCAGGGCGGCGGAGGTCATGTCAGATCCTCCGGCACCGGTTCGGCGGTCAGGTCCCATTCGCCAAAGCGCGACAGATGGTCGTAGTCGCTGGCATCGCGCACCGACTCCAGCGCGCGGCGGGCGGTGTAGCCCTGGCCGGAACGGGCATAGGCGGCAATGAGGCGGGCGAATTCGGCCCAGACCTCGGCCACCTGGCCCGGGTCCAGCGTGACCTCCTGCGTCTTGAGTTGCGCCTTCAGGCCCACGTAGACCACTCTGGCAACCTCCTCGGGGTCCAGGCCCTTGAACGCCCCCGCTTCGGCCATCGCGGCCAGAAGCAGCAGCTGCTTGTCAAAATGCATCTGCTGTTTGGGAGAGGGGGGGTCTCCCGTCTTGTAGTCGATCAGCAGAAGCCGTCCATCCGCAAGCCGGTCGATGCGGTCGGGCTTGCCGGTCAAGGTGAAGTCCAGGCCGGCAAGCTGGACCGCGCCCTTTTCCTCCATCAGCACCGGCATCCCGCCTGTTGAGGCCGAGAAAGCAAGGAAGGCATCGGCGGCCTTGGCGATGCGGGACAGCCAGATGGTCCGGGCCAAGGGCCAGGCGACCTTTTCGGAGATGACCGTTCTGGCGATGGCCATCAGGGCCTCCCGATCTCCGCCGCCCTGGCGCAGGAAAACCTCCAGGATTTCGTGCAGCACGACGCCACGCAGGCGCGGGTCCGGCTCGGGGCGCAGGGGGTCGAGCGGTTTCAGTTTCAGCACATGGCGGGCGTAGATCGCGAAAGGGTCGCGGATCAGGGTCTTGATTTCGGTGACAGAAAGGCGCTTGGGGCGCGCCTCAAGGGGCGGGCGGGGCGAGGGGCGCTTCGCGGGCGGGATCTCGGGCGCACGGTCGAAAGCGGCGGCCATCTGCAACCAGTGATCGCCGCGCGCCTGCATCGCTTTCAGCGCCTCATGCCCCTGCCGTTCGGGCAGGCCCGCCATCAGGTTCACCAGCCGGTTCAGCCAGCGCGAGGGCACGGTTTCCGACTCGGCTCCACGTTTCGACCGCGACAGGACCACGCGCCGCGCCGTGACCGCCTGCTGGTAGTCATGCGCCGACAGCCCGATCCGCCGCTCGGGCAGCAGAAGCCCCGCCTCTTTCCGCATGGCGCGGTTCAGCCAGGGGTCGGGCGCAGGCTGAGCCGGCCAGGTTCCGTCATTGAGCCCGCCCAGGATCACCAGGTCGGCCCCCTGGACCCGGGCCTCCAGCGTGCCCCAGATCATGATGCCGGGATGCACGCTTTCCGTCTCGCGCACCTCGTGGCGCTGCAGGACGCCTTGGAAGACGCCGATGTAGTCCAGCGGCGACATCTCGCCCCCGGCATCGGCCTCGGCCTGCAATTCGGCCAAGGCCTTTGCGGCTTCTTCCCCCGCCGCCTTGTCCCAGAGCCCGCCCGCCCCCGTCTCGGCAAAGCCGCGGGCAACGGCCTGGGTCAGCGACAGGTGGAGCGTGACGAAATCGGCCAGCGGCATCCGGCCCATCGCCTCGTGCCCGCAGATGGTATCGCCGACGATTCGCGCCCAGTCGGAAGCGTGCTCCAGCCGCTGTTTCCCGGCCCAGCCGCGAATACTTTCCGCTGTGGGAAATGCCGGTCCGTGGCGACGCAGGTGCAACTCGAACTCGCGCGTCAGGATCAGGTGGGGGCCGCGTCCCGGCCCGGAAAAGGCTAGCGGGTGTTTCAGGATCGACAGCAGCGCGTCGCCGGTCAGCTTCTGGCCGAACAGCGCCGCGACCTGTCGCATCAGGCGGCCAGGAGCCGACAGGGCCAACGGGCGGCCCGCAGAATCGTCGGGACGGATGCCCCAACGGTCCAGCGCGGCAGTGACGCGACGGGTCAGGTTGCGGTCGGGGGTGACCAGCGCGGCCCTGGTTCCCTTCTCCGCGGCCTCGCGCAGGATCAAGGCGATGGCCAGCGCCTCGGTGCGCTCGCTCGGGGCCTCCAGCAGCGTCAGGCCCTGGGTCGCGGGGATCAGGTCAGGCAGGTCCGGCCCCTCGGTCAGCCACTGGTCGGTGATCGGGGCGGGTCGAAGCGACAGCGAGATCAGGCGGTTGCGGTCCGGTGCGGGGGCAGTGGCGGCGGTCCAGGGCCGGATGTCGGAGCGGTCACGGCCCAGCAGGTCCATCAGCCTGCGGTAGCGAAACTGCGGGTGGTCCTCGGCGGTCAGGGCGTCGTCCATGCCATCCCAGACTTGGACAGGCATGTCGAAATCGAAGCCCGGCAGGACCACGGCACCGTTCGGCAAACTGCTTATCGCCTGCATCAGCAGTGCCGTCGTCCCGCGCGACCCGGTCGAGCCCGCAAGGATCACCGGATGCTGCGGCGGCGCCTGGGTCCAGCTTTCCCCGACCGAGATTACCGCCCGGCGCAGGACGGCCTCGGCATCCGCGGCCTCGCCTGCCAGCACCTCCGAGACGATCCCCAGGAAGGCCTGCATCCGTGCCCAGTGTGCCGAATGGTTGGCGACGTCCAGCGCGGCGACGCGGTCGGGGGTCACACCCTCGCCCTGCATCTCCTCCATCAGCGCGGCAAGGCTGTCAGACAGATCGTAAAGCGCGGTGCGGGGAAAATGGGTGGTCCCCGTTGCCAGCAGCCGGTCGAGAAGGACCGAAAGCTGCAGCCGCCGCCGCAGGGGCGAGATCGGGCGGGGCAGGGTCAGGTTCGCCAACGCCGCGACCTCGGTCACCAGCAGGATGCGGGGCAGAAGCAGTGCGCCGCGTGACTGGAAGCACTCCGTCACCCGCCGCCGCATCCGCTGGGTGTTGACGATCAGCGTCAGCCGCGCCAGCGCCTCGGGCGGCTGGCCGTCCATCCGCTGCATCAGGCCCGCGACCAGTTCGGCCGGGAAGTCGACGCCGGGGGGAAGGGCGAAAATCGTGTCAGCCATGCCGGGCAGACTGGATCAGGCGTTCGGCCGCGGCAATCCCTTCCGGGTGGCCCACGTCGCACCAGTCGCCGTCGTGGACCAAGCCAAAGGCCGTGCCCTCGGCGATCATCTCGGTCCAGGGCTTGTTCAGCGAGAAGACGGCGTCGGGCGTGGCGGCGATGCGCGGGGTCTGCAGGATCTGCGCACCGATATAAAGGTGGTTCTCGCCCCCCTGTCCCCGGCTGATCCGGCCGTCCGGGGCCAGGTGGAAGTCGGCCTTCGGTCCGTGGGCAAGGGTGCGATCCAGCGGCAGAAGGAGAAGCAGCGCCTCCATCCGTGCCGGGTCCCAGGCCTGCGCCAGCTGGGTCAGCGGGTTCGTCCCCGTCCAGATGCCGTCGCTGTTCAGGATCGCCACGGGACCGCCACCCAGAAGCGGCAGGGCGGCCTTCAGGCCCCCGCCGGTTTCAAGGATGGCCCCGGCCTCATGGCTGATCGCGACATCGCGCCCCGCAAGATGCTCGGTCATCTGGTCGGCAAGGTAATGCGTGTTGACCACGGTGCGGGTCACACCCGCCTGCAAGCCGATCTCTAGCGCATGGTCGATCAGCGGCTTGCCCGCGACGGGGATCAGCGGCTTGGGCCGATCTTGCGTCAGCGCGCCCATCCGGGTGCCGAAGCCGGCCGCAAAGATCATCAGCGGGAGGGGGAAGCCGGGCATTGCTGTTCGATCTTCTGCAGGATTTCCGGGGTGGGCACGGGAAGCGTGGCGTCGCAGATCGCGCGCAGGTCGGCAAGGGCGGGATGGGCCAGGTTTCTCTGCAACTGGCTCCAGACGCGGGGGACCAGGCGAAGATAGTGCGGCTTGCCGGCGACAAGGCAAAGCCGGGCAAAGACGCCCAGGATGCGCAGGGCGCGCTGAGCGCCAAGCGTGGCATACTGGGCGGCGAAGGTCTCTGGATCTTCGCCGCGCGTGGCGACAAAACGCGCGATCATCGCGGCCTCGGTCTCTGGAGCGACATCGCGGCGAGCGTCCTGGAGGAGCGAGACGAGATCATATCCCGGCTGGCCCAGCTGTCCCAGCTGGAAGTCCAGGACCCCGACGCGCTTCAGGCCCTCGCGCCCCGGAAGCCAGAGCAGGTTTTCGGCATGGTAGTCTCGCAGGATCAGGACCCGCGGGCCGTCGGCATGGGCCTGCAGTGCAGCTGTCAGGATGGCAACGAAGGGCTTCGCATCGGATTTCTGCCCGGTGGCGGCGCAGGCATACCAGTCCAGCGCGAAACCCGCGGCACCGGCCCAGTCCGCGGCGGACAGGTTCGGCAGCCCTGGCGGTGTGGCGGCGCGTTGCAGGTGAAGCAGGACATCAACGGCAGGTGCGCACAGGTCGGCCTCGCGGGTGGGGTCGGTCTGCAGAAGGCGGGCGAAGAGGTCGTCGCCAAGATCCTCCAGCAAGAGAAGGCCGTGGCCAAGATCTTCGGCCAGGATGGCCGGAGCCGACAGATCAAGGCCACGCAGATGGCGGGCCATATTTGCGAAGGCCGCCGGATCGTCCACGCCGCCGGGTGGGTTGTCCATCAGGACCGCCGTAGCTGCGCCCAGGCGCAGGCGCTCGTAGCGGCGGTCGGAGGCATCGCCCGCCAGGTGGCGGCGCTGGGCCTGGCCCCATCCTGCGGCGGTCAGGAACGCTGAAATCTCGGCGGCGCGATCCGTCATTGACCAGCGCCGGGGATCAGCGCCAGGGCAAGGCCGTCGCGTCCGCCTGTAAGGACAGCCCGACGTCCCTCACCCGCAGCCTCCAGCCGCAGTCGCAGCGCATCGGGCGGCACATGGGCGCCCAGACGGTCGGGCCATTCGACAAGGCAGATCGCCGACGTGAAGGCATCGTCGAGGCCAAGCTCCCAGACTTCGTCGGGGTGGGTCAGGCGGTAAAGGTCGGCGTGCCAGATCTCGACCCCATCGGCTTCGTAGACCTGGACCAGGGTAAAGGTGGGCGAGGGGACATCTTCCTCGCGGCCCAGCCTGGAGCGGATGAAGGCGCGGGCGAGGCAGCTTTTACCGGCCCCGATCGGCCCTTCCAGCAGGATGACATCGCCGGGTTTCGCCAGGACTGCAAGGCGGTGACCCAGAGCCTCGGTATCGGCGGCAGTCGGCAGGTGCAGGATAACGTCACTTGGCATGGAGCGACTGTAGCGGTGCAGCCCACCGCTGCAAGCCTCAGCCCACCGCTGCAAGCCCCAGCCCTCGGTCGCAATCCTCAGGCCGAGAGGAGCCCGACCCCGCCGGTCTCACGCACCGAGCTGAAGCTTACCGACGCCTGGACGCGAAACGTGATCAGCGTCGCCCCGCCGGTCAGCGGGCGGAAGCGGCACATCACAAGGCGGCCGTCCAGCAGGCGCACTTCGCCCTCCCACGGCGTGCGATCACCCGAGCTGGTCACAAAATCCACGGCGTCATCCCACAGAAGCGTCGGCGCCGCGTGGTCCCGCCACCAGGCGCAAAGGGTGGAGACGCTGGCCTCGGACAGAAGGACCTGCGGGTCGTGCTGCCAAAGCTGGGCATAGGCATGGTTTGACATGACCAGCTGCCCGCCCTGCGAAAAGACGGCAACCGCATCTTCCACCGCGTCGATCACCGACTGGCCAAGTTCCACATCGGCGCGGTAGCGGCGGGTGCGTGACATTTCGTTCGAGATGTCCTCGAACATGAAGGCCAGCGCGCCATTGGGATGCGGGCGACCGATCACCCGGTAGGTCTGGCCGCCCGGCAGGCTCCAGGTTTCCTCGAAGATTCCCATCGTTGCCTCTTCCTCAAGCCGGGCCAACTGCTTGCGCCAGCTGCGGTAGTCACGCGGTTCCGGGATCATCGCCTTGGCGCGCATCGCGTCGAGAAAGGCGTTCAGCGTGGGCCGCGAGATCAACAGCTCGGGCGCAAGCGTGGTCAGGTCGGTCAGCGCCGGGTTGAACATCTGCAAGCAGCGCGAACGGTCGAAGATCGCCAGGCCGATGGGCAGGTCGGCGAAGGTCTTGGTCAGGGTCTGCATGAACTCGCGCAGCGCCGTCTCTGCCTGCACCGCCTTGTCGGCGGCCAGCGCATAGCACAGAGAGTCTTCGCCCGAGGCCATCCGAACCAGGTCGAACCATTCCGCCCCGCTGGGCATCTGCAGCTTCAGCCGTGGGACGCGACCCTTGGCTGGATCGTGGGCAAAAAGCCTGGGCAGGGGCCAGGACAGGTCTTCGCCCTCGGGCAAAAGCTCGACCGCACGGATGAGATAGGCGTGATTCGCCCAGATTACTGCGCCGTCCGGCGCTTCCTTCCACATCAGCACCGGCGCACGGGACAGGACAGCGCGTTGCGACATCACTTCCTGCTGCAGGGCCGCCGCAGTGGCCGCATCGCCGCGATCCGCGCGGTCTTCCTGCCCGCTTTCGACCGTCAGCCGGGTCAGACCCGAGACCAGCTCGGCGGTCAGGATCAGCGCCGGAGACACGCCAGCCTGCGAGGTGATCCGCAGCTGGCCGACCCGAGGCAGAACTTCCAGCTGATTGGAAAGATTTGGAAAATCTGATCCGAAGCGGGCGATCAGCCGGGTCCAGGCGCGACTGTCCTCCCCCTCGGGCAAGAGGGCGCGACCGGCGGGCGAGGCATCTATCAGACGCTCACCGTCAAAAAGATAGGCCACGCGAGAGGGGGATTGATCGAAGATACTGGGAGAAAGGGCGGGACGCCGCGATTGCCATGCCGCCAGCAGCAGCAGCCCCGCCATCGCCGCCATGAAGGCGCTCAGCATCATTCCCAACGCCATCGACCATTCGACTGCCATCTTCACCCTCGGAGATTCACCCGTAGTGTCAGGCTAGGCTGCAATCGGTTAATTGGCCGTTAACTGCGCTTCATCCTTCGATCCGGGTGTTCTCGCCCAAGCCCCCTTGGGTCGGCGGGGCGATCAGGTCGTTGGCGTCCCAGACCGCCTCGACCACCGCGCCCGAACGTTCGGGGCGTTCCTTCGGGGCCAGGAACGGATCTGTCGCATTGGCGAATGACAGATCCGCGCCTGACCGTTCCAGCAGAGTCTTGGCGATGAAAAGACCCAGGCCCATGCCCTCATAGCCGGGGCGCTTTTCGACGTCGGGATCGGACCGGCGGGCACGCACGAAGGGGTCGCCGATGCGGCCGATCAGGCCGGGGGGAAAGCCGTCGCCGTCGTCAGTGATCCGCACGATGATGCGGCGGGCGGTCCATTCGCCCTCGACCCAGACGCTGGACCGGGCGAAATCGACGGCGTTCTGCACCAGGTTCCGCAGCCCGTGGATCACCTCGGGTCGGCGAAGGATCGACGGTTGCTCCTCCGCTCCGTCCTGGATCGGCGCAAAGGCAAAGTCGACCTGCTTGCCACGGGAAAGATGCGGCTCGGCGGCCTCACGCAGGACCGCCGAGAGCGGCGCCTGACGCAGGTGAAGGTCGTCCTTCCCTGCTCGCCCCATGTCGCGCAGGATGTCCCGGCAGCGGTCGGCCTGCTCGCGGATCAGGCGGGCATCCTCTTGCAACTCGGGCTGGGCGTCCAGCTCTGCGATCAGTTCGGCGCTGACCAGCTTGATCGTGGCAAGCGGCGTCCCAAGCTCATGCGCGGCGGCGGCGACGACCCCGGCCAGGTCGGTCAGCTTCTGTTCCCGCGCCAGTGCCATCTGAGTTGCCAGCAGTGCCTCGGACATAGACCGCATCTCGGTCGCCACCCGGCGGGAGTAAAGGCCAAGGAACAGGATGCCGATCACGATCGACAGCCAGAAGCCGAAGGCAAAGATGCCGGGGATCACCAGCGCCGTTCCGTCGGCAAAGCGCAGGGGCAGGTACCAGACCGTTGCGGTCGAGACGGCAAGAATCGCCAACGCCCCAAGCACAACGGTGGACCGAAGCCGCAAGACGCTGGCCGATATCGTGACGGGCGCCAGCACAAGGATCGCAAAGGGGTTGGTCAGGCCGCCGGTCAGGAACAGAAGGAAAGACAACTGGCCAAGGTCGAAAAGCAGGGTCAAGAACGCCTCGGCTTCGCTAAGCCGCCGGGTCTCGGGGAAGAGCATGATCAGGACAAGATTCGCCACCACCGACAGCCCCACGGCCAGCGCGCAGAGGCCCAGCGGCAGTTGCAGTCCGTAGACCTGGCTTGCCACCAGAATTGCCGCGACCTGCCCGGCAATCGCCATCCAGCGCAACAGGATCAGCGTGCGCTGGCGGACCATGTTGGCACCGATGTCGGCGCTCTGAAAGCCGGGGAATGTCGTGGTCATGCTGTGACCGGTTGTCCTTTCCGGGGGTTTGCCATTGTTAAGGGTCGCCACTTCGTAGATCAATGCGACCCGTCAGCCCAAGGAGCGCCACCATGAGCAAGCTTTACGCCGGAGCCGCCGCCGCTGCGGTCGCGGCCCTGTTGGGGGGATCGTACCTTTACATCAAGATGCAGCGCGGCGGGGACCAGTTTGCCCAATGCCGCCAGGGTGTCGCAGGCGGCGACATCGGCGGGCCCTTCACCCTGGTCAATACGGCGGGACAGACCGTGACCGAGAAAGAGGTGCTGACCAAACCCTCTCTGGTCTATTTCGGTTACACCTTCTGCCCGGATGTCTGCCCGCTGGACATGGCTCGCAATGTCGAGGCCGTGGACTTGCTGGACGAACGCGGAATGGATGTGACTCCGGTCTTCATTTCGGTCGACCCCGAGCGCGACACCCCCGATGCACTTGCCGATTATGCCTCGAACATGCACCCCAAGCTGATTGCCCTGACCGGATCGGCCGACCAGGTGCGGGCGGCCGCTCAGACCTACAAGACAGTCTACAAGAAGCGAGAGACAGGCGACGAATACTATCTGATGGACCACATGACCTTCACCTATCTGATGCTTCCAGGCGAAGGCTTTGTGGATTTCTTCCGCCGCGACATTACCTCTGAGCAGTTGGCGGAAAGCGTTGCTTGTTTTGTTCAGGCAAGCAAAGCTGTGCCTTAAGCCTTTAAGGAAAGAGCATGACGGAAGAGCCTATCGATCTTGGACCGGACCCGACTCTGCTGTTGGTTGACGATGACGAGCCCTTTTTGAAGCGGCTTGCCAAGGCGATGGAAAAGCGGGGTTTCGTGACCGAGACGGCCCAAAGCGTGGCCGAGGGCCGGGCCAAGGCCTTTGCGCGGCCTCCGGCCTACGCGGTGGTTGACTTGCGGCTTGAAGACGGCAATGGGCTTGAGGTGATCGAGACGCTGCGCGAAAAGCGGCCCTCGTGCCGGATCGTGGTTCTCACTGGCTATGGGGCCATTGCGACGGCAGTGGCGGCGGTGAAGATCGGGGCGGTCGATTACCTGTCGAAGCCTGCCGACGCCAATGATGTCACCAATGCATTGCTTGCGCGCGGCGGCAATCTGCCGGAAGTGTCGGAAAATCCGATGTCCGCAGACCGCGTTCGTTGGGAACATATCCAGCGTGTCTATGAGATGTGCGACCGCAATGTTTCCGAAACTGCGCGCCGCCTGTCGATGCATCGGCGGACCTTGCAGCGGATTCTGGCGAAAAGAAGCCCGAAGTAGACATCAATTCTTGCGCATATACAGTTTCAGGCCTATTGATACCCCGTCTTTATCCGAGGGGGATCAGACATTGAACCTGGACTTGAATAGCTTGTCTCTGAAAGAGCTGAAGGATCTGCAATCGCAGGTGGCAAAGGCGATTTCGGGATATGAAGATCGCCGCAAGCGCGAGGCGCTGGCGGAACTGGAAGAAAAGGCGAAGGCAATGGGCTTTTCGCTGGCCGAGTTGACGGGGGTCACGGCCGGACGGAAGCGCTCGCCTTCGGTGGCCAAATACGCCAATCCGGCGAACAGGGCCGATACCTGGTCGGGCCGCGGGCGCAAGCCGCGTTGGTTCTCGGAAGCGATGGCCAAGGGCAGGAAACCGGAAGATCTGGCGCTCTGACCTCAGCCTTGCGCTTTCAGCCATTTAAGAAATGCCCGGGCCGCAGCCCGCTTTGGCCCGGGTAGACTGACAATGAAATAGGCCGGCAGCTTTTCCCTGCTTTCATGCACGATGCGCAGCCGACCTTCGGCCACGTCGGATTCGATCAGCGCCACGCTTTCCACCACCAATCCCAGTCCCTGCCGCGCTGCTGCCAGCGCCAATTCCTCATTGTTGATATCGGTGCTGCCAAGATCTGAAGGCTCTAGTCCCAATTGCCGGAGATAGGCGTCCTGTTCTGCCCAGGTAGGAGACAGGATCCAATCCATACCTGCCATGTCTTCAACCGTCGGATTTGTCTCGCCGATCAGCGACGGCGCCCCGGCAATCACCAGTCGGGCCGAGGTCAGGTAGCTTGTCTCGACCCCCGGCCAATCGCCGTTGCCATAGCGGATGCCCAGGTCCATGCGCTCGCGGTGCAGGTCGACCACCTTGCTGTCCGGGTGCAGCGACAGGCCGATGTCAGGGTGCTGCTGCCAGAAATCCTTGAGCCGCGGCATCAGCCATTGCGCTGCGAAACTGGCCGTCAGGGTCACGCGGACGGGGCGATCCGCCTCGCCCGCGCGCAAGGCCTCCAGCCCGCGCTGGATCGCGCCGAAGCCATCGCCCAGCGCCTCGGCCAACTGCTCGCCATCGGTGGTCAGGCTGACCCCGCGCCCTTCACGCTGGACCAGAGGACGGCCAAGCTGTTCCTCCAGCGCGCGGACCTGCTGGGCAACGGCGGCATGGGTGACGTTCAGCACCCGGGCCGCCTGACTGAAATTCCGCAACTCGGCGGTGGCCGCGAAAGCCCGCAGCGAGGTCAGCGAGGGTAGGCTGCGCCAGTCGATCATCTGTTAGACTGCCTTACATTTCGTAAGTCTTCCTGAATCGTATCACGCCATGTTTCATGGCAAAAGAGATCATCGAAAACCTGAAAGGAGAAAGGTCATGTTGAATATCTTCGCCGATGCCCTGCTGATCGCTACCCGGTTCAAGCACGCGTCCGAGGACTACCTGCCGCGCCACTATCCGCGCCGGTCCCCGCGTGAGTTCCAGGACGACGAAGGCCTGCGCGCCGCCGATCACCTGCGGCATATGGGTCGCTGATGCCGGGTGGATGTCAGCACGCCTCCAGCAGTCTCGCCACTGTCGAGACATAGTCCGCCCGCACCTCTGCGGGCGGACGAAGCCTGATCTCCAGCCGATGCACAAGCTCTGGCACAGGTCGCCCGAACAGCTTGTCGGCCTCCACCTCCCGAAATCCAGCGATCCGCACCGCCTCCAGCCAGGCTGAAACCTTGTCCGCCGCCTTGATCGCTTTCTTGATCGGCGCGGGCAGCACCGCAGGCAGGCCGAAACGCAGATGCACGGCCGCTGTCAGCCGCTGGTCCAACTCGCCATATCCAGGTCCCACGGCGGCCTTCACCGGGCTGATCATGTCGCCGATCACATATTCCGGCGCGTCATGCAGCACCGCCGCCAGCCGCCACTTGGCAGCAATTCCGGGATTGGCCCGCACGAAGATTTCCTCCACCAGCAGCGAATGTTCCGCCACCGAATAGGGCCAGTCCCCCCGGGTCTGCCCGTTCCAGCGCGCGACAAAGGCCAGGCCATGCGCGATATCCTCGATCTCGATGTCCATCGGAGTGGGGTCCAGAAGGTCCAGCCTGCGGCCCGAAAGCATCCGTTGCCAGGCGCGGGGAACTTTGGTCACGGCAAGCGCACCGTCGTTTCGGTCGGAAATCGATCAAGGTATCGAAGAAGGCTGCGGCGGCGCAACACATGACGCAAACCGACGAGTAACCACCACCACCCCTTGCGCATTCGTTCCGGAGCGTGCTGCGGCACGCGGTGAACCTCGGGGAAAAAGGCTGCCAAGAATGAGGCATACGCCTTTCGATACACCAAGGACATACAAGCACGGCCAGGTTCTTGCCAAGGCTTAACCGGACCAATCATATGTACGATGTTCGGCGCGGCAAGTGCTTCGAAGAACGGCGCCTTCACATACCACTGCCAGTTCCAAACTGGGCTCAACTCTGCCCACGCTCGGTAAAGGCAAACATTTAGAAGTGACTGATCATGTGACTTGAGCAAATGTCCCTTTTCGGCCCCGAGTTGCAGCGCTTTTCGGGTGACCTCAGCTTTCCTGTAAGCCGGCACATCAATAAGCAGAACTCCCGAGTTAAAGTAGGGCGCCGGCGGCAAGCCGAGAGCAGAGAATTCGTGCCGCTGCCGGTCCGGTGAACCCCACTGTGTCACGACCCGGACTGCGCCAAGGCAGAGGCCGCCGAGGTCCACGTCGAAGAGCGTGTTCAAGTCACCGCCGTGTACGAAAATATCAGAGTCAAGATAAAGTACCCGGTCGTAGTCGTCCTTCATCAGGTCTGGTATTGCGAGCCGAAGATAGGCGGCATCTCCGTGCCGTGTCGCGGTATCTTGCTCCGCGAGCATGGACCCAACGTCAATTTGAAGCACACGGAAACCAAGATTCTTCAAGCTTTCCGGAAGGGTCAGATGTTCTGTCGAGGCAATGCAGATGTCGAAGTTTTGCTGCCCAGGCAATAACGCGATCTGTCGTGCTGCAAAGGCTGCGAAGGGCAGCCACGCCGGGTTGAGACAGAAATCAACTGCTCGTCGGTGTCCTGCGGGGCTACTTTCGGCGATGATCCGCACAGTCGATCTCCTTTCGTCGTCTTAGCGGGCAAAGTTGCCTCCGGCACCTTCACGTGCTACCTGCGCGCCGAGTAACAACCGTGTCAAGGAGTAGGCTGGATGCCGAACGACTACATCGTCAAGGACATCGCACTGGCTGACTTCGGCCGCAAGGAACTGACCATCGCCGAGACCGAGATGCCGGGCCTGATGGCCTGCCGCGAGGAATTCGGGGCTGCAAAGCCGCTGAAAGGCGCGCGCATCGTCGGTTCGCTGCACATGACGATCCAGACCGCCGCTCTGATCGAAACGCTGGTCGCCCTTGGCGCCGATGTCCGCTGGGCCTCGTGCAACATCTTCTCGACCCAGGATCACGCCGCCGCGGCCATCGCCGCTGCGGGCATCCCGGTCTTTGCCGTCAAGGGCCAGACCCTGACCGAGCATTGGGATTACCTCGACAAGTCCTTCATGTTCCCCGAAGGCGCGAACATGATCCTGGATGATGGTGGCGATGCGACGCTTTACGTCCTTCTGGGCGCGCGGGCCGAAGCGGGCGAGGACATCATTCCCGTGCCGCAATCCGAGGAAGAGGAAGTCATCAAGCTTCAGATCATGAAGCGGATGAAGGAAACCCCCGGCTTCTTCACCAGGACCAAGGCCGCGATCAAAGGCGTGTCGGAAGAAACCACCACGGGCGTCCACCGCCTGTATGATCTGCACAAGCAGGGACAGCTTCCGTTCCCGGCGATCAACGTCAACGACAGCGTCACCAAGTCCAAGTTCGACAACAAGTACGGCTGCAAGGAATCACTGGTCGACGGCATCCGCCGCGCCACCGACACGATGATGGCCGGCAAGGTCGCTGTCGTCTGCGGCTACGGCGATGTGGGCAAAGGTTCTGCCGCGTCCCTGCGCGGCGCGGGTGCGCGGGTGAAGGTCACCGAGGTCGACCCGATCTGCGCCCTGCAGGCCGCGATGGACGGGTTTGAGGTCACGCTGCTGGAAGACGAAGTGTCGTCAGCCGACATCTTCATCACCACGACCGGCAACCGCGACGTGATCCGCATCGAGCATCTGCGCGCGATGAAGGACATGGCGATCGTCGGCAACATCGGCCACTTCGACAACGAGATCCAGGTCGCCGCCCTGCGCAATCACAAGTGGACCAACATCAAGGACCAGGTCGACATGATCGAGATGCCCTCGGGCAACCGGATCATCCTCTTGTCCGAAGGCCGCCTGTTGAACCTGGGCAATGCCACCGGCCACCCGTCCTTCGTGATGTCGGCCAGCTTTACCAACCAGGTCCTCGCGCAGATCGAGCTTTGGACCAAGGGCCAGGACTATGCGCCGGGCGTCTACATCCTGCCCAAGGCGCTGGATGAAAAGGTCGCCCGACTGCACCTGAAGAAGATCGGCGTGAAGCTGACCGAGCTGCGCAAGGACCAGGCCGACTACATCGGCGTCAAGGTCGACGGCCCGTTCAAGTCGGACCACTACCGCTATTGATCCCTTCGACCGGCCCGGCTTGTCCGGGCCGGGCCGCCGTCAGGCTTCCTGAGCGGTCTCTCCGGCCGGACCCTCGACCGTCGTCTGCGCCGGTGACTTCTGGGTCATCAGGCCCCACAGGAAGCCCCCGGTAAAGGACTGCAATCCCAGCGCCGACAGCACCGCGACCAGCGAGGCGGCGCGGGTGATCGTGCCGGGGTCAATCGGCCCGAAGCCGTTCGCCGCCCAGTGCCCGACCGAAGCGATGGTCGCGACCAGCGCCAGGCCCATGAAGATGGCACCGCCCTGACAGGCGCTTTCGACCGACAGGCGGGCGCGCAGCCGCTCGAAACGGGGAGAGGTCGGCAGAAGGTTCATCCGCACCGCGAACTGCCGCGCCAAAGCGTGAAACCACATCAGCTGAAAGCCGATGATGATGAAGGTGGCGGCAAAGATCATCGCACCGGTGTCCAGCGTCAGCGCGCCCAGGTCCAGCGGTCCGAAAAGCAGCGGCAGGAACAGCACCGACCCCAGCGCAAAGAGTATCGCACCCGGATAAAGAAACAGGCTGAAGGGCGCGAAGGTCAGCAGCAGCTTCAGATGCCGCCAGCCGTCGTGCCAGGTCCGCAAATGCGGCTTGCGCGACCGGCCATCGGGTTTCAGCGTCGTCGGAACCTCGACGATCTTCAGCCCCGCCATCGCGGCGCGCATCACCATCTCGGGGCAGAATTCCAGTTGCTCGGTAATCAGGTTCAACGCCAGGATCTTGTCGCGTGAGAACCCGCGCAGTCCGCACTGGAAATCGCCGACAGGAGCGCCGTACAGCACCCGGCCGATGAAGGACAGGACCGGATTGCCAAGGTAGCGGTGCAGGACCGGCATTGCGCCAGGCTCGATCCCGCCGCGAAAGCGGTTGCCCATCACCAGGTCCGCACCACCGCGCAACGCCTCGACAAATGCATCAAGGCGCGAAAAGTCATAGCTGTCGTCGCTGTCGCCCATGATGACGAAACGGCCCTTCGCCGCCGCGATCCCGGTGGACAGCGCGATCCCGTTGCCCTTGCGCGGTGCCAGCACGACCCGGGCGCCATGTGCCTCGGCAATCTCGCGGCTGCCGTCGGTGGATCCGTTGTCGGAAATCAGCACCTCACCCTTGATGCCGGTGCGCGTCAGAAAGCCCTTGGCCTTCTCGATGCAGGTGGCCAGTGTTTCCGCCTCGTTCAGGCAGGGCATCAGGATGGTCAGTTCCAGCATTGCCGAATCCTTGTCGCGCCAATTCAACCGACTGGCAGCCATTGAAGCAGAATTGACTGTGCAACTGTGCCAGAAATGCGGCGAGATCCGACAGGAAACGGGGTTTTGTCGGCCCAATGTCTTGGAAGCGAAGGATTTCCGCCATAGGGATGACTGTTTCCGGCGGCAAGGCTATGTCTGGCTGCGATCTTCTTTCGCCGCCAGATGCGAAACAGCCAATCCGTGAGTTTCCCGTGACGCCCCCGACCGAATCGCGCCCTCTGCTCATCTGGTGGATCTGCCTCGGCGCCATCGCCCTGATCGTGCTGAACGCCGTGCGGGCCTGGCCCGAGGTCGACCGTCTGCTCTTCCTTTCGGACAACGATGACCTCATGCGGCTGGTCCAGGTCCGCGATTGGCTGGGCGGGCAGGACTGGTTCGACACCCGGCAGTACCGCGTCTTGCCGCCCGAGGGCATCTCGATGCATTGGTCGCGCTACGTCGACGCCGGGATTGCCGCCGTGCTGGTCCCGGCATCGTGGCTGCTGCCGATGCCCCAGGCTGAACTTCTGACGGTCGTGGTCTGGCCCAGCCTTCTGGCCTGCCTCATGGTGCTGCTGATCGGTCTGGGGACCAACCGCCTCTTCGGCGCGCTGGCGGCCCTTGGCGCGCTGGTGGTGTTCCTGACCTGGGGCAAGCTGAGGGGAGAGTTCACCCCGCCCCGGATCGACCATCACAATATCCAGATGCTGAGCGCCACAGCGGTATTCTACCTTGCGGCCCTGCCGGGGCGGTTCAGGCTCTTCGGAGCCTTGGCGGGTGTAGCCACGGCGATGTCGCTTGCCGTGGGGCTTGAGATGCTGCCGGTTCTGGCGCTGATCCCGGGCTACATGGCCTTGCGCCACGCCTTCGATAAGCCTGGCGCTGGGTCCTGGCTTCTGGGCTATGGCATCGCGTTGGCAGTGACCGCTCCGCTGCTGATGGCGGGACAGACACCGCTTGCCGCCTGGGGCACGAAGCACTGCGACGCGCTGGCCCCTCCCGTTCTGGCCCTGGCCGCGACGGGGATCGTGGCGACTCTGGTGCCCGTCGTTGCCTCTGGTGTCCTGAAAGGCCCCCTCCTTCGCATCCTGACGATGGCGGTCCTTGTCGCAGTCGGCCTCTGGCTCTCCGCACCCTTGCTGACCCCCTGCCTGGGTGGCCCCTACGCCGATGTCCCACCCGAGGTCCGCACCCTGATCGAAAGCCGCATGATCGAGGCGCTCTCGGCCGTCGAGCTGATCGGGCTTCTGCCCGACATGCTGGGCCGGTCGCTCTTGCCGCCGGTGATCCTCCTGTTCCTGGCGCTTGTCGCTGCCCTCGTGCTCTGGTCGCGCCTTGACGGCGCGCAGAGATCCGCCCTGACCCTGGCCTGCCTTGTCGCGCTGGCGGGCCTGACCGTGGCCCTCTTGCAGATCCGGGCGACGACCCTGATGGTCCCCGCCCTGCCGCTTCTGGGTGGTTTCCTGGTCCACGCCTTTCTGCGGATCCCGCGCAGCAGCCCCTGGCGGTTGCCCGCCGTTCTGGTCCTGGCGGCTGCAACGCCCACCGCAGTGGAAGAGGCGGTCTCCTCTGTCCTTGGTCGCGCTGCAGGTACGGCCCCGGTGATCGCCGAGGCACAATCCGCACCCGCGCGCTCCACAGCGACCTGCCGCACCGCCGCCGCGATGGCCGAACTTGCCACCCTGCCGCCCTCGACGCTGTTCTCCTCGCTCAACCTTGGCACCACGATCCTGGCCTATACCTCGCATGCCGTTGCAGCAGCCCCGTATCATCGCAGCCCCGATGCCTTCTGGAACGGCATTGCTGCCCTGGAAAGCAAGGCCGACATGCGCCTGGCGCTGGCCCGGTCGCAGGCCGACTACCTGGTGCTCTGCGCCGGCGACGCGGCCAAGCCCTACGCGGCCACTCTGCTGGGGGGCGAACTGCCCGACTGGCTGACCGAGGTGACCGACGACCGGCACGACTTCAGGGTCTATCGGGTCGACCAGACTCGTCTGGCCGAGGGTGCGCCATGAACACCTTTGCCCGCTTCCTTCTGGTGGGCGGGGCGCTGGCGCTGGTCTACGCGGTTGTGGCGGCCCTGGCGACCTCGCAGTTGCCCTGGCCCACGGCGGTCTCGGCCGGGGCGGCCTGGGTCGCCTGCATTCCCCTGGGCTTCTGGTGCCACCGACGCTTCACCTTCACTGGCAGCGCCCGGCGCCCCTTTGCGCTGGGCCTGTACGCGCTGACCCAGGTCCTTGGGATCGGCATCGGCGCGGGGGTCAGCTTCCTTTTCGCCACCGGCCGCTTCTGGCCCGACTTTCCAGTCCACCTCTGCGCCTCTGCGTTGGCCGCAGTCGCCAGCTACGTGATCAACCGCAAGCTGACCTTTCCAGAATCCGGCTCTGCCTGAGCCGCAGCTTGGGCCACGCGGCAACATCGCGCAACTGAGCCATTGCACGAGATTTTCCCCTTCCTTAACGACAAAGCTGCCATTACGGTTCCTTCGTTAACGATCACCGTTCCAGTCAAGGGAGACAAAGGATGGGCAAGAGGGACGAACTCATCGCCAAATATGCCGATGACCTGAAGAACAAGTGCAACGTGACGCCTGACATGGCGCTGCTGACGAAAGTGACGATCGGCTGCGGCCCGTCGATCTATGATAACGACGCGCAGACCGTCGCCGCGTCGGACAAGGACGAACTGGAGCGGATCAGGACCAATTTCCTGATCAAGAAGCTGGGCCTGACCGATGGCCCCAGCCTGATGGACGGGATCAACGCTGCAGTCGAGACCTACGGCAAGTCCGAGCGCAACAAGTTCCGCGCCGTGTTCTACTATCTGCTGGTCAAGCATTTCGGCCGCGAGGCCGCCTACAAGTAACTCTGCGCTTCCGAATTCAAAGGCCCGCGCCCGTCCGGCGTGGGCCTTTTGCCATGCATCCCTTCCCATTTGAGGCAAACCTTCAGCACTCGCGCCTTGCCGAATGGCGGGGATTCGGGGCATCACTCTCTGGTCAGGGCAGGACGCCCGGGACCCTTATACTACAGATCACGTGCGGTGCTTGGGGTGTGCGCGTGGGGTGGATGGAGGGTCCCGTAGGGGTGCGGGGCCCTCCATTCTTTTTTCCGGTTCTTGCTGTCCGAACGACCGCTGCCCTGCGCAGGCGTAGGGTGGGCGATCCGCCCACCTTCCTTCCAAAAAGGTCAGAGCCCCGATGCCCGCGTCGGTCTTTACCCTATCCGGCCCCGGACGCCACCGGTCTGGCCCCGGTCCAGAAGCAGATGGTCCAGGATGACACAGGCCATCATCGCCTCGCCCACCGGCACCGCGCGGATGCCGACGCAGGGGTCATGGCGGCCCTTGGTGATCAGGTCCGTGTCCTGCCCGCCTTGTGTGATCGTCTGGCGTGGCGTCAGGATCGACGACGTCGGTTTCACCGCGAACCGGCACACCACCGGCTGACCCGTGGAAATCCCGCCCAGAATTCCGCCCGCATGGTTCGACAGGAACTCCGGCCCGCCCGAGCCCATGCGGATCTCGTCGGCGTTCTCGACCCCTGTCAGCGCGGCCGATGCCATGCCCTCGCCGATCTCGACGCCCTTCACGGCGTTGATCGACATCATCGCCGACGCAAGGTCGCTGTCCAGCTTGCCATATAGCGGCGCGCCCAGGCCGGGCGGCACGCCTTCGGCCACCACCTCGATCACCGCCCCGACCGAGTTGTGCGACAGCCGCAGTGCGTCCAGATACTCGGCCCATTCCACCGCAGCCACCGCGTCAGGCACCCAGAACGGATTGCGCTCGATCTCGCCTGCGTCAAAGCGGCTCCGGTCGATCCCCTTCACCCCCATCTGCACCATATAGCCCGTGATCCTCAGCCCCGGCACCAGCGCCGCCAAAGCCGCCCGCGCCACGCCCCCCGCCGCCACGCGGCTTGCGGTTTCGCGCGCGCTCGACCGCCCGCCACCGCGATAATCCCGGATGCCGTATTTCTGGTGGTAGGTGATGTCGGCATGGCCCGGCCGGAACGCGCCAGCGATATCGCCATAGTCCTTCGACCGCTGATCCGTGTTCTCGATCATCAGCTGGATCGGGGTGCCCGTCGTATTGCCCTGAAACACCCCCGACAGGATGCGGACTTCGTCCGGTTCCTTGCGCTGGGTGGTGAACTTGTTCTGTCCGGGCTTGCGCTTGTCCAGCCAGGGCTGGATGTCGGCTTCGGTCAGCGCCACACCGGGCGGGCATCCGTCCACCGTGCAACCGATGGCCGGTCCGTGGCTTTCGCCCCAGGTGGTGACACGGAAAAGGTGACCGAAGGTGTTCAGGCTCATGGCGGTTCCTCGCTTGTGCTTGGGCATACAGGCCACGCCGCCTCTGCCACAAGCCCCGACGCCTGCGAAAATCCGCCAACCGCCGCCAGATGGTCACGGTTCCGTGAAAAAAGCCCAAGCACGGGGGTTGATTTGTCGCACCCTCTGCCCACCTTACTCCCCTGCGGGCCGGGCCCCTCTGACGACGCCGAATTCGTTTGGCGCTCGTGATGTCGGACCGCATCGAGAAATCGTGCTCGATGTCATGCCCGGCAACCTGCCCCTCAGAAGGCTGACCTCTCGACGCACCCGAATTGAGGGTTAGTGAGGATGGATTTCCTCTTCGAGATATTCGTGGGCAAGCCCCTCTGGCTGTGGCTGATGTTCCTTGGCATCGTCATCGCGCTGATGGCCTTCGACTTGGGCGTGCTGCACAAGGACGACCACGAACTTGGCGTTGCTGAAAGCCTGAAGCTTTCCGCCTTCTATATCTTCATTGCGATCCTGTTCGGCGGCTACATCTGGTGGGCCTGGCAGAACGGCACGTTGGTCACCAGCGACGGTACCAACCCCGTGGCGAGCTATTTCCAGGGCTACATCATCGAGAAGGTCCTCTCGATCGACAACGTCTTCGTCATCTCGCTGATCTTCGGCTATTTCGCCATTCCCCGGAAATACCAGTACCGTGCCCTCGTCTGGGGCATCATCGGTGTCATCATCCTGCGCGGCATCATGATCGCCGTCGGCGCCGAGCTGATCTCGAACTATGCCTGGGTGACGCTGGTCTTCGCCGCCTTCCTGGCGCTGACCGGCATCAAGATGCTGGTGGTCCCGGAAGGCGACATGGATGTCTCGAAGAACCCGGTGGTGAAGCTGACCTCGAAATACATGAACGTGTCGAAAGACCTGCACGGGCAGAAGTTCTTCGTCCGCCAGCCGCACCCGACCACGGGCAAGCTGGTGCTGTTCGCCACGCCCCTGTTCGTGGCGTTGATCGTCATCAACTTCGCCGACCTGATCTTCGCCGTGGACTCGGTGCCGGCGATCTTCCTGATCACCACGGACACCTTCATCGTCTATACCGCGAACATCATGGCGATCCTCGGCCTGCGCGCCTTGTACTTCGCGCTGGCGGCCTTGGTGCACCGCTTCCACTACCTGAAGTATGCGCTGGCCGTGGTGCTGATCTTCATCGGCCTGAAGGGCTTCTACAGCTACTTCTTCGGCAAGTTCGACCCCTACCTTTCGCTGGCGATCACCATCGGCATCATCGCGGCCGGCATCTTCTACTCGCTGTGGAAGACAAGGGACGGCGGTGACGACGGGCACGGGACAGAAGTCAAGGCGGCCGAATAGACCTGCACGTGCAGGCACACAGAGCAGGCGCCCGTCCCGAAGCTATGGGGCGGGCGTTTCCTGATCCTCGGTCTGACGGATCTGGGTTGCCAGGTCGTGCTCTTCGGGAACTCCGGCGATGCGCAGGACTGACAGTCCCAGCGTGACGTCCACTGCCCCGTCCGCCCGGCGCGCGACGATGGGCGTCTTCGGCCAGGCTGTAAGGTCATAGACCTGTTCCGCCCGCCACTGGCTGACATGGGTCACTCCGCCGTAGGCCAGGACGAATACCACTGCCCCCGCCCCCGGATCGACCCTGTTGACCCCGGTCCCGGCATGAACGGTGTCGTTGCCGCTGCCCAGCCGAACCAGGTTCCGACCCGGCCCCGTGTGCACCACCGACGCCGCATCACCGGAATGGATCTCGTCATTGCCATGCCCGCCAAAGATGCGCTTGCGGCCCCCGGTGCCGATGATCGTGTCGTCTCCCGAGCCGCCATCCAGCAGGTCCCGACCGGGTCCACCGACCAGCCGGTCATTCCCCGCCCCGCCATAGAAATAGTGGCGCGAGCCTTCGTGCACCGTCACCGCCCGCAGCACGTCGTCGCCCTCACCGCCGTAGAAGGTCGCGCCGCCGTATTTCGGCCCGATCATCACGTCGTTCCCGCGTGAGCCGCGCACATCGACCATCACCCGCTCGGTGGTCTCGAAGGTGATCGGGCTGTCGGGATGCGCCACTATCCGCAGGACGCGCGCGGTCTTGCGGCCCCCCGGGTCCTCGGTGCGCGCCAGCACGGTGGCTACCCGGATGTTCTCGACGTTCATCGGGCAGTGCAGAACATAGTCATCCGGCCCGCCCAGATACCACAGCGTGTCGTTACCACCGTCCTTCGTCTCGCGGATCTTTTCGGCTTCTGCGCCGTAGACCCAGTAGTTGTCGTTGCCCCGGTGCCCCTCCAGCACCACGGACCCATCCACGGCCATCATCGCGTTGATCCCGTCCGCCGGATTCTCGAACCCGCGCAGGTCAAGGCCCAGGTCCAGCGCGCCCTTCACCAGCTCGCCCCGCAGCACTTCCATCGGAGCCGTCGCGATCAGGTTCTCGGTCTCGCCTGGGTCGGCGACCACGTCGTAGACATGCTCCTCGCCGTTCGGATAGCGGAAGTAGCGGAAGTTCCGGTAGCCCTCGATCGACGGCCGCACCGAAAGCGTCCCGAAGACCGAGGTAATGGGCGATTTCGTCGTATCGAAAGCGCCGAAGCTGGGGTCGATCAGAGGCAGCAGGCTTTGCCCCGATACCCAGTCCGGGCGCGGCGGCAGGCCTGCAAGCTGCATGATCGTCTTCGGGAAGTTGTGCAAGGATACCGGAAGGTCCACGACCCGCCCCGCCTCCATCCGCGGCGACCAGATGCCCAGCGGCACATGGGCGGCGCTGTCCCACTGGCTCATCTTGTGAAAGCTGTCGTGGTTGCCAAGGTTGAAGCCGTTGTCCGACAGGAAGATCACCGTGGTCCGGTCGCCCAGCGGCGAGTGCTCCAGCGCGGTCAGAAACCGCCCGATCTCATGATCGACATGGCTGATCGCCGCGAAATAGGCGCGGACCACCTGCCGCCAGCCGTCATCGCCGCCCTTTTCCGGCGTCCAGTTGCCGTTGGCGATATAGGCCGCCTCATAGACCGCAAAGCCGGGGGGCGGGCCGTAGTAATCCTCGGGCGCGGCGATGTCGGGCCAGCGCACATCGGCGGGGTCGTACAGCTGGTAGAAGCGGTCTGGACATTCCAGGTTGTAATGCGGGTGCTTGAAGCCCAGCTGGATCAGGTGACGCCGCGCGGGGTCGGCCCGGCCCAGAAAGTCGATGGCGTTCTGCGCCACCATGAAATCGTAGAACAGATGGTCCTGCGAGCCGTCGTCGTCGGGATGGTTCACCCCCGCAATCCCCGGCCCCCGGTCCAGATAGTGCTTCATCTTCGTCCGCCCGCGGCTGTCATGCGCCGCCGGCTCTTCGTGGAACAGCACGCGGCGAAACCGCTGCGGCATCGGCGTGTAGCTGGCGTCGACCTTGCCGGTGGTAAAGTTGTAGAACCCCGCCCGCCGCAGGTCATAGGCCCAGACCTTCTCGGGTGGCAGCACCTGGCGCCAGAATCGGTTCAGGTCGACAAGCCCGGTGCGGAACGGCGACAGGCCGGTGGCCAGCTCGGCCCGGCAGGGGGCGCACAAGGGGATCGTCGCATAGGCATTGCCGAAGCGGACCCCCCGGTTCAAAAGGCGGTCCAGGTTCGGGGTCTGGATGCGCAGCCCGAAGGTGTCGCGCCAGGTGAATATGTCGATCATGTCATCGACCCAGATGACACAGAGGTTGTCGTCCTTGATGCTGTCGGCGTTGAACGCCATCACGGCCCGCCTTCGGTCAGCTTCAGCCGGGCGGGCAGCGCCCAGCGGCGCAAGGCTCCGTCGCCGAATTCGCCGCGCAACGCGCCCCGGTTCGCCGGATAGGGACCCAGGCCCGGCCCCGCGCCGTGGGCGTAGGTGACATAGACCTCACCCTCGGGCCGCTTCGAACAGCGCAGGATCAGCGCCTTGGTGTCGTATTTTCCGAACTCGATCCCGGTGATCCTGGCACCATTGGTGACGCCTTCCAGCGCAAATCCCGCCGTTTCGCCTGCGCCAAAGGGGTCGCCCGCATCGATCATCAGGCCGTCCTGCGCCTCGCAGATGACGCGGATGTCGTCGCCCGCCCGTTCGGCAAGCTGGATCACCGGGCAATGCCAGCGCCCGCCGCCGTGGACCGCGAGCAGTGCCTCGGTCATCAGCAGTGCCTTCTCGGCCCGGCCCGTATCGGTCAGCCGCCCGGTGTCGTCGATCTGGAATGCGTAAGAGGGCGCGGCAAAGACCAGCCGGTGATCGGCGTGGTTCCAGGACAGCTCCCACTGGCCCTCCAGCCCCGGTCCGCGGGTCACGTCCTGCGTCCCGCAATCGAACGATGTCAGGAAGATCGGCCGCGCCAGGCCCTGTTTCGCCATGCCAAGGGTGATCCGCTCCATCAGCGCGATCATCCCGTCGCGGTAGGCCACCGGGTCGCCGCTCAGGTCCTCCAGCGTATAGTCCAGCACCACGGCCAGCACTTGTGCGCGTGTCCCCAGACGGGCGGCGGCGGCCTGCAGATTGGCACAGGCCCGGTCCAGGTTCGCCACTGCGGCCCCCGCCCCCAGATCATGCGCCGAGGCGGACATGTCGGTCTCGGCCCGGACCAGCACCAGCGGCAGCGACTGGTGCGATGCCCGGCGGCGCGCGAGAAGCTCGTCGGCGATCAGCGCCTCGACCGTCAGCTCGCGCAGGGGTTCCAGCGCAGCGGTCTCGACCGCCTCGCCCTCGCCGCCCATGCCCACCGCGCCGACATCGTCAGCCGGAGCCATCACATGCCAGCGGAACCGCGCCGGTCCCTTCGAGCCAAGCCCGGCCCGTGCCCCGCCGATCCCCAGCACCGCCAGCAGCGGGCCGCGCGTTTCGGCAATGACCGCCCCGCCCGACACATGGCGCCGATAGCCGCGTTGGCCGTCCGCACCGGGCATGTTGGCCTGGAAAAGCACCCAGTCCCCCTCGCGCCGCGGGGCCCAGAGGTCGATGTCCTCGGGCAGGTCGGGCAGGTCGGGCAGGGGCGGGGCCTCTGTGACAGCGGCGGCCTGCGGCTTCAATTCCAGCCGCGCGGCGATGTCGGCGATCACCTTGTCCGACAGGCGCAGGATCAAGCCCGTCTCGTCATAGCGGATCACGTCGCCGTTTTCGGCCCGAATGATCACGCCCTCGGTCGGGATGTCGTCACCCATCAGAACAGCACCTTGAAACGTTCGGGCAAGCGGTAGACCCCCTTGGGCCGCGCGCCGCCGGGGGCAAAGTAAACCACCTTCTTCTCGCGCCAGCCGTCAATCATCTCTTGCCGGAATTCGGGGAAGTCCACCGTTTCGGCCTTTGGCTTTTCCTTGGACAGCGCCTTGTAGGTGTCCCAGGCTGTGTCCCAGCCGGTCTTTTCCCGCTCCACCTCCTCCAGCGCGCCGCTTTGGACCACCCGCTGCGCGCGGCGGGTCGCGAGGCGCGCCTCGGTCATGTCGTGGTCGATGAAGCGCAGGTGGAACAGATAAAGATGCGGGTCCAGATGCAGCTTCGGGTGGTTGGCGAAATGCCCGCCGGGGGCGATGTCGATCCTGTCGCAGGTGATGCAGGGCTTGGCGTAATTCGCGTTCAGCCGGAAGATCCGCCGGACGTCCAGAATGTTGCGCCCCTCGGCAATCGGCTCGGGCTCCAGGCTTGGGCTGTGCACCATCTCGATGGCAAACGGCGTGATGACCCGCGGCCCGCCCTTCTGCGCTGAATACTGCGCCAGATACTCCGGCAGGCTGTCCGACACGGCGGGATCAACGCAGACGATCTCGTCCACATCGCCGACCAGCACCCAGTTGTAGAAGTTGGTGAAACCGCTCGTCAGCCGCGACAGCATCTGCCAGCGCCGCTGGTTGAAGCAGTTCCGCGTCTCGTCGAAGGGCAGGTAGATGACGTTGCACCCCTTGGCGATGCGCTTGTGTTCGGGATCACCGCCGTGGGACAGAACGTAACAGTTCTCGCGGCCGAGCTGGCGACCGTAATACTCGACCCAGCGGGACAGGAAGAAGTGATCCCCACCCACCATGGTCATCGCCATCATCCGGCCGCGTGTCGTGTCCATTCCGCCGTTCCTGCCCTGCCGTCCCCGCATAGCATGAGGCCAAGTCCAAGGCCTAGCCCGCCTCTGCCGCCTTGCGCCCATTCACGGCCGCCCGTCGCGCCCGTCGGATGAAGACCTTCTCCTCGTCCGGCAGGTCCGCTCCCAGCCGCAGCATCGCGTCCGCCGCCCGGATCACCAGCCCCTGCCGCCCGCGACCTCCCGCCGCTGCAAGCAAGGCGCGCTGCCATTTCGGCACGGTCCGGCGCGCGCGGAACGCCTGCCAGAATTCGGCCCCGACATCATCCTGCTTGACCAGCTGGTCGATCAGCAGCGGGAACGTCCCTGATTTCAGCACCACCCGGATCGCTTCATGCGTGGTGAAGGGCGCCCGCAGAAACTGGACGTTCGGCCCCGCCAGCCGCGCGGCATGGGCGCGGTCCTCGGGGACGAAGGGGTCGTACAGAACCACGGCCCGCCGGATATACGGCACGGCGGCAGCGGCATCCAGAAACGGCATCCCCTCCCAGTTCGACTTTCGCACCGCGAAGGGAAACCGCTGCTCGAACGGGGCAATCACCTTGTTCATGGTGGACTGCGGGCTGAAGGCCAGCACCCGCGCCTCGGGGATCAGGGGGGCAAAGTTCAGTGCCGCGAAGCCGCCCATCGAGGCCCCCGTCAGCACCACGCGCCGGAAGCGCCGGAAGAAGCCCCGCGCCTCCAGTTCCCGCAGCAGGGCGGGGGCCGTCGGTTGGCGGAACCAGTCCTTCGCCTGGCTCTGCACGCCCAGGACCGAATGGCCCAGTGGCTCCAGCCGTCTCCAGGCCCAGGGCGCGCGGGGCCAGCCCTCGTCGATGGTGGCAAGGTTGTCGAAGGACACCACCAAGGCCTCTCCAGCCCCCTCGAACCACAGGTTCGCGTGGTCCCCCCGGACCAGGAACCGCCGGGCCCGGGCCGCCTCGTCCAGCCCCATCTCGGGCGGCACGTCCAGATCGGGGATCGGCACGTCCACCTAGTACTCCCAACGGGCATGCCGTCGCAGCGCCGCCAGCGCCGCCTGGTCCCCGGCATCCGACGAGCCCGGAAGCGACCGGTCCGGCCAGAAAAGCACCTCATGCAGCAGCGATTGGCCCAGCGTCTTTGCCAGCCCCGCCCGGTTCGACCGGCAGCCGATGAAGAAATCCGCCTGATGCGCCAGCCCCGGCACCTTGGCCGATGCCTCCGCCACCTGCCCGTCCATCTCCAGCCGCAGGGTCCGCCCGTCGAAGCCCAGGATCACCAGCTTCGCCCCCGCGCCCCCGATCAGCGGCAGCGCCACCTCGACCGACGCGGCCCTGTCCTTGACCAGCACCCTCCCCTCGGCCTCGGCCAGGAAGATCAGGTTGTTGGTCTGCCCGGTGAAGACGGTGGCCAGCGTCCGCGCCTCCCCTTGCGAGCGGTAGATCACTGCCACGGTGAAAGCCTCGACCTCGGGGGCAAAGCCGGGCAGGGTAAAACCGCAGTTCACCCCCTCCTGGCAGAGCAGAGCGCCCGGCGGCCCGGCCTCGAACCGACTGTTCCCGGTGTTGGGGGTCGCAGCACCCGCCTCGACCGCCAGCACCGAGTCCCGCCAGCCGGTAATCTTGCCGTCGGTGCGGACCAGATTGGCCTCCCGCGCGATGAAGCGCGCGCCCCCGGTGGCCAGGACCGCCTCGGCCAGCAGGGCATCCTCGCCCCCGACCAACGCCCCCGGTGGTAGCTTTGCAGCAAGTTCCAGCATCAGGCCTCCGTCCTTGCCGGTATCTTGCCGGGCGCGATGACTGGCCGCAAGGCTTGCTCCCCGCCCTGCAGCCGCTCCAGCGCCTGTGCAAGGATGACCGCGCCGTAAGCCGCATTGTGATGCTCGTAGTCCTGCTTCTCGATGTGGCCCTGAACCGCATAGGCCGGATCGGTGAACAGGCCATCAACCACCGTCTCCTGCGGCTGAGGGATCAGCTCGATCCCGTCCCTGGCCGCTGTCTCGGCCAGGACCGCCCAGAACCCCGGCAATTTGTCTTGCAGGATCGCGGCCATCTGCGGGGTGATCGTTGCTGCAAACCGCTCGGGGCTCGCCGTGTAATAGGCGACCGGCGCCAGCAACACCCGTGCCGTCCCCGTTGCTGCCAGCCCCGCCGCCAGCCGGTAGCCCGCCTGACCGCGCAGGCTGTCCGTCAGGATCCGCTGTTGCAGGCCCTGGCTGACGAAAGGCCCCTCGCTCAGCCGCTGAAGCAGCCGGTGGAACATCCGCCAGACATAGACCCGCGCGCCCGCAACCAGGATCGCGTCGAAGTCGGCGGCAGGCAGGAACGTCCGGCCAAGGGCATTGAACTTGGCAAAACGCTGCGCGGTGAATTCGTCCAGCGGATGAATCGTCCCGTCCCGTACCTCCAGATGGCGGAACCGGCTGCCGACATGGCCCCAGTATTCCAGCGCAACGCCCCGGACATCGACCAGGCCCTGCACCTCGGCCTGACGGACGCAGGCATAATGGCTGTCGCCGAAAACGCACAGACGCGGCAGGTCAGCCATGCCGCTGATCCGGGGCGAAGGTCGCCAGGATTTCCTCTTCGCAGCGCAGTTCCTCGGCCTCGGTCAACTCGCGCTCTGGCGCTTCCTCGACCTGGGTGAGGTGCGGCAGAGCCGACAAGACTGCAACGGTCTCCCCCCCGAAAGCCGCCGCCTGATCGTCAAAGAACTGCGTCATCACATGGTCCACGCCGGCCGGCAGAACCGACCGCAGGTTCGGCGCGAAGAAGCGGCCCTTGTAGACCGGATGGGTGATGATCTCGTAGGACGGGAAGTAATCCACCCGCGTTTGTGCCGCGACCAGCTCGGACGCCACCGCGCGCAGCAGCGACTTGGAATGGTTGGTCGCCGTCAGGACATGTTGCCCCGAGGCTGTCGCGGTCAAGGGCACCGGCGAGACCGTGAGCAGCACCTTCAACCCCCGGTTCGCCCGGAACATCAGCCGCAGGGCCGCGGTCATGTCGCCCATCAGCGCGCCGAAGCCGTGGTTCACAAAGCCATGCCGGTCGGGGTCGAACTGACCCGCCACTGTGCCGGGGCAGACCGCATACTCCACCCCCGACGCCGTGTCCTGCCAGGCCTCGGTCAATCCCATCGTGAAGACAAAGACCTGCGCTCCCCGCACCGCCGCCGCGATGGCCGCCAGCGTCTCGGCGCGCGAGGTCAGCAGCTCCTCGACCGAGACGAACCCCCCCGGCTCCACCCCTGGGCGGAACGGATCGTAGAAGCGGTCGTCCTTCTCCCAAGCCTCTGCGGGCGGGGACGCGTCAGTCAGGGCCCAGGTCAGCCACTGCAGCAGCATCCGGGGGGTGTAGATGTTGCCGGTGCGAAAGCTGAAGGTGCCATAATGATAGTCCTGCCGCTGCTCGGCCATCAGGCCCGCCGGCCCCGGCTCGAAGTCCAGCCAGCGATAGCGACGGGCGACCAGCGCCTTCGAGAAATGCTGCGCAAAGCAAGACCCCGCCGTGACGATCCGCGTCCGTCGCTGGATCGGATACTTCGGCTTCCAAAGCCCCGCAATCTCCAGCGCGTCGCGGTCGGCCACTGCGCTGCGCCAGAAGCGGTCCTCGGGCAGGGTCTCGTAGGGGTGCGACATGCGCGGGCCGTCCTTGGTTTCGCTCAGGATAAGGGGACAGAGGTTGCTGGGACGTCAACCGCTTTCCACCGTCTCTCTCCACAGGCCCGCAGCAGCGTGGTAGCCTCGCCCCATCATGCCCAGCCTCTGCCGCGACTGCCTGACCCTGACCGACAGCCCGGTATCGCGCTGCCCGGTCTGCCGCTCGCCCCGGATGGTCGCGCATGGGGAACTGACGACGCTTTCCATCGCCCACATGGACTGCGACGCCTTCTACGCATCCGTCGAAAAGCGCGACAACCCCAGCTTGCGCGACCAGCCCGTCATCGTCGGCGGCGGCACGCGCGGGGTCGTCTCGACCTGCTGCTACATCGCCCGGATCAAGGGCGTGCGGTCCGCCATGCCGATGTTCCAGGCCCTGAAGCTGTGCCCCGAGGCGGTGGTCGTCAAACCCCGCTTCCCCGCCTACACCGAAGCCTCCCGCGCCATTCGCGCGATGATGGAAGACCTGACCCCGGCCATCGAACCCCTGTCGCTGGACGAGGCCTTTCTCGACCTCACCGGCACCGCCCGCCTCCACGGCGCCCCGCCCGCCGTCCTGCTGGCCCGCCTGACCAAACGGATGGAGGACGAGTTGGGCCTCACCGGATCGGTCGGCCTGTCGCACAACAAGTTCCTCGCCAAGATCGCCTCCGACCTCGACAAGCCGCGCGGGTTTTCCGTGATCGGCCGCGCCGAGACCGAGGCGTTCCTGAAGCCAAAGCCCGTCCGCATCATCTGGGGTGTCGGTCAGGCCACCCAGACCGCGCTGGAAGGCGCGGGCATCCGCACCATCGCCGACCTTTTGCGCTGGGACCGTGCCGACCTTGGCGCGCGGTTCGGGTCAATGGGCGACCGGCTCTGGCATCTGGCGCGCGGCCTCGACACCCGCCGCGTCAACCGGGACGAAAGGCTCAAGTCGATCTCGAAAGAGACCACCTTCTTCGAAGACACCTCCGACCCCGATCTCCTTGACGGTCATATCTGGCGGCTGTCGGAACAGGTGGCCGACCGGGCCAAGGCCAAGCGGCTGGCGGGAAGAACCGTGACGCTGAAGCTGAAGAAGGGCGATTTCCAGCTGGTCACCCGCCGCCACGCGCTGACCGACCCCACCCAGCTTACCGACCGCATCTACCGCGCCGCGAAGGACCTTTTCGACCACGCCGGGACGGCAGGCCCGTTCCGGCTGATCGGAGTCGGCATCTCGGACCTGGCACCCGAGGACCAGGCCGACCTCTCCGGCGACCTTCTCGACCCCGAAGCCAGCCGTCGCGCCGCAGCCGAACGCGCCACCGATGCGATTCGCGCCAGGTTCGGGGCGGACGCGATCATCAAGGGCCGCAGCTTGCGCTGACCTCACTCGGCCGCCAGTCGCACCTCGCCCGCACCGCCGACCAGTTCGGCCACCACCCCGGCGATCAGCGCCCGGAAGTCCGCGAATCCCGCCAGCGGCTCGACCCGCACCTCGTCCATGTAAAGCGCCCGGTCGATCTCGACCTGCACCACATGCACCCCGCGCGAGGGGCGCCCGTAGGCCTGCGCCACATAGGCCCCCGCGAAGGGCGCATTGCGACCCACCCGCAAGCCCGCGCCCGCAAAAGCCGCCTCGACGCGCTCCATCACCTCGCGCCCCGCCGTCGCGCCGTAACGGTCGCCCAGCACCACCTCGGGACGCGGCTGGCCTGGCCGGGTATGCGCCTCGATCGCCTCGTGCGGCATGGAGTGGCAGTCGATCAACACTGCCTGCCCGAACTCGGAGCGGACGTCCTCGATCAGCCTGGCCAGCGCCTGGTGATAGGGATGCCAGTACCGCTTCAGCCGCGCATCTGCCTCGGCCAGCGACAGCTTTCCGCGATAGATCGCCCTGCCCCCGGCCACCACCCGGGGAATCACCCCCAGGCCGGACGAGATTCGCGGGTTGTGCGGCACCCGGACCAGCCCCTCGATCACGCCTGGGTCCAGCTCGTCTGCCGCCCGGTTCAGGTCAAGGTAGGCCCTGGGCACCCGCGCCGCCAGAAGCGGTGCCCCCATCTGCGGCGCCATCCCGAACAACTCGTCGACGAAGGCATCCTCGGACGAGCGGATCGCGTGCCGGTCAAGCACCGCCTGCGCCAGGAACGCGGCCGGGTAGTCCCGCCCGGAATGGGGCGAGGCGAAGATCATCGGCCCGGACCGCCGTTCCGGGCGGGTCAGGACATAGGCCTCGGTCTCTGTCCGCCCCACATGCGCCTCCGTTTCCATCCTTCGATATAGCCCCATAATTCCGAAAGCCAAAACCCCTTGCAGGCCCCGGCGCTTGCCAGTATAGACCCGGCGACCGACGCGGTTTGCCCCGCGTCCTTTTCGTTTCACCGCAAGGGGAACGACTGGCGACAGGGGCAGCGCATCGGGCAAGTGGGCGGTTAGCTCAGCGGTAGAGCACTACGTTGACAGCGTCGTGGCCACTGGTTCGATCCCAGTACCGCCCACCATTCACCGCTTCCAGTGATGGGGGCACGTTGTTTTCACTGGCGCAGACGCGCCGCGAACAAGGAGAAGATCGATGAAGGTTGCGAACTCGCTCCGCTCGCTGAAGACGCGTCATCGCGATTGCCAGGTCGTGCGCCGCAAAGGCCGCGTCTATGTGATCAACAAGACGCAGAAGCGCTACAAAGCGCGTCAAGGCTGAGCCCGCCAGGGCTTAGCCGCCTTCGGCTGACGGAATCAGGGGCCGCTGGGGGAAACCTCGGCGGCCTTTTCCGTTTGTCGGCTCGTCGATGACGTCGTCACTCCTCGCGGGTCCGCGACGAGAAGACGACGTCGCTCGAAAAGCGCAAATCTTTTCGAAAAGATTTGCAAAATCCTTCGAAGGATTTTGTCCTGTCGCCACCCGCTGCGCCCGAAAGCCCCCCGCAATGCACCCGAACCCCGCCTTCCGCCAGGAGCCCCGCGACCGGAACCTCGCCTTCGTGCGCGCCCGGGGCTTCGGCATCCTGTCGGTCAACGGCCCCGACGGCCCGTTGGCTGCCCACATCCCGTTCCTTCTGAACGACGACGCCAGCTTTGCAGACCTGCACCTCGCCCGCTCGAACCCCATCGCCCGCGCGGATCTGCCCGCCCCGGCCCTTCTCGCCGTCTCCGGCCCCGATGCCTACATCTCACCTGACTGGTACGGCCCGCATCAGGACGTCCCGGACCAAGTCCCGACTTGGAACTATGTCGCCGTCCACTTGCGCGGAACCCTCGAACCCCTGCCCGAGGACGCGCTGCGCCCCCATGTCGATGCCCTCTCGGCTGAACATGAAACCCGAATCGCCGACAAGCGCCCCTGGACCAGCGCCAAGATGACCGAAGGCGCGATGCCCCGGATGATGCGGATGATCCTGCCCTTCCGCTTCCACGTCAGTTCGGTCGATGGCACCTGGAAGCTGAACCAGAGCAAGACCCCCGAAATCCGTGCCCGTGCGGCAACGGCCCTGTCGCAAGGTGACGCCGCCGCGCAAGCAATTGCCGCGCTGATCCGGGATTTGCCATGAAGGTCATCCACCGCACTGACAATCTGCTGATGATCGAGGATCGACCCTGGTTCATCGGCATCCTGATGATCGTCATGGCACTGGTCTTTGCCTTCGGCGGCATGGCGATCCTTGCCTCGGGAGAGATCTTCGGTGGCGTGATGATGCTTCTGATCGGCGTTGGTGTGCCACTTCTGATCGGCGCGCTGATGGTGCAGCGGGTGCGCCTGACCTTTGACCGCAGCGCCGGAACCGTGACCCGGACCCGGCGTTCGGTTCTTGGGCTGACACAGACGATGCACCGGCTCGACCGGCTGGACCGGGCGCGGGTCGGGGTCAGCACCGACAGCGACGGCACGACCTACCGGATGGAGCTGGACCTGCGCGACCCACCCGAAATGCTTCCCTTCACCACCTATCACACCAGCGGCAAGCGGCCGGAAGAGATGGCGCAGGCCGTGAACGACTGGCTGCTCGGCGGGACCTGATCCGCCGCGGTGCGCATGGCTTTGGCCAATCGTTAAACTTCCGTTACCGTCCGCGGCCAAGCTATTGAAATCAATTCCTATAACGATCTTGACCACCGTGGACACTCGCACAGCCAGTTTACACGGCGCCCCCTCCGCCCCTACAGTCGGCCAGCGTTTCCCGGAGGTTCTCATGCCCCTGCCCCTCGCCCCCCTGATCCCCCTCGCCGTCCGCCTGGGTCTGGTCGCGACGACGACCTGGGCCGTGACCCGATGGATCCGCTCCGCCACCCACCCCGGCCGCACCGACCAGCGGGCCGAGGACGCCCTCGACGACCTGGGCGAAGGCCTCACCCTCCACCGCCCCGTCGACCGGGTCGCCGACAATCCGGGGGATCGCCAGACCAACGCGACTGCCAGGGTCCGCCGGGTGGTCCGCTTCCGGGGCCGCAGCTACGAATTCGACGCCGGCCTGATGGCCCGCCTCCGCGTGCGAGCGACTGAAGAATGAAGCTCTTTCACGCACCGCTGTCGCCTTTCGTCAGGAAGGTCATGGTCCTCCTTCATGAAGCCGGGGCAGCCGACCGCGTCACCCTCGTGCCCGTGTCAGGACACCCGCTCGACCCCGGCACGCTGCCCGTCGACCGCAACCCCCTTGGCAAGATCCCGGCGCTGGAACGACCCGACGGACCGACCCTCTACGACAGCCGGGTGATCACCCGCTATCTCGACGACCTCCTGCACGCGGGCCTCTACCCCGCCGCCCCGCACCTCTGGGATACCCTGGTGATCGAAGCCACCGGCGACGGCATCGCCGAAGCCGCCGTCCTGATGCGATACGAGATGCAGGTCCGCCCCGAGGACACCCGCTCTCCGGCTTGGGTCGAGGGACAATGGGCCAAGATCGCCCGCGCACTGGACGCGCTTGAGGAGCGCTGGTTGAGCCATCTGTCGGGCCCCGTGGACATGGGCTTGGTCGCCGTCGGCTGCGGGTTGGGATATCTCGATCTTCGCCACGCCGAGCGGGACTGGCGCGCGATGCACCCCGCGCTGGCCGCCTGGTTCGCCGAATTTTCCGCCCGCCGTTCCATGCAGGCGACCGCGCCCGCCGCCTGAACCCGCGACCCACGCGACACACTGGACCAAGTGCCGCACAGAAATGCGGACCTGCGCGCCTTTGTCCGCTGGACGAGGCGGAAAGCCTTGGCTAGATACACGCGCGGCGGGGCATGGAATATCCATTGCCCCTCAAGTCATATGGGTCGGCATCCACCGGCCTGAAAGGGGAGAAGATCTCGTGTCCCACGCAGACGATCACGCAGGCACCGGCGAAGGCACTCGGCGGGATTTCCTGTACTACGCAACGGCAGGTGCCGGGGCGGTTGCCACGGGCGCCGCAGTCTGGCCTCTGGTCAACCAGATGAACCCTTCGGCCGATGTCCGCTCGCTGGCCTCGATCATGGTCGATGTGTCGGGCGTCGAGGTCGGGACGCAGCTGACGGTGAAATGGCTGGGCAAGCCGGTCTTCATCCGCCGCCGCAGCGCCGAGGAAATCGAGTCCGCGCGCGCCGCAGCGCTGACCGACCTGCCCGACACCGGGTCCGAGAACGCGAACAAGCCGGGCACCGACGCCTCGGACACGAACCGTTCCCTGGACGATGCCGGCGAATGGCTGGTGATGATGGGTGTCTGCACCCACCTTGGCTGTGTGCCGCTGGGCGACGGCGCGGGTGAGTTTGGCGGCTGGTTCTGCCCCTGCCACGGCTCGCACTACGATACCTCGGGCCGCATCCGCAAAGGGCCCGCCCCGCGCAACCTGCCGGTGCCGGTCGCCGCGTTCACCGATGAAACCACGATCAAGCTTGGGTAAGGATCACACTCATGGCCGGAATTCCGCACGACCATTACGAGCCCAAGACCGCTGGTGAGCGCTGGCTGCACAAGCGCCTGCCCATCGCGGGGCTCCTTTACGACACCATCATGATCCCCACGCCCAAGAACCTGAACTGGATGTGGATCTGGGGCATCGTCCTGACCTTCTGCCTTGCGCTGCAGATCGTCACCGGGATCATCCTGGCGATGCACTACACGCCGCATGTCGACATGGCCTTCGCCTCGATCGAACACATCATGCGGAACGTGAACGGCGGCTACTTCATCCGCTATCTGCACATGAACGGCGCGTCGCTGTTCTTCTTCGCCGTCTACCTGCACATCTTCCGCGGTCTTTACTACGGCAGCTACAAGGCCCCGCGCGAGATCACCTGGATCGTCGGCATGATCATCTACCTTCTGATGATGGGCACCGCGTTCATGGGATACGTGCTCCCGTGGGGGCAGATGTCGTTCTGGGGTGCCACGGTCATCACCGGCCTCTTCGGTGCGATCCCCGGTGTGGGGGAATCGATCCAGACCTGGCTTCTGGGCGGCCCGGCCGTCGACAACGCCACGCTGAACCGCTTCTTCTCGCTGCACTACCTGCTGCCCTTCGTGATCGCGGCCCTGGTCGCCGTCCACATCTGGGCTTTCCACACCACCGGCAACAACAACCCGACGGGTGTTGAGGTTCGCCGCGGATCGAAGGAAGAGGCCGAGCGTGACACCGTTCCGTTCTGGCCCTATTTCGTTATGAAGGACCTGTTCGCGCTGGCGGTCATCTTGGCGGTTTTCTTCGCCATCGTCGGCTTCATGCCGAACTATCTGGGCCACCCCGACAACTACATCGAGGCGAACCCGCTGGCGACGCCCGCGCATATCGTACCCGAATGGTATTTCCTGCCGTTCTACGCGATCCTGCGCGCCTTCACCGCGGACGTCTGGGTCGTCATCGCGGCCGAGTGGCTGTCCTTCGGCATCATCGACGCCAAGTTCTTCGGCGTGCTGGCGATGTTCGGCGCGATCGCGGTCATGGCGCTGGCGCCGTGGCTCGATACCTCCTCTGTCCGGTCGGGTCGCTATCGCCCGATGTTCAAGTGGTGGTTCGCGCTGTTGGTCGTCGATTTCATCGTCCTGATGTGGTGCGGCGCGATGCCGGCGGAAGAACCCTATGCCACGATCTCCTTGATCGCCTCGGCCTACTGGTTCGCCTACTTCCTGGTGATCCTGCCGCTTCTGGGCGTGATCGAGAAGCCGCTGGCCCAGCCCGCGACCATCGAGGAAGACTTCAACGCCCACTACTCGCCGACCACCGGCGGGACCAAGACCATCGCGGCCGAGTGAGAGGATACCAACCATGATCCGCAACATCGCACTCATCGCCGCATCGGCGCTGACACTGACTGCCGGCGGTGCCATCGCCGCCGGTGAAGAGACGCACATCGAGGACGTGGCCTTCGCCCATGAAGGCCCGTTCGGGAAGTTCGACCAGTTCCAGCTCCAGCGCGGCCTCCAGGTCTATACCGAGGTCTGCTCGGGCTGCCACGGACTTAAGTACGTTCCGCTGCGCACCCTGTCCGACGAAGGCGGCCCCGGCATCCCCGAGGATCAGGTTCGGGCCTATGCCACGCAGTTCACGGTGACCGACAAGGAAACCGGCGAGGACCGCGAGGGCCTGCCGACCGACAACTTCCCGGCCAACACCGGGGCTGGCGCGCCGGATCTGTCCATGATGGCCAAGGCCCGCGCAGGGTTCCACGGTCCCTACGGCACCGGCATCAACCAGCTGTTCCGCGGGATGGGCGGGCCGGAATACATCTATTCGATCCTCACCGGCTATACTGGCGAGGAAAAGGAAGAATTCGGCTCGTACTTCTATGGCAACACCGCCTTCCCCGGCGGCTGGATCGCGATGGCGCCGCCGCTGTCCGACGACCAGGTGACCTATGCCGATGGTCATCCGGCCACGGTGCATCATATGGCCGAGGACGTGTCCTCGTTCCTGATGTGGGCGGCCGAGCCGAAGCTGATGGACCGCAAGAATGCGGGCTTTGTCAGCGTGCTGTTCCTGGTGCTGCTGTCGACGCTGCTTTACCTGACCAACAAGCGCATCTGGGCCGGGATCAAGGGCAAGAAGCTGCACGCCTGATCATCCTGCACAATACTTTCAAAAAACCCCGCCCTGGTGCGGGGTTTTTCATGTGCGGCCCAGGTAGTCCTGCACATCCTTTGGCGGATTGGCGAAAAGCGCCCGCGTCTCGACGGGGGCGTGCACGATTCCCTCCGCCACAAAGGCCGTATCGCCCCCAAGCGCCAGAGCATCCTTCGGGTCATGGGTGACCATCAGAACCAGCGCCCCGGTTTCGTCCGCCACCGCGCGCACCAGGTCCAGCATCTCGCCCCGCAAAGCGGGACCCAGCGCGGCAAAGGGCTCGTCCAGCAGCAGGATCGGTCGGGCGCGCAAGAGCGCACGCGCAAGGGCCGCCCGGCTGGCCTGCCCGCCGGAAAGCTGGGCGGGACGGCGGGGTCCCATCCCGTCCAGGCCGACGCGGGCCAACGCCTCGTCAAGCCGCGCCCGGTCTGCAGGGGTCAGCCGCAGGTCGGGACGCAGGCCAAGCCCCAGGTTCTGCGCCACGGTCAGATGCGGAAACAGGTTCTGGTCCTGAAACAGGATGGTCACCGGGCGCTCTCCGGCCGGGACATCCGCCTGATCGCGCCCCTGCCACAGGATGCGGCCTGACGACGGCTTAAGGAAGCCCGCGATTGCGGCAAGCAGGGTGGATTTCCCCGCCCCCGATGGCCCCATGACGGCAATCCGGGCGTCGGGGTTTGCGGACCAGTCGGCAGTCATCTGGAAGCTGCCTTGCGTGAGGGTCAGGCGATCAAGCTGCAGCACGGCGGCCTCCGGCATCACAGGCCCAGAACAGGGCGAAGGACAAGGTGACAAGGATCAGCGCGGCCGAGGCGGCGGCCTCCATCCGGTAGGCGCCGGTCAGCTGGCTGACGACAAGCGGCAGCGTCGCCTGACGTTCCCCGGCGAAAAGGGCAATCACCCCCAGGTCGCCCATTGAAAGGGCTGCGGCGATCCCTGCGCCGAAGCCAAGGGGACGCGCAAGACGCGGCAGGATCAGCCAGCGCAGGCGCGACCAGCCCTGGATCGCCAGACTGTCGGCAAGACGACCGTAGTCACTGTGCACCGCGCGAGCCTCGGGCAACAGGATGCGGTAAAGGTAGGGCAGCGAAAGCGCCACGTTGACCAGGATGGTGACCGGAAGGGCCAGCGTCATCGGCGTTGCAAAGGGCTGGATCAGCAGGAAAAGTCCGGTCCCAAGCACAAGCCCCGAGGTCGCCAGCGGCAGGGTCGCCGCTGCCCCCAGCAGCATTTGCGGACGGCGCGCGGCGGCGAGGGCCAGGGTCAGCGCCGCTGTCGTGGCGATGCTTGACGAGGCAAGCGCCACCAGCACGGACCGACCGGCTGCGGGCAGGACCACAGCGGGAAGGTCCGAAAGGCCCGGCAACCCGCGCAACAGGACCGCCCCCAGCGGCAGGCTCAGGAACAGCGCGACCGCGCTCAGCGCGGCGATGTCCCCCGCCCTTCGCCAGCCTTCCGGGGCGGACAGGTTCAACTCCCGCCCCAGCCCGGCGCCAAAGCCGGCGGGTGAGGTCACCAGCCAGGCAGCCAGAGCCGCCAGCGACCCAACCGCCAGCTGTACCCCGGCAAGCCCCGCCGCACGCGACAGATCGAACTCGAACCGCACCGCCTGATAGATCGCCAGCTCGATCGTGGTGGCGGAAGGCCCTCCGCCCAGCGTCAGGACCACGGCGAAGCTGGTCAGACAGATCACCAGGATCACCAGCACCACGCCGGGCAGCACCTCGCGCAGCATGGGCCCTTCGAGATGGCGAAAGGTCTCGGACGGGCCGAAGCCCAGGGATTGCGCCAGACGGATGCGCTCGGACGGGATGGACAGCCAGCCTTGCAGGATCATCCGGGTGGCAAGGGGAAGGTTCAGGAAGACATGCGCCAGGACAACGCCATGCAGGCCGTAGATCGAAATGGGCGGCAGGCCGAGGGCAATGAGGGCCTGATTGAGCAGGCCGGAGCGGCCGAAGACGGCAAGAAGACCCAGGACAGCGACGACGGCAGGCAGCAGGAAGGGCGCTCCCATCAGGGTGATAAGCAGGGTCCGACCGGGAAAGCGGCGACGGGCCAATGCGCGGGCAACCGGGATGGCAAGAGCGGTGGAAAAGACAGCAGACAGAAGGGCTTGCGTGATCGAAAAGCGAACGGCGGCCCAGTCGGCCGGGCCAAGCGAAAGCCCCGCCCCCCGCCAGCCCACGGCGGCCAGGGGGGCGAGGACCAGCGCCAGCAGCAGGGCTGCCAGCGCTGGGGCGATCAGGTTCAGCGGGCGAGCGCGGCTTGCCATTCGGCCAGTGCCGCGTCGCGGGCGGCTTGTGCCTGTGCGGGCGCCAGCAGCAGCGACTTCGCGGGGCGGAAGGCGTCAAAGCCCTCTGGCAGGCCTGACGCGGGGGTGACCGCCGGATACATCCAGTTCGTCTGCGGAATGACCGACTGGAAGGCTTCGGTCAGCATGAAGTCAAGGAACTGATCCGCCAGGTCCGGCTGGTCGGAGGAAGCCAGCTTCCCCGCGACCTCGATCTGCATGTAGTGGCCTTCGTCGAACAACGCGGCACCCTTGGTGTCGTCGCTTTCCGCGATCAGGTGGTAGGCCGGGCTGGTGGTATAGGACAGCACCATGTCCGCCTCGCCTTCCAGAAACAGCCCATAGGCCTCGGACCATCCGGGGGTGACAGTGACGATGTTGTCGGCAAGGCCCTGCCAGATCTCGGGCGCGCGGTCGCCATAGGCGGCCTTCACCCACATCAGCAGGCCTAGGCCGGGGGTCGAGGAGCGCGGGTCCTGGATCACGATCTTCAGGTCCGAGGCGGCGAGTGCTTCGAACGATTTCGGCGGCTCGGGCAGTTTTGTCTTGTCGTGGACAAAGGCGAACCAGCCCCAGTCGAAGGGCAGGAAGTTGGGGTCGGCAAAGTCAACCGGCAGGTTGGTGGACGCAGTCTTCCCATGTGGCGCAAAGAGTTGCGTGGCACTGGCGGCGGCGGTGAGACTGGTGTCCAGTCCAAGGACCACATCGGCGTCCGAGGCCGCGCCTTCCAGCTGGACGCGGGCCAACAGCGCGGCACCGTCACCTGCCGGAACGAAGCGCAGGTCGCAGGCGCAGGTGGCCTCGAAGGCCGCCTCGATCGCCGGGCCGGGACCCCATTCCGAAGTGAAGCTGTCGTAGGTCAGGACTGTAAGCACGGGAGTTTCGGCCAAAGCAGGCGTTGCGATGGTCAGAAGGCCCGCAGCAAGGAGGTGTCTTTGCATCATAGTCTCCATGTTGCGACGGAATGGTCGGGGATGGAGAACCCATGCACCTTCCCTCCGCCGGTATGATCCGGTTCAGGTTCGACGGGTTCGCTTTCGCATCTCAGCCGGTGACGGCTCCCCGAGGTAAGGGCGAACATAGGCGAATGGGGCCGGGGTGCAAGTGCCGATCTGCACCCCGGCCGGGCGGCTCACGGCGCGCGCAGTTCCTGGTAGTCGCCCCCCGTGCGAAGCGTCACCCTCACGGGCGCGTCGCTGCGGTTGCGCCAGAACCAGCCGTGGTTGCCGGTGAAGGCCGCGGTCAGCTCTCCGGTCTGTTCGGGAACGGCTCGGCCCTGTTCGTAGCTGAGCTTCTGCCCTCCGCCATCGCCGTGCAGGTCGAAGTTCACCACGCCGCCATTCGCCGTCCATTCGTAGCGGGCAGTCTGGCCTTCCTGCATCGCCAGCTTCACCTCGATCCCCTCGCCGGCGTTCAGGGTGTAGCTGACCTCGTCGCGCCAATCCGGGGTAGTGGCCCCGGCGACTGCCGCCTCGACAGGATCGGGGGGTGCCGCGATCGGGGTCTCGGGGGCCGAGGCCGCACTGCTGGGCGACGTGCCGATCACCGCCGCGATGGCTGCAAGCTGGGCGTCGATCCGGTCAAGTCGGGCAAGGATCTCGGGTGCGGCCACCACGGGCGCGGTCGGCACGGGGGCCGACGCTGCTGCGGTCATCGCATCTGCGTCGGCCTCGGCGGCAAGCTGCTGCTTGATCTCGCCCATTTCGGTCAATCCGGTCAGCCTGCCCATGCCCGTCGGGTCGATCCCGTATTCGGCCGGCAGCCAGAACAGGACAAGGACCGCTCCCGCGGCCCCCGCGGCAAGCAAGGTAGACCGGATCAGGCCACCGGGGGTGGCGGGGACCGTGTGAACGGCGGCGCGGGGCTCGGCCCGCAGCGAAGTGTCGTAACGACTGGTCATGGGATGCGCTCTCCTTCAGGCGACGAAGTAGCCGGTGATCTGCAGGCCCATCAGGGCAAAGCCAGCCACCATCATGAGGACATTCGCGGCATAGGCCTGCCGCGCGAAAGCCGGGCGCGCGCGCCACTGGCGCATCGCCAGAAGGATCAGCGCCAGTGCCATCAGCTGGCCGATCTCGACGCCCACATTGAAGGCGATGAGGTTGCCCAGAAGCCCGTCGGGCGAGATGTCATAGTCCTGAATCTTCGTCGCCAGACCGAAGCCGTGCAGAAGGCCGAAGATCAGCGTCGCGGCCTTGGTGTCGGGTTGGACGCCGAACCACAACCGGAAGGCGCCAAGGTTGTCCAGCGCCTTGTAGACCACCGAGAACGCGATGATGGCGTCAATGATGTAGGCGTTGATGGCGATCTGCCACCAGACACCGGCGATCATCGTGACCGAATGGCCGATGGCGAAAAGGCTGACACAGGTGGCGATGTCCTTCGCCTGGTAAAGAAAGAAGATCACTCCGGCAAGGAAGAGAAGGTGGTCATAGCCCGTCACCATATGCTTGGCACCGAGATAGATGAAGGCGATGGGGTGGGAGCCCGTCACCTCCTGGACATAGCCCGCGTCGCCTTCGGTGACGTTGTGGGCCAGCGCCGCTCCGGTGACAAGAAGGGTGCCAAGACAGCTGACAAGCGCCAGCAGCGCCTGCCAGGGCAAGGGGGGACGCCACTGCGCCCAAAGGGTGGATACCATGTGGTCTTTCCTGCGAGATGGGAACTGTCGGACCGCCCGCCTTGGGGCAGTGGCTCAGGTATTCATCGCACGGGGTGGCCGCCTGGGCCCGTCAGGCGGTGAGATGTCGGCCACCACGGCCGCCGAAAGGTCCCGGCGGCAGGGGTCCGTATGGACCTCGGCGCCCAGGCTGGTCAGCAAGGCGACGCTGACATGGTCATGGTCGTCGGCGTCGTGATTCGCCTCTGGATGGTGATGAACCAGATCAGCGGGATGGGCGTGGTGGTCCACCTCGGCGGCCTGTGTTCCCGGGCCGTGATGGGCGGTCTCGACCGCATGGGCAAGCGCCATCGCAAGCACCAGCGCCAGGCAAAGTGCCCGCATGATGCTCCATCTGGTCAGGATTGCCCGCATGGCCTGCCTTTCGGGGACGGTCTCCCCTGTTGTTCTTCTTCTGATCCGCCGGAAAGTAGGTCGTGCGGATGTTTCCCGTAAGCCAGGCGCAGGGTCATTCCCGGCGAAGATAGATCGTTCCGTTCGGCTCGCCGTTCATGTCCTCGGCGAAGCCCAGCTCGGTCAGGGCCGGGGCCAGCTTTGTGCGCGCGGCAGTCACCTCGGATGGGTCAAGGAACGGAACCAGGATGCGTCGGACACTGGTGAGGGAAGCCTCGCTGAACGCCTCGGCCGAGAGGAGCGGCCCGGAAAGGCGCAAGACCTCCGGTCGTGTGGCGGCAAGAAGCTTGTGCAGGCCGGACCAGACGCCCTCGGGGTTCAGCGTCGCCTGCGACCAGGAGATACCGGCCGCATCGGAAAAGTTCAGCGCGGCGATCCGACGCGACATCAGCAGCAGCGCGGGCCTTTCCTCGTGGATCGTCACCTGCAGGTCCGGGTTCGCGGCCTTGGCGCGCAAAGCGACGAAACCGATGCCGCAGTCCAGGTCAAGAAGCCGGGTGCAGCCGTTCAGGAACCCCGCGATGTTGCGCGCATGACGGCGATCGAATTTGCCGGACTTCAGCACCTCCATCGTCGCGGCGGTGAAGACGCGGGGGTCGAGCGGGATCTTCACCGTCTGGTTTTCGACCACCTCCAGCGGGATATCCGCCGACAAGTCCGCCGACCCCGAGACATAGGGCGAGGCAAAGGGCGAGCCCCAGCCGGGCGGCGGCGGGGTGCGGCGGTCTTCCTTGGGCAGGGCGTTGCGGCGCTGCTCCAGCTTGGTCTGGACCGCCTTGACCGCCTCCTTGTCGCGGAGCTTCGGCGGCTTGGCGACGACCTGACTTATAGGCACACTGGACCCGGCGACCAGGTCGTCGACCATCGTCTGATAGTCGGGCGAAAGCCGGATCTCTGCCAGTCGCGCCTCGGCCCGGGCATGGGCGGCCTCGTGCAGCTGGCGGACTTCGTCATCTTCCAGAAGTGCCGCCATGATGCCGTCACGCCGGTCGCGGTGGCGGGCAATCTTCACATCCTCGACCTCGTTCCGGTCCTGCAAGGACCAGTAGTCCGAGCCATACTTCGTGAGCTTGCCGTTGGCATTGCCGCGGAACTTGCGAAGCGTATAGGCGTCCATCGACTTGATGGCGTAGTGGTTGATCTGCGCCCAGTCGTAGCCAACGGTCCGGCGGATCGAGCGCCAGCCTCGGAATTTGAACCATTCCTCCAGGGGCCGCCCCGAGCCGTTCACCCAGTGCTGGCTGTCAGGGTAGTCCGTTTCGCGGAACTTCTCCTTGATCACCGGGCGGTGCATGCCCAGCCGCTGATGTTCGGCATCGAAGCGCAGCATGGTCTTGGTGCCCCAGCCCTTGTTCCAGAACTCGGGAGCGGCGCGGGTGAATTGGTCGGTGATCGGCTGACGCGACCAGTCGCGGACACCCGAGGACCCGAAGATGCGCCAGGTCATCACGATGGCATGGGCATCCATCGCGTTCAGGTCGGTGACCAGACCGTCCAGCGTGCCCGAGGGGTGGTTGATCACCATGAACTCGTCCGCGTCGATCACCAGCACCCAGTCCGAGTTGACGATCAGCGGCTCCTCGGCGGCGGCCTTCAGCATCGAAGGGTGCGGCTTCATCCCCTTGGGGATCACGTTGTCGCGGTGGTGGACCCCGGTGTCCATCGCCTCCAGCCGCTTCAGAAGCGTGTCGGTCCCGTCGGAACAGTCGTTGGTGTAGACCATCAGCTCGGTGAAGCCCAGGGCCAGATGGTGTGCCACCCATTCCACGACGAACGGACCTTCGTCCTTCATGGTGGAGAGGACCACCAGCGACCCATGCGGGCTGGTCTGGTGGGCGAAGCTCATTCTTCCAGCGCGGCGGTGGGGTCGATGTCCAGTTTCTCGCACATCCGGGCGATGTAGCTGCCCTTCAGGGGCGGGTTCTTGCGCCACCAGGGCCGGGCGGCGTTGGTGTAGATGTGGACCGAAAGGGTGGCGTCGGTGAAATGGCCTTCGACATTGGAATGAGGATCGTAGAAGACGTCATTCAGCTGGAAGGGCACGGGATACAGCGTGTCGGCGGTCATCGCCTTGTCGATGTCGCCTGTGACCTGCGCAAAGTGGGTAAAGGCCTGCGGGCCAAAGGCGGTGCGCTCGGTCTGGAAGATGCGGACCGCCTTGGGCAGCGAGCGGTCCAGCTTGTCCATCTTCTTCTTCTGGCGGTTGCCCCACCAGGCCGGGTAGTCCGGCAGGTTGTCGTAATAGTCGAGCAGGCTTTCGATCAGCTTGCCGGTATTGGGCATCGCCACCACGCCGCAGTTCAGCGCCCCCCGCATCCCGTGGCCGGCGTAGATATGCTCTTGCCCCTCGGGGAAGGGGCGGTAGCAGTAGGCGTCGCAGTCGATCCAGATCGCGCCGGTCTTGGCGATCATCCTGTAGCGGAAGACGTTCGACAGGAACGAGGCCGAGGTTTCGGCCACGATGGCGCGGTCGATCTCCATGATCTCGGACGCGGGGCGCACCTCGACCCCCTGCGGCACATTACGCACATGATCGGTGCAGTACAGCGTCACCGGATGGCCCATCACCAGGTGTGACTTCAGGCACAGCTGGTTCACGTAGTGCAGGTTTTCCCCAATCCAGAGCGAGGCGACGGGGCGGCGATTCAGTTCCATGATGGGGCCTTTGGCAAAGGGTCAGAAGACCGAGGCGAAACGTTCTGGCAGGCGGAATAGCGACTTGGTCCGGCCGCCGCCGAAGAAGGTGATCTTGCCGTCGTGCAGGTGCTGCTGTTCCTCGACCATCCGCTTGCGGAAATCGGGCAGCTCGGCGTCTTCACGGACGGCAACGCCCTTGGATAGCGCAAGGAAGGTTTCCAGATCCTTGCTCCAGGCCTTGCCCACTTCATCGGGGTTGCGGTCCCCGGCCATGATGGCGCGCATGTCCTTGCGGCCGGCAAGGCGTTCCGTGACCCTGTCGAAGTCGAAAAACCGCAGGTGGACCAGGTAGAGGTGCGGGTCCAGCACGCGGGGCTGGTGGCTGTTCGCGTGTCCGCCGATGGTGAAGCCGGTTTCCTTGCGCAGGACGCAAGGCTTTGCGTAATTCGCGTTGGCCCGGAACACCCGCCGCCGCGACAGGATCGGCGCGTCATCGGCCAGCGGTTCCGGCTCGGCTTCCGGGTTGTGGACCAGCTCGATCCCAAAGGGACACAGCGAGGCGGGGGCTTTCCTGGAGTTCGTGTAGCGGCCCAGGTAGGTCACAAGGTCCGGCGCGACATCGGGATCGACGATCACCACCTCGTCCACGTCCCCGACGATGAACCAGTTGTAATAGCGCAGCATCCCCGCCGAAAACTGAGAGTTGATGCCCCAGCGCCGCCTTTCCATCCGCCACAGCGTCGGGTCGCGTGGCAGCCGGATGACGTTGGCACCTTCGCAGATGCGGTCGTGCTCTGGGTCGCCGCCGTGGGACAGCACGTAAAGGTGTTCTCGCCCGAACTGGCGGCCGTAATAGTCGACCCAGCGCTGCAGGAAGTAATAGTCCTTGTAGACCATCGTCATGGCCCCGGCCGGCTTCTTGGTCGGATCAAGCGTGGCGGGGCTTTCGGACATCTGGGTTCCCTGAACGTGCGCCGGGACGCTATCACGCGGTTCCAAAGCCTTTCAAGCGCGGGCGGGGCGGCGGCCCTCGGTGCGCAGCTGGTCGATGAAGCTGCGCAACAGCGGCACCCGGCGGGGGCGGAAGCTTTCGTCGGTCAGGATGACCCGGTCCATCTGGTGCACCTTGAAGCGGCGGAAATCCTGGCGCAGGCAGCACCAGGCAAGGACCATGACCTCACGGTCCAGGAATACAGTGCCAAGTGGCCAGATCCGGCGGTCGGTCACCTGGCCCGACAGGTCGCGATAGGTCAGGTCCAGCGCGCGTTCCTCCCAGGCGGCCTCGCGCAGGGTCTGCATGTGCGGCGGCAAGGGCGCGCGGCGGTCGAAGCGGTAGGTCTGGGTCACGGCATGGATCGCCTGGCGCTGCACCCGGTCTGGCAGGGTGGCGATGATCTTCGCCTGGGCCTGGGCGGCAGCCCTTGCCAGCGCCGGGTCGCCTGCCATCGTCACCTCGGCAAGACCCAGGACCAGCGCCTCGACCTCCAGCCGGGTGAACATCTGCGGCGGCAGGGCAGGGTCCTCGGTCAGGGTATAGCCCGCCCCGGCCTCACCATCGATCAATGCTCCGGCAAGCCGCAAAGCCTGGATGTCGCGATAAAGGGTGCGTTCGGACACGCCCATCTCTTCGGCCAGCCGGGCGGCGGTGACCGGCTGAGGCAGCAGCCGGAAGGCGTTCAACAGGCGGAACAGGCGGTCGGACTTGGGCATCTGATCCTGACAGGTTCTGGCAGGAAGGAATGGTTACCCTTGTCCCATGAACAAGCAAAGGAGAAAGACATGCTGACCCTTTTTCATTCCCCCGAAAGCCGCTCGGTCGCGATCCTCTCGCTGATCGAGGAGATGGGCATCCAGGACTGGGTCACGGTGCGCACGGTGACGATCCCCCGCATGGACGGCTCGGGCGGTCGCGATCCCGCGAACCCGCATCCCGAGGGCAAGGTTCCGGCGCTGGTGCACGACGGGGTGGTTCTGACGGAACGCGCAGCGATCATCCTGCACCTGACCAGCCTTTTCCCTGACAGCGGCCTGGCGCCCAAGGTCGGCACCCCGGAGTGGGGGGCCTTCGCCACCTGGATGGCCTGGTATCAGGGCGTGCTGGAACCCGCCTTCATCCTGGAAGGCGCCGGCGTCTCGCACCCCTGGCTGACGGCGGCTATCCGCGACCACAAGACGGCGGTCGCGCGGCTGCGCGCGGCGCTGGAAACGGGGCCCTGGATCATGGGGGCGAAGTTCACCGCCGCGGACATCCTGCTGCACGGCCCCTATGCCTGGTTCCCCGAGGGCACTCCCGATGACCCGCTGATCCGCGACTGGGTCGACCGCTGCAAGGCGCGCGAGGCCAGCCGCAATGTTCGTGCCGAGGATGCCCGTCGCATGGCAACCCTGCACACGGCGGCGTGACCGCCATGCGATGACTGCCCGAACCGCAGCTTGACCTTCGCTCCGGTCCGGGCAGTCAGACCTTGCATCGACCTGGGGCGACCCGACCTTCCCCGCGGGGAAGATTGCTCGGCCCTGGGCCTGTGCCCCATCCCTTTGTGATGCCACCCCGGTCAAGACCCTTCACCGTGCGATGTTCGAAGCCTTCCGCAAGGTTTTCGCGCAAGACCTCGTGCCATGCGCGAGTCCCTGTCGGCCGCGCCCATCAGGAAACTTGCGTCAGCCCGTTGGCTGCCTGTGACAAGACCGGAAGGACCCGCCATGACCGAAAAACGCCGCGTGTTCGATACCCTCCTGCGCGAAGACCCCGGGGGTGCCGCAGACCAGACCTTCCCTGCGGGGAAGGTTTTCGACACACCGTCCCAGAGCGGGCCGACGGCAGCAGCAAGTGCAAGGACCATCTCCCCGGCCAACGAGCGGCTGAAGATCGAGGCGCAGGTCGGCCCCAGGGACGACACTCTGAGGCAGGACCATGTCCGGCTGAAGCGTCTGGGTCTGGTGGTCGAGCTGGTCGCTCTGGACCTGATCGAGATGCACAAGCTGGTCCGCGACCGCAGGAAGGCACCGGACTTCGAGCTTGCCGAGCTCAAGACCTCGATCACCGAGCTGGGCCTGTCGAACCCGATCCGGCTTGAGGCCCGTGCCGATGGCCGGTTCGAACTGATCCAGGGCTACCGCCGCCTGTCGGCCTACCGTCAGCTTCTGAAGGAGACAGGTGATGCCGACCGTTATGGCACGATCCCGGCTGCGGTAAGCCAGCCAGGTGACGACCTCGAGGCGCTTTACCGCAGGATGGTGGACGAGAACCTGGTGCGGAAGGACATCTCCTTTGCCGAGATGGCGATGCTTGCGCTGGACTACGCCGGCGATCCCGGAACTGCGGTCCATGACCCGGACAAGGCGGTGGCGGTCCTTTTCAGGTCAGCGAGCTACCAGAAGCGCAGCTACATTCGCAGTTTCCTGCCGCTGGTCGAACGGCTGGGCGGCGATCTGCTCTATCCCCAGGAGATCCCGCGCGCTCTTGGCCTGGCCCTGGCCCGACGGCTGGAAGAGGTCGATGGTCTGGCCTTGCTCATCCGGGGCGAGTTGAAGGGATGGGATCATCGCTCGGTCACTGACGAACTGACCATCCTGCGGCGCTTTGCCGACGAGACGGCCGAAAGCCGGTCCGGCACGCCTCATGCTGCGGCAACCGTCCGGCGCGACACGCCGGCCAAGGCGATGGCCAGCTTTTCGTTCGACCGCAAGACGGGTCGGGGCAAATGCGTCGCCGCCATCGGCAGGCTGGAGATACAGTTTGACCGCGACTTCACCGCCATCGACCGGCGCAGGCTGGAACAGGCCTTGCGCCTGATGCTGGATCAACTGGACTGATCGACCGACAGGTGACCGCCGTCTGGCGCAGCCCCCCGCAGGGTGGCAGATATTCAACACCCTGACAGTGTTGCTGGCGAAGGCTCGCGCGGTGACGGGTCGGTCGCCGTGTCTTTTGCGCGACGACTCCTCGATGGGTCTGGCACCGATCATCGTGGCCAGGCTATTCAATGTGGTGAAGGGGCTGAAGGTGCTGGACGTGACGGTGCTTCTGGTGGAACAGAACGCCTGTGGCGCGCTGAGGGTCGCGGACCGGGGCTATGTTATGAAGACGGGGCGGATCGCGATGGACCGACCCCTCGCCAAGCTGACCCCCGCCAAGCTGATCGCCGACCCGCGCCTTTGCGACGCTTACCTGGGGATTTGAGATGGCAGTCAACATCGACCGCGACGGCGACATCGCCATCGTCACCGTGGACAACCCGCCGGTGAACGCGCTTGGCCAGGCCCTGCGCCAGGGCCTGTGGGACGCGGTGGAGGGGCTGGACGCCGACGCGTCTGTCCGCGCTGTGGTGCTGATCTGCGCCGGGCGCACCTTCATCGCCGGCGCCGACGTGACCGAATTCGGCAAGCCCCCCATGCCCCCGCATCTGCCCGACCTCGTCGGCCGGTTGGAGCAGACCGCAAAGCCTTGGGTGGCCGCCATCCATGGCTCGGCTCTGGGCGGCGGGTTCGAGGTCGCGATGGGCTGCCGGTTCCGTGTCGCTTTGGACAGCGCCCTGGTGGGCCTGCCGGAAGTCACTCTCGGGATCGTCCCCGGAGCTTCGGGCACAGTCCGTACCCCGCGTCTGGCTGGCGTCGAAGCGGCTGTGGACCTGGTGACGACAGGCAAGCCGGTCAAGGCCGCCAAGGCGCTGGCGTTGGGTCTGGTGGACAAGGTCGTGACGGGCGAGCTGCGGGCAGAAGCCGTCACCTTCGCCCACGACGCCCTGACCCGGACCCTGCCGCAGCCAATTTCCGCCCGTCCCGTCACCTCACCCGACCCGGCCTGGTGGGACGCGCAGCGCCAGGCCATCGCCAAGCGCGCCAAGGGTGAAGTTGCCCCCCTCCGCGCGCTGGACTGCCTGCGGATGGCCGCCGAGAAGCCCTTTGCCGAAGCGATGGCCTTTGAGCGCGCGACCTTCCTTGACCTTCGCGCCTCGGATCAGGCCGCAGCCCTGCGCCATATCTTCTTCGCCGAACGCGCTGCCCCCCGACCCGCGCATCTGGCCGACGCCAAGCCGCGCGGGGTCCGATCCGCCGCAGTGATCGGTGGCGGCACGATGGGCGCGGGTATCGCCGCTGCCCTTCGCGATGCAGGCCTGCCCGTCACCCTGATCGAACGCGACGCCGAGGCGGTCAAGCGCGGCCTTTTGAACCTTCGCAACATCTTCGACGCCGCGGTCAAGCGGGGCAAGCTGACCGAGGCAGAGGCGCAGGCCCGGGTGAAGGATGTCTGCGCCGGCAGCGACTATAGCCTCTTGGCCGAGACCGACCTCGTGATCGAAGCTGTGTTCGAGGACCTTGCCGTCAAGCGCGCGGTCTTTGCCCGGCTGGGCCAGACCTGCCGTCCCGACGCAATCCTCGCCACCAACACCTCCTACCTCGACCCGCGTCTCATTGCCGAAGGCCTGCCGAATCCCGACCGCTTCATCGGCCTGCATTTCTTCAGCCCGGCCAACGTGATGAAGCTCCTGGAGATCGTTCCGACGCCCGCGACCTCACCCGCGACTCTGGCGACCGGCTTTGCGCTGGCCCGCAGCCTTGGCAAGATCCCTGTCCAGTCCGGGATCTGCGACGGCTTCATCGGCAACCGCATCCTGACACGCTACCGGGCCGAGGCGGAAATGCTGGTCCGCCAGGGCACGCCCATCGCCGCAATCGACGCCGCCATGCGCGGGTACGGCTTTGCAATGGGGCCATTCGAGGCACAGGATCTGGGCGGGCTCGACATCGCCTACCTGCAACGCGAAGCCGCGCGGTCGGCGGGTCAGGACGTGCCGGAAGCTTTGTGCGACATCCTTGTTCGCGCGGGGCGCAAGGGGCAGAAGACCGGCGCCGGCTGGTATGACTATGCGCCGGGCGACCGGGAGCCAACGCCCTCAGAGACCGTCGTTGCCTTGCTGGCCAATCGCCTTACCCCAGGCCCAAGCCTGAGTGCCGAAGACATTGCCGGCCGGTTGACGGCGGCGATGGTGGCCGAGGGCAAGGCGATCCTGGCCGAAGGCATCGCCCTGCGCGCGTCGGACATCGACCTGGTGGAAGTGCACGGCTACGGCTACCCGCGCTGGCGCGGCGGTCCGATGTTCGAGGCCGAGCGCATGGCATCGCAACGGTCTGTCTGAAGAGGTCACTTACAGCGAGCGGCGGTCAATCATAACGCAATGGCGTCGCCTTGCCGCGAAAGATCCAGTAGCTGAGGATCGAATAGGCCAGGATCGTCGGCAGCACGATCAGCGTGCCGACCAGGATGATCGCCAGCGACTCGGGTGCGCTTGCCGCCTCGTAGATCGTGATCGCCTCGGGCACGATGAAGGGATAGAAGCTGTAGGCCATCCCGGCGAAGCCCAGCACGAAAAGCGCGATCGAGGCGGCAAATGGGACCCAGGCGAAACGGTCCCCCGCCATCGGCAGGCGGCGAAGCTTCCACCAGATCAGCCCGACCAACAGCCCCGACAGCGCGGGAAGCGGCGACAGATACAGGATCTGCGGCAGGCCGAACCATTTGTCGAAAATCCGCTGGGACACGAACGGCGTGGCAAGCGAGATCGCTCCCATCCCCAGCACGACGCCCCAGATGCCGCCCTGCGACCACTCCACGGCTTTCTTCTGCAACGGGCCTTCCGTCTTGGCGATCAGCCAGGTCGCGCCGATGAAGCTGTAGGCCACGGTCAGGAAGACCGCCGTGATCAGGGCAAAGCCGACATGCCACCAGGTGTAGCTGAGGCCCATGATGTACAGCCCCAGCATGAAGCCCTGCGACAGGCCGGTCATCAGGCTGCCAGTGAAGAAGGCACCATCCCAGGCGCGCTTGTGCTTGAGCGGAGCCTTGGCGCGGAACTCGAACGCGACGCCGCGCAGGATCAGCCCGACCAGCATTACCGCCACGGGCAGGTAAAGCTGCGTCAGGATCGCGCCATGCGCCACCGGGAAGGCGACAAGGAGAAGCCCGATGGCCAGCACCAGCCAGGTCTCGTTCGCGTCCCAGAACGGGCCGATGCTGGCGACCATCGTGTCGCGGTCGTCCGGCGTGGCGAAGGGGAACAGGATGCCCACGCCAAGGTCGAACCCGTCAAGGACGACGTAGATCAGGATCGACAGGCCCAGAAGGGCGGCGAAGATGAAGGGCAGGTCCAGGCTGGCGAACATCTCTGCTACTCCGCCGGCACGGCCATCGCTTCGCCGCCCTTCACCCGTTCGTCCTTGGGCAGGGGTTCGCCGCGGGCAGCCTTGCGGGCCATGTAGGTGATGACCCCCATGTAGGCCAGGATCAGACCGGCATAGACGGCCAGATAAACCAGCAGCGTCGTCAGCACCATCGGCGCGGGCACATCGGCCACGGCGGCCTTGGTGCTGAGCACGCCCTGCACCAGCCAGGGCTGGCGGCCGATCTCGGTCGTGTACCAGCCCGCCAGCGTGGCGATCCAGCCCGAGAAGGCAAGCCCCGACATCCCGTAAAGGTACAGCCGCGGCATCGCGTCCACTCCGCGCCGCCACAAGAGAAAGGCACCCGTCCAGCTGGCCAGCAGCATCAGCATGCCGACGCCCACCATGATGCGGAAGGACCAGAAGACAGGGGCCACGGGGGGGTGCATAACCTCGCCCTCGGCGGTGACGAAGTCGTTCAGGCCGGGCACGATACCAGCAGGGTCGTGCTTCAGGATGATCGACGCGAGGCTGGGGATGCCGATCTCGAAATGATTGGTCCGGGCCGCTTCGTCGGGCAGCGCGAACAGCAGCAGCGGCACGTGGCCTTGCGTTTCCCAGTTGCCCTCCATCGCGGCCACCTTCTGCGGCTGATGCTCCAGCGTGTTCAGCCCGTGCATGTCGCCCATCAGGATCTGCACCGGGATCAGCACCGCGCCCAGGATGACGCCCACCCGAAAGGTCGAACGCACGCTGGCGCTGCGGTCGTTCATCAACAGGCGAAGCGCACTGATCCCGGCAAGCAGGAAGGCCACGGTCAGGCCGCTGGCCAAAAGCATGTGGCCAAGACGGTAGGGCATCGAGGGGTTGAAGATGATCGCCCACCAGTCGGTCGCATGCACGATGCCATCGCGCAGCTCATATCCCTGCGGCGTGTGCATCCAGCTGTTCAGGACCAGGATCCAGAACGCCGACATGGTGGTGCCGAAGGCGACAAGGCCGGTGGCCAGAGTGTGCAACCAGCCCGGCACCCGGCTTGCGCCGAACAGCATGATGCCCAGGAAGACCGCCTCAAGAAAGAAGGCCGTCAGCACCTCGTAGGCCAGCAGCGGCCCGGCGACGTTGCCGACCGTCTCCATGAAGCCGGGCCAGTTGGTGCCGAACTGGAAGGACATGGTGATGCCCGACACGACACCCAGCGCGAAGGTCAGGGCGAAGACCTTGACCCAGAACATGTAGGCCTCGGCCCACTTGCGGTCCCGGGTCGCGTTGAAGCGCAGCTTGAAGAACAGAAGCACCCAGCCCAGAGCGATGGTGATCGTCGGAAACAGGATGTGGAACGAGATGTTTGCCCCGAACTGGATTCGGGAAAGCAGAAGAGTGTCCATCGTTACCATCGCTTCTGTAACACGCCGACATCAGGCCGGTCAGGCAAGTATATGGCTCGGGTTGTGCGAAATGCTATTGGGGCGCGGCGGCGCGCCGCAGGTTGAATGGCTGGACGGAAGGCGATCTGAAGACGCCGGGGGGACAAGTGGTCGCGTCTCACAGATCAATGGCTTGGGCCGGATACCATAGGTCCGACGTCGACGATCCCGGCACGAATTCCGTCGGCCAGAGGGTATGGCTTTGGCGGCACGCAGCGCGACGGCAATGCGCCTGTCTCACAAGCGTCGCAAGTTCGGCCAACGACCGCGCAGCCACGGCTTCGAAAACAATCGCTTGTATTGTTTGATCCGGCTACGGGAAACGCCTTGAAGTGATCAAGACCTGTCCGAAAGGACGCTTCGGCTGCCAAGATGCGCCGGTTTTCGGGACATTCCGCCGACCCGACCACAGGATCGGCGGAAAGCTGCTTTGGCACCCCCTTTGCGGCGTGGGCGTGCAACTTGCAGAGGAACAATCCCGACAGCATCGCGTTGACCGGCCAGGAATGGGACCCAGGGGAACATCAGACGTGGGACACTTGGAACTTGCACAGTCGCATGCGCAGGAGGGCAGCGATGTCCGCGCCTGACCGTCTGAGCATCGCGATCATCGACGCCAATCCGCTGCTTGCAGACGGAATTGCCGCTCTGCTGACGCAGGACGACGGCTTTGCTGCCCGCACCGTCTTTCTGGGTTCCAAACCCGGCGAGACCGCTCCGGGCGGCTTCGATGTAATCATCATCGATCCGGCCCAGGTCAAGGTCACCCCCGCCCAGCTGGCGCGCGATCTGTGCGGGAGGGGTGGGGCTATGGTGGCCTATTGCAGTTCCCTGTCGGAACAACTGGCACATGACTGCATCGTCGCCGGCTTCCAAGGCGTCCTGCCCAAGACAGTGTCCTTCGACGTGCTGAAGATCGCTTTGGCCACCACAGCCCGGGGCGGAATCTTCATCGACAAGGCTTTCGCGGCGGCGATCGCGCCCAGACCGGGCGCCGAAGACCCGCCCAGCCAGCCTGCCCAGGACCGTCGGCTGTCCGAGCGCGAGATGTTCGTGCTGAAATCGGTGGCACATGGCAAGTCGCTGAAAGAGATCGGTCGGGAACTGGATCTCTCATCCAAGACGATCGAGACGTACAAGGCCCGCGGCACCAGCAAACTGAACCTGACGGGCCGCCGCCAGATCGTGGAGTTCGCCATCGCCCAGGGATGGGTGGACGGGACCTCGCTCACCGCCGGCTGAGAAAAGCGTCGGCTTTCAAGGGGATCGGAAAACCGCCTGTTCGGGCGGCTACGCCATCTTCGCACTTGCAGAAACTCCTGTCAGGAAAATCCTTACATCGCCGGTTTAGCCTGACAGGATCACCCCGCACTGTAGGGGTCATTCCTGACAAAACACCCCGAAAACCGGGGTTTTTCCCTGACTTTCCGCAGGATCGAGACCGTGCCTACCCTGTTTGCGGGATGCTGCACTGCTGCATGCGGTGTGGGGAATTGCGGTCTGACGACCGGGGAAAAGGATTGGGTAATGGCACGACTTGCAGTGTTTGGAATCGGCTATGTCGGAGTGGTCTCTGCAGCCTGTCTGGCCCGGGACGGCCACCAGGTCATCGCGGTGGACGTCGATCCGGCCAGGGTGGCGGCGATCAACGAGGGGCGCTCGCCCATCGTGGAAAAGGGCCTGCCCGAACTGATCGCAAAGGTGGTGGCCGAGGGTCGGCTGACTGCCACGACCAATGCCGGGGAAGCGGTCCATGCAACCGATGCTTCCTTCGTCTGCGTCGGTACGCCCAGCGCGGCGGATCACTCCATCGGGCTGACCTACGTCACCGCAGTCTGCGAGGACATTGGCCGGGCATTGGCGACCCATCCGGGGTTCCACTCGGTCATCCTGCGCTCGACCATCGTTCCGGGCACCACGGAACGGGTCTGCATCCCGATCCTGGAGCAGGCTTCGGGCAAGATTGCGGGGCAGGGCTTCGGCGTTGGGTATTACCCCGAGTTCCTGCGCGAAAGCACCGCGATCCAGGACTATGGTGATCCGGGCCTGATCGTCTTCGGGGCACTGGACTCGGCCACCGGGGCGCTCTTGACCTCGCTGAACCGCGACCTGCCGTGCGAAACGCACCTCGTCGATCTGCCGACCGCCGAGATGGTGAAATACACGTCGAACGCCTGGCGGGCGGTGAAGGTCAGCTTCGCGAACGAGATCGGGAACATTGCCAAGGCTGCCGGGTTGGATGGCCAGCGGGTCATGTCGATCCTGTGTTCGGATCACAAGGTTTCGATGAGCCCCTATTTCCTGCGTCCCGGCTTCGCCTTTGGCGGGTCCTGCCTGCCGAAGGACGTCCGCGCGCTGCGGGCGTTTGCGGCGGACCGCAAGGTCGCCTCGCCGCTGCTGGACGCGGTGCTGGTGGCTAACGCGGCGCAGATCCAGCGGGCGGAAGACATGATCCACGCCTCGGGCAAGACCCGGGTCGGGATGGTCGGCATCAGTTTCAAGCCGGGGACCGACGACCTGCGGGAAAGCCCGCTGGCAGAGCTTGCCACCCGTCTGATCGGGCGGGGCATGGAGTTGTCGGTCTACGACCCCTTTGTGCAAGAGGCTTTCGCCAACGACAACACGGCCGTCGGACGGGGTCTGGAAAAGGACATCGCGCTGGGCAGTCGGCTGGTGGGGTCCATCGACGAGCTGATCGCTGGCTCGGATATCGTGCTGGTTGGCAATCGCTATGACGAGGCGGTCCGGCCCCTGCAGGCCGCGCTGGGCAACCGCCCGATGGTCGACCTGACCCGGATCACTCCGGGCCAGCGGTCCGAAGGCAGCTACGTGGGGATCTGCTGGTGATGAGCCGCCTGTCCCTGATCCTTGGTCACGCGCTTTACCTGGCGGTGCTGGCGCTTCTGGTGCTGAGCATCCCGCCGGGCGCGCTGGGCCATGTCTCGGACGGGCTGATCGTCGTCGGCGTGGTCGGGGCCTGGCGCTATGGCTGGGCCCTTGTCAACTACCTGCGGGCGCTGGCCTATACCCGCTTTGCCTATCCCCGCCTTAAGGCGCGGGCGCAGGCGGCCCATGCGGCGGAACCCGTCCACGGGCACGCCTACTTCCTGGTCACCAGCTACAAGATCGACACCGACACCTCCCGCCGTGTCTATCAGGCGCTGTTCCGCGCGGCAGCGGCAGCCAAGGGCGGGGCAACCATCGTCGCATCGGTCGTCGACACCTCGGACCTGAGGCTGATCCGGCGCATCCATGCCCTGATGGACGTGCCGATGGATGGGGTCGAGCTGATCATCGACCAGATCCCCGGCACCGGCAAGCGTGACGCCCTGGCGCGGTCCCTGCGGCTGATCGGTCGGCGGGCTCCCTCACGCCGGGATGTCCTGCTGCTGGTCGACGGCGACAGTTGCGTGCCCGAGGATATCGTTGCCGCCTCGGCCCCCTTCTTCACCGATCCCACCGTCGGTGCGCTGACCACGGACGAGGCCGCCGAGATCCGGCCCGGCCTCTTTGCCGACTGGTTTGCCCTGCGCTTCACCCAGCGGCAGATGATGATGAGCTCGATGGGTCTGTCCGGGCGCGTGCTGACCTTGACCGGGCGGATGTCGGTCTTCCGCGCCGACCTGGCCACGCAGCCCGACTTCGTCCGCATGGTGCAGCACGACCACATCGATCACTGGCGGCTGGGGCGCGTCGATTTCCTGACTGGCGACGACAAGTCGACCTGGTTCTGGTTGCTGCAACGTGGCTACCGGATGCTGTATCTGCCCGATGTCACCTCTGTCTCGATGGAGACACAGCCGCTGCCTGGCTTCATGGACAGCGCGGTCACCCTGATGATCCGCTGGTTCGGCAACATGCTGCGCACCAATGGCCGCGCCCTGTCGCTGGGGCCTCGTCGGATCGGGCTTTTCACCTGGTGGTCGATACTGGATCAGAAGCTGGGGATATGGACCACGCTTGCCGGGCCGATCTCGGTCGTGCTGGCGGCCCTGTTCATCGAGCCGCTGGTCATCCCCGCCTACATCGCCTGGGTCATGGCAACCCGCTATATCTTCTGCTGGGTGCTGGCGACCGTCCGGGGACGGGGCTTCCCGATCAGCTATCCTGTCCTGCTGTATTTCGGCCAGATCGTCGGCGCAGCGGTGAAAAGCTATGTGCTTTTCCGCCTGGATCGCCAGCGCTGGACCCGGCAATCCACCGCCTTCGCGGCCCCCGCCCTTGGCGACCGCCTGCGCGCCTTCGGCTCGGCCTATGTCCACCTCCTTGCCCTCGGCTGGCTGACCTTCGGGGTCATGCTTCTGTCGGGGCTTGTCTGAAACCCGTCTGGAAAGGACCGTCCCTTGGACCAAGCGATCACATCTTCGACCCGCCAAAGTCCGGCAGCCGTCACCTGGGGCGGCCCGGCCGACCATCCGATGCTGGACATCCCCTTCCATGTCGAGATCGACGGGCGGCAATACAGGGGTCGCGAAATCTCGCTGGTCCGCGCGACGATCAGCGGGTTGATCGACCCCCACATGCAGGGGCTGGAGCGGCTGGCCTGGGTCGTCTTCCGCTTTCAGGGCTACACCGTCGGCCTGTCCATCGAGGTCCGGGTCGAGGATGCGGACGCGGCCAATGGCTCGGCGGCGCTGATGTTCCTGGAACCGATGGGCGAGCATCTGCCGCAGCTGCGTCACCTGATGAACTCGTACATCGCGGGCGACCTGGTCACCCTGGGCAATGTGCTGACGGTGCGCCCACCATCCGGGGCGAAACCCAAGGGGACCCAGGTGCCGGTGCGGCGGTTGCGCAAGTTTGGCGGCACGCTCCTGCTCCTGGCGCTGACAGCCCTTCTGTTGGGTCTGGTCGGCACCAAGGTCTTTCAGCGTGTCTTTACCTACCGGCTGGCAACGCCCGCCGTCGTGGGCTTCGAAGGGCGCACGCTGGCGGCGACCGCCACGGGTCAGATCGACTTTCTGGACCCCGAGGCCAAGGCAGGCGAGGTCGCCTATGCGATCCGGTCGAACACCGGGCAGGCCCTGTCCGTGGTGATGCCATGCGACTGTCGGGTCGAGGTGCTGGGGGTCGAGGCGGGGTCTACCGTCTTTGCGGGCGATCCCGTGCTGCGGGTGTCCAACCCGGACGCTCCGCTGGTGCTGACCGGAACCGTCCTGCCGGAAGAGCTGATTGACCTGGCCCAGGCCAGCGCGGTCGAGCTGCGCTTTGCCGATGGCCAGGAGGTCACGGCCCGTCTTGCCCCCGGCGGCCTTGGCTCTGCCGCGCCGGGTCAGCCGGTGCCGTTCCGACTGACGCCCGACCAGCCGCTGGCCCAGGACCGCACCGGACAGCTGGCCGAAGTCACCCTGCGGCGCCCGCTTCCCGGCCTGGTTCGGCCGCTTGCCACCTATGCCGACACTCTCACCTCCGCAACAAAGGCAGACTCGCCATGACACAGTCCATCACTCCCGTTGTGCTTTGCGGTGGCATGGGCTCTCGCCTGTGGCCGATGAGCCGGATCGAGCAGCCGAAGCAGTTCCAGCCGACCCTGGGCAAGGGCAGCCTGACCTATTTCCAGGCCACCCTTCAGCGCCATCGCGGCCCGGATTTCGCCGAGCCGATCGTGGTCACAAATGCGGGCCAGGCGGCGCTGGTTCACCGGCAACTGGACGAGGTTCAGCTTCAGGGGCGGGTGATCGGCGAGCCGGTTGGTCGCAACACCGGCCCGGCCGTGCTGGCCGCAGCACTTTGTGCGTATCGGGACGACCCGGAGGCGATGATCCTTGTCCTGCCCTCGGACCACATGATCAAGGGCGACATCAACCGCATCATCCGGGCCATGCGCCCGGCGGCCGATGACGGGCGGATCATCAGCTTCGGCGTCCACCCGACCTATCCCGAGACCGGCTACGGCTACCTCACCGACGGTGGGGTCGTGGCGGACTATCCCGGACTGCACCAGGTGGCGCAGTTCGTGGAAAAGCCGGGCTACGACCACGCCCAACGACTGATCCAGGCAGGCGGGGTCTTCTGGGCCTCGGGCATCAGCCTGATGCGGGCCGAGACGCTGATTGATGAGTTCCGCCGCCTGGACCCGGTCACCCATGCAGCGGTGACGGGTGCGCTAGACGGGGCCGAGCTGCGGACGCTGGGCATCCTTCTGGACGAGGCCAGCTTCCGCCAGGCGGCGAACGAGCCGACCGAGCGTCAGGTGTTCGAGCGCACGCCCGCCATCGCGCTGGCCCCCTTGCACGGGGTGGAATGGGACGACGTCGGCGCCTGGAATGCGGTCTACCAGATCTCGGACCGCGATGGGGACGGCAACGTCCTGCATGGCGACGTGATCGCGATGAACACCAAGAATTCGCTGGTGCAAAGCGAAACGCGCCTGGTTGCCGTGATCGGGATGCAGGACACGGTGGTGATCGACACCCCCGACGCCGTTCTGGTGACCAAGCGGTCGAACTCGCAGGACGTCAAGCAGCTGGTGGACCGGCTGAAGGCCAGCCAGCGCCGCGAGGTCCGCACCCACACCACGCGCGAAATGCCCTGGGGCCGGATCGAGACTGTTGCGACCGACATGGGCAACGACATGCGGATCATGACGGTGCAACGGAAGGCATCGGTCCAGGTGAACGGGACGGGGGTGGGACCAAGCCTGCTGACTGTCCTTTCAGGCGAGGGGCGCTGCCTGATCGACGGGCGCGAAGTGACGGTGCGGCGCGGTCAGACAGTCGCGATCGACCCCGACGAGGCTTTGCCGCTGACCAACCCGACCGAGGGCGACCTGAAGCTGGTGCACCTGGTTTTCCGGGGCGGGGCAGACTTCGGCGGCCTTGGGCACGATCTCATCATGGCCTCCGACCGTCTGCCGGAGGCGATCTGATGCGGCTCTTGCCGTCCATTCTCGCCGTGCTGTTGCTGGCCGGCCCCCTTTCGGCCCAGCCGGACGCGATCCTGCACGGGGCGATTGCTCGGGTGCTGAAGGCGGGTGCGGACCGCGAGGTGCTGGCGGTGCTGGCCGGCCGGCTGGCTGGAGGGCTGGAACTGGCTGACGTGCCGAAAGCCTCGCCCGTTGCGGGGGGGCCGATGAAGGTGCTGGAGGGGGATGTTCAGGCCGCGCTGACCCAGCTGTCGATCCTGGCGGGCGGCAACGGGCATCTGTCGCTGCAACTGGCGCAAGCCAGCGCGACGGATGTGATCTACCTTCTGTCCGGCACCGCGACCCTGCCCGAGCTGGAAGCCGCAGGCTTCCTTCAGCGCCGGACGAACGGCTGGCGACTGTCGCGGCCGTTGGTCCTGTGGCCCGGCGCGACGCTGGTGCTGTCGAAGGGCGATCTTCTGGAACTGGACACCGCCGCCGGGGCCTTCGTTCTGAGCTTCGGTGACGTCCACCTTGCCGGCGCGACACTGCGCGGCGATACGGGGCAGAACGCCCGGGTGCCGACCTTCCGGCCGTTCCTCCTGGTCACGGGTCAGGGCAGCTTCCGGGCTGAACGGTCGACTTTTGCCGACCTTGGCTTCGCCGGACCTGTGGCGTTCCGGGGCGTCTCGGTCCTGACCGGCGGGTTGATGAAACCGTCCAGCGCGCCGGTCGTGACCCGCAGCCGGTTCCAGGACGTCTACAGCCTGTCCTTCGAGGGCGCGGACGGCATGGTCGTGACCCGCAACCGCTTTTCTGGCGCGGGTGCTGCGGCGGTTTCGGTCAAGGATGGGCGCGGCGTCGTGCTGTCCGGGAACCGGATCACCGGAACCGACAGCGGCGCGGGCATCCGCCTGTCGGGCATGCTGGAAGATGTGGTCATCGCGGGCAACGTGATCGCCGATGGCGGCCGGAACGGGTTGCAGATCGATGGCAAGACCCTTCGTCTGGGCCTGCGGGCCAATGTCATCCTGAACAACGCCGGGTCCGGCATCAGCCTTGGCCCGGCCACTTGCGTCGCGGTGCAGGGCAACATCATCGCCGGAAACGGCACGGCGGGTCTGCGCCTGACCCGGACAGGCGCGGCGCGGGTGGCCGATAACGCCATTACCGGCAACGGCTCGGCCGGGATCGAGGTCCAGGCGCAGTCGGGCCTTGGGCCGGTCCTGATGTCCGACAACCGCCTCAGCGGCAACCGCGAGGGCCTGCGTGCGGCCGGTCTGGGCGAAGTGCGCCTCGCGGGCAACGACCTGAGCGACCAGACCCCGCGCCAGTTTGCCGGGGACTTCTCACCCTGGCTGGGGGCCTATCTCGGCGCGGGATCAGCCTTCGTCATTCCCGCTGTAGCCAAAGCCTCTGCCCCCCCTGTTCCCTGTCAGCCGGAGTAGACCGATGGTCTTTTCCTCGGAAACCTTCCTGTTCCTGTTCCTGCCGCTGTTCCTGGGGCTGTATTACCTTACGCCGTTCCGCTACCGCTCGGCGCTGATCCTGGCGGGGTCGTGGACGTTCTACGGCTGGTGGCGGATCGACTTCCTGGGTCTCTTGATCCTGACGACGCTGTGGACCTACGCGTTCGGGCGGGTGATCGGGGCCAATCTCGGCACGCGCCGGGCAACCTGGGCCTGCGCCATCGGCACGGCGGGGTGCCTGTCCGTGCTGGGCGTGTTCAAATACCTGAACTTCTTCATCGACAGCTTTGCCGCGATGCTGGGCACGGACGCGGCGGGCCTGGGCGTCCACTGGCACCTGATCCTGCCGATCGGCGTGTCGTTCTACGTCTTCCAGTCGATCAGCTACCTGATCGACGTCTACCGCCGTGACGCCAGCCCCACCGCCAACTTCTTCGACTTCGCCGCCTTCATCTCGCTTTTCCCGCAACTCGTGGCCGGCCCCATCCTGCGCTTCAAGGACCTTGAGAACCAGTTCCGCGACCGCACCCACACCGCCGACAAGTTCGCCGACGGAATGGCACGCTTTACCGTGGGCCTGGGCAAGAAGGTCCTGATCGCCGACAGCCTTGCCCCGCTTGCCGACCTTGCCTTCACCACCCCCGATCCCACGGCGCCCCTGGCCTGGGTCGGCGCGCTGGCCTACATGATGCAGCTTTACTTCGACTTTTCGGGCTACAGCGACATGGCCATCGGCCTGGGCCTGATGATGGGCTTTAGGTTCATGGAGAACTTCGACACGCCCTACATCTCGGGGTCGATCACCGAGTTCTGGCGGCGCTGGCACATCAGCCTGTCGGTCTGGCTGCGGGATTATCTGTACATCCCCCTGGGCGGCAACCGGGTCGGCGGGGGACGCACCTACGTCAACCTCATGACCGTGATGGTCCTGGGGGGCCTCTGGCACGGGGCCAACTGGACCTTTGTCCTCTGGGGTGCCTGGCATGGTGGCTGGCTGGCAGTGGAGCGCTGGACCGGCATCGCCCGCGCGCCCAAGACGACGGTGCGCGTGCTTCGGACCCTCTTGATCGTGCTGATCGGTTGGGTCGCCTTCCGGGCAACGGGCATCGGCACGGCGATAGAGGTCTACGCCGGGATGCTGGGCCTTAACGGCTGGGCACTGCCTTTCGAGATCGCAGTCCAGATCACCCGCGAAAGCCTGGCGGTCCTGATGCTGGCAATCCTCCTCGCCGCGTCGGAACCCTTCCTGAACGACTGGTTCGACCGCCGCTACCACGCCGTCACGCCGACCGGCACGCTGGCGCTTTCAGGCACTGTCCTGCCCGCGCTGGCGACCACGCTGATCTTCTCGTTGGCCGTGATGCGGCTGGCCGAGCAGAGCTTCTCTCCCTTCCTGTATTTCCAGTTCTAGGAGTCCGCCATGCAACCCATCCTCAGGGCCTCGCGCTTCCTGCTCCCCGCTGCCTTCTTCAGCTATGCCGCGGTGGTGAACCTTGGTTACGCCCAGTTTCCGGGCCGCAGCGAGCTGCCGTCGGACGTCGAGCTTCTTCGTGGCGGGCTGACGGCAAGGCTGGACACCGTCTACCGCAAGTCTCTGCCGCATCGTGATCCGGCCATCGGCATGATCGGGGCGCTGCGCTATCTTGCGGTGGGCGAAGGCCGCAAGGGCGTGCTTGCCGGCGAAGACGGCTGGCTTTTCACCTCCGAGGAAGTGCGGCCCCTGTCCGGCGACCTTGACCTGTCGCTTGCCCGCATCGCGCGGGTCCGTGACCGACTGGAGGCGGCAGGCACGCGGCTGGTCATGGTTCCGGTTCCCGGCAAGCTGGACGTCATGGTCGCCCACAGCGACCGCGAGGCGGCGCAGGGGGTCGCCACGCTGTATGATGCCTTCCTGGCCGGTCTGCGCAGTCATGACGTGCCCGTCCTCAACGCCCGGTCGGCGCTGCGGGGCGGGGCCGAGGCAGAATTGTCCTTCTTCCGCACCGACACCCACTGGACCCCCGAAGGCGCCGAGGACGTGGCGCAGGCGCTGGCTGCCTCGGGGCTGATCGACCTGGGCGACAGCGAGTTCGACATCGAGCGGCTGTCTCCGCAAGAGTTCACCGGCGATCTTGTGGCCTACGTGACCACCGAGGATCTCGCCCCGTCAATCGGCCTCGCCCCCGAGGTCGCCAGCCCCTTCACCGCCACGGCGCGGGCTGCAGACGACGGCCTTGACATCTTCGCGGGAACCGAGGCGGGCGGCACGCTTCTGATCGGCACGTCCTACTCTGCCAACCCGACCTTCAGCTTCGCCGAGGCGCTGAAGCTTGCCCTGCGCCGTGACGTGCTGAATCTGGCCGAAGAGGGCCGAGGTCCGGCCCGCCCGATGCTGGACTACCTTGCGTCGCCCGATTTCCGTGACGCCCCGCCCGAGGTGGTGATCTGGGAATTCCCGGTGCGCTACCTGACCGACCCCGCGCTGTGGGATGCGCAAGGTCCGGTGAAGCAAGGCACGGTGAAAAGCGGTGCGTAGGGTTCTGCATATCGGGCTGGTCCTGGCCCTGCTTGCCGCGGCCCCGGTTTGGGCGGACGTGGTGCTGCCCCCGGCCATCGCGGGCAGCCCGTCCCTCAAGGCCTTGCGCAAGTCGATGCTGGCCGGGCGCGATCTGTCCGATGTCCAGCTTCGGACCCTTGCCGACGCGGGCGAGGGGCTGGCCGCCGCCCGCTTTGCCAAGCGGCTGGAGGAACGGGGCGACCCTGCCTTCATCGACGATGCCGCGCATTACTATTCCATTGCCGTCTACCAGGGCCGCGACTTCGCAATGCCGCGCCTTCTGGCCACCTTGACCGACCAAAGCGCCGCGTTCGGCCCCGCCCGCCTGCGCAACATTCGCGGTGTCCTTGACCGCGCAGCGCGGCGGGGCGACGCCAAGGCGGCATCGGGCCTGGCGCAGATGCTGCTGAAAGGCGCGCCGTTCCAGACCGACATCCCCCGCGCGCGGGAGCTGTTGCTTCTTGCCGCCCGGGCCGGGGACGCCAAGGCCGCGATTCAGCTTGCGCTAAGCCATATCAAGGGCGAGCCGGGCCTGCCGCCAGACCCCGAAGCTGCCCGCCCCGCGCTGGAGTTGGCGCTGGCCAGCCCCGATCCCGGCGTTCAGGCAATGGCCCTGTCGCTGGCGCGTCAGATTCCCGGTGGTGAAGACCTGCAGGCCGCCGCCCTGCCCGCCACCGATCCCGATCTTGACCGCAGCAAGCGCCCGCCCGAGCGCCCGACATCCGAAGGAGCCGCCCCATGATGCGCCCCGCTTTCGTCCTTTGCACCCTTCTCGCCCCCGCCGTTCTCGCCCCCGCCGCTCAGGCAGGACCCACGCAGTTCGGCTGCGCCAACACCGAGATTGCCCCTTCGGCCAGCATCGAGGGCAAGGACGGCGTCTTCTACCGTGTCCAGTCCGACCTGCGCCTGCAGCATCCGATGGACGATATCGTCGTTGGCCAACTGGCCCAACTTGCGCGGGTGCTGGAAGAACAGGGCACCACGCTGATCTACGTCAACGTTCCGACGAAGGGGCAGGCGATGCCGCAATACCTGCCGCCCGAAGCTGCGGCCTATGGCTACGACCCCGCCGTGATGCAGGCCAACTACCAGGACGTGACCGACCGCCTCAATGCCGCCGGAGTCCCGTCGCCTGACCTGATGACCGCGATGCTGAAGGCCGAACCGGACGAAAGGGTCTTCTTCCAGGCCGACTTCCACTGGACCCCCATTGGCGCGCGAATTGCCGCCCAGGCCATAGGCGAAATGATCCGCAGCCTGCCAGCCTATGCCGACCTGACGCCCGTCACGTTCACCTCGCAGGAAGCCGCGCCCGAGATCGCCTTCTCTGGTCTTCGTCGCGAGTTGCAGACCTATTGCAAGGAAACCCTGCCCCAGGTCGAAGCGACCACCTGGGTCACCACCGTAGCCAGCGATGCCGCGCTTTCCGCCGCCGACATCTTCGCCGACGGCGAACCAGCCCAGCCCCAAGCCGAGGGCGGAGCCCTGGACATCTTCGGCACCGGCGGCGACGAAGCCAGCCTGGTGCTGGTCGGCACGTCGTTCTCTGACAGCAGCATCAACAACTTCGCCGGGTTCCTGTCCGAATACGCCGGGATCGAGGCGGTCAACTACGCCATCACCGGCGGCAACCAGTTCGGTTCGATGACCTCCTATCTGACCTCGCGCGAGTTTGCCGAGGACCGACCGACCTTCCTGGTCTGGGAGAACCCGATCTACAACAGCCTCGCCCAGTTCGGCCCCGTCCCGATGGACGAACTGATCGTGGCTGCTGGCCCTGCCTGCGACATCGCAACCAAGACGACCATCGAGGAAGGCACACTCGCGGCCAGCTTTCAGCCCGGACAGCTCAAGCCCGAAGATGCGCTTCTGTTCGATCAGGGCGGCGAAGGTGCGCGGCTTGCCGACGTGACGTTCGAGACCAGGGCGGGTATCCGCCGATCCCTGCGCATCGAACGGTCGGATCGCCTGCGTGCCACGGGCCGGTTCTTCCTGAAACTGGAACCCTATTGGCACCCCGATCTTGTCAAGGTGGCGGTCCGCTTCGACCGGCCGCTTACCGACACCTCCGCCCTTACCCTTTGTCCCACCCAGAAAGGAGACGCGTCGTGAAACGCATCCACCTGACCCTTCCGTTCCTGATCCTTGCCGCTTCCACCGTGACAGCCCAGGACGCCGGCCTTTACGAAGACGTGGCAAACCCTGATGCCAGCTTTGTCCGCGTGGTGGACGCCTCGACGTCGGTCGCGGTGATCCAGTCCGCCAGCTTTGACCGGGTCGAGAAGGGCGTCACGCCTTACGTCGTCATTGATGGGGAACCCGAGGTCCGCATCACCTCCGGCAAGACAACGGCGACCGAAGCGATCCAGCCCGCGACCTTCTATTCCTTCGTCGTCGGTGCCGACGGCACCTCGGCCCTGGTTGTGGACAAGATCACCCGCAACCCGGCGCAGGCCGACGTGACCTTCTACAACCTTTCCGACATCGCTTCGGCCGATCTCTACGCCCCCCAGGCCAAGGCCATCGCGATTGCGGGCGTCGCGCCTGGCAGCGGCGGGGCCGTGGCACTGAAAGCCCCGCTGACCCTGGACTTCGAAATCCGCGACGGCGAGACCGTGGTCGCCTCTGTCCCGGCGGTCGACCTCAAGCGGCGCGAGGGCGTGGCCATCGTCCTCTCTGGCACTGGCGGCAGCTACACCGCCTCTGTCACGCCCAACGCCCTGGCCAAGCAACCCTGACCGGAGGGCCAATGCCCATGCAGCGCATCCTCGCCACGCTTCTGTTCCTGGCCTTGCCCACCGTGGCGGGGGCGCAGACGGTGGACCTTCTTTTCGAGCCGCCAGAGCTGGAGACCGGCCCGGTCTGCGAGCCCCGGCCCTCGGACGAGTCGCTCCAGGCGAAATGGGAGGGTGTCACCCCGGACACCTTGCCCGAAAGCGATACCGCGATCATCAAGCGCGACTTCCGCCGTCTGATCGAGCTTGATCCGCAGCGCTGGTTCGACACGGTCGATGCCGTGCAGTCGATCTTCCGCAGGATCGACCCGCAGTATTCCGAAGCCAACATGCTGATCGACCGGATCGAGCTTCTGCTGGCCGTCGGGCGCGTGTCCGAGTTGCAGCGCGAACGGCTGGTCGAACAGCTTGCCGCGCTGGACCTGCGGCAGACACCTCGGGCGCAGCACCTTCTGGCGGGCTACCTGATGCGCGGCGTCGGGATCGAACGCGATGTGGCGCGCGGCGAGGAGTTGTTGCTGCAAGCCGGGTTCGGAGGCAATGCCGATGCGATCCTTCAGCTGGTGGAACGCGAGATCCAGGGCAACCCGGTCCAGGGCTGGGACGTGCCGGCCGAGCTGGGCGTGACGATGGCCTTCGGCGCGCTGGTCGGCAAGCTTGACCCCCTGATCTGCGACCGGGTGAACCGGATCGCGCGGGAATACATGAACGGCGACATCGTGACCCGTGATCCGGCCCTGTCGGAACGCTGGTATCGCTTTTCTGCGGACCTTGGCGATGCGCTGTCCGCATGGCGGGTGGCGGAAATCCATTTGCGGGCCGAGGACCTTGCGAAGGACAACGACGTGCTGGTCCACTACCTGACCGCTGCCGCCGATGCGGGCCTGCCTTATGCGCAGGTTGCCCTGGCGCGGCTGCATGCCGACGGCGCCCTGCTGCCGCGCGACCTGGAAGCGGCGGACGCCAGCTATGGCGCCGCAGGGGGAATCTGGACGCCGGGCGCGGCAAGCCATGTCCTTTTCCTGCAGGCGCAGGCCCGACGCAACCCGGACTGGGTCCCGCGCTACGGTGAGGCGCTTGCAACCCTGGTCCAGACCCCGGATGCTCCGGCCTGGTCGCTGATCGCGATGGCCGAGAAGGTGCTTTCCGACCAGGGCCGCTGGGCCGGCGAGGCCGAGGCGCTGAAGCTTCTGGAGCGGGCCATCGCGCAAGGCGAATACGGCGCGATGGAGAAAGCCGCGCCGATGAAGTTTCGCGCGGCGCGGACGCCGCAGGATTTCTACGCGGTCATGGACCAGTTGATGCAGGCCGTGGTCACGTCGGGCGAGGTCGACCCGATGCAACAGCTTTCCAGCGCCTTCATCTGCCGCGCCCCGGATGCGCCGCAGCTTGAAGAGGCCGACTACTGGGTGCAGGTGGCCGACAGCACCGCATCCGAGGCGGTGGATTTCACACCGGACGAGCTGGCCCGTCTCGCCGCCGCCCCCGACCCCATCGCCGAAGCCGAGATCCAGACCCAGGCCCTGACCGGCCGGATTACCGCCATTGCGCAGTATATTCATCTCCTGGACCAGCGCCAGGTTCCGGCGGAAACACTGGCGTTCTGGGAAGACTATGCCACCCGGTTTCCGGGCGTCAGCACCGCCCGTGCGTCTCTGGCGCTGAAGGCCGCCCGCAGCCCCGCTGACCGTCGGGCCGCGTTGGACCTTTTTCGCAAAGCCATCGCGCTGGGCGAACCCTCTGCCGGGACCCAGTTCGCCGAGGCGCTGCTGGAAGAGGGCTTCGTGACGCCCCAAACCCAGGCCGAGGCGTTGAAGATCCTGCTGCCTTTGGCCGAACGCGGGGTGGGCGACGCATTGCAGATGCTGCCGCTGGCCGACCCCGACAGCTTCCCGACGCTTGCCGCCGTCATGGACCGCTATGGCGACGTCGTGGACGCACGCGGCGATTTCGATGCACTCTTGCTTGCCCTGCCGCTGATCGGGGACCGCACTGCCTATGCCGATTATCTGACCCGTGCCACGGCGATCACGGCCTGCACCTTTGACGAGGCCTTGCGCCTGACCGAGGCCGTAGGTCGTGCCGGGGACCGGACACTGTTTGAACGCTGGCTGCGCATTTCGGACTATCTGGCGGAGGGCGAGGGCTATGCGCTGGCCGAACTGGCCGATGTCTACAGCCGCTACGCCACCGACGCGGACCAGCCGAAGATCCTCGCCTATTACGAGGCCGCGCGGGCCGAAGGCAGCCGCATCGCCATCCACCGGCTCTTGAACATCTACTCTCGCCGGTCCGCGCCGCAGTACGACCCCGCGCAGTCGGCTGCCCTCTTCGCCGACCTCGTCCGCTTCAGCGCCCCCGAGGATCTGCCTGGCACCCTTGCCCGCCTGCGGGCTGCAACGCCCGAAATCCGGGCCATTGCCTACCGGGACATCGACGAGGCGGCGCTTTACCTGTCTGCGGCGGAATCCGGCAATGCAATCGCCATGCGCGAATACGCCCTGATCCTGCGCCGGGCTGCCTCGACCCCCGCGGAGGTGCTGGAGTCGACCGACTGGCTGCGCCGTGCCGCCGAAGCCGGAGAGCCGTCCGCGATGGTGGATTATGCCGAGGCGCTTGTCTTCGGCATCGGCACCGACCCCTCACGCGACGAGGCTCTGGCATGGCTGCAAGAAGCTGCCGACCTTGGCAGCGATGAGGCCGCGCAACGCCTGCGCTCCCTGCAACTTTCGACGGAGGTCAACCAGTGACCACGCGATCCCTTGCCCTGCTCCTTGTCCTCGCCAGCCCCCTGGCCGCCGAAGAGGCCCCGAAGTGCCCCGTGGACACCAAACCCGTTGTCTCGCTGGGTTTCGGCAGCCGCTACACCGACGACAGCGAAAACCGCAGCGACTTCGACGAGGAAAGCGACAAGGCCGTCACGGCGGCCCTCAGGCCGATCGACGATTTCATCACCGATCTCGCCAAACAGACCAACATCCTGAACGACCCGAAGACCAAGCCCGAGGAGGCGCAGACAGCTGCGGCCTGCGTGCTGGACAGCATCCTTGCCTGGGCCAGGGCCGACGCCCTCAGCGACCTCAGGACTCAGGGTGCGAAGCTGTCGGCCCCCTCGCGGGTGGGGGGCATTGCCTTCGCCTATGCCGCCGCCCTGAAGATCGTGCCACAGCCCCAGGGACAAGCCGAGATCGAGGCCTGGTTCCTGGCCCGGTCGCAGCAGACGATGGCCTTCTTCGACACCGAAGCCCCACCCCGCGCCTCGCAGAACAACCTGCGCGCCTGGGCGGGGCTGGCGGTGACCCGGGTGGGCATGACCCAGGGCGACCCCACCCTGATCGACTGGGGCGCCGAGACGCTGCGCCTTGTCGCCTGCACCGCCGACGCGGACGGCAGCCTGCCCAACGAGATGTGGCGCGGCAAGCTGGCGCTGCACTATCAGCTGCATGCCGTCGCACCCCTGGTCACCACCGCGGCCCTTCTGCAGGATGAGCGGCCCGAGCTGTTCACCGCCTGCGACCGGGCGCTTCCCCGGATCGTCCGCTTCACCCTGGACGGGCTGGACGACCCCTCGACAGTCGAGAAGATCACCGGAGAGAAGCAGTCGGTAGGCGGCACCCGCAAGGCGCGAGACTTCGAACTTGCCTGGGTCCCGGCTTACCTGACGCTTGACCCCGATGCGAAGATCGCGGCGCGGCTGGACAAGATCAAGGAACTGGGCAATTCCAAGCTGGGCGGAGACCAGCGCCTGCTTTGGCCGGGCGCTGCACCCGCCGGCCCGGCGGATGGCTGACGCCTTAAGGGGTTTCCTTTCCACACCGCTTGGTCTATAGGCCGCCCCACATGCGCGTGGGCCCGCTTAGGCAAGAATCAGATCCATCCCCTCGGATGGGGCCTTCTGGTCTTTCGTGCGACAGATTTGAAACCGATAGACCGCAAGGAAGCCATCATGGCCAACACTGAACAGTCCAAGAAACGCGCCCGCCAGTCGGAAGCCCGCTATGCCATCAACAAGGCCCGCCGCTCGCGTATCCGCACCTTCCTGCGCAAGGTCGAGGAAGCCATTGCCTCGGGCAACGGCGAAGTCGCCCAGGCCGCTCTGAAGGCCGCCCAGCCGGAATTGGCCCGTGGTGTCACCAAGGGCGTGCTGCACAAGAACACCGTCGCACGGAAGATGTCGCGCCTTGCCGCGCGCGTGAAGGCCGCTGGCGTCGCCAAGGCCTGATCCGTTCGTCTGGACCGAATCCAGAACACGAAGGGCGCACCTGAAAGGGTCGCGCCCTTCAGCATTTTTGCGCCTGTCGGATGCGTCATTCCGACCCTGCGTTGCCGATTTGCCAGAGCCGTCGGATTCGGGTTTGGGGAATCTCTGTCAAGCGCGTTGTTCGGTTGCAGAGCCCGCGCCGGGGTTGCTAGCGTGACCTTGCGATTCACTTCGTCTTGGGGGACATGAACGGGTCGCAAAAGGAAAGCTGCTGCACAGGGATGGCGCCCAATGGGGCGCAATATCTGAGTTTTCCGTTTGCGATCAAATGGTTGGAGGTAGCAGCCAAGCTACTCCGTCTGCGTGACCAGGGCACCGGCTGGCCGGGCGTCTTATGTCATGCGTATGTTCCGTCCCACTGACAGGTCCAGTCTGGCAGGCCGGTTCCCGGCCAACGCGCGGCTTGGACGAAGCGGCTTGCAAGAGACGTGACAGGACAGGACCGGCAGTCTGTGCCGGTTCGGGGATATGGCAGGTTAAAGAATGACGAATGAAACCTGGGGGCAGGTTCGGGAAGAGTTGATCAAGCGTGTCGGCAAGAACAACTATACGACCTGGATCGAACCTCTGAAGCTGTCCCACCTGAAGAACGGTGTCGCGCGCTTCGAAGTGCCGACCATCTTTTTCGGCGATTGGGTCCAGCGCAACTACGCTGACCACATCCGCACGCAGCTGACCTCTGCCGGCGCTCTGGTCGATCGGGTGGAGTTTGCTGTCGGCACCGCCGCTGCGGAAGCCCGTCCCGCGATTGCCGCTGCCGCATTGAAACCGGCGGCCAAGGCTGCCCGCACCCGCGCCTCGGACGAAGAGCTTCCCGGCGCGCCGCTGGATGCCCGCTTCACTTTCGACAGCTTTGTTGTCGGCAAGCCGAACGAGCTTGCCCATGCCGCCGCGCGCCGGGTGGCCGAAGGCGGCCCCGTCACCTTCAACCCGCTGTTTCTGTATGGCGGCGTCGGCCTTGGCAAGACGCACCTGATGCATGCCATCGCCCACGAACTGCAATCCCGCCGCCCCGAGTTGCGCGTCCTGTATCTGTCCGCCGAACAGTTCATGTACCGCTTCGTGCAGGCCCTGCGCGATCGTCAGGTCATGGACTTCAAGGAGCTGTTCCGCTCGGTCGACGTCCTGATGGTGGATGACGTCCAGTTCATCGCCGGAAAGGATTCCACCCAAGAGGAATTCTTCCACACGTTCAACGCGCTTGTGGATGCCAACAAGCAGATCGTCATCTCGGCGGACCGCGCCCCGGGTGAGATCAAGGATCTGGAAGACCGGATCAAGTCGCGCCTGCAATGTGGGCTGGTCGTCGACCTGCACCCGACAGATTATGAGCTTCGCCTTGGCATCCTGCAGCAGAAAGTCGACTTCTACCGCTCGCAGTACAAAGGCCTTGTCCTCGCCGACGGCGTTCTCGAGTTCCTTGCGCATCGCATCACCACGAACGTCCGCGTGCTGGAAGGTGCGCTGACCCGCCTCTTTGCCTTTGCCTCGCTGGTGGGCCGCGAGATCACGCTTGACCTCGCCCAGGACTGTCTGGCCGACATCCTGCGGTCCTCGGACCGCAAGCTGTCGATCGAGGAAATCCAGCGCAAGGTGGCTGAGCACTACAACATCCGCCTGTCGGACATGATCGGCCCGAAGCGCCTGCGCAACATCGCGCGGCCCCGGCAGGTGGCGATGTATCTCTCCAAGCAGCTGACCCCGCGCAGCCTGCCGGAGATCGGTCGCCGCTTCGGGGGCCGGGATCACACCACGATCATGCACGGTGTGCGCAAGATCGAAGAGCTGATGACCATCGACAGTCAGCTTGCCGATGATCTGCAGCTTCTGCGTCGCCTTCTGCAGGGATAAGGCAGGGGCCGGACTTGACGGCCCCCGCAAAGCCTTCCACAGTCCCAACAAATGCTTGTGAACCGGTGTAAACCGGATAAATTCGTCGTCCCTTCAACGGGTCGGCAGGGGGAAGCCAGATGAAACTCTCGATCGAACGCGCCACGCTTCTGAAGGCGCTCGCTCAGGCGCAATCGGTGGTGGAACGCCGAAATACGATCCCGATCCTGGCCAATGTCCTGATCGAGGCCGAGGGTGCGCAGGTCAGCTTCCGTGCCACCGACCTGGATATCGAGGTGGTCGACCGCGCCCCCGCGATGGTGGAACGCGCCGGGTCCACCACCGTTTCGGCCGTCATGCTGCACGAGATCACCCGGAAGCTGCCCGATGGATCGCTGGTGAACCTGACCGAAGACGCTGCTTCGGGCCGCCTGACCATTGCGGCAGGCCGCTCGACCTTCAGCCTGGCGACGCTGCCGAAGGAAGACTTCCCGGTCATGGCCACGTCCGAGTATTCCTCGAACTTTTCCGCCCCCGCGCCGGTGCTGCGGCGGCTTTTCGACAAGGCGAAGTTCGCGATCTCGACCGAGGAAACCCGTTACTATCTGAACGGCGTCTACATGCACGTCTCGACGGGTGAAGGCGGCAAGGTGCTGCGCTGCGTTGCGACCGATGGCCACCGTCTCGCCCGCATCGATGCGCCTCTGCCCGACGACGCCGACGGGATGCCCGGCGTCATCGTCCCCCGCAAGACCGTGGGCGAGCTGCGCAAGCTTCTGGACGATGACGACGCAACAATTGCCGTCTCGGTGTCCGAGACGAAAGTCCGCTTTGCCACGCCGATGATCACCCTGACCTCGAAAGTCATCGACGGCACCTTCCCGGACTACACCCGCGTCATCCCGACCGGCAACACCCGCAAGCTTGAAGTTGACGCCTCGGAATTCGCCAAGGCCGTGGATCGCGTGGCCACCGTCTCGTCGGAACGCTCCCGCGCGGTGAAGCTGTCGCTGGAAGAGGACCGGCTGATCCTGTCGGTCAACTCGCCCGACAGCGGCGCCGCCGAGGAAGAACTGGCCGTGGCCTATGGCGACGAGCGGCTGGAGATCGGCTTCAACGCCAAGTACCTTCTGGAAATCGCCAGCCAGGTGGACCGGGAGAACGCCGTGTTCCTGTTCAACTCTGCCGCTGACCCGACCTTGATGCGTGAAGGCAACGACCTTTCGGCGGTTTACGTCGTTATGCCGATGCGGGTCTGACCGGCCTTAAACACCAGGACTGAAAGGGAATTTCGGTGGGCGGTCTGGCGATCGAAACCCTCGCGCTCACGCATTTCCGCAGCCATCGGGCGACGCGGCTGGCCTTCGATGGCCGCCCGGTCGCCCTTGTCGGACCCAACGGCGCCGGCAAGACCAATATCCTCGAAGCGGTATCCCTGCTGTCTCCCGGTCGCGGCCTGCGACGTGCTGCCGCCGAGGATCTGGCCCGCAAGCCCGAGGCCCTTGGCTGGAAGGTCACCGCCACCGTCCAGGGCCTGTCCGCGGCACATGACCTGGAGACCTGGGCCGAACCCGGCGAGGCGCGGCAGGTCCGCATCGACGGCAAGGCCGCAACGCAGGCCAGCCTGGGCCGCATCCTGCGCGTCCTCTGGCTGGTTCCGGCGATGGACCGCCTCTGGATCGAGGCCGCCGAGGGCCGCCGTCGATTCCTTGATCGCATGACCCTGAGCTTCTTCCCGGAACATGCCGAACACTCGCTCACATACGAAAAGTCGATGCGCGACCGGAACCGGCTGATCAAGGATCAGGTCACCGACGCGCACTGGTATGCGGCCCTGGAATCCCAGATGGCCGAGGCCGGTGGGGCCATAACCCACCACCGCCGTTCGACCATCGCCCGCATCAGTGCCGCCGCCGATCCAAGCAGCGCCTTCCCCTCTGCCGACCTGACGCTGACCGGCCCCGACGGCACCGACGAACCGCTTGACCTCGCCCAGGCCCTTGCCGAGGGCCGCCGTCGCGACATTGCTGCGGGTCGGACCTTGGTCGGCCCGCACCGCGCCGACCTCCTGGCCCGCTATGCCGCCAAGGACGTCCCCGCCGACCAGTGCTCGACCGGCGAGCAGAAGGCCCTTCTCATCAGCCTGATCCTTGCCAACGCCCGCGCGCTGGCGCAGGACCTTGGCCGCGCCCCGATCCTGCTGCTGGACGAGGTCGCCGCGCACCTCGATGAACACCGCCGCGCTGCCCTTTACGACGAAATCTGCGCGCTACAGGCCCAGGCCCTGATGACAGGCACCGAGCCAGAACTTTTCACTGCCCTCGGACCCCGCGGGCGGACCCTTCGCATCCTGGAACAAGACGGTACATCGCAGGTGGAGCAATGACAGTCGAGACAATATCTGAACATATGCTCACAAACGCTGACGAGGCTGCAATTGCCGCCCTGCTGGCGCGCTGCTTCCTCACGGACTTCGGCGGCCGCAGCTTCTTTCAGACCCGCCATAGCTGGCGTCACGTGATCCGGCAGGGCCACGTCACCGCCCACCTCGGCGTGCAGTTGCGCGCCGTCCGGCTGGGCGAACACCTTCGTACCATCGCCGGGATCGCCGATGTCGCCACCGACCCGGACCACCGCGGCAAGGGCCAGGCCGCGACGCTTCTGCAGGCCGCGCTTGCCGCCGCGCGGCAGTCCCCGGCGCAGCATGTTCTCTTGTTCGGCACCGCAAAGCTTTACCCGGCCGCAGGCTTTCGCCCCATCGCGAACCCGCTTACCTACCTTGACCTGACCGGCGCGCGCAGCGGCGGCCTTTACCGCGACCGGCCAGAAGAGCATCTGCAAGTCCTTGATATCGGACCGGAACCCTGGGATGGCACCAAGCCGCTCGACCTTCTCGGCGGTCTGTTCTAAAGCTGCATCATGACCGTTTCGCTTTGGCAGCTGTGGCTTTACGCGCTTGGCATGGCTGCGCTCTGGGCCGTGCCCGGCCCGGTCTGGGTTGCGCTGACCGCCCGCGCGCTGGCCTTTGGTATGCGCGGGGCCTGGCCCTTGGCGATCGGCGTCGCGCTGGGTGACCTGATCTGGCCATTGGCGGCCATCTTCGGTCTTAGCTGGATACTGTCGATGTATGGCGGCTTTCTTGCCGCCCTGCGCTGGGTCGCGGCGGCCGTCTTCCTGATCATGGGCATCCTGCTGATCCGCAAACCCGCCGCCGCCATCGACGCCGACAGCCGTCTGACCCGCCCGGGGGCCTGGGCCGGGTTCGCTGTCGGAGTCGCCGCTGTTGTCGGCAACCCCAAAGCGATCCTGTTCTACATGGGCGTGCTGCCCGGTTTCTTCGACCTGTCGCGCGTGACGGCCCCCGATATCGCCGCGATCCTGCTGATCTCGGCCCTGATTCCGATGCTTGGGAACCTCGCGCTCGCGTGGTTCCTTGACCGCGCCCGCAGACTGCTGTCCAGCCCGCAGGCGATGCGCAGGCTTAACGTCGGGTCAGGCATCCTGCTTATCGGTGTGGGGCTGGTTATCCCCTTTACCTGACCACCAAATCTTGTGGCCAAGGGGTGACATTCCCGGCCCGAAACGCTATAAATCGCGCGTAACGATCAGGGTTCCCCACGCATGGCTGACCAGCCCAAGAACACCGCCGTATACGGCGCCGATTCCATCAAGGTTCTCAAAGGGTTGGAGGCGGTTCGCAAACGCCCCGGCATGTATATCGGCGACACCGACGATGGCTCGGGCCTTCACCACATGGTGTACGAGGTCGTGGACAACGGCATCGACGAGGCGCTGGCCGGTCACGCGACCGAAGTCGCGGTGATCATCCACGCCGACGACAGCGTTTCGGTGCGCGACAATGGCCGAGGCATCCCGGTCGACATCCACCAGGAGGAAGGCGTGTCCGCGGCCGAGGTCATCATGACCCAGCTGCACGCGGGCGGAAAATTCAACAACACGGACGAGGGCGGGAACGCCTACAAGGTCTCGGGCGGGTTGCACGGCGTGGGTGTATCGGTCGTCAACGCGCTGTCGGAATGGCTGGAATTGACGGTCTGGCGCAACGACATGGAATACCGCGCCCGGTTCGAGGATGGCGATTGCACGGTCCACGTGCATGAGGCCGGCCCGGCCCCCGGCAAGAAGGGGACGATGGTCCGCTTCCTGGCCAGCGCCAAGAGCAACCGGCCGGAAGGCACGTTCTCGGACCTGGAATACAGCTTCAAGACGCTGGAACATCGCCTGCGGGAACTGGCCTTCCTGAACTCGGGCGTGCGGATCGTGCTTGAAGACGAACGCCACGCCGAACCGCAGAAGGTCGAGCTGTTCTACGAAGGCGGCGTCCGCGAATTCGTCAAGTACATCGACCGGTCCAAGTCCAGTGTCATGGCCGAACCGATCTATATAGTCGGTGAAAAGAACGGTATCGGCGTCGAAGTCGCAATGTGGTGGAACGACAGCTACCATGAAACCGTACTTCCGTTCACAAACAACATTCCGCAGCGCGACGGCGGCACGCACATGGCCGGCTTCCGCGGTGCTTTGACCCGGACGATCACCGGCTACGCGCAGTCCTCGGGGATCGCCAAGCGTGAAAAGGTGGATTTCACCGGCGACGATGCTCGGGAAGGGCTGACCTGCGTCCTTTCGGTCAAGGTGCCGGACCCAAAGTTCTCATCCCAGACCAAGGACAAGCTTGTCTCGTCCGAGGTTCGCCCGGCAGTCGAGAACCTGGTGAACGAAAAGCTGTCCGAATGGTTCGAGGAAAACCCAGGCCCGGCGCGCATCATCGTCGGCAAGATCATCGAGGCCGCCCTGGCCCGTGAAGCCGCCCGCAAGGCCCGCGAACTGACCCGCCGCAAGACGGCGCTGGACGTGGCCAGCCTTCCCGGAAAGCTCGCCGACTGCCAGGAACGCGATCCCGCCAAGTCCGAGCTTTTCCTGGTCGAGGGCGACTCGGCCGGCGGCTCGGCCAAGCAGGGCCGCTCGCGTTCCAACCAGGCCGTGCTGCCGCTACGGGGCAAGATCTTGAACGTGGAACGCGCCCGTTTCGACCGCATGCTCGGTAGCCAGGAGATCGGCACCCTGATCACCGCGCTTGGCACCGGGATCGGTCGTGACGAATTCGACATCGGCAAGCTGCGCTACCACAAGGTCATCATCATGACCGACGCCGACGTCGACGGCGCGCATATCCGCACGCTGCTGCTGACCTTCTTCTTCCGCCAGATGCCGCAACTGATCGAGGGTGGCTATCTCTACATTGCCCAGCCGCCGCTCTACAAAGTCGCGCGTGGCAAGTCCGAGGTCTACCTCAAGGATCAGGCCGCGCTGGAGGATTACCTGATCGACATGGGCACCGAGGGCGCCGTCCTGCGCCTGACCGACGGCCAGGAAATCGCCGGTAACGACCTCGCCCGCGTGGTCGAAGGTGCCCGTCAGTTCCGCCGCGTTCTGGATGCTTTTCCAACGCACTACCCGCGTCCGATCCTGGAGCAGGCGGCCCTTGCCGGGGCCTTTGATCCGGGCAAGGCGGACGCCGACCTGCAGGCCGTGGCCGACACCGTCGCCCGCCGCCTGAACATGATCGCGCAAGAGTTCGAGCGTGGCTGGTCCGGTCGCATAACCCAGGACCACGGCATCCGGTTAAGCCGCATCCTGCGCGGTGTGGAAGAATTGCGCACGCTTGACGGCGCCGTGCTGCGGTCGGGCGAGGCGCGGCGTCTTAGCCAGGTTGCCGGGCAGACCCGCGACATCTACCGCGACCCGGCCCGCCTTGTCCGCAAGGATCGCGAGCAGGCGATCCACGGCCCCATTGACCTGTTGAAATCCATCCTGGCCGAGGGCGAGAAGGGCCTGACCCTGCAACGCTACAAGGGCTTGGGCGAAATGAACCCCAGCCAGTTGTGGGAGACCACCCTCGACCCCGAGGCGCGGACGCTCCTCCAGGTCAAGGTCGACGACCTGGCCGACGCGGACGACATCTTCTCCAAGCTGATGGGCGATGTCGTCGAACCGCGGCGCGAGTTCATCCAGCAAAACGCCCTTAGCGTCGAGCACCTGGACTTCTAAAGCCAACCCAGCGGATGCGCCGAAAAGCCGTGGCACGCCGACCCGTCGGGAAAGTCGATCGACCAGTTCTCGGGCGTGGTCGGTCGGCCTTCGTCCACCCAGCGGCCCCAGCGGGCTGCGATGATCTGATGGATCGCGGCGCGGCGCCCAAGTCCTTGAAGCGCAAGGAAAACGTAGTGGTGCATGAAGGGGCTGGCAAGCGTCGGCTGGCCCAGGATCGGCCCATCCTCCGCGTTCAACGAGCGGGCGACGATCTGGTCCGCCAAGGCCTCTGCGTCCGGGGCGTCGATGACTTCGGTCAGGATCAGCAAAGCCAGTGCCAGTTGGCTGGCAGGCTCCCCGCCCGGGCTTTCGTGCCAGCCGTCCCGCGCGCGGTGCCCTTGCAACGCCTGCGTCACCTGCTCGGCCTGCTGTGCCCAGTCCACCGTCCGTCCGACCACTTCCGCCATCCCTGCTGCCAGCCGCAGTGCGTGCAGATACCGCAAGTTCAAGGTCAGATTCGGCTCTACCCGGCTTGTCGGTGACCAGTCCAGGAACAGCCGCCGCCCTGTCGGATTGCGCAGCAACCCGTCCGGCCCCCGAAAGGTCGCCATGCGATCCAGCATCCGGGTCAGAGTCGCCCAGTGCCGCTCCCACACCGCCGCCGGCGTCATGATGCCGGGATGCGTCTCGCACCCCGCCAGCAGTTCCACCCAACTGAAGTTGTAGTCTGTCACAGCATAGGCCGGAATTTCTCCGGGCAGGACGCTGGGCAGAAGCCCCTCCACATCCGCCCCTTCTGCCGCCATGTCGATAGCGAACAGCAGCGGGCGCGGATCATCCGAGATTGCCCGAAGCGCCCAGTCCTGCGCCACGGCATCGCCAAGCCAAAGGCTACTCTCTCGCCAGACCCCGTCGACGAACCCGTCCTGCAGGCAGGCCAAGGTGGTGCGGCGACACATCTCTGCCACGCCTTGCAGGACGCCTTCAGCTTTCGGCAATGGCCTCTCCATCACCGGCGTCCTCGGCAGCCGGACGTGAAACCTGGGCGCATGAGATACCCCGCCGCCCTCCAACGAAAAGACCAGAAAGCGCGCGCCCCGCGGGGTGAAGCCTTCCACACGCTGTCGACCGGGACGCAAGGTGAAACGATCGGTCGGGCGCATCCGGCAATACGTCTCGGGGTCGGGAAGCAACAGTTCCCCGTCCCGCAGCTTTTCGGCATAGGAGACCAGCAACCGCTCTCCCCCCGCCGCAGTGAGGTCCACGCCGCCCAGACAGGCCCTGCTTTCACCCAGGTCGAATATCCAGATGGCCAGAGTTCCATGCGGCAGAAGGGCAGGGACGGCGCCTGGCCCGGCCAATGAAAATGCCTTTCGCAGATCGGCATGCGGATCGCCTGTTGCGGCAACCGAGGGCCCGACCCGCACCTGCCAAGGCGCACCAAGTGTCCGCACCTCGTCTACTGCAAGCGCGGTTGCCCTTGGTCGCAGTCGCTGCCAGATCGGCCCCTCGGCACCCTGGACCACCCGCGCCGCATCCCAGCCCGAGGCATCGGCCTCAACCCATGGTTCGCCGCCCCGCAGGTCACGATCCTCGACCCCAGTGCCGTAGATCGAGACCCGCTCAACTCTGTCCGACCAGGACCTGTCCCGTCTCGCGGTCCAGCCCGGTCCGGTGGTCAGCACTATGTCGCCGTCCACCTCCAGCCAGCCGATCAGGCCGCAGGCCCCACGATGGACATAGGCGAAGTGTGAGTGGCCGGGGGAATGGACCTGTATCGCGATCCGGTTCACACCGGGCCGCAGCAGGCTTGTGACAAGCCGTTCATCTACCGCCATCGAGGAAGGCCATGACCGCTCCGGGCCGCGTCCGACGAACTCTCCATTGATCCAGACCCGATAGCGGCTGTCGGCGCTAAGTCGCAAGGTGGCTTCGGACGGCGGGGTCACAAGTGAAATATCCGCACGGAAGTTCACATAGGCATCGCTCAGATCGAACGGATGTGCCGGGCCGATCCAGACCGTACCATCCGGTGCTTTCACTGCAGTGTCCCGTATTGCGCCGCCAGCTTGTTTACCAGACGGTAAGCCCGGACCAGCCGCAGCGGGGGAATGTCCGGCTGGATGAAGTGCCCGCCGTTGAAGATGAACCCCCCACCGGGCGCATAGATGCCGAACCGCTCGGTGATGTACTCGTCCAACTCCTCACCGTCGTACTTCAGAAGCCCGTCGATCACGTCCAAAGACCCGTAGATGGTGATCTTGTCGCCCCACTTTTCCTTGACCTCGCGCGGATTGATCCCCGCGCTTTCCTGTACCGGATGCCACGAGGTATAGCCCATCTCGATGATGTCATCCACCACCTGTAGAATGTAGCCGTCAGAGTGAAGGTTGACCGGCATGCCCCGCGACCGCGCATGCTGCACGACCCGCATCGCATAGGGCTTGATCAGCGCCCGCCAGGATTTGGGCGAAAACAGCATCGTCCCGTTCGACCCCCAGTCGTCCGAGAGGGTCATCATGTCCACCCCCGCCTCGATCATCTGGTCGACCTGGACGCACATCCAGTCGGCGTAACGGTCGAAGAAATTCGCCATCAGCTGCGGATTGCCGCCCAGGTTCATCCAGCAATTCTCGATCCCGAGAAAGCTTGAGGTCCCCTCCACCATCCCCCAGCAATGCGCCAGCACGCAGCGTTTGCCCTTGTGGTCGCGGATCGCGGTGGCAATGTTGGTGCCGCCGAAATCATAGTTCCAGTCGGTGAAGTTCAGCCATTTCGGATGCTTCGGGTCCTCGAGCGGCACATTGGCCAGCTCATGGATGTCGAACTTGCGGCCATGCTGGTTGGGGAAGGGCATCAGGCCGACGAAAACGTCGATCCCGAATTCCTCGATGAACTTCTCGCGCGGGCCGTAATCGGCCTCCAGCCGCTCGAGAAACTGCTTCTGGTAGAGCCAGCAGTCGATGGGCGTGCGGTCCACTGGCTGGTGGTTGATCGTCGCCATCACGCGTTCATAACCGTTCATTCGTATTCCTCCAGAAGCAGCATCCGCCGCCAGTCCTCCAGCCCCACCCCTGCGACGAATTCAGAGTGGAACCCTTCCCAATGCACCTGCTCCCACTGCGGAACGATGCCCCGGATCTCGGCCGGGCATTTGCGGATCAGCTCGGCATAGGCCGACTCCAGCAGGCGGTAGCCCGAGGTTGCCGAAACCTTGTAACGCGGATGCGGCGCGATCAGCCCGTCCTCGACCATCGCCTGATCCAGCACGTCCGACATCTGGTGCAGCAGGTCCAGCTTCCGCTCCCACGGGGTCGTAAGCTTCGGCGCTTCCTCGACAATCGACGCCAGCCGCGCGCCCATCCGGGGCAGACGGTGGAACATCACGGTCAGCCATTTGTCGTAAGGGTAGTATTGCCGGTCAAGCAGGAACGCCATCTGTACCCCCCAGCGCAAGGACCGCGCGAAGGTAGTGTTGGCGTAAAGATCGTTGTCGCGTAGCAGGGCGCGTTTCAGCGCATATACTCCCATGCCGCTGAAATACCGACACCAATGCGCCAGCCGCCGCAGCCGCACTTCCTCGGGATAGTAAGCGTCCAGGGCCGCGCGCACCGCCGAAAAGCGGCCCGACGGATCATGCCAGACCTCCCCCGCCACGACATGCATCATGTCCTCTTCGGGGATCGCCAGCCATTGTGAATGACTGTTCGGAGGCGCGTCCAGCCCGATGGTCGACCGCAGGTGATGCTCCAGTGACGCCAATGCGACGCCCTTGGTCCGGGTATAGCCCTCGCGCAGTTCCCGGCCCCGCCAGGTCGCGGGCAGACCTTCGGCCAGCGCATCCTCGATCACCGTCCCGCGCGCGGCCATCACCGCTTCCGGCAGCAGCACATTCACCCGCAGCCCGAAGTGGTGGTCGGTGGAATATTCATCATCCAGCCGCAACACTTCCGAGCCATAGCCGAAGACCCCCGCGGCCATCTGCGCGGTCTCCTGGGGGAAGCGGGCGGCCAACAGGGGCAGCACCACCTCATCCCAGAAGGCATGGCTTTCGTCGATGATCGAGTGCTTTTCCATCCAACCGGCCTCCCCTCCGGTGCGGACCTACACGATGCCGGACGACGACCCCTTCACCTCCGGCCGCTCGTTCGCCACCCGCTCGCGGTAGCCTGACGCCCGGTAGGCCGCGATGGGATCGTAAGCCCCGCCCTGCCGCATCCGCGCCTCGGCCAGAATCGGCGAGACGTCGGTCAGAAACCCCGCCTTCAGGCAACGATGCGCGGCCATCACGTCATTCGCGTCCTGCGCCTCGGCCAGGGCCTTCCGGTCCACCAGCGACGCCTGCACATAGGCCCGCGCGATCTCCACTGCGCTTCCCATCAGGCTTTCGATCGGATCAGTGACGTTGTGGCTCTGGTCGATCATGTAGCTGGGGTTGAACCCTTTGGCCCCGCGCAGCTCCGCCTCGACCAGTTCGTTGAAGACCAGAAACAGCCGGAACGGATCGACCGAGCCTGCGTCCAGATCGTCATCCCCGTACTTCGAATCGTTGAAATGGAACCCGGCCAGCCGCCCGACATGCACCAGCCGCGCGACGATCTGTTCGATGTTCACGTTGGGGGCGTGGTGACCAAGGTCCACAAGGCATTTCGCCTGTGGCCCAAGGGCTTGCGCGGCCATCAGGGACGACCCCCAGTCCGAGATCACCGTCGAGTAGAACGCCGGCTCGTACATCTTGTGCTCGATGAACATTGCCATCGACGGGGGCAGGGCCGCATAGACCTCCTCCATCGCCGACAGGTAGTTCTCGAACATCTTCGAAAGGCTTTGCTGTCCTGCAAAGTTGGTGCCGTCCCCGATCCAGACCGTCAGCGCAGGGGCCCCCAAAGCCTTACCGATCTCGATGCACTCGATGTTATGCGCCACCGCCTGCGCGCGGATATCCGAACGGGCGTTCGCCAACGATCCGTAGCGATAGGACAGCGCCTGATCCGTCTGGTCCTGGAAGGTGTTCGAATTCACCGCATCGAACCCCAGCCCGTACTGCGCCGCCTCTTGCCGCAGCGCGTTGTAGTCGGAAACCTTGTCCCACGGGATATGCGGGCTGACCGTCCGCGTCCCCCGCGTCAACTGCTGGATCACGCCGCAATCGGCCAGCTTGTCGTGGATGCCCCGAGGCTCCCCACGCCCCGGAAACCGCGCGAACCGGGTGCCCCCGGTGCCCACGCCCCAGGTCGGCACCGCGACCGACCAGGCTATCGCGCGGGCCACAACCGCCTCGATGTCCAGGCCACGCCGTTGAAGCTTCCGCCCCAAAGCGCCAAACTCATCCTCATGCGCAACCCGCGCCGCTTCGTTCAGCGACCCGACCAGATCTTCGGAAATCAGCATCCCCGCCCCCTAGCGCGTGAAGGACACGGCATTGCCCGCGTCCACGTTCAGGAAATTGCCCGTCGATTTCGCCGACAGGTCCGAGGCGAAGAAATAGACCCCCTCGGCGATGTCCTCGGGGAAGACCGACCGCTGCAACAGGCTGCGCTTGCGGTAGTGCTCCTCCAGCTCCGACACGGCGATCTTGTTCGACGCCGCGCGCTGCTCCGACCACTCGCCCTTCCAGATCTTCGACCCGCGCAGGACGGCGTCCGGGTTCACCACGTTGACCCTGATGCCCAGCGGAGCCCCCTCCAGCGCCATGCAGCGCGCAAGGTGGATTTCCGCCGCCTTGGCCGTGCAATAGGCCGACGCGCCGGGCGACGCCGCCACCCCGTTCTTCGACGAGATGAACACCATCGACCCGCCGATTCCCTGAGCCTTCAGAACGCGATAGCCCTCACGCCCCACAAGGAAATAGCCGGTGGACAGGATGTCCATCGTCTTGTTCCACATCGCAAGCGTCGTATCCTCGACCGCCGCGGCACTGGTGATCCCGGCGTTGTTCACCAGCGCATCCAGCCCGCCGTATTCGCTGACCGTGTATTCCACCGCCGCGATGACCGCCGCTTCACTGGTCACGTCCATCACCACGCCCCGCACCATGTCGCGGCCATACCGCTTGGCGAACCCCGCCACGACCTCATCCAGCGCGGTCTGGTCGATGTCGGCCAGCACGACGTTGCAGCCCTCGCGCAGCAAGCGTTCGGCGCTGGCCGACCCGATCCCGCCAGCCCCCCCGGTGATAAAGGCGACCCGGCCCTGCATCGCCTTCGGCTTCGGCATCCGCTGCAGCTTGGCCTCTTCCAGTAGCCAGTATTCGATGTCGAAGGCTTCCTGTTCGGGCAGGCCCTGATAGTGGGAAACGCCCGAAGACCCCCGCATCACGTTTATCGCATTGACGTAGAATTCAGCTGAGACGCGGGCGGTCGCCTTGTCCTTGGCAAAGGACAGCATCCCCACTCCGGGGATCAGATAGATCACCGCGTTGGGGTCCCGCATCGCAGGCGAGTTGGGCCGCTTGCAGCGGTCGTAGTAGGCCGCATAGTCCGCCCGATACCCGGCGATTAGCCCGTCCAGCGCGTCGGTGTCGGCGTCCGCAGGCACCACCAAAGGCTTGATCTTCGTCCGCAGGAAGTGGTCCGGGCAAGAGGTTCCCATCGGTGCCAGTTGCTTAAGCGAATGAGAGTTCACAAACTCCAGCACCTCTGGCGCGTCGGTGAAATGCCCCACCATATGCGCCCCGCCCGAGATGCGCCCCCGGATCAGCGGCATCAGCCGCCGTGCGGTGGCCTTGCGGTCTTCAGCGGGCAATGAGGCCACCTTCTCGCCGCCAAACACCGGCCGCTTCACGTTCGCGTCCAGCCAGACCGCCGCGCGATTGATCATCTCCAGCGTCAAGAGGTAGCAGTCCTTCGCCGTGTCCGCCCAGGTGAACAGCCCATGTTGGCCCAGCACCACGCCTTTCAGCTTCGGGTTCTCCTCGGCCATCCGGCCCAGCTTGATCCCCAGGTCGATCCCCGGCCGTTGCCAGGGCAGATAGCCAAGCTCACCGCCAAAGATCTCCTGCGTCAGCCGCACCTGATCCGCCGAGGCCGCAATCGCGATCACCGCGTCGGAGTGGACGTGATCGACATGGGCAAAGGGCACGAACCCATGCAGCCAGGTGTCAATCGACGGCGCGCGGGGGTTCAGGTTGAAGATCGTGTGCCCCAGCGCCGCGACCATCGCGTCTTCCTGATCCAGCCCCCGGTACTGCGCCCGCAGCTGCATCAGCTTGGTCATGTAAAGCGTGGCGAAGCCGTCCAGCTTCATCGACCCGATGTCCCCGCCCGACCCCTTGACCCACAGGACCTGCACGTCATCCCCCGACAGCGGGTCCTTGTGCGTGACCTTGGCGCTGGTGTTCCCGCCCCCGAAGTTGGTGATTCGAAGGTCCGATCCCAGAAGGTTCGAGCGGTAGAGCAGCTTGCCCGGCTCGTCCAAAGTGGCGGCATAAGCGTCGTCCCACAGGGACTTTAGGGTGATTTCCTGGGTCATCGGTCCGACTTTGGCTGAAAGGAGTTGCGGCCAAGGATAGGGACGAAACGCTCACAGTCAATCACGAAACACCATTCTGCGCCGCAGAGACCTTTCCGCAATGCAGCATTGCGATTGTTTGTTGACGGATATGAGCGATTCTGACAGCCTTCCGTCCATGATGCACGAACGCGAAAGATGGCAGTTGATCCTGACCCGCCTGCGGGATCGCGGCATTGTCCGCGTCGCCGATCTGGTGGGAGTGACCGGGGCTTCGGTCGCCACCCTGCGCCGCGACCTTGCAAAACTGGAAGACTCTGGCCAACTTCGCCGCGTCCACGGTGGCGCGGAATCGGTCGCCTCGGGCCAGACACCTCTGACTGCGCCGTCCTTCGACGCCAGCCAGACGTTGAACGCCGATCTGAAGCGCGCAGTCGCCTGTGGCGCGGCCGACCTCTGCCAGGACGGCGACTCGATCATCCTGAACGCGGGCTCGACCACATGGTTCATGGCGCAATGCCTGCGCCAGCACCGGATGCAGGTTCTGACCAACTCTTTCCCCATCGCGCAGGAGCTTATCAGCCATTCGATGAACCGCGTCGTCCTGCCGGGGGGTGAGCTTTACCGTGAGGCCGGGATCATCCTTTCCCCCTTCGACGAAGACGCGATCCAGCACTTCGCCGCGTCGAAGATGTTCATGTCCTGCTATTCGATCACGCCCTTGGGCATCATTGAAAGCGACCCGCTGGTGGCCCGGGCCGAAGCCAAGCTTCTGACCCGCACCGAAAACCTGATTGTCGTCGCCGACAGCTCCAAGTTCGAGGCGCGCGGCAACATGGTGGTCTGCCCCCTGACCCGCGTCACCACGCTGGTCACCGACACGGGCGCGCCGCCGCACATGCTGGATCACCTGCGACAACTGGGTGTCGAGGTGATCCTGATCGACCCTAAGGAAGCGAAGGTCCTGACCGCGGCCTGAGGAGGGCACGGCAGGCATAACAAAACGGGAGGAGACTACCAATGATGATGAAACTTTCCGGCCTTGCCCTTGCGGCGGGTCTTGCGGCCAGCCTGATGGGCTCGACCGCGTTCGCCGAAGCTGTCACCGCAACGCCGGGGCAAGAGGTCAACGCCGTCCTCCTGCCGAAATTCCTCGGCATCCTGCCCTTCGACCAGGCAAACCGCGGTGCTCAGGAAGCCGCAGCCGAGCTTGGCTCGACCGGCAAGCTGGAATTCATCGGCCCGACCCCGGAAAACTCGGCGGCCGGTCAGATCGAGATGCTCACCACGGCGACCACCCAGAAGCAGCATGTCGTGATGCTGTCGAACAACGCGGGCGACCAGATCGCCCCCGCCGCCGAAGCCGCCGCCGCTGCCGGCACCAGGGTCGTGACCTGGGACAGCCCGATCCCGAACGGCGCGGGCGAGGCCTTCTTCGTCGCCCAGGTCGACTTCGGCTCCATCGGTGTCGTGATGGCCGACATGGCCTTTGACCTGGCCGGTGGTGCGGGTGAAGTCGCGATCCTGTCGGCCTCCCCCGACGCCTCGAACCAGAACGCCTGGATCGAAGCGATGAAGGGCACGATGGCCGCCGATGCCAAGTACAAGGACCTGAAGCTGGTCGACGTCGTCTACGGCAACGACCAGTCCGAGGAATCCTACAACAAGGCCCTCGGCCTCGTGGACAAGTACCCTGACCTCAAGGTCATCATGGCCCCCACCACCGTCGGCATCGTCGCCGCCGCCAAGGCCATGCAGGACGAGGGCCTGTGCGAAAAGGTCAAGGTCTCCGGCCTCGGCCTGCCCGCCGAAATGGTCAGCTACTCTCTCAACGGCTGCGCCCCCGCCTTCGCGCTGTGGAGCTTCGTCGACCTCGGCTATCTGACCTACCAGGCGTCCTACGCCCTCGCGACCGGAGCCATCAAAGGCGAGGTTGGCGAGGAATTCACCGCCGGCCGCATGGGCAGCTTCAAGATCGAGGAAGACCCGGGCCGCGCCGGTGCCAAGCGTATCCTGATGGGGCCGTTCACGGTCTACACCAAGGACAACGTCGAAGCCGCCGCCAACTAAGGCCGCCTTTGCTCCCTGGGGGCCGCCCATGCGCGGCCCCCTTCCCCTTCTCGCATCGGAAAACCCCATGACCCAGCCGGTCCTGGAACTGCAAGGCCTGTCCAAATCCTTCGCCGCCACCCAGGCGCTGAAGGACATGTCCTTGTCGGTCATGCCGGGTGAGGTCCACGCCATCGTCGGCGAAAACGGCGCAGGCAAGTCGACCCTCATCAAGATGATGACCGGCGTCCACCAGCCTGACGCAGGCTTGATCCTGGTCGACGGCCAGCCCGTCACCCTGCGATCCACCCAGGCCGCCCAGGACGCAGGCATCGCCGCGATCTATCAGGAACCGATGGTCTTCCCCGACCTCAACGTCGCCGAGAACATCTTCATCTCGAACCGCGCCAAGGGCCGCATCATGCGCTGGTCCGAAATCTACGCCGAAGCGCAGGCCCTCATCGCCCCCCTAGGCGTCAAACTCGACGTCCGCCGCGCCGCATCGGGCCTCACCTTGGCCGAACAACAGACCGTGGAAATCGCCCGCGCCCTTTCGCTGAAGGTCAAGGTCCTGATCATGGACGAACCGACCGCATCGCTGTCCGCCCACGAAGTCGCCCGCCTCCTCGACATCGCCCGCGCGCTCAAGGCCCAGGGCGTCGCCGTCATCTACATCAGCCACCGCCTGGATGAGATCTTCCGCATCGCCGACCGCGTCACCGTGATCCGCGACGGCCAGCACATCAGCACGAAACCCATCGCCGAGGTCACCGAAGACGGCCTTGTCAAGGACATGGTCGGCCGCGCGCTGGAAAGCTTCGCCGTCAAGACCGCCGCCAACCCGCACGGGGAAACCCTCCTCTCGGTGAAAGACCTCGCCTGCGCAGGTGTCTTCAAGGGCATCACCTTCGACCTCGCAAAGGGTGAGGTCCTCTGCCTCGCCGGCCTCGTCGGCGCGCGGCGCACCGATGTCGCCCTCTCCCTCTTCGGCATCGCCCCGGCGACGACGGGCACCATCACCCTCGCCGGGACCGAAGTCCGCATCACCACACCGCAACAGGCGATGGATCTCGGGATCGCCTATGTGTCCGAAGACCGCCGCAAGCTTGGCCTCGCCATGCCGCTGCCGATCTTCGCCAACATTTCGCTCGCAAGCTTGAAGAAACTCCTCAAACCCTTCGGCCTTATCGATCGCCAGGCGGAATCCGCAATGGCCGAAACCTACCGCAAGCGCCTCGCCATCCGCTCCCCCGACACGACGACCGAGGTCGGCAAACTGTCAGGTGGCAACCAGCAAAAGGTGATGCTGGCCAAATGGCTGGAGACGAAACCCCGCGTCCTGATCTTCGACGAACCCACCCGCGGCATCGACGTCGGCGCCAAGGCCGAGGTTCACGCGATCATCCGCCAACTGGCCGCCGAAGGCGTCGCGATCCTCGTCATCTCCTCCGACCTGCCCGAAGTCCTCGCTCTCGCCGACCGCGTCCTCGTCATGCGCGAAGGCCGCCAGGCCGGCATCCTGCCGATCGAGGACGCCAGCCAGGAACGCGTCATCGCCATGGCTGCCGGGCAAGCCACAGCAGAGCGACCCGCCGCATGACCGCGCGCCACCCTGACACCCATTCATCTGTCTCCAAATATCCCCGCCGGAGGCAAACATCCGAGCCGGTTGCGCGCCCTTCGCGCGCAGAGGCGAGACAAAAGACTTGCGCGTCAGCGCTCCATTTGAAAACCGCCCTCTCCACCGGGGGCCACGCATGACCCTCCTCACCCGCGCCTCGCCGCAAACCCTGCGCCTTCTGGCGCTCGGCCTTGCCCTCATGGCCACGATCCTGTTCTTCGCGACCCAGATCGAGGGCTACCTTTCCCCCCGGATGTTCAACCGGATCAGCACCTCCGCCGCCGTGGTGCTGCCGCTGGCCGTGGGGCAGGCCATCGTCATCATGACCCGCAACATCGACCTGTCGGTCGGGTCGATCATGGGGGTCGTCGCCTACATGGCCGGCCAAAGCCTCAGCGCGATGCCCGATTTGCACCCCATCCTGACGGTCCTCCTCTGCATGGCAATAGGCGCCGGGTTCGGAGCGCTGAACGGCATCATCATCGCCTTCGGCCGCGTGCCCGCGATCATCGTGACCCTTGGCACCCTCGCGCTCTATCGCAGCTTCCTTGTCGAATGGTCCGACGCCAAGACGATCACCACCGCAAGCCTGCCGCAATGGCTGGTCAACCTGCCACAGGCCAATGCCTTCTCCATCGGCGGCCTCGACGTCCGCGTCACTGTCGTCCTCGCCCTGGCCGCCTGCCTGGTGACCGGCCTCGCGCTGACCTTCTACCGCCCGGCCCGCCGCTTCTACGCCGTCGGTTCCAACCCCGACGCCGCCGTCATGGCCGGGATCAACGCCCGCCGCGTGGTCCTGTCGGCCTTCATCATCTCCGGCGCCTTTGCCGGCCTCTCCGGCTTCCTGTTCCTTGCCAAGTTCGGCAACATCACCGTCGTCGCGGGCCTGGGGTTCGAGCTGAAATCCATCGCCGCCGTAGTGGTTGGAGGCGTCTCGATCATGGGCGGCACCGGCTCGATGATCGGCGTCCTCATGGGCGCGCTTCTGGTCGACACCATCGACAACTCCCTTACCCGCTGGGCCGTGGTCTCGGAATTCTGGCGCGACGCGCTTCTGGGCGGCCTCATCATGGCCGCGGTCACCCTCGACACCCTGGCCAGCCGCCAGTTGACCCGGATGCGCAAGGGAGGCACCGAATGACCAGGCTCCTCACCCCCTGGGAAACCGGCCTCCTCGCGGTCTTCGTGGCGACCCTCACCCTGAACGCCAGCTTCGCGCCGGAATTCCTGACGGTCCAGAACCAGATCAACCTCTTCCAGCTTTCCATCGAGAAGATCATCGTCGCCCTGATCATGACCCTCGTCATCATCAACGCCGAGATCGACCTCTCCGTCGCCTCGATCATGGGTCTTTCGGCGGCCCTTTTCGGCTATATGGTCAATGCCGGGATGCCCGGCGGCCTTGCCATCCCGATCTGCCTCGCCGCCGGGCTGCTGGCAGGCCTCGTCAACGCCGTCCTCATCGCCCGCGTCGGCATCCCGTCCCTCGTCGTGACCCTCGCCATGCTGATCGGCTTCCGCGGCCTCGCCCGGGTGCTGGTCACCGACAACTCGCTGGGCAACTTCCCGAAGTGGTTCACCGACCTTGGGCAAAAAGGCCTGATCGGCCCGATCCCGCTGGCGATCCTCCTGTTCTTCGTCCTCCTCGTCCTTCTCGGCATGACCCTCCACCGCTCCAGCTTCGGACGTCAGGTCATCGTGATCGGCACCAACGCCGAGGTCGCCCGTTTCTCCGGCCTGAACGTCGCCCGGGTCAAAACCACCCTCTTTCTCCTCTCCGCTCTGATCTCCGCCCTCTGCGGCCTCCTTTACGCCGCCCGCCTTGGCTCGGTTCGCGGCGACACCGCCTTCGGGTTCGAACTGGACATCATCACCATGGTCCTTCTGGGGGGCGTGAGCATCTTCGGCGGCAAGGGCAGCATGGTGGGCGTCCTGCTGTCGATCCTCATCATCCTGAACCTCAGGAACGGCATGGGGCTGATGAACATCACCGGCCACATGCAGACCGGCGTGATCGGCACCCTGCTGATCGCCTCGGTCCTGCTGCCGAACCTCCTTTCCGACTTCAAAGCCCGCCGCAGAAAGGACGCATGATGCAACGCCACGCCTTCAAGATGCGCCTCAACCCGGGGATGGAGACCGAATACACCCGCCGCCACGACGAGATCTGGCCCGATCTTGTCCAGCTTCTGAAGGACGCAGGCATCTCGAACTACTCGATCCACCTCGACCGCGAGACGATGACCCTCTTCGGCTACCTCGAACGCTTAGACGACCACAGAATGGACGACCTGCCCAACCACCCGGTCATGAAACGCTGGTGGGCCTACATGGGCGACATCATGGCCACGAACCCCGACGGCTCCCCCATCGCGATCCCCCTGATCGAGGCCTTCTACATGCCCTGACCGCTCGTCGTGCGCTTCGCTTCTCCTCGCTTGCGACGAGAAGCCGAAGGCGCACGAGGAGCCTACCGCAGAGCAACCGCCTCCCGCCACGCACTCACATATCCGGTCCACAACGCATCGCTCTCCGGCAATACCTCCACCGCCGAGGCCGCCTTCGCCGTGAGCGCCCCCGCCAGCAGCGCCGCCCCCAGCCCCGTCCCGGCCCCCTGGCCCGAGCCGCGCACGACCCGCCCCGTCGCCGTCGCCAGCATCCGCAGGAAGGCCGCGTTTCCGCCAAACGCCCCCTCCACGATCACCGGCCCCTCGGCCCCGGCCAGATCAAGACATTCCGCCCCCATCAGCGCCGCATAGAACGACGCCGCCGCCATCCGCGCGCCCCCCTCCGGCTCGCCACCGATCCAGCCGAACCGCTTGCCCGGATACGGCCCGGTGTCGGGATGCAACGACGGCATCGCCATCACCCGCCCCGCCAGCACCGCCGCAAGATCATCCGGCGAAGGCTCGACGATCCGCCCCCCCATGATCTCGTCCATCTCGCGCCCGCCCATGAACCGCGCCGTAGGCACCGGCTGCCCCAGCGCATTCACGTTCACCAGTACATCGCGGGCTGCGTCCAGCGTCACCGCACGACCACCCAAAGCCATCACGATCATCCAGGTCCCGGTCGACAGGACCCCACACGGAGCCTCCGCCAGATGCGGCACCAAGGACGCGTTGGAATCATGGATGCCGCACAGCACCGGCGTCCCCACAGGCAACCCCGTCGCCTCGGCCACCGAAGGCAACACCGGCCCCAGCACATCCGCCGCCTTCCGAACCTGGGGGAACAATCCCGCCCACCCCATCCGCGACACCAGCGACGAAAACCGCCCCTGCCACGGGTTCCACAGATCGGTGTGACAGCCCAGCGACGTCGCCTCGCTTGCGGTCACGCCCGACAGCCGGAACGACCAGTATTGCGCCAGCATCAGCACATGCCTGACCCGCGCAAAGGCGTCGGGAAAGGCGCGGGCCTGCCAGAAGACCTGCGCGCCGACGTTCAGGCCCAAAGGCAAACGCGGCGACCCCGTCTCGGCAAACCCCGGGCGCACCGCCTCATACTCGGCGCCAAGCTCATCCGGCCCGTCATGCTCATAATCCAGCATCGGCAGCGCAAGCGCGCCCGCCTCGTCCAACAGCACACAGGCCGCCCCATGCGTCGTGATCGATACCGCATCGACCCCCCGCGCTGCGGCAAGCCCAAGCCCGTCCAGCGCAAAGGCCCACAGCATGTCCATGTCGTGATGCGGATAAAGCCCATCGCGCCGCACCACATTCGGGGTCCGCGCCAGCACCTCCTCGGCCCCCGTTGCAAGGTCGACGACCAGCACCTTGGCATTGGTCTTGCCGATGTCCAGAACCGCAATCCGCCGCATCCACCCGCCCCCCGGAAAACCCGTGGCAAAGCCTATCCGACTGATTTTAGGGAAGGAAGCGTCACGATGGTGACCCCGGATGGATTCGAACCATCGACCTGCCGCTTAGGAGGCGGCCGCTCTATCCCCTGAGCTACGGGGCCACGGATGACGTCATGCGACGAAACGCACCACAATTCAACTGTCGGAAATGAAAAGGGGAGGCAAGTTTTGGCCCACTACCCCCCCTTTGGTCCGTCGTGTCCAGTTTGAGAGCTTGCAGGACGCGGCAGATATGGCCAGCACATGATGGCTGTTAGCGGTAACAGTAGCAGACGAAACCACCTTGGACAAGCCTTCTCTTTGGCGCTAACAAGGGATACCGCCCACAATCGGATCAGCGCCTTGACCAAGCCGACCCCCGACCCGCGCCACACCCTTACTCTTCGCGATGTGTCCGAGGCGTCTGGCGTCTCCGAGATGACGGTCAGCCGGGTCCTGCGCAACCGCGGCGATGTCTCGGCCCCCACGCGGGAAAAGGTGCTCGAGGCCGCGCGTGCCCTTGGCTATGTTCCGAACAAGATCGCCGGGGCGCTGGCCAGCCAAAGGGTCAACCTTGTCGGCGTGGTGATTCCCTCGCTTTCCAACATGGTCTTCCCCGAAGTGATGACCGGCATTTCCGAAGTGCTGGACGGCACCGGACTGCAACCTGTTGTCGGCGTGACCAACTATCTGCCCGACCGCGAGGAATCGGTCATCTACGAGATGCTGTCCTGGCGCCCCTCGGGGATGATCATCGCGGGTCTGGAACATTCTGCCGCCTCGCGCGCCATGCTGGCCCGAGCCGGAATCCCGATCGTCGAGATCATGGACATCGACGGCGACCCGATCAACCACGCCGTCGGCATCTCGCACCGCCGCGCCGGGCGTCAGATGGCCGAAGAAATCATTGCCGCCGGCTACCGCAAGATCGCGTTCCTGGGCACCCAGATGCCGAACGACTTCCGGGCCAAGAAGCGCCTGGAAGGCTTCGAAGAGGCGCTGGCCAAGGCAGGCCTGTCGCTGGTCGACCGCGAATACTATTCTGGTGGCTCTGCCCTCCTGAAAGGCCGCGAGATGACCGCAGCCGTTCTGAACCGGACGCCGGACGTCGATTTTCTTTATTATTCCAACGACATGATTGGGGCAGGGGGTCTGCTTTACTGTCTTGCCCAGGGCATTGACGTCCCGGGCAGGATCGGCCTTGCCGGGTTCAACGGGGTGGAACTGCTGGACGGCCTGCCCCGCAAGCTGGCCACGATGGATGCCTGTCGGCTTGAGATCGGCAAGAAGGCCGCCCGGATCATTGCCGAAGCGCCAGAGGCATCGCAGGTCGAAGAGCTGTTCCCTACGCTTCAACCCGGCGACACGATCCGCCGCGCGTAGGGTGCGCAACAGCGCACCGACAAAGGGCACGCAGCAGCGTGGGTGGCGTCAGATCCAGATCTTAAGAAACGGTTAACGCCCGCGACCAAGATATTGAAATCATTCGGGTATACTCGATTGTCCACCGTGGACACCCTGCAGTTCTTCCCACACGATCCCCGCTCGCCGCTGCATTTCCGGGACCCCCAGCGGATGAGCCAGGAACCCCTTGACAGGCATCAGCTCCCAGCCTTGCCCCTCGTCTCCGAAGCAGACCGAGGCGACTTCATCCCGCGACAGCCGCCCCCCGAAGAAGACCGATGTCCGCCCTGTCTCGAACATCGATGGGAACACGCGGCGCCATACCAGCCGGTCCTCCGAAAGCCGCAGCCCGAACTCCTCCCAAAGCTCGCGCAAGAGACAGTCCTCCGGTCCCTCGGCCCCCTCGCGCCCGCCGCCCGGCAGGTCCCAAAGGCCGGGCCAGCGCAGGCCCGGTTTCTTGTCGCGCAGGTAGACCAGCACCGAGGCCCCACAGAACAGTGCCGCCTTGGCCCCGGTGAACTCGGTCACGGCCCGGTCAGGGGTTGTCGTTGATGTCGCGGTCCCACAGCTTCACCTGACCCTCGCGCACGCCCACGACCCGGCGCAGCACCAGCCAGGCGATCACCGACACGACCGCAAAGATCAGGATCAACGCCGGCACCCCGGCGGTGATGCCAAACCCGACCAGCGCGCCGGTGACGATCGCCCCGATGGCGAAACCAAGGAAGATGTAGCCCGGAGCCAGGATCTCCAGCACGCCCAGGGCGAAGCCCAGGACGACCCAGGCCCACCAGGTTCCGACGAGCGAGGTCAGCATCTCAGCTCCGTCCTTTCAGCATCTTGAACGCATCCCCGAACGCCTCCAGAGCGTTGGCTGGGATGAGGATGGTCTGTTTGCCCTGACCGACCGCGATGGCCTGCATCGCCTCGACCTGCTTCAATGCGACCTGGAACTGCGCGGCCTCCAGGCCGTTTTCCTTGATCGCAACGGCGATGACACCGGTCGCATACGCCTCGGCGTCGGCGGTCACCCGGCGCGCCTTTGCGGCCTGTTCGGCGGCATAGAGATCGGCGTCCGCACCAAGTTCGACCGACCGCTTCTTGCCTTCGGCCTCCATGACCTGCGCCCGCCGCGCCCGTTCGGCGTTCAACTGCTGCAGCATGGCGGCGCGCGTCTGTTCGTCCAGGTTCACGTCCAGGATTTCGGCACGGGTCACCTCTACCCCCCAGTCGTCGACCATCGCCGTGACCTGCTCGCGGACCCGCTCGATCAGCTGGGCGCGGTTCGACTGGACCTGGTCAAGTTCCAGCTTGCCGATCTCGGACCGGACGATCCCGGCTACCGTCGTCGCGATGGCGCCGTCGACGTCCCGGATGCGGTAGACGGTCTTTTCGGGCTCGGTCACGCGGTAGAAGACTGAGGTTTCAACCTTCACCAGCACGTTGTCGGCGGTGATGGCGTCCTGGCTGGCGGTGGGCAGCTGGCGTTCCAGAACGCTGACCTTATGGGCGATCCGGTCCAGAAATGGCACCAGGAAGTTGATCCCCGGCCCAAGCACCGACCGCAGACGGCCAAAGCGTTCCACAACGTGCTTTTCCGACTGGGGAACGATGCGGACCCCCAGGAAGATCGAGATGATGATGAATAGCGCGATAAAGATATAGACCAGCGGCCAGCCGATAAGATCCTGGATGTCCACGTAAAACCCCCTCTTTCAAATCTGGGCGCATGTCGCGTCCGGGCATAATGTTGCCCTTCAGGCCTTGCAACGCAAGACCCCAGTCCGCGAAACGGCCCGCATCTTCCCCCTGACAGGCGAAGCGGATAGGGTCGCGCGCGATCCCATCATACGGAGCCGACCAATGACCCAGCGCCTGCATCTCGTCTTCGGTGGCGAGCTGGTGGACCCCCAGACCAACGTCTTCCGCGATGTGGGCAAGATCCACATCGTCGGGATGTTCCCGAACTATGAGGCCGCCTTTTCCGCCTGGAAGGCCGAGGCGCAGCGCACCGTGGACGACGCCCACATGCGTTACTTCATCGCGCATATCCACCGGTTGCGCGACGAGGCGAAGCCCGGCTCGGCGACCGAGGAGCTGGGCGACTGAACCGATGTCATCCTCGTTGGGACTGACGCTTTACAACCTTGGCCAGCGGCGCGAGCAGGCCGAGAGGCAGGTCCGTCCACCGCGTCCTGCGGGGCGGTTGGTCTGGCTGCATGCGCCGGATGATGGGTCGATCGGCCCGATGCAGGCGCTTGCGCGGAGGTTGGTCGAGGAGGACGGCGTTCCGGTTCTGCTGACTGTTCACCGCGATGTTCCGGTACATTCCGGCGTTGTGGTCCAGCCGCCGCCGCCCGACAATCCGACCGAAGCACGGTCCTTCCTTGATCACTGGCGGCCCGAGATTGCGCTGTTTGCAGGCGGCCAGTTGCGTCCGGCAGTGATGTATGAAGCCTCCGAGCGCAAGATCCCGATGCTGGTGGTGAACGGCCGCGCCCCGGTCTTCCTGCGCGAACGCGACGGCTGGTATCCTGGCCTGATGCGCTCGGCGCTGGCGCGGTTCCGGCTGATCATGGCGGTCGACGAGGCGGCGGCGCGGGCGTTCCGCAAAGGTGGTGCCGTGCTCTCGGCGGTGGCCGTCACCGGCCGGATGGAAGAGGACAGCGTCGCCCTGCCAGCGCCAGAGTCCGAACGATCTGCCTTGGCGAAGCTGCTTGCCGCCAGGCCGGTCTGGTTCGCCGCTGGCGTGATCGAGGCCGAAGAGGCGGCGGTCCTGCAGGCGCATCGCATGGCGCTGCAACATTCGCACCGACTGCTGATGATCCTGATGCCCGAGGACCCGACCCGTGCCGCCCCTCTCAGCCAGCAGCTTGAGGCCGAAGGTTGTGTCGTCGCTCAACGCGCGCTGGAGGAGGAGCCCGAGGCCGACATCGAGGTCTTCATCGTTGATAATCCGACGGAATACGGTTTGTGGTATCGGCTTGCTCCAGTCTGCTTCCTGGGCGGCAGCCTGATGGGCAAGGGCCCGACCCGTGACCCGATGGAGGCCGCAGCCCTGGGTTCCGCCATCCTGCACGGGCCGCGCACGGGTCCGTCGGGACCGATCTTTGGCCGCCTTGGTGCGGCGCGGGCGACGCGGGCCGTGGCCTCGGCGACCGATCTTGGCGACGCCCTTGGCGATCTGCTTGCGCCTGACCGGGCCGCCCGACTGGCGCAGGCGGCCTGGGCTGTGGCAAGCGAGGGTGCCGAGGTGACCGAGACCATCCTGAAGCGTGTTCGCGCCATCATGGACGGGGACGAGTGATGCGCGCGCCCCGCTTCTGGTGGCGTGCGCCTGACCGTCCCGGGCTTCTGCCGCATATCCTTGCCCCGCTTGGCTGGCTTTACGCCGCAGCGACAGCCCGACGGTTGCGCCAGCCGGGTTATCGGCCAAAGGTCCCGGTGATCTGCGTCGGCAACCTGGCTGCCGGGGGTGCGGGCAAAACCCCCACCGTCATTGCCCTGATTGACCGTCTCTTGGCGCGTGGCCACAAGGTCCATGTCGTCAGCCGGGGCTATGGCGGTCGGCTGGAAGGCCCGCTCCGGGTCGACGAAACCCGCCACACTGCCGCAGAGGTCGGCGACGAGCCGCTGCTCCTGTCGGCCTTCGCCCCGGTCTGGGTTGCCCGCAACCGCGCCGCAGGGGTGCGCGCCGCCGAAGCGGCCGGTGCCCAGGTGATCCTGATGGACGACGGGTTTCAGAACCCGTCTGTCAAACCGTCTGTCTCGCTTGTCGTGGTTGATGCCGCGAAGGGTTTCGGCAATGCGCGTTGCATCCCCGCCGGTCCCCTGCGCGAGCCCGTGGCTACAGGCCTGTCCCGCGCTGACCTGGTGCTGACCATCGGCGATGCATCCGCTCAGGCGATGTTCGACGCGACCTGGGGCCGGGTGATACCCGTTCCTCGTCTGACCGGAGCGCTGCTGCCGCTGAAGATGGGCATGGAATGGAAAGGTGAGCGCATGCTCGCATTTGCAGGCATCGCCGACCCCTCCCGCTTCTTCGCCACTCTGCGGGCAGAGGGCGCCGAACTGGTCCGAGGTGAGGCCTTGTCGGACCACGAGATGCTGTCCGAAACCCTTCTGCGCCGTCTGGAGGCCGAGTCTGCTGCCGCGGGGGCGCAGCTGGTCACCACGGAAAAGGACGCCGCCCGCCTGCCCGCGCATTGGCGACCGAAGGTGTTGACGCTTGTGGTCCGCCTGAAGATCGACGATTGGTCCGCGCTGGACGCCCACCTCGACCGGATGGGTCTGTAGCCTGATTTCTTCAAGGAAATCGGCCCCGGAAGTCTTGAGAACCCCGGTGCGCGCTACTGATCCCGCAGCACCTCGTCCTGATGCTGACCCAGCCGTGGTGCAGGCCGGTCCAGCGCCAGTTCCGCGCCCGAGAAGGTCATCGGGCTGCGCACACCCTGCATCCCCTCGGGCGCAATCTGCATCCCTCGCGCGACGACCTGCGGGTCGGCAAAGACTTCGGCCAAGTTGTTGATCGGCCCGGCCGGAACCCCCGCAGCCTCGCAGGCGGCCAGCAGGTCGGCCTTGGCCCAGGTCCGTGTCGCCGCTGTCAGAAGTGCTGTCATCTCCACCCGGTTGGCGATCCGGTCGGCGTTGGTCAGGAACTTCGGGTCCGAGGCCATCGCCTCCAGCCCCAGAAGCTTGCAGAGCCGCTGGTACTGCCCGTCATTCCCGGTGGCCAGGATCAGCCAGCCATCCTTGCAGTCAAAGACGGCATAGGGCGCCAGGTTCGGATGCGCGTTGCCCATCAGACCCGGAGCCTTCCCCGATACCAGATAATTCATCGCCTGGTTCGCCATCACGCTGGTCGCCACGTCCAGCAAGGCCATGTCGATCTGCTGGCCCTCACCCGTCCGTCCACGCTGCACCAGAGCCGCCAGGATCGCGGTGGCGGCATAGACCCCGGTGAAGATATCTGTCACCGCAACGCCCACCTTCTGCGGCTGCCCGTCGGGCGCACCCGTCACCGACATCAACCCCGACATCCCCTGGATGATGAAGTCATACCCGGCCCGATGCGCATAAGGCCCGTCCTGGCCGAAGCCGGTGATGCTGCAATAGACCAGCCGGGGGTTCACCTTGCGCAGGCTTTCCCAGTCCAGACCGTATTTCGCCAGCCCGCCGACCTTGAAGTTCTCGATCACCACGTCCGCGTCCGCCACCAGCCGACGCACGATCTCTTGCCCTTCCGCGGTGCGGAAGTCGCAGACAATCGACCGCTTTCCCCGGTTTGCCGCATGGAAATAGGCGGCAGTCCTCTCGCCCTGGCTTTCGATGAACGGAGGTCCCCAGCGCCGGGTATCATCCCCTTCGGGTGCTTCGACCTTGATCACGTCCGCGCCAAGGTCGGCCAGTGTCTGCCCGGCCCAGGGCCCAGCCAGAATCCGCGCCAGTTCGATGACGCGGACCCCTTCCAGCGGCGCGGACATTTACTCCGCCAGCTCGGCGTCGATCAGAGCCTTCAGGTCCGCATAGGCCATGTTGCCATGCTTGGTCCCGTTGATGAACAGGGTCGGAGTCCCCTGAACCCCATCCGCCTCGAAGTTGGTCTGGAACTGCTTGATCAGCGCCTCGGCATTGGCGGTGTCGTTCAGGCAGGCGTCCATGGCTGCATCCTCAAGCCCCGCCGCACGGCCGATGGTCTTCAGCTTCTCGACCGCCTGCATCGGGTCCTCGGACGCGGCCCATTCCTGCTGCTGATCGAACAGCATGTCGTGGATGCCGAAGTATTTCATCTCGCCGCCACAGCGGGCTATCAGCGCGGCCCACAGGCCATAGCGGTCAAAATAGACCTCGCGCAGGGTGAAGTGCACCTTGCCGGTGTCGATGTAGTCTTTCTTGAGGTCCTTGAAGGTGGTTGCATGGAAGTTCGCACAATGCGGGCAGGTGAAGCTGGCATATTCAACCAGCTTTACCTTCGCGTCGGGCGAGCCAAGCGAGAAATCTCCGGTTGTCATCGTCGACGTGGCGGGCGTGGTTTCCTGCGCCAGTGCCGGGGTCATGGCCGCAGTGGCGGCGGCGGCAAGGGCAATCATGGCCCGGCGGTTCAGTTTCAACATGGGTCAGCGTCCTTTTGCATCCCGCAGATCACGGTCGGCGGCGAGTTAAGATGTTTTCCGCAAGCTGTTCAAGCGCAGCCCGCAATCCTTCGTCGGACACCTCGCCTGTCACCGCCTGCGCCTTGGCGCGGGTGACAGGGTCGGCGGCCTTTGCGACCTTCGGGGCCGGGGTGAACTCGGCTTGCCCCTCGGCAAATCCGGTGGCCGCCGTCTGCGTCAGGTGAATATGGCTGATCGCGGCATAGCCGTAGACCGCGTTCACCCGTTCCTTCAGCACCGGCAGCGCCATCTGCACCATCGGCGCTTCGGCCGCCTTGACCAGCAGCGTCAGCGTCGCCCCCATGCCGCCCTTGCCGTAACCGATCTTCACCGGCCGGGTCTTCCGCGCCATCTCCTCGCCCGCGACCTCGGCCCAATGCGTCAACAGTCGCGCCACCGCAAAGCCCCGCGATTCCCCCGCTGTGCGCACCGCGTCCTTCATCAGGCCGAAGGCGGGTTCGAACCCGCGCATCCGGTGGTCGGCACTGGGAGAGGAAAGCGGTTTGCGGCTCATTTCGCGCGGCAGGGCTCCTGTTGAGTGTATTCTACCGCAAGGGACCGCCCCCGCCAGTGCCAAGGCTGTAGTCGGGAATAAAGAATACGTTATGGAGAACGGGATTTCTCGAAACAATCGGGCCAGGGACACCCCGAACGGGATGGTCCCCAGCGTAGGGTGGGCGATATCGCCCACCTTACCCACCCACGTCCAAGGCCGGCGCGGTGCCCGCCAAGGCAAGTCGCCCGGACCACACCGCCTTTCCCCCAGGCCGGGCACCCTTTCCGAGGATGCAAATGCGCCGTCCTTGCAGCCCGGCGCGGTTCCGACACCGAATCGCCGCAGGTCTTCCGTCGTCTGGCAATGCGCTCACTTGTGGCGCCTGCCGTCAGCCCGTCCCGTCCCGTCTTGCGCGCGCCCGGCGCCAAGGCCCGCGGACCGGCGCCGGTATCGGGCAAGCCGGTCCGACGAGGTCACCTCTGTCCCGCACCGCCAGGCACTTCCCCTCTGGCAGCCCGCGCCTCAACCGCTATCTTGGCGTGGATGGACAGCGCCCCCGACTCTCTTTCCGCCCAGCTGCTTGCCTGGTACGACCGAAATGCCCGGGTGATGCCCTGGCGGGTCTCGCCCCAGGATCGGGCCTCGGGCATCCGACCCGACCCTTATCGCGTCTGGCTGTCCGAAGTGATGCTGCAGCAGACCACCGTTGCCGCCGTGCGGGACTACTTTCACCGATTTACCGCCCGCTGGCCCAGGGTCGCGGACCTCGCCGCCGCACAGGACGCGGACGTTATGGGCGAATGGGCGGGTCTTGGCTACTACGCCCGCGCGCGGAATCTGCTGAAGTGCGCCCGCGTCATCGTCGCCGACCACGGCGGCAGGTTCCCGGCAACGCGCGAGGGCCTTCTGGCCCTGCCCGGCATCGGCCCCTACACCGCATCTGCAATCGCCGCCATTGCCCATGACGAGCCCGCAACCGTCGTCGATGGCAACGTCGAGCGCGTCATCTCGCGCTTGCACCTGGTCGAGACGCCGCTGCCCGCCGCCAAGTCGGAACTCACCCGCCTGGCCTCACGCCTCACGCCCAGGGCGCGTCCGGGAGACTACGCCCAGGCCATCATGGATCTCGGCGCCACGATCTGCACTCCGCGCTCTCCCGCCTGCGGCATCTGCCCCTGGTCACATGCCTGCCGGGCCCGTGCCGAAGGCGTCCAGGCCGATCTTCCCCGCAAGGTGCCCAAGCCCGACAAACCCACTCGCCGCGGCACGCTTTGGCTTGGCCATCGGGACGGGGCCATCCTTCTGGAACGTCGCCCCGACGCGGGCCTATTGGGCGGCATGCTTGGTATCCCCGGCGACGGCTGGGACGGGCAGGGCGGCGGCGCCCCGGCCGAGGCCCGATGGCAAGAGATCGGCGAGGTCCGCCATACCTTCACCCATTTCCACCTGATCCTCACCGTCCACACCGGCCACCTTGACGGCCCACCCAGCCGAGGAGACCTTGTTCCCCGCCACAGTTTCCGCCCTGCCGACCTTCCCACCGTCATGCGCAAGGCCTGGGACCTTGCCCGCCACGGCCTCGAACAGCCCAGCTTGCCCCGGGGCTTGGGGACTGCCTAAAATCGTCGGCGAGAAAGCTTTGACACGAAGCCAAACGCGAAGCACTGAGGACCCGATCCCCTTGACCAGTCAGAGCCGTTCCTCCGTGACGCCACTTCCAAAAGCCTTTCCGTTCTGGCTGTCATTCGCCCTGCCGCCGCTGGCCCTGGTCGGCATCGCCTGGGGCGGCTGGACCATCGCGCTTCTGCCGCTGTCAACCTGGTGGCTCTTCACGATCCTTGATGCGATCACTGGCCACAATACCGCCAACCCCGACCCTCAGACGCCTGACGATGCCCTGACGGCCTACCGCCTTGTCACACTCGCCTGGCCGCCGGTGCAGTTCGCCCTTCTTGTCGTGATGCTCTGGTACGTTCCGCAGGCCCCGCACCTGGACACCGGCGAACGCATCGCCCTTTTCTTCGGAATGGGCGTCGTTTCGGGCACCATCGGCATCAACTACAGCCACGAGCTGATGCACCAGAAGTCGCGACTGGAACGCTGGCTGGCCGACCTTCTCCTCGCCTCGGTCCTTTACTCGCACTTCCGCTCCGAACACCTGCGGGTCCACCATATCCACGTCGGGACCCCACGCGATCCGGTCACCGCCCGCTACAACGAAGGCTTCCACCGCTTCTTCCCCCGCGTCCTGGTCCAATGCCCGCCCTCCGCCTGGCGCGCCGAGGCCGCGATGCTGGCCCGCAAAGGCCTGCCCTGGTGGCACAGGACAAACCCCTTCTGGCGCTACGCCGCGCTGCAACTGGGCTTCGTGGCCCTTGCCCTGACGCTGGGCGGCTGGTTCGGCCTTGGTCTTTTCCTGATCCAGGCCACCACCGCGATCTGGCAGCTGGAGCTGGTGAACTACATCGAACACTACGGCCTGACCCGCCGCCACCTTGGGGGCGGCAAATACGAACATGTCCTGCCACGCCACAGCTGGAACGCCGACCAGCGCGCGTCGAACTGGCTCTTGATCAACCTACAGCGCCATTCGGACCATCATTACAAGCCCGACCGCCGCTTCCCGGTGCTGCAGACCTATTCCAGCGACCAGGCCCCGCAGCTTCCCTTCGGCTATCCGCTGATGACGATGGCGGCGATGGTTCCGCCCCTGTGGAAGCGCATCATGAACCGCCGGGTCAAGGTGTGGCGTCGGAAGCATTACCCCGACATCAAGGACTGGCACGCCTACAACAAGGCGCTGAACCCAGTCTAGAATTGACAAACATACCATTTGGTATGTAATGGCCTCAAAAGGAGGCCGTCATGAGACTTTACTACTCGCAGAACCTGAACCCTCGGGTCGCCGTGGCTGCAGCGCGCTACCTGAAGGCGCCGGTCGACTATATCGCCGCCTCGCCGATGCACCCCGACCATCAGGATGCCTTTCGCAAGATCAACCCCAACACCCGCGTCCCCGTCCTGACCGCCGAAGGTCGCACATACTGGGAAGCCGACGCCATCGCCTGCAAATTGTCCGCCCTCGCGGGGGCGGACTTCTGGCGCACGGACAACAGCCAGCCCGAGATGATCATGTGGATCTCCTGGGCGACGCACCACCTCAACAGCGCCGGAGGGGTGTACTACTTCTGGAACCTGATCGCGCCGCAGTTCATGGATTTCCAGCCCGAGCAGTCTGTCTTTGACGAAGCGATGCGTGACTGGCGGCAGTTCATGGGCATCCTCGACACCCAGCTGCAGGGGCGGGAATGGCTGGTTGACGATCGCCTGTCCTACGCCGATTTCCGCGTCGCCACCTGCTTTCCGTTTGCAAAAGCCGCAGGCCTGCCGCTGGCCGACTTCCCACAGGTGCAAAGGCTTGCCGACCAGCTGAGCCAGCTTGACGCCTGGCGCGATCCCTTCGCTGGCTTGGCTTGAGGGATCGTCCGGGACCAAGTTTCTTAAGTAAGAAATTTGCCAGAATTCTTGCTCGTGAATTTTGCCGCCAAGCGCAGCCGTTCAGCACAGAACCTCAATCAGTCTCGGCCCTCGTTGTCCCATCGCCTCACGGAAGGCCGCGTTGAAGCCGACCATGTCGCTGACCCGCACCGCCTGCACCCCATGCCCTTTCGCCAGCGCGACCCAATCCAGCTGCGGTCCCTCGACATCGAACATCCGCTGCGCGTTGCGGCCGACCTCGTTCACCCCCATCGCCGCCAGCTCCTCGCGCAGGATCTGGTAGCCGCGGTTGGCGAAGATCACTGTGGTCACGTCCAGGCCTTCCCGCGCCATCGTCCACAGGGATTGCAGCGTGTACATGCCGGACCCGTCACCTTCCAGCACCACGACCTTGCGGTCCGGGCAGGCCACCGCTGCACCCACGGCGTTGGGCAGGCCAAAGCCGATCGAGCCGCCGGTGATGGTCAGCACATCATGCGCCGGACCGCGTTTCAGCGCCGGGGCAAGGTGGGCCGAGGCGGTAATCCCCTCGTCCACGATCACGGTGTCCGGGGGCATCAGCGCCGCGATGGACTCGCCCACCTTGGCCATCGTCAGCGGACCCTCCGCCAGAGCCGGACGATCCTCCGGCACGAAATCATCGGGCGTGAGGTCCACCTCGCCCAACTCGTCGGCCAACGCCTGCAAGGTCGAGGCGATGTCCATCTCGCGGCTGCACAGCTCGATCAGCCTGGTGTCTGGATCGTCGGGGGTCGAGGGCAGGCCCGGATAGGCGAAGAAGCCCGCTGGACGCGCCGTCCCGCACAGGACCAGCGCGGGCGCACCGGCCAGAAGTTTCAGGTTGTCCTCGATCCGGTAAGCCATCCGTTCAATCTTTACCGCGCCAGTCCCGCGCCGGAAGCGGCTGACGAAGAAGGGCTGCATCAGCCGGGCGCCGCAGGCCTTGGTCAGCCGCCGGGCCAGCAGACCCAGGTCCGAGTACAGCGCCGGCCCGTCGACCATCAGGATCGCCCCAGGCTGACGCAAGGCACGCGCTGCGGCGGTGATCTCTTTGGCCGACGGACGCCGCAATGCCGGGGCACGGGCGGCAACGGCAACACTCGACGCCTCCTCCCAGGCTGAATTCGCCGGGAGGATCAGGGTCGCGATCTGCCCACCCTTCGCACGCGCCGCCTGCACCGCCTCGGCCGCATCGCTTGCGACTTGCCCCGAAGAAGGGCAGACCCGGGTCCAGTGCGATACCGCCTGAGCCACGCCCACCGTGTCACCTTTCAGCGGGGCCTCGAACCGCAGGTGGTAATCGGCATGGTCGCCCATGATGTTCAGGACCCCGCTTTGCGCTTTCCGCGCGTTGTGCAGGTTGGCGAAGGCATTCCCGAACCCCGGCGCCAGATGCAGCAGCGTGGCCGCAACCTCTCCCGTCATCCGGTAGTATCCATCTGCCGCGCCGGAAACGCCGCCCTCGAACAGGCACAGGATGCAGCGCATCTCGGGGTGCTGGTCCAGTGCTGCGACGAAATGCATCTCGGAGGTGCCGGGATTGGCAAAGCAGACCCGAACCCCCGAAGCCAGAAGTGTCTGCACCAGGCTTTCCGCACCAGTCATTTCGATTCCCCTTCGTCCCTGTGCAAGGCTTTCGCAGCCTGCTTGCGCAACCGAGCTTCGCGTCGTGCGGCCCGCAGCTTGTGATAGCCGTTCAGGGCGGGCAGGCTAAGCCAGTACGACACCAGGGCTGCCAGGAGTCCGGGCCCCAGGCCGCCAACGAAGTAGGGCAGGAACACGCCACGGAAAAATCGCTCCAGCCGGTCCCAGCGCATTTCCTCGGCGCCGAAGATGGCGCGGATGTTGCGGAAGAGCTCGTCCCCAGCCTGACCGAAGGCCGTCATGATCTGCGACATCGGCACGCCATAGGCTTTCGTGTCCAGGATCATGTGGCCCAGGTCGATTGACAGGACCGCTATGAAGGGAAAGGTCAGCGGATTGCCAGCCGCGGTCCCGATCAGCGCGGCGATGACATTGCCTCGGGCGACCCAGGCCAGAAAGACCGCCAGGAAGAAATGCAGCCCGAACAGCGGCGTGAACGAGGCAAAGACGCCGCAGGCTATTCCGCGCGCGATGCGATGCGGTTCGTCAGGCAGGCGGCTGGCGCGGTGGCGCAGATAGCGAAACGCACGACCCCATCCCCCGGGAGGAAGTACGAGGACACGAAGTCTCTGCAGCAGGTTCAGCGGTGTGCGGCGACGAAAGACCATCCGTTCTCCATTCCCTTATGGGACGGGGATAGGAAACATGGGGGCCGGGATCAACCAACTCTACGACCTCAGTGGAAAAAACCCCGCCGAGACATCTCGGCGGGGTGAAGGTGTCCCCCAGGCGGTCCAGGGGACAGGCGTGTTCCGAAATTCAGTGCGTGCGCGACCCGTCGGCTTCCATCTCGGCCCGGATCTGCTGCCGCAGGATGTCGATGGGGACCATCTTGCCGTCCCGCTTGAAGTGCCAGTAGGTCCACCCGTTGCAGGACGGCGCCCCCTCCAGCGCGGCCCCGACCTGGTGGATCGAACCCTTGACGTCGTTTCCGATCAGCGTCCCGTCAGCCCGGACCTTGACCTTGAAGCGGTTGCCCAGGGAGAACAGCTCCTCCCCCGGCCGCAGCATCCCGCGTTCGACGACCTGCCCGAACGGCACCCGAGGCTCGGCCCGCTTTGACCCCGTCACCTCCAGCGCCGAGGCATCGAACCGCCGCACCCGCGCGATCCGGTCGGCGGCCGCTTTCCGGTACGCCGCCTCACGTTCGATCCCGATGAAATCGCGGCCCAGCATCTTGGCCACGGCCCCCGTCGTCCCGGTCCCGAAGAACGGGTCCAGCACTACGTCGCCCGGATTGGTCGTCGCCACGATGACCCGATGCAGCAGCGCCTCGGGTTTCTGGGTGGGATGGGCCTTGTCGCCGTTCTCGTCCTTCAGCCGCTCATGCCCGGTACAGAGCGGGATCACCCAGTCCGACCGCATCTGGATGCCGTCGTTGAGAGCCTTCAGCGCCTCGTAGTTGAAGGTATACTTTGCGGCCTCGTCCCGGCTGGCCCAGATCAGGGTCTCGTGGGCATTGGTCAGGCGCTTGCCCTTGAAGTTCGGCATCGGGTTCGACTTCCGCCACACCACGTCGTTCAGAAGCCAGAACCCCTGGTTCTGCAGCTCGGTCCCCAGCCGGAAGACGTTGTGATAGGACCCGATCACCCAGATCGCCCCGTTCGGCTTCAACAGCCGCTTGGCCGCCGCCAGCCAATCCTTCGTGAAGCTGTCATAGGTGGCAAAGCTGGCGAACTGGTCCCAGTGATCGTCCACCGCATCAACCTTGGAGTTGTCCGGCCGGTGCAGGTCCCCCCGCAGTTGCAAATTATAGGGCGGGTCGGCGAAGATCAGATCAACGCTGCCTGCCGGAAGCGAATTCATCACCTCCACACAGTCGCCGGAAAGGATCTGGTTCAGCGGAAGCACATGCTCCGCCGCGGTATTCCTGGTCGTCATTCTCTGCCTCTGCCCCCGGCATCTGTTGTGTGCCGTTGTTGCAGGAATCATGAGTCAGCGATGATTCGCCGTCAAATTCTTTTTTGAATCAAGTAGTTATAGAAATCGCTTGATACAATATGTTGTGGACTGGCTTGAACGACCGTCTATGCCAAGGGGTTACCCCTAGATTCTGCAAGGCATCGAGATGTGCCTTCGTCGGGTAGCCTGCGTTGGCTTCCCAGCCATAGCCGGGGTGCTGTTGCGCCAAATCCACCATGATCCGGTCGCGCGTCACCTTCGCCACGATCGACGCTGCGGCAATCGACAGGCACAATGCGTCGCCGCCGATGATCGCAGTTCCGCCGCAGCCCAGACCGCGCGGGATCATGTTGCCGTCGATCAGCGCGTGGTCGGCGCCCAAGCCCGCAACTGCCCGTTCCATCGCCAGGTGGCTGGCGCGCAGGATGTTCAGCGCGTCGATCTCTTCAACCGAGGCATGGGCGACCGAAACCTCTGCCGCTGCAAGGATCTCGATATACAGAGCCTCGCGTCGCTCTCGCGTGAGGACTTTGGAATCGCGCAGACCCGAAGGTATGTGGTCGGGGTCCAGCCGAACGGCGCAGGCAGTCACTGGACCGGCAAGGGGGCCGCGCCCGACCTCATCCACCCCGGCAACACGCAGGACGCCCCTGCCAAGGGCCAGCGTCTCGTGCGTGAAGTCGGGAATGATCGCGTCCATGCACCCGGAGTAGCGCGGATCGGATCACAGAAAAAGGGGGCGGGAGCTGCTCACCCTCCCACCCCCCAGACGGAAGCGGGGATTAGGGCGACCCCGCTTCGTTCAAGGCCGCCTCGGCGGCCCGTGTGTCAGCAGCCCCTGTGTCAGCGGCCCGAAACCCGGAACCCCGCATCGCGCAGGCATTGCGCCGAATAGACCCGGTCGCGCTCGCCATAGATCGTCGCGGTGTTCGCACAGCCGCGGGGCAGGCGGGGCTTGAAGCCCTCGGCCCGTAGGCAGCTTTCGGGATAAAGCGTCACCGACCGCTCGGCCCCGTCGATGGAAATCGCGCAGACCGCCGGCACCCGCTTGGACGAGACGGGCTTTGGTTCGGGCAGCGGGACCGGGACCGGGGCGACGGCCGGCTTGTCGTTGTCCTTCAGCTCATGCGCGATCGCGCCGACCACCAGCGCCGCGATCAACGCCTTGGCCAGATCGTTCTTGTTGTCGGCCTTCGCGGGGATTGTCGTCGCCAGCACTACGGCCAGGGCAGCGGCCCCGCCTGTCAGCATGGCAGCGAAACGGCGGGCGGACAGTGTGGTCTCGCTGATCCCCCGCGAGGCGATGCGGTGCGAACGGCTTCTGAACTCGACGGACATGGATGCCTCCTGATGCGATCTTCTTGGTCTTGAGAGGGTCGCGGCATTTGCAGTCGACCCGGTGACCAAGCCTCGCCACGGGGCTGCGGGGTAAGCAATAACGCGGGCCTGCTAGGGCATAGCGGTGTGGGAAAGCCGACTTGCTATCCGATAACAACCCGCCAAAATTCGACGTGATATTGTATATCAACGCAGTCATGCGCATTGTCTGCCAGCAATCGAGCAGCTCCTTCCGGGGACCACAAAAATGAAGACTTTCCTTACCTCAGCGGCACTTGCCCTGGTCCTGGCCGGACCAGTGGCGGCGGAATGCTATGCCGACTACAAGGCCAAGCGTGACGAACCGTTGAAGCTGATCTACGGTGTGGCGCAAGTGTCGGACGGCAACTGTTCGCCCGGGGCCGCTGAAGGCGAGTTGACGCCAAGGCTGGCCGCGGACGGGTGGACGCTTCTGACGGTTTTGTCCACATTCGGGCCCGAGGGCCTTGAGGAAAGGAAAGCGAGTGCCGGAGAACACTTCCTCCGTTACTGAAAGTCTGAAGGCCGGCAACCGTGTCGTTGCCTTCGGAATTGCCGCAATCGTCCTGATCCTGCTGGCCGCAGCGCTGTTCCTGTTCCTGAACCTGCCCGACGCGAACGCCTTCAACGCGCGCGTCGAGCGGCTGTTTGTCGAGAACGACGACCTGAACACCCTGGCCGAGATCAAGCTGCTGGAGATTCTGGCGCAGTCGGGGACGTCGTTCTCCGAGGTGCTGATCAGCTATCGCAGCGTGATCTTCGTACTGCTGCTCTTTTCCACCGCGCTTCTGGTCTCGTCCCTGGTCTTCCTGGTGATGATCATCGCGCTGAACCGCCGAATCTCGGCGATCCAGCGGTCGGGCATCCAGGTCGCCAGCCTGATGATCAGCCGCGAGTCGCGGGCGGTCTACATCAACGATCTGGAATTCGCCTTGACCGAGGCCGCGCTGGAGACGCTTTCAGTCCTGGCCGAAGCCCGGATGGACGACGAAGTCCTGACCGGCGCGCAGATCGAGGCGGTGATTTCCGGCCGGAACGAGGCCGACTGCGACGAGGCCGCCGGGGCGACCCGGGTCAAGCGGCTGCGGGACACCTTGGGCAACCAGCTGGTAAGCGAGCTTCTGGTCAAGACCATTGCCCGCCGGGGCTACATGCTGGCCGTGGGCAAGGACACCATCAAGATGATCTGAAACGCAAAAGGCCCTGATCTTGCGACCCGGGCCTTCTGTGTGGTGGTGAGCCGGACAGGATTCGAACCTGTGACCCGCTGATTAAAAGTCAGCTGCTCTACCAACTGAGCTACCGGCCCCACGAGGCGGCTGATTAGGGAAGCGCGCCCGCAGGGTCAAGGGTAAAAACGTGTGACACTGGCAAATCGTGGGCGGTCGGCGTATATGCCTTCGGATGATGGACAGCCTTGCGCAAACCGGCCTGCCGTTCATGAAAATGCATGGTGCGGGCAATGACTTCGTGGTGATCGACTCGCGTGGGCGCGGGGCGGTGATGACGGCTGGCCTTGCGCGCGCGCTGGGCGACCGGAATCGCGGGGTCGGCTTCGACCAACTGGCCGAGATCACAGATTCCGCCGAGGCTGATTTCGGGCTGGTGTTCTGGAACAGCGATGGCAGCCGGGCCGGTGCCTGCGGCAATGCCACGCGCTGCGTCTCGGATTACATGATGATCGACCTGGGGGTTGATGCAGTGTCGCTGGTCACCGCTCGGGGCCGGCTGCGGGCCGAACGCGCTGCTGATGGCCGGGTCTGGGTCAACATGGGTGAGCCGCAATTGGATTGGTCCTCCATTCCCCTGGCGCATGAGGTCGATCACCTGCACCTGCCGCTTCCGGGCGATCCGGTGGCCGTCGGCATGGGCAACCCGCATTGCGTGCATTTCGTCCAGGATGCGGAAGGCGTCGACCTCGCCGCCTTGGGGCCGAAGATCGAACAGGACCCGCTGTTCCCCGAACGGACCAACGTGGAATTTGCGGAACTGCTGTCGCCTTGCCGGATGCGGATGCGGGTGTGGGAGCGCGGGACAGGGATCACGCTGGCCTGCGGCTCGGGCGCCTGTGCAACGGCGGTGGCAGCGCATCTGCGCGGGATGATCGGACCTCGGGTCGCGCTGGAGGTCGATGGCGGTGTGCTGGAGGTCGACTGGCGCGACGATGGCGTCTGGCTGACCGGCCCGGTGGCGCGGGTCTTCGATGGCGTGCTGACCCCCGACTACATCGCGGCGCACAGATGAACGTTGCCCCGAAGCCCCCGGTCTTCGCGACGCTTGGCTGTCGTCTGAACGCCTACGAGACCGAGGCGATGAAGGAGCTTGCGGCATCGGCGGGCCTGTCTGAAGCGGTGATCGTCAACACCTGCGCGGTGACCGGCGAGGCCGTGCGGAAGGCCAAGCAAGAGATCCGGCGGTTGTCGCGCGAAAACCCCGGTGCTGCGGTCATCGTCACCGGCTGCGCAGCGCAGACCGAGCCCGAGACCTTTGCAGCGATGCCCGAAGTGACGCGGGTCGTCGGCAACCATGAGAAGATGCAGGCATCGACCTGGCAAGGTATTGCGGCGCCGGATTTGATCGGCCAAACCGAACGGGTGCAGGTCGACGACATCATGTCGGTGCGCGAGACGGCGGGGCATCTGATCGACGGCTTCGGGCGGCACCGCGCCTATGTCCAGGTCCAGAACGGCTGCGACCATCGCTGCACCTTCTGCATCATTCCCTATGGCCGGGGAAACTCGCGTTCGGTTCCGGCGGGGGTGGTGGTCGAGCAGATCAACCGGCTGACGGATCGCGGCTTCAACGAGGTGGTGCTAACGGGGGTGGACCTGACTTCGTGGGGGGCGGACCTGCCGGGGGAACCGCGCCTCGGCGATCTGGTGCGGCGGATCCTGAAACTGACGTCCGTGCCCCGCCTGCGGATTTCGTCGATCGACAGTATCGAGGCCGACCCGGCGTTGATCGAGGCGATCGCGACGGAGCCGCGGCTGATGCCGCATCTGCACCTGTCCTTGCAGGCGGGGGATGATCTGATCCTGAAACGGATGAAGCGGCGGCATCTGCGGGACGACGCGATCCGGTTCTGTGAAGAGGTGCGCGCGTCCCGGCCGGAGATGGTCTTCGGGGCGGACATCATCGCGGGCTTTCCGACCGAGACCGAGGCGATGTTCCAGCAGAGCCTTGATCTGGTTCAGGACTGCGGGCTGACATTCCTGCATGTCTTCCCCTTCTCGCCGCGCAAGGGCACCCCGGCGGCGCGGATGCCGCAGGTCCGGGGGCCGGAGATCAGGGAGCGGGCGGCGCGGTTGCGGGCCCTGGGCGACCGGGTTCTGGCCGCGCATCTGGCGGGGCAGGTCGGACGCGTCCACCGGGTGCTGACCGAAGGCGCGCGGATCGGGCGGACCGAGGGGTTCGCGGAAGTGGCTTTCGCAAGCGACCTGCCGGAGGGGGCGATCCTGGAGGTCCGGGTCACGGGTCAGGACGGGAAGCGGTTGCTGGCCTGATCTGTCCACGGTGGACAAACCTGGAAAGACGTTGCAAAACAGTATGTTGCATTTTTTTGTTAGGGATTCTTTAACACCTTGCCCGGCGCGAGGCGGTGGCTCTTGAACCCGGGGTGGGTTCTGAATCGAGCGCTGGCGCGCAAGCCTTTCCTCTCGCCTCTGCGCGTGAAGAACGCGCAACCGGCTCGGCGTTGGGGGCGCTTCGCCCCCCAAACCCCCCGAGGATATTTGGGTCAAGGTGAAAGGACCTGAGGCGCGCGCGACAGGGATTTCCCTGCCCCGCGCCTTGTCCGTGCCCGGCTGCGGGGCGTCTTGCGTCCGAGCGCGGACGCGGGTGTGCCCCAAGGTCCGCCCACGCTTGCCGTGTCTTGCCAGCCCGGTGCTCCTGCGCCGGAATTCGACGCGGCATCCCGGCAGGCAGTCAGGGCAATTCGGCGATCACCGCGCGGGCGGCCGCGGCGGGGTCCTGTGCCTGCCAGATCGGGCGGCCGACGACAATGTGGTCGGCCCCGTCGGCGATGGCCTGATGCGGGGTGGCGATGCGCTTCTGGTCGCCGGTCGCGGCCCCGGCCGGGCGGACGCCCGGGGTGACGATCAGCTTGCCTGTCGCCTCGGGCAGGGCGCGGATCATCGCGGCTTCCTGGGGCGATGCGATGACGCCGTCCGCCCCGGCGCGCAGGGCGCGGGAGGCCCGTTCCAGGGTGATCTGGTGAATGTCGCCCGGCTTGATCAGGTTTGCATCCAGATCAGCGCGGTCGAGCGAGGTGAGGATGGTCACGGCGAGGATCTTGAGGCCGGTGCCGCCCTTGCCGGTTGCAGCGGCGGCAACGACCTGCGGATCGCCGTGCACCGTCAGGAAGTCGAGGTCGTACTGCGCCAGGCCGCGCACGGCGGCCTCGATCGTCGCGCCGATGTCGAAGAGCTTCATGTCCAGAAAGATGCGCTTGCCCTGTTCGTGCTTGAGCTCGTTCGCCAGGGCGAGGCCCCCGCCCGTCAGCATCCCGAGCCCGATCTTGTAGAAGCTGGCGGCGTCGCCGATCCGGGCGACGAGGTCCAGCCCTTGCACCACGTTCGCCACGTCCAAGGCGACGATCAGTCGGTCATCTGCGGTCATGCGGGCCTCCGGGGTTCGCGGCGGTTTGACGGGGCGGGGCAGGGCTGTCAAGACTGGCGCGAAACGGGAACCGGAACGGGGACGGGATGATCCTGGCATTCGACATTGGCGGCAGCCGGATCAAGGCGGCGGTCTGGGACGGGTCGCTACGGCCTTTGGGCGAGATGGCTACCCCACTAACCGATCCAGCGGCGTTCACGGCGGCGGTGGCGGGTTTCCTGACAGGGCAAGAGACGGGGATCGCGATTTCCATCGCCGGCATCGTCGATCCGGCGACAGGCGTGGGGAAGGTGGCGAACATTCCGGCCATTGATGGTCTGGCGCTGGGGCCGCAGCTGCAGGCGGCGACCAGGCTGCCGGTTCTGGTCCTGAATGACGCTGACTGTTTCGCGCTGGCCGAGGCCCATCATGGCGCGGGGCGGGGCCAGGGCTCGGTCTTCGGGGTGATCCTTGGCTCGGGCGTCGGTGGTGGGCTGGTGATCGGCGGCCGTGTCGTGACGGGCGCTGGCGGCTATGCCGGGGAATGGGGGCATGGTCCGGTGATCCGGGGCGAGTTCGCCTTCCAGTGTGGCTGTGGTCAGATCGGCTGCGTGGATACGGTCGGAGGTGCGCGGGGGCTGGAGCGGTTGCACCGCAAGCGCACGGCAGAGCTGCTGGGGGCCGAGGCGATCATTTCGGGCTGGATGGCGGGAGAGGCGGAGCCGGGCGAGACGATGGCGCTTTGGCGCGAGATGGTTGCTGGGCCGCTCGCGATGGTGCTGAACGTCGTTGGTGCGGATGTTGTTCCGGTCGGCGGCGGCTTGTCTCGGGCGCCAGGGCTGGTGCGCTATCTGGACGAAGCCGTTCGAGTGCGCATGTTGCGGCGGACGAAAGCGCAGCTGCTGGTGCCCGCCGAATGTGGCGCGGATGCAGGGCTGCTGGGTGCGGCGATTGCGGGAGCCGTGGCATGGGGGTGACGCTGGAGGTCTGCGTCGACACCGCCGAGGGGTTGGCCGAGGCCGTCGCGGGCGGTGCGGACCGGATCGAACTGTGCGCGGCTTTGGCGTTGGGGGGACTGACGCCTTCGGCGGGGCTGATGGCTCTGGCGGCCGGCTGCGGGGTGCCGGTGGTGGCGATGATCCGGCCGCGGGCGGGGGATTTCGTCTGGTCCGGGCAAGAGGTTGCGATGATGGAGGCCGAGATCGCGGCGGTTCGCGCGGCCGGGCTGTCGGGGGTGGTCCTGGGTGCCTCGCTGCCGGACGGGCGGCTGGATGTGCCGGTGTTGCGACGGCTGGTCGCGGCGGCGCGTGGGGCGGAGGGGGGGCAATCGCTTCGAGGAGATCGGGCCGGAGCGTTTGAAGGCTTTGAACCGGACGTTTCGGAAATTCCGGGGGCCTTTGACCTGGTGTTGCACCGCTGCATCGACCTGGTGCCGGACATGGGTCAGGCGCTGGAAGAGGCGGTGGCACTTGGGTTCGACCGCATCCTGACCTCGGGCGGCGAGCAGACAGCCGAGGCCGGGGCGGCGCGGATCGGGGCGTTGCTCGCGCAGGCGGCGGGGCGGATCACGGTGATGCCGGGGTCCGGGGTGAGCCCCGGGAATGTCGCGATGCTGAAGGGGCTTGGCATCAGTGATGTTCACGCGTCATGTTCGTCGGCGACCCCGGTGACTGGCCGGGTGGTGGACATGGGTTTTGCGCCGCAGGTGCGGCGGCAGACCGATGCGGACGCGGTGCGGGCCTTGCGCAAGGCCCTGGAATAGGAGCGGGCGATGGAGTTGAGGCTGGACTATGACCGCCCGGAGGAGGGGCCGGGATCGGGCCCGCTGACCGTGGGCTGGTTCCTGGCGCAGGACAAGGGCGCGGTGCTGTACGACCCGCCCGAGCGGGTGCAGATCCGGCCGCCGAACAAGGCGCACGCCAAGTCGGCCAGCCGCTGCCCGGCGGTGATCCAGCTGGAAAGCCGGTATTTCCTAGTGAAATGTCCCTTCGATCTGCACATCGGGTTTCAGCGGGACGACAAGGGCAAGCCTGTTCTGGTGAACCGCGCCGGGGCGTCGTCTTCCATCCGGTCCTCGAAGCTGAACGAGGTCTTGACGCTGGTGTCCGAGGCCGAATGGCGCTTTCCCGACCGGCCAACGGTGCAGTTGCACCTGCCCTACTGCTTCATCGCCGACGAAATGGTCTATCTGACCCAGCTTGACACCTTTGCGCATTACCGGTCGAACCCGCTGCCCGGCACGATCTTTGGCGGGCGCTTCCCGATCTCGATCTGGCCGCGCCCGCTGATGTGGGCCTTCGAATGGCATGAGCCGGGAAAGGACCTGATCCTGCGCCGGGGCGAGCCGCTGTTCTATGTCCAGTTCGAAGGTATGGACCCGTCGCGCCCCGTGCAGGTGGTGGAAGCGGAGAAGACGCCGGAGCTGACGGCCTATCTGGACAAGCTGTCCGGCGTGGTGAACTACGTCAGCCAGACGTTCAGCCTGTTCAAGGCGGCAGAGGGGTTGCGGCCGAAGAAGCTGCTGGTCGCCAAGTCCAAGGACTAGGCGCAACTGGCTGACCCCGGAGGGCTTCGCGCCCTCCGGACCTCCCGCGGGATATTTGTGCAAAGATGAAAGCACAATTTTAGTCGAATTGGAGGGACCGCGTGCGCAGCATCATCGAGACCTATGACCTGGCCACCGGCCATGTGCGGGAGGTGCTGGGGGTCGAGGGGCGGATCGAGGCGCCGAACTGGGCGCCCTCGGGCGATTGGCTGCTGGTGAACGGGGGCGGGCGGCTTTACCGGGTGCCGCTGGCGGACCCGGAGCTGGTGGCGCTGGATACCGGCGCGGCGGTGAAGTGCAACAACGACCACGGGATCAGCCCGGATGGGCGGACGATCATCCTGTCCTCGCACCACGAGGGGGCCGGGTCGCAGGTTTATGTGATGCCGGTGGCGGGAGGCGAGCCGGTGAAGGTCTCGCCCGACAGTCCAAGCTGGTGGCATGGGATCTCGCCCGACGGGAAGGTACTGACCTATGTCGCGGCGCGCGGCGGGCGGAAGGTGATCGACGTCTACACGCTGGTGCCGGGGCAGGCGGAGACCCGGCTGACCCTGGGCGAGGGGCATTGCGACGGGCCGGATTTCAGCCCGGACGGCAGTCGCATCTACTACAACTGCGACCGCACGGGCCATGCGCAGATCTGGGTGATGGCCGCGGACGGGTCGGGACAGCAGCAACTGTTTCAGGACGGGTTCGTCAACTGGTTCCCGCATCCCTCGCCCGACGGGCAGCACCTGCTTTACCTCGCCTATCCGCCCGGCACGACGGGGCATCCGGCGGATCTGCCTGTGGCGCTGGTCCTGTGCGACCCTGAAGGCGGCAATCGGCGGCGGGTGCGGGAGTTCACCGGGGGGCAGGGCTCGATCAACGTGCCCTGCTGGGCACCGGACGGTAGCGCCTTCGCCTATGTGCGCTACGAACCCTAGGCGGGACGCAGGCCGTTGAGGCCTTTGGTCGGCTTCGGGCGGGGCTCGGGCGGGGGAAGGTCCACGGTCGCCAGCATCGGCTGCAGGTGGCGCGGATCACCCCAGACCGAGATGTAGACCTCGGGGGGGTAGCCGTTTGCCAAATGCTCGGGCGTCAGATCAATGATCCGCACCCGCAGGTCGTCGCCGTGAGCAAGGCTGGGGGCAATGATCTCTTCAGCGACGGGCCCGAGATGGCCGATCAAACCCTCGCGGTGATGCGGGATCAGGCCCAGGATCGGCTTCCTGAGCCTGGCAAAAACGCCGATCCTGCCGTCGGACAGCCGTTCCAGCCGCGCGTTGTCGCCGATGGACAGGCCGGTGCGCGCGACGTGGATCACAAGGTCCTCCACCGGGGCCTTGTGGATCAGGGGAAGTTTTGCATCGCTCATTGTCGGGCCTTTCCAAAAGTCGAAGGACCAAGGATGGCGGTGGGGGCGGGTATTGCAAGCCACGGAGGCCCCTGAGGCCGCCAGGCTGCCCAAACCCGCCGATCACTTTCAGGGGGATCGGCAAGGAAAGGCCGAAACGCTGAGTTTCGGGGTGCTGTGGATTTTGTGCAGGCGGGGATTGCAAAATTTTCGACCCGCGCCCAGATCAAGGACAAGGCCTTCACGGGGTGTGCTGGATGACCGGGCACCGCAAGCGGGGCGCTTTGCAAGAGGAGACGACCGATGAATTTGGAGAAATTCACGGAACGGTCGCGCGGGTTCCTTCAGGCCGCGCAGACCATCGCGATGCGGGAAAGCCACCAGCGCGTGCTGCCCGACCATCTGCTGAAGGCGCTGATGGATGACGACCAGGGGCTTGCGGCGAACCTGATCCGTAAGGCGGGTGGCTCGCCGGAACAGGTCAACGCGGCAATCAACGCCTCGATCGCCAAGCTGCCCAAGGTCACGGGCGGCGATGCGCAGACCTATGTTGACCCGCAACTTGTCCGCGTCCTGGACGAAGCGGAAACCGTTGCGAAGAAGGCCGGGGACAGCTTCGTTCCGGTTGAACGCCTGCTGACGGCGCTGGCGCTGGTCAACACGCGGGCCAAGGATGCGCTGACGGCGGGGGCGGTGACGGCCCAGGGGCTGAACACGGCGATCAACGAGGTCCGCAAGGGGCGGACGGCGGACAGCGCTTCGTCGGAAGACACGATGGAGGCGCTGAACAAATACGCGCGCGACCTGACCCAGGCGGCGCGGGACGGCAAGATCGACCCGATCATCGGGCGGGATGAAGAGATCAGGCGCGCGATGCAGGTGTTGTCGCGGCGCACGAAGAACAACCCGGTGCTGATTGGCGAGCCGGGCGTCGGCAAGACGGCGATTGCCGAGGGCCTTGCCCTGCGCATCGTCGACGGAGACGTGCCGGAGTCCTTGCGCAACAAGAAGCTTATGGCGCTGGACATGGGGTCGCTGATCGCGGGCGCGAAGTATCGCGGCGAGTTTGAAGAGCGGCTGAAGGCGATCCTGAAGGAAATCGAAGCTGCGGCGGGAGAGGTCATCCTGTTCATCGACGAGATGCATACACTGGTCGGGGCGGGCAAGTCCGAAGGCGCGATGGATGCGGCGAACCTGATCAAGCCGGCGCTGGCGCGGGGCGAACTGCATTGTATCGGTGCGACCACGCTGGACGAGTACCGCAAGCATGTTGAAAAGGACGCGGCTTTGGCCCGCAGGTTCCAGCCGGTCTTCGTCGAGGAGCCGACGGTCGAGGATTCGATCTCCATCCTGCGCGGGATCAAGGAGAAGTACGAGTTGCACCACGGGGTGCGGATCACCGATGCGGCCTTGGTCGCGGCGGCGACCTTGTCGCACCGCTATATCACCGACCGATTCCTGCCCGACAAGGCGATCGACTTGATGGACGAAGCCGCCAGCCGCTTGCGGATGGAGGTGGATTCCAAACCCGAGGAGCTTGATGCCCTCGACCGGCAGGTGCTGCAGTTCCAGATCGAGGCCGAGGCCTTGAAGAAGGAAGACGATGCGGCGTCGAAGGACCGGCTGGAGAAGCTCGAGAAGGAGCTGGCCGATCTGCAGCAGAAGTCGGCAGAGCTGACGGCGAAGTGGCAGAATGAGCGTGCTTCACTGGAGGCGGCGCGGACGCTGAAGGAACAGCTGGACGTGGCGCGGGCCGAACTGGAAGGCGCCAAGCGCGAGGGCAACTTCGCCAAGGCGGGCGAGTTGCAATACGGCCGCATCCCGCAGCTAGAGAAGGACCTTGTCGAGGCGGAAGCCAAGGAGGGTCAGGCCCTGGTGGCCGAGGCCGTGCGTCCCGAGCAGATCGCCGAGGTGGTGGAACGCTGGACCGGCATCCCGACCACGAAGATGCTGGAAGGCGAGAAGGAAAAGCTTCTCAAGATGGAAGAGGAGCTGGGCCGTCGCGTCGTCGGGCAGCAGGCGGCAGTGGGCGCGGTGTCGCGCGCGGTGCGCCGGTCTCGGGCGGGTCTGTCGGATGAAAACCGGCCGCTTGGGTCGTTCCTGTTCCTCGGCCCGACCGGCGTTGGCAAGACGGAACTGACCAAGGCGCTGGCCGAGTATCTGTTTGACGACGACAGCGCGATGGTCCGCATCGACATGTCGGAGTTCATGGAGAAACACTCCGTCAGCCGCCTGATCGGCGCGCCCCCCGGTTATGTGGGCTACGATGAAGGTGGTGTGCTGACCGAAGCGGTGCGGCGGCGGCCCTATCAGGTGGTGCTGTTCGACGAGGTGGAAAAGGCACACCCGGACGTGTTCAACGTGCTCTTGCAGGTGCTGGACGACGGACGGCTGACCGATGGCCAGGGTCGCACGGTCGACTTCAAGCAGACGCTGATCATCCTGACCTCGAACCTTGGGGCGCGGGCGTTGTCCGAGCTGCCGGAAGGCGTGGATGCCAGCGGGGCCAAGGCCGAGGTGATGGAGGCGGTCCGGCAGCATTTCCGGCCCGAATTCCTGAACCGTCTGGACGAGCAGATCATCTTCGACCGGCTGAACCGGGCGGATATGTCGGGGATCGTCGAGATCCAGCTGCACCGGCTGGAGGCGCGCCTTGCAGCGCGGAAGATCGCGCTGGAGCTGGACGCCGGGGCGAAGGCCTGGCTGGCGGATGAGGGCTACGACCCGGTCTTCGGCGCGCGGCCCCTGAAGCGGGTGATCCAGCGCCAGTTGCAGGACCCGTTGTCCGAGATGCTCTTGGCTGGGGATGTGCTGGACGGCACGACGATCCGCGTGACGGCTGGACCGGAAGGCCTGATCATCGGCGACCGCGTGGTGCAAAGCCGCCGCGAACGGCCGCAGTCGGCCGTGGTGCACTGACAAAACGCAGGGTGGGCGATATCGCCCACCCTACGCTTGGCGCATCAACTGGATGGGATATCGAGTTAGATGGACCGTGGCTCGGGCGCGCTGATCGGCGGGAACTGCCCCTCGGGGGTCACTTGATCCACCACCTCGGGCAGAGAGGTGCTGAGCCGCGACAGCAGCTCTTCCCGGCTAAGTCCGGTCTTCGCGCCCAGTTCGGCAAGCGTCTCTTCGTCAAGTGCCGCTTCAAGCTCGTCCGGGGCCAACGGCACATTCGGCCCGCGCTGCACCCAGCTGTCGACTTTGGCCTTTTGCACCGGGTTGGAGAAGCGCTCGAAAAGCTCTGACAAGCCGCCCATGACTCCACCTCCGCCCAGCATCTGGCGAAACCCGTCGAGCGGGCTAGCCTGATCGCCCGGACGGGCAGGGTCCGAGCCGCGTGTGTTCAGCACCTCGGAAAGCTTGTCGCGATTCTGGTAGCCCGCCACGGCCAGAAGACCGAGAAGGGCGATAAGGGAAGGGCTGCCTTTGGCCATGATGAAGTCCTTGCGTTGGAAGGGTCAGAGGGGATCAGGCGCGGCGACGCATGTAGCCGTAGATCATCAGGACGATGATCGCACCCAGGGTTGCCCCGATGAGTCCTGCGCCATCCTCGGGCCCATACCAGCCAAGCGACTGGCCCAGAAAGTTCGCCACGAAGGCGCCGACGATTCCCAGGATTGCGGTCATCACAAAGCCTGCAGGCTCGTTCCGGTCACCCGGCATGATGAACTTGGCGATGATCCCGGCGAGAAAGCCGATGACGATGGTCCAGATGATCCCCATAAGACGCGCTCCCCAATGTTGCTGCATCGGGAAACGCCGGGAATGGGGATTCGTTCCCGTGATTGGCCGCGAAAGAGCGGCGCTGGAGGGGTCAGGCCGAACGCAGGATCACCAGGTTCTCTTCGACCGCCGTGGCGACGTCGGTGTAGGCCTGGGTCCGTCGCGCCGGATCGCCGCCCGATCGGATGATGATCAGCTCGGCCTCCTCGACAACCATCGCGGCCTCGACCGCCGCGGCTTCGGCAAAGGCTTCTTTCACCGGCCGCACTTTCGGCAGGCGCTTGGCACCCGACTTGTGACCTTCGCGTGGACGGAGGATCGGGGCACTCTGGTCCTCGTACTTGGTCACGATGGCATCAAGCTTGTCCGCAGCATCCAGCATGGCCTGCTTGATCGGCAGGTAGTCACCAGTATTCGGCAGGTTCGCCGCGACTTTCAGGTAGTAAAGTCGCAGGCAGTCGATCCGGTATCGCAGCTCGATCCGGCTGCCACAGGTGCTGTTGGCCCCGTTCAGGATCTTGACGATCCCCTTTGTGACGCCGGAGTTGATGCTTTGACCTGGCGTGGGGTCATCACCGTCATGGCAGGAAATGCTGAACAAGCTGAATGTCGAAAAGTCCGGCTCTTCGGATTCTGACTCGTCCTCATGGCAATCTGCCAAAGCGGGAGTGACCGGAATCAAGAAGATAAGGCCCAGGGCCAGCAGAAATGGGGACAGGATCGATCTGATCATCTCAATTCTCCGTTTCAAAAATACCGTAGGCGGCGAGGACAGCCCGCCGCGTACCTGGGCCGAACGAACCGTCGACCGTGCCGTCATAAAGCCCCTTGTCGGCAAGAATCTGCTGCAGACCGGCCCAGGTCTCGCCTGGGAACTTGTCGGCGTTGTTCAGCAGTCCGTCCAGCGCCAGCTCGCTGCCGCCCCGCAGGGCGCGGTACAGAAGATCGGCGGCATCCTGCGGGCCAAGGTCGGGGACGAGGCCATTGGCCGCGAATGACGCCACGTTGAACATCGCCTCGGTATGGCCCTGCGCTGCAGCCTCCTGGAACAGCGTCAGGGCCTTGTCGCGGTCCTTGTCCAGCCCAAGCTCGCCGGTGAAATGGAAATAGCCCATGTCGTTCAGCGCGGCGGGGATCTTCGCTTCTGCGGCTTCTGCATACAAGGTCCGGGCACGGCCCGGGTCGGGATCGACGCCAAGGCCACCCTCCAGCACCTTGGCCAGCCGGTACTTGGCATCCGGGTCGCCTGCAGCGACTGCCTGGTCCAGAAGCTTCAACGCTTCTTGCGGCGCGTAGTCGGTGCTTTGCCGATCCAGCTTGGCCAGCGCCAGCCCCACAAGCGACCGGGAATCCCCGGCGGCGGCCGATCTCTCCAGCGTCTCGCGGTCGGCAGCCACGACGCGCTGCCAAGCGACGGCCAGTTCCTGCACCCCCGGCTCGGCCGAGGCTGTGGCCCCACCCGTCAGGTAGAAGGGCTCGCCCGGCAGGGCACCGTAGGTCGTGGGCTCCTGCTGGTTTGAAGTGGCGGCCAGCACGTCGTCGCGGACCTGGCGGAACAGCAGGCTGATCTCTAGTTCGGGTTTCACGATGTTGTCGCGCAGCGCGATGTTGAAGGGGCTGTTCTGGCCCTGCCCGTCCAGCGCCACCGCCCCGTCGCGGGCCGCGAAGGCGACCAGAGTTCCCCGGTCCGGCGACGGCGCGGCAAGGCCGCCCTTGCCGGTGGTCAGGCCCTTGGCCACCTCGGGGTCGCGCAGGTCGATCACGTCGGGAAAGGGATTGTCGCGGCAGCTGTCCAGGATCAGGATCGACATCCGTCGCGCCCCGTCCACGGCGGCCAGCATCTGGTCCATCGTGACCGAGGCCGCGACGATATCCTTCGCCTGCCGGACCTGGGCGTCGACTGGTATCAGAAAGGTCGTCCCCTGCACCGAGACGCCATGCCCGGCGTAATAGATCAGGGCGATGTCGGCCGTCTCGGCGCGGAAGGCGAAATCTTCAAGCGCGGCCAGCGTCTCTTCACGCGTGGCGTCCATCCGAATATCGACCGCAAAGCCGATATCTTCCAGGGTCGCCGCCAGTGCGCTGGCATCGTTGATCGTGTTCTTCAGGGGCGTGACCGAGATGTAGCTTGCCATCCCAAGGACCAGCGCGACGCGCTCCTCGGCGCGGGTTTCCGCCCGTGCGGGGCCAACCAGGACTGCAATGCTTAAGGTCAGGGCCAGAAGGCGGCGGTACATGGCGGGATTCGGCAGGTATGAGAAATGGATCCTTGCAAAAAAGGCTATGCCGATTGGGGCGCTGGGCAAAGCGCAAAGCGTGTGCCGCGCCCTGGAAACGGGCGATGGGCGGGTCGGGAAGGATGACTTGACGTGAAAAGGGGCTCTCGAACGGAGAGCCCCTTCTATCGGTGACACGTCAGACTGGTTAACCGTCGGTAAACGTCCGCAGCCAGGTGGTTGTTTTCCTTGGATTGCTACTTCCTGTCCTGCGTGGACAGGTCACTTCGGCAGCAGCACCCGGTCGATCACGTGGATCACCCCGTTCGAGGCCATGATGTCCGCCGTGGTCACCCGCGACTTGTTGACCTTGACCCCGTTCCGACCGTCGATGTGGACGGTCTGGCCCTGCACAGTGGCGACATTCATCCGCTTTCCCGCCAGCTGGTCCGAGGTCACTTCGCCGGGCACGACGTGATAGGTCAGGATCTTGATCAGCTGGTCCTTGTTCTCGGGCTTCAGCAGGTTCTCGACGGTCCCCGCAGGCAACGCGGCGAAGGCGGCGTTCGTCGGGGCGAAGACGGTGAAGGGGCCGTCGCCTTTCAGCGTGTCGACGAGGCCCGCGGCGCTGACGGCGGCGACGAGGGTGGAGAAATCTTCATTCGACGACGCGATGTCGACGATATCAGGCTTGGTTTCGGCAGGAACGCAGGCGGCGATCAGTGCGGTGACCGAGACGGCTGCGGCCAGGCGGAAGAGAGTGCGGCGGTTCATCGTGGTGTCCCCTGTTGGTTGAAAAGGAAGGGGGCGCCGAAGCGCCCCCCCTGGTTGATCAGCCTTCCGGCGGCAGGATGACGGAGTCGATCACGTGGATCACGCCGTTCGAGGCCGCAACGTCCGGGGCCGAGATGACCGCGCCGTTGACCTTCGGGCCGCCATCGAGGGTGATGGTCACTTCGGCGCCATTCACGGTGGCGGCCATCATGCCTTCGGTCAGGTCGGTGGACATCACCTTGCCGGGCACGACGTGGTAGGTCAGGATCGCGACCAGCTTGTCCTTGTTTTCGGGCTTCAGCAGGTCCTCGACGGTGCCGGCGGGCAGAGCCGCGAAAGCAGCGTCGGTCGGCGCGAAGACGGTGAACGGGCCTTCGCCCTTCAGCGTCTCGACCAGGCCAGCAGCCGTCAGCGCGGCGGCAAGCGTGTTGAACGAGCCAGCGGCAACGGCGGTGTCGACGATGTCCTTTGAATGGCCGTCAGCCAAGGCGGGCATCGCGAAGGCGGTTGCGGCGGTCAGCGCAAGGAAAGTTCTGCGGATCATAGGGTCACTCCGTTTGATCGGTGTTTGATCGGTCATGCCGTCATTGGCGAGAGTGATAGGGACGGGCTGCGACATTGGATCATGCCGACTTTCGCGTGAGGCCAGCTTGACCCAGAACGATTGCGCGCTAAGCTGCGGTCCTTGGCGATTTCCAGACAAAGGACTGTGAGCAAAGTTCAGAGTGCGTGATCGGATCCGGCAACATTTCAAACCACTGGCAGACATGTGACGCGGTTTGTTTTGCCTTTCATGCCGATTGCGGCATGTTTGGAGGAAGTTGAAACCGGAGCCTCCCATGCGCCTGAACTGGTCCGACGTCACGCCGAAGCCGCTGTGGCTGAACCGCCGCAAGTTGATGGTCGGCGGGGCTGCCTTGCTGGCCACTCCTGCCCTTGCGAAGATCGAGGCCGCGAAAAGCGCCTACTCGACCGACGAAGAGCCGAACAGCTTCGGGGACATCACCTCCTACAACAACTTCTACGAATTTGGCACCGGCAAGGATGACCCCGCCGCTTATGCCGGAGCGATGACGGTCGACCCCTGGTCGATCGTGATCGACGGGATGGTCGACAAGCCCGGCACCTATGACCTTGCCGACGTGGTCAAGGGACAGCCGCTAGAGGAACGCATCTACCGCTTCCGCTGCGTCGAGGCCTGGTCGATGGTCGTGCCCTGGATCGGCTTTCAGCTTTCCGGCCTGCTGGACCGGGTTGGTGTGCAGCCCGGCGCGAAGTTCGTGGCCTTCGAAACGCTGGTGCGGCCGGAAGAGATGCCGGGTGTCGCCTCGCCGTTCATCGACTGGCCCTATCGTGAGGGCCTGCGGCTGGACGAGGCGATGCATCCGCTGACGATCATGGCGACCGGACTTTATGGCGAGGCGATGCCCAAGCAGAACGGCGCGCCGATCCGGCTGGTCGTGCCGTGGAAGTACGGGTTCAAGTCGATCAAGTCGATCGTGAAGATCAGCCTCGTCGACACCATGCCGCAAACGACCTGGAACATGCTGCAGCCGTCCGAATACGGCTTCTATTCCAACGTGAACCCCAAGGTGGACCATCCGCGCTGGAGCCAGGCCTCGGAACGCCGCATCGGCTCGGGTCTTTTCGGGGGGCGGCAGGACACGCTGATGTTCAACGGTTATGAAGCCGAGGTTGCGTCGCTTTACGCCGGACAGGATCTGGCGGTCGACTACTGATGGATTGGCTGAACACCCAGGCGCGCCGGGTTCCGACCTGGGTGGTGTATCTCCTAGGGCTGGTGCCACTGGCCTTTCTGATCTGGGGCGCGGTATTCGGCGGGCTTGGCCCCGATCCCGTGAAGGCAATCGAGCGAGGCTTGGGCGAGCGCGGATTGCAGTTCCTGCTGGCGTCTCTGGCGATCACGCCCCTGCGTCGGTTTGGCTTCAACCTTCTGCGCTTTCGCCGGGCGCTGGGGTTGCTCTCCTTTCTCTATGTAAGTCTGCACCTGGTGGCCTGGGTCTGGCTGGATATGGGCCTGCGCTGGAGCGAGATGCTGGCGGACCTGACCAAGCGGCCCTTCGTGATCCTGGGGATGATCGGGTTCGTGGTGATGATTCCCCTGGCATTGACCTCGTGGAACGGGGCGATCCGACGGATGGGCGCTTTGGCCTGGGGGCGTCTTCATAAGCTGGCCTATGTGGCGATTCTGGCCGGAGCGGCGCATCTGGCGTTGCTATCGAAGGTCTGGACGACCGAAGTGCTGGTCTATCTGGCCCTTGCGCTTGGCCTTGTGGCCCTGCGGCTTCTTCCCAGGGGTGGGATAAGGCTGCGCGCCCAGGCCTGAGCGGTCTTGGGCGATGCTGCGCCCGCAAGAAAATTGCCGCAATGCCGCGCCCGTAGTGGGCTCTATTGCGCCAACCACCAGATTTTGCGAGTGTTTCCCGCTTCTGCAAATTTTTTGCGACAAAGGTGTTTTTTGCTCTTGCGGGCACCGCGGCCTCTCCGTAAATACCGCCTCACCGAAGCGGAAACGTGACGGTGACGGACGGAAGCGACGGCAAGTCGACGCGGAAGACCGGAAAATCTGAAGGCACGGCGCGAAGGGATACGCCAAGGAATTGGCGGATCGCACGTTTTTTGTCTGACGATGGCTCTTTGAATCTTGTTGGTTAATGAAGGGATATGCGGGCGGTTTGGGCGCATCGGCGTCTGATCGCAGCATATCGGCCTAGTAGGGGAAACCCGATGATCTAGGTGTCAGCTTCACTACTTGTGGGTCACGTTACTTCGG
>NZ_JAUXZE010000005.1 GCF_030694085.1 Tabrizicola sp. | reverse complement strand
GGAGACGATGTTTTCGCTGGCGATCAGCTCGATCTCGTGGCGCTGGCGGCCAAGTTCCTGAGTGACCGCGCCGAAAAGCTCGGGATCGCGCGAGGACAGGGGTTCGGTGAAAAAGCCGGTGTCGCGGTGGGAAGCGTTCATCGTTCTGCCCTCATGCATGGAGTTTGCGGCTATGTAGAGCAGTCGCGGTCACCGGGAAAGGCAGGAAAGCGACGTGTTCCGGGACCGGGGCGAAATAAAGCGACGTGGCGGAAACCGGTGCCGCCAAAAGGAAACCCCGGTGCGGGCTTGAGTTTGCGGGGTGACCCGGCCAAGACTGGCGCAAAGGGGACCCCCAGACATGACACAGCGGATCCGGTTCACGGCCTCGAAGGCTCCGGCGGCGGCGGCGGCGTTTCAGGCGCTGACGGCGGCCTATGGGCAGGCGGATGGGCGGCGGGCCGAGGTGATCGTGGCCTTGGGTGGCGACGGGTTCATGCTGCAGACCCTGCATGCGGCGCATGGGCAGCGGCTGCCGGTCTATGGGATGAACTGCGGCACCATCGGTTTTCTGATGAACGCCTATGCGCTGGAGGACCTGCCCGCGCGGCTGGCGGCGGCGGAAGAAACGCTGATCAACCCACTGGTGATGCGGGCGGAGAATGCCAAGGGAAAGGTGACCGAGGCTTCGGCGATCAACGAGGTCTCGTTGCTGCGCCAGGGGCCGCAAGCGGCGAAGCTGCGGGTCAGCATCGATGGGCGGGTGCGGATGGAGGAGCTGGTCTGCGACGGGGCGCTGGTGGCGACGCCTGCGGGGTCGACGGCCTACAACTATTCGGCCCACGGCCCGATTCTGCCCATCGGGTCGGACGTGCTGGCGCTGACGGCGATGTCGGCCTTCCGTCCGCGGCGCTGGCGGGGGGCGCTGCTGCCGCGGTCGGCGGTGGTGCGGTTCGACGTGATCGAAGCGGAGAAGCGGCCGGTGATGGCGGATGCGGACAGCCGGTCCTCGGTGCGCGATGTGACCAGCGTCGAGGTGCGGTCGGACCAGTCGGTGAGCCACAGGTTGCTGTTCGACCCCGGGCATGGTCTTGAGGAGCGGCTGATCGGCGAGCAGTTCGTCTGACGGGCAGCTCCTCGTGCGACTGCGTCTTCTCGTCGCTATGGCAGCGACGCGTGACGAAGGCATCGAGGAGCGGTCAGCTGGCGCGGGCGTTCCACGCCTCGATCTTGCGGTAAAGAGTGGAGGGCGAGACGTCCAGCACCCGCGCGGCCTTGGGGATCGACCCGCCATGCAGCGCAAGGGTCGCTTCGATCAGCCGGCGCTCGGCTTCGGCGAGCGGCAGACCCAGAAGGCTGTCGGACGTGAAGGCCTCGGGCGTGGCAAGGGCCAGGGGCTGCGGATCGGCCGGGCGGCTTTCGTCGGCAAGGCCGGGGGGCAGCATGTCGGGCGTGACCCAGCCGCCGGCGTTCAGGACAACGACGTTGCGCATGACGTTCAGCAACTGGCGGACGTTGCCGGGCCAGGGGAGCGAGAGCATCAAGTTGCGCACCACAGGGTCGAGACCGTGGAACTCGCGCCCCTCTTCCTGGGCAAAGCGAGACAGGGCGGCTTCGGCGATTTCCAGGATGTCCTGGCCGCGGTCGCGCAGGGGAGGCATGTGGATCGGCACGACGTAGAGGCGGTAGTACAGGTCTTCGCGGAAGTGGCCGCGGCGGACGGCGTCGAGTGGATCGCGATTGGTTGCGCAGACGATGCGGACATTGACCTTGCGGGGACGCGTTGCGCCGACGGGCTGGACGGTGGAGGTCTGCAGAAAGCGCAGGAGCTTGGTTTGCAAGGCCGGGGCCATTTCGCAGATCTCGTCCAGGAACAGCGTCCCGCCGTCCGCTGCCGTGGCCGCGCCCTGCTTGTCGGAAATCGCGCCGGTGAAGCTGCCCTTCATATGGCCGAAGACTTCCGATTCCAGCAGATCCTGCGGGATGGCCCCGCAGTTCAGCGCGATGAACGGGCCTGCGGCGCGATTGGAATTGGCGTGGACGGCCAGCGCGCAAAGCTCTTTCCCGGTTCCGCTTTCGCCGGTGATGAAGACGGTGGCCATCGAGCGCGCGACGGAATTGATCGTGCCGTGGATGCGGTTCATCGCCTCGGACGAACCGATGAAGCCCGACCCGTCGGCGATCTGGCTTGCGTCCCGGCTGCGGGTGGCCGAGGCGCTGGGATCGGCGGGTTTCACCGCGTCGCGCGGGCCAGCCTCGGACAGCGCATTCTGCACGGCGGACAAGAGCCGCCCCTCGTCGAAGGGTTTGACCAGGAAGTCATGCGCCCCGGCCCGCATCGCCTCGACCGCGCGGTTGACCGAGCCGTTGGCAGTGATGGCGATGACGCGTGTTTCGGGCTGGATCGACTGGATTTCCTGCATCACCTCCAGCCCGTCGCGGTCGGGCAGCATCAGGTCCAAGAGCACGACCATCGGCCGGTGGGTGCGGAACTGGTCGAGCCCCTCGGCAGCGGTGGCGGCGACGGCGACGCGGTGGCCAGAGGTGGCAAGGATCGACCGATAGACCATCTGCAGCGACAGCGTGTCCTCGACCAGAAGAACGGCGGGGCGCGAGAGTGGGGCGGAAGACTTCATTCGGCACTCCCGGTCGGGACGCGGGTGGCGCTGATCAGGCGGATCAGGGCGGAAAGCTCGGCCTCCAGCGGCGGCATCAGGGCGACCAGGGCGTCGCGGTTCTGGGCATGGGCGAGGGCGTTCAGGTTTTCCGACATCGCCTGAAGCGAGAGCGCGCCCACCGACCCGGAAAGCGAGATCAGCACATGGCTGCCTTCGCGCAGGCGCTTCCAGTCGGCGGTCCGGGCCCCCGTGGCAAGGGTCTCCTGAGTGGTGGTCAGGTCTTCGGTCAGGCGGGCCAGCAGCTCGGGGCCAAGGGAAGGGCCGGTGATTTGCAGAAGATGGGCCAGCCGGGTCGGGTCGAAATCGGTAATGCCAAGGGCGACGGTTTCGCGGGGCTGCGCAAGGCGATTGGCGGCTTCCTCGATCAGGGCGAGGTCGGCCTGATCGTCGGACGTGGTCAGGTGCGGATGCAACGCCTGGATTGCCTGGCGCAAGGCGACAAGGGCCCCGGCGCGGGGGTCCGCTGTGGTCGAATCGGGACGGGTCATGCGGTGCAGGCTGACAGCAATCTTTGCATAATGCAAAGATTGCCTCAGCGCGCGCGGCCTGTCCAGTGTCGCGTCAGCCCTTGGCGAGGCCGAGGCTTTGCAGCGCCGTGGTAATCTCGTCCAGGATGGCCGGATCGTCGATGGTGGCGGGCATCTTCCAGGGTTGGCCGTCGGCGATCTTGACCATCGTGCCGCGCAGGATCTTGCCCGAGCGGGTTTTCGGCAGGCGGTCCACCACGACGGCGCGCTTGAAATCCGCCACGGGGCCGATCTGGTCGCGGACCAGCTTGACACATTCCTTGACCACCTCGTCATGCGGGCGGTTCGACCCTTTGTTGAGACAGAGGAATCCCAGCGGCGACTGGCCCTTCAGGTCGTCGGCCACGCCGATCACGGCACATTCGGCGACGTCCTTGTGGGCGGCCAGAACCTCCTCCATCGCGCCGGTGGACAGGCGGTGGCCGGCCACGTTGATGACGTCATCGGTTCGAGCCATGATGTAGAGGTAGCCGTCGGCGTCGATATAGCCCGCGTCGCCGGTCTCGTAGTAGCCGGGGAAGTGGTTGAGGTAGCTTTTGCGGAAGCGATCCTCGGCGTTCCACAGCGTCGGCAGTGTGCCGGGGGGCAGGGGCAGCTTGATCGCGATGGCGCCAAGGGTGCCAGGGCTGACCGGGTGGCCGCCTTCGTCGAGGACCTGCACATCGAAGCCGGGCATCGGCACGGAAGGCGAGCCGATCTTGACCGGCAGGTGTTCGATCCCCAGCGGGTTCGCGGCGATGGCATAGCCGGTTTCGGTCTGCCACCAGTGGTCGATGACCGGGACTTTCAGGTGGTTCTGCGCCCAGTGGATCGTGTCGGGGTCGGCACGTTCTCCGGCCAGGTAGAGCGCCTGGAGTGTGGGAAGTTTCGGCACCAGCTTGCCGTCCGGGTCGTCGCGCTTGATGGCGCGAAGGGCGGTCGGGGCGGTGAAGAAGCTGCGCACCTTGTGTTCGTTGATCACGCGCCAGAAGGCGGCGGCGTCGGGGGTGCCGACGGGTTTGCCTTCGTAGACGACAGTGGTGCAGCCCGCGATGAGAGGGGCGTAGCAGATGTAGCTGTGGCCGACGACCCAGCCCACGTCACTGGCGGCCCAGAACACGTCGCCCGCGCCGCAGTTGTAGATCGCGCGCATGGTCCAGTTGAGCGCGACGAGGTGCCCGGCGGTGGGACGGACGACACCCTTGGGCGCGCCGGTGGTGCCGGAGGTATAGAGGATATAGGCCGGGTGGTTGCCCTCGACCGGGGTGCAGTCGACGGGTTCCACGCCATACTGGAACTCGTGCCAGGCGTGGTCGCGGCCTTCGGTCAGCTTGGCGACCTCCTGCTCACGCTGGAAGATCACGCAGAAGTCGGGCTTGTGGGTCGCCTGCTCGATGGCGCTATCGAGGAGCGGTTTGTAGTGGACGACACGGGAGGGTTCGATCCCGCAGCTTGCCGCGATGATCGCCTTCGGCGCGCAGTCGTCGATGCGGACGGCGAGTTCGTGCGCCGCGAAGCCGCCGAAGACGACGGAGTGGATCGCGCCAAGGCGGGCACAGGCGAGCATCGCCTCCAGCGCCTCGGGGACCATCGGCATGTAGATGATGACGCGGTCGCCCTTGCAGATGCCCTTGGCCTTGAGCGCCCCGGCGAGGCGGGAGACGCGGTCCTGCAGTTCGGCATAGGTGATGACGTGTTTGGTGCCGGTGACGGGGCTGTCGTGGATGATGGCGGGCTGCTTGCCGCGACCGGCGATGACGTGGCGGTCGACGGCGTTCCAGCAGGTGTTGACCTGGGCGTCGGTGAACCATTCGTAGAGCGGCGCGCGGCTGTCATCCAGCGCCTTCGAGGGCCTTTTCACCCAGTCGATTCCCCCGGCGGCGGAAAGCCAGAACCCATCGGGATCCTGCTGCCACTGACCGTAGACCTGTGCGTAGCTCATCGCGATCTCCCCCCGCTGATGCTCTGACGCGGTGGTATGCGAAGGGATGCCCTTCGCGCAACGGTGTTACCGGTAGCGCGATGCGACAAATTTGCAGAATTCTTGGTGCAGACCGTGGATAGTTTGCAAAGTAGGCGGATTCCAAATCCTGCCCAGTATGTAGCGATAAGCTTTGCAAAGTCGACGCTTGGTAGCGCCAACCAATTAGCCGATATTCATGCTCACAAACCAGTCAACCAAGCTAACCATTTTGCGCAACGATTCCTCTAAGGTTTCGACGTGGAAAGTCGATGTCGGTCGTAGCTCAGCTACGGGCAACGAAACGGAGATGCCCTTGCCGCCGGAGAACGACGATACGAGCGAGTCGCTCGCGCGCTTTCCCGTCAACAGTGCGGCTTCCTCCGGGGTCGCACCGAGCACAATCAAATCTACAAGCCCGGTCCCTGTCCGGACAGAAGTCCAACAGCGGTGGCGTATCTTGCACCGCTGCGGCAATGCAGGGTGCAGGATGGGTTCAACCCAGGAGTCGCCGTCGTAATAGGCTGTCTTGAGGACAGGGAACAAAAGGGGGACTTTGTTACGTGACGCCCAGTCGTTTGCAGTCTCAAGATAGGCAGTCTTGAATGCCAACACCCTCGAGTCAGGCAGCTTCACACCTGATGTCCGGTGCTTTTGCAGCGCACGATTTATGATGGCACGACGCCAGCCTAACCGGCCTGGGTCGGCAGACTCCAGAAGTCCTGACAGCTCCTCCAAGGCAAGATGCGCGTCATATCCATCCCGGTCTCCGCGCCATGCTTGCGGCGCAACAACAACGCAGAGGACCTGATCCCAGCCATCGTCCTTCAGCATCGCTGCATATTCGCGATACCGTTCCGCTTGCCTTGCGGCGGGCGAGGCGGTGATCTTGTCTTCAATCAGCAGGGCCACACGACGATCATCACGCTCTAGCTCAACTAACAAATCACCGAAGCCGTTCCCTCCGAGGCTGGGCTCTGCAACGACTCTGCGCACCGATCCTAGATCGGAATCAAGCTGACAGGCAGCCAAGAATCTGATGATGAAGCCGGGATCGCATGCAAACTCCTCCGCTAGAAGGTGGTCGAGTTCGACTTCTTGCGACGATTTTCGCGGAGGGTCTGCAGATATCATATGCTAGCCATAGTGCGCCACGGGGGTCCCCGCGATGGCGGACATGTTCAGCAACCCGCGAGCGGTGATCGCTGGGGTGACGACGTGGGCCTTGTTGCCCATGCCCATCAGGATCGGGCCGACCTCCAGCCCGCCGGCCTTGACCTTCAGGATGTTGCGGACGCCCGAAGCGACTTCACTGGAGGCGAAGACCAGCACGTTCGCCGCGCCTTCGTAGCGGCTTCCCGGCAAAAGGCGGTCGCGGATCGACTGGTCGAGGGCGGCGTCAATGTTCATCTCGCCCTCATAGGCAAAGTCGGGTTCGCGCTGGTCCAGCATCTCCAGCGCGTCGCGCATCCGGCGGGCGCTGGCAGTGTCCATGTTGCCGAACTGCGACTGGGTGCAAAGCGCAATCTTCGGGGCAAGACCGAAGCGGCGGACGTGGCGGGCGGCGCCAATGACCGTCTCCATGATCTGCTGCGGGCTTGGTTCAGGGTGGACATGGGTGTCGGCGATGAAGAGGGGGCCGTCCTCCAGGATCATGAGGCTGAGCGCCGCGACGGGGTGCCGGCCGCTGCGGGCAAGGATCTGGCGGACGTAGCCGAGGTGCCAGTTGAACTGGCCGAAGGTGCCGCAGATCATGCTGTCGGCTTCCTCGCGGTGGACCATGATCGCGGCGATGGCGGTGGTATTCGTCCGCATCACCGCGCGGGCGGTGTCGGGGGTGACGCCGCGGCGGGCCATCAGTTCGTGATAGGTGCCCCAGTAGTCGCGGTAGCGGTGGTCGTTCTCCGGGTTCACCAGATGAAAGTCGCGGCCCGGGCGGATCGGCAGACCGAAACGCTCGCAGCGAGCCTCGACAACCTCGGGGCGGCCGATCAGGATGGGCTGGTCGTTGGTTTCCTCCAGCATTGCGTTGGCAGCGCGGAGGACACGTTCATCTTCGCCTTCGGCAAAGACGATCCGGCGTGCGGCCATCTTCGAGGCTTCGAAAACCGGGCGCATGAGAAGGGCGGACTTGAAGACCGATCCGTCAAGGCCCCGCTTGTAGGCGTCAAGGTCGTCGAGCGGCCTGGTGGCGACGCCGGTCTCCATTGCGGCCTTGGCGACGGCACTGGCGACAACGCCGATCAGGCGGGGATCGAAGGGTTTCGGGATCAGGTAGTCGGGGCCGAAGCTGAGGGTCTCGCCCCGGTAGGCGGCGGCGGCTTCGGCTGACGTGGTTGCACGGGCAAGGGCGGCGATGCCTTCGATGCAGGCAATCTCCATCGCGTCGTTGATCGTGGTCGCGCCGACGTCGAGGGCACCCCGGAAGATGAAGGGGAAGCAGAGGACGTTGTTGACCTGGTTCGGGAAGTCCGAGCGGCCCGTGGCGATGATCGCGCCGGGGGCGACCTTGCGGGCGTCGTCGGGCAGGATTTCCGGCGTGGGGTTGGCGAGGGCGAAAATGATCGGGTTAGGCGCCATCGTCTGCACCATCGCGGGCGTCAGGACGCCGGGGCCGGAAAGGCCGAGGAAAAGATCGGCCCCGGTGATGACGTCTGCAAGGGTGGCGGGCCTATGCCCTTGCGCAAAGGCCGCTTTCTGCTGAGTCATCTGTTCGGCCCGGCCGTGGTAGACAAGGCCCTCAAGGTCGCAGAGCCAGACGTTCTCGCGCCGGACGCCCAGCTTCACCAGCATTTCCAGGCAGGCGATGCCGGCCGCGCCCCCGCCAGTGGAAACGACCTTTATCGTGTCGAAGGACTTGCCCGCGACGATCATCGCATTGGTGGCGGCGGCCCCGACCACGATGGCGGTGCCGTGCTGGTCGTCGTGGAAAACGGGGATGTTCATCCGCTCACGGCACAGCTTTTCGACGATGAAGCAGTCGGGGGCCTTGATATCCTCAAGATTAACCGCGCCGAAGGTGGGTTCCAGCGCGCAGACGATGTCGGCCAGTTTGACTGGATCGGCTTCGTTCACCTCGATGTCGAAACAGTCGATGTTGGCGAATTTCTTGAAGAGGACGGCCTTGCCCTCCATCACCGGTTTCGAGGCAAGCGCACCGATGTTGCCAAGGCCCAGAACGGCAGTACCGTTCGAGATCACGGCGACGAGGTTGCCTTTGGACGTGTAGCGGGAAGCGGTCGCGGGGTCGGCCTTGATTTCCAGGCAGGCTTCGGCAACACCGGGGGAATAGGCGCGGGCAAGGTCGCGGCCGTTGGCAAGCGGTTTCGTGGCGCGGATCTCGAGTTTTCCGGGCTTTGGAAACTCGTGATAGTCCAGCGCCGCCTGCCGTGCCGCCTGCTTCGCCTCGTCCTGCCGGTCGTCCATAAGTCCCCTCCTGAAGATGGTTTAACGTTGAACCATCCGTTCCGAAGCCGGTTGTATCGGTGCCGGCCCGGCCTTTCAGCGCCACCATGCCTGCATTTGCGGCCTATGGAAATCAGTGAAATCCCGCAAGGGCTTTTCGGCTTTGCAAGCAAGTGCCGGCCCCTGGTTCAATAAAAGTATACCGAAACTGCCATAATCATGGGAAGAATGGCTAATTTCCTGGACTTTTTGTCTGGGTGGTATACTCTTTTTGCGATGTCCCGCACCAGCCACCGCTCCCGGATTCACGAGGCACTGCGCCTGCGCCTTCTGCGCGGCGAGGTTGGGCCGGATGTGCGGCTTGTGGACCATGCCATCGCCGCAGAGATGGGCGTCAGCCGGATGCCGGTGCGTGAGGCGCTGATGCAGCTCGTCTCCGAAGGCTATCTGGAAGGCACCAGCCGGGGCTTCGCGCTGCCGAACCTGTCGCCCGAGCGGATTGCAGAGGTCTTTGTCCTGCGGCGGCTTTTGGAGCCACATGCGGTGGTCTGTGTCGCCCGCGATCGGACGGTGAATGACCTGCTCGCCATGCGTGATGCGCTGGCGCTGGCCGAGAGTGCGAAAGGAGATGTTGCCGCCTTCCATCGGGGGGCCGAGGCCTTCCGCAATGCCTGGCTTGGGGCGGTGCGGAACAATGAGCTGCGCAATGCCATCCAGCGCTATTCGGGCCAGGTGCAATCGGTGCGCTTTGCGACACTGCCGGACCCGGCGGCGCGGAAGATCATTGTCGATGGTCTGAAGGCTCTGCTTCAGGCCGTCGAAGCGCAGGATGGCCCTCACGCCCATGATCTGATGCTGCGTTTCATCTACGACGCAGAAACTGCCTATGCCCAGATTGCCTGAAGGAGAGACCATGACCCAGGAGACCCGCGCCGAGATCCGGCTGCCCACGCAAGAGCTGCGGGAAGATTTGCCGTTTTATACCAAGACGCTTGGCTTTCGGCTGGACATGATCTTTCCTGCCGACAACCCCTCGGTCGCCGTGCTGTCCGGGCATGGGGTGCGGCTGCGGATCGAGAAGGGGGCAAGCGAGGCACCGGGGACGCTGCGCATCCTGACTGACGATCCGGGATTTGCGGGGGGGGCGAAGTCGCTGACAGCACCCAACGGGACGAAGGTGGAGGTGGATGAGCTGAACCCTCCGGTCGTAACGCCCGCGACGGAACATGCCTTTGTGGTGCGCAGGCTGGCGGACCAGGCGCCCTGGGTGATCGGGCGGGCGGGGATGGAGTATCGCGACCTGATCCCGACGCGGTTGGGCGGGGCGATGATCGCGAGCCATATCCGGGTGCCGGACGGGCCGGTGCCGGACATGGTGCATTTCCACAAGGTGGGCTTCCAGCTGATCTTCTGCGTCGCGGGTTGGGTGGATGTCCTTTATGAAGATCAAGGCGGTATCCGGCGCATCCATGCCGGGGACTGCTTCATCCAGCCGCCGGGCATCCGCCACAAGGTGCTGCATTCGGAAGGCGTGCAAGTGGTCGAGATCGGGGTGCCCGCCGAGCATGTGACCGAGATCGACCATGAGATGACGCTGCCCACCCCGCATTTCCGGCCGGATCGGGAATGGGACGGGCAGAAATTCGTGCATGACATCGGGAAGGACGGCGTGTTCAAGCCGTTCCGCATCCCGGGTTTCGAGGCGCGGGATACGACGATCATGGCGGCGACGAAGGGCGTGGCTTCGGTGATGGTCGCACGGCCAGCGGGCACGGCTCCCTGGACGGTGCACGAGGGCGATATCCTGTTCACCTTCGTCATGTCCGGCGGAATGACGCTGGAGGGCGAGGGCAAGGACCCCTACCGCCTGTCGCCCGGCGATGCCTTCGTGATCCCCCCAGGCCTGGCGACGCGGTATTCTGACGCGACACCTGACCTGGAACTGCTGGAGGTGACGTTGCCGGGCAATCCGGTGACGCGGGTGGTTCCCAGATAGCGCCTCCTCGTGCGACTTCGTCTTCTCGTCGGGAGGCCCTGCGAGGAGGCGACGAAGTAGCACGACGAGCACACCCGGCTTGCGGAAATCTGCGGGCGGCATCACACTCTGACCAAATGGTCAAACAGGGGGTGGCGATGACGCTTCTGGAGGCGGCGACGGCGGTCAGAGAGCGGGCCTATGCGCCCTATTCGCGGTTCAAGGTCGGGGCGGCCTTGCGCGCCACAAGCGGTGCGGTGCATGTCGGCTGCAATGTCGAGAACGTGGCTTATCCCGAGGGCACCTGTGCCGAGGCGGGGGCCATTGCGGCGATGATCGCGGCAGGGGATACGCGGATCGCCGAGGTCTGCGTGATCGCCGACAGCCCGGACCCGGTGCCTCCTTGTGGCGGGTGCCGTCAGAAGATCGCCGAGTTTGCGGCCCAGGACGTGCGCGTCACGCTTTGCACCACAGACGGCAAGCAGAAGGTGATGACCGTGGCCGAGCTTTTGCCAGGCGTTTTCACCGCCGCGCACATGGACCGCACGTGACCGACGCGCGGTTGATCATCGCCAAGGTGCGGGACGGGGGCCAACCCTCGACCGACGATTTGCGCTGGTTCGCGATGGGGCTGGCCTCGGGCGCGGTGACGGATGCGCAGGCGGGCGCGTTCGCGATGGCGGTGCTGCTGAAGGGCCTGTCCGAGGAAGGGCGCGTGGCGCTGACGCGGGGGATGCGCGACAGCGGGAAGGTGCTGGAATGGGACCTGCCCGGCCCGGTGGTGGACAAACATTCGACGGGCGGGATCGGGGATTGCACCTCTCTGCTCCTCGCCCCGGCATTGGCGGTCTGCGGGGCCTATGTGCCGATGGTCTCGGGTCGGGGGCTGGGGCATACGGGTGGGACGCTGGACAAGCTGGAAGCCATACCTGGGTTTCGAACCGGATTGACGGAAGCGGCGCTGCGCAAGCAGATGACCGAGGTGAAATGCGCCATCGTGGCGGCTTCGGCCGACCTGGCCCCGGCAGACCGACGCCTTTACGCGATCCGCGATGTGTCGGCGACGGTGGAGTCGATCGACCTGATCACCGCCTCGATCCTGTCGAAGAAGCTGGCGGCGGGGCTGGAGGCGCTGGTTCTGGACGTCAAATGCGGCTCGGGTGCCTTCATGAAGACGGCAGCGGACGCCGAGGCGCTGGCGCGGTCCCTGGTCAAGACAGCACAGGGGGCGGGGTGCATGACCAGTGCCCTGATCACCGACATGTCGCAGCCGCTGGCCACGGCAGCGGGGAACGCGCTGGAGGTGATCGAGGTGATGGAGACGCTGACCGGCACCTCGGTCAACGAGGCTCTGTGGGACGTGACGGTGGCCTTGGGCGGCGAGGTGCTGGCGCTGGCCGGACTGGCCAGTGACGCGGAGGATGGCGAGGGGCGGATCGCCCAGGCGCTGGAATCCGGTGCGGCGGCAGAATGTTTCGGGCGGATGGTTGTGGCGCAGGGGGGGCCGGCGGACTTTGTGGAACGTTGGCCGGACCGCCTGCCCTCGGCCCCGGTGATGATGGAGGTGCCCTCGCCGACGGACGGCTTCGTGGCGCGGATCGACGGCGAGGCGCTGGGCCAGGCGGTTGTGCATCTGGGCGGGGGGCGCCTGCGCGAGGGCGACCGGGTGAACCCCTCGGTCGGCCTCACGGATCTGGCGGGGATCGGAGAGGAAATGGGCGCAGGCGTGCCGCTGGCGATGGTCCATGCGGTAACCGAGGATGCGGCGCGGGCAGCAGTACGGGCGGTGCAGGCGGCCTACCAGATCGCGCCGGAGTTTGCGGAGGAGCCCGCGCTGATACAGATGAGGATTGGCTGATGGCCAGCACTGGCGGGCGGGCGTTTCTGGTGGTGCTGGACAGCGTTGGCTGCGGCGGCGCACCCGATGCGGCGGCCTTCGGCGATGAAGGGTCGAACACGCTGGGCCACCTCGCGGCGGCCTGTGCCGAGGGCCGGGCAGAGGTCGGGCGCTCGGGTCCCATGCGGATGCCGAACCTGGACCGGCTGGGGCTTGGGGCGGCAATCCGGCTGGCCTCGGGTGTGGCGACGCCGGGGATGGACGCCGTGCCCGAAGGCCTGTGGGGGGCTGCGACCGAAGTGTCGCGGGGCAAGGACACTCCGTCCGGGCACTGGGAATTGGCAGGGGTGCCGGTGCCCTGGGACTGGACCTATTTTCCCGACACCGTGCCCGCCTTCCCTGACGACATCGTGGCCGAGGTCTGCCGGTTGGCGGGGACCGAGGGGATCCTGGGGAACTGCCATGCCTCGGGCGTGCCGATCATCGCCGAGCATTGCGAAGCGCATATGCGGACCGGCTGGCCGATCTGCTACACGAGTGCGGACAGCGTTTTCCAGATCGCCGCGCATGAAGAGGCCTTCGGGCTGGAGCGGCTGTTGCAGCTGTGCAGGGACCTGGCGCCGATGCTGCATGCCCGCAAGGTCGGGCGGGTGATCGCGCGGCCTTTCACGGGCGGCTGTGGCGACTTCAAGCGGACCGCCAACCGCAAGGATTTTGCGATCGCGCCGCCCGCGCCGACGCTCTTGGACTGGGTCGCAGGCGCCGGACGTGCCACGCATGGGATCGGCAAGATCGGCGACATCTTCTCGATGCGCGGGATCGGGAAGCTGCACAAGGGCAAGTCCGACGCTGACCTTTTCGAACACCTGGTAAGACTTGGGGCGGAGGCCGAGGCCGGGTCCCTGACCTTTGCGAACTTCGTCGAGTTCGACACGCTGTATGGTCACCCCCGCGACGTGGCGGGCTATGCCCGCGCGCTGGAGTGGTTCGACGCCGAGTTGCCGCGGTTTCTTGCGACCCTGCGACCAGGGGACCTGGCGATCTTCACCGCCGATCACGGCAACGACCCGACGTTCAGGGGAACCGAACATACGCGGGAGCGGGTGCCGGTGGTGGGCTGGGGTGCGGGTCTGCGCGAGGTCGGGGTGTGCGGGTTCGTGGATGTGGGCGCGTCGGTGGCGGCGCATCTGGGGGTGGCGGTGCAGGGGCCGGGGCGGAGTTTCCTGTGACCTCTGCCGGACCGGGGGTTTCACACCCCCGGACCCCCGTGGGATACTTATGGACAGATGAAATAAGGAGTGTTTCGTGAGCGGACTGCCGAAGGTCGAGTTGCATCTGCATCTGGAGGGGGCGGCGCCGCCCGCCTTTATCGCGGGGCTGGCGAAGGAGAAGCATCTGGACATAGCCGGCGTCTTCGACGAGCGGGGGAACTACCGCTACAAGGACTTCTGGGATTTCCTGAAGGTCTATGAGGCGGCGACCTCGGCGCTGCAGACCCCGCGCGATTATCAGCGGCTGGTGCTGGCGGTGCTGGAGGAATCAGCGAAGGCGGGGGTGGTGTATTCGGAGACCTTCCTGTCGCCCGATTTCTGTGGCGGTCGCGATGTCGGGGCCTGGAAGGAATACCTCCACGCAATGCGCGAGGCGGCGGATCAGGCGGAGCGGGAGATGGGAATCACCCTTCGCGGGATCATCACCTGCATCCGACATTTCGGCCCCGAAAAGGCGCGGGAGACGGCACGTTGCGCGGCGGAAACCGCCGGGGACTGGATCGTCGGGTTCGGGATCGCCGGGGACGAGAAGGTGGGCGCGCCCAAGGACTTCCGCTGGGCCTTCGACTGCGCGCGGGAAGCGGGGCTGCGGCTGACGGCGCATGCGGGGGAATGGGGCGGCCCCGAGAGTGTGCGCGATGCGGTGCGGGACCTGGAGGTGGAGCGGATCGGGCATGGGGTGCGGGCGATCGAGGACTTGGCGCTGGTCGACGAGTTGGCCGAGAAGGGGATCGTGCTGGAGGTTTGTCCGGGGTCGAACGTGACCTTGGGGGTCTATCCCTCGTTCCGGGATCATCCGATCGATGAATTGGACCGAAGGGGGGTAAAGGTGACCATCAGCACCGACGATCCGCCCTTCTTCCACACGACGATGTCGCGCGAGTACGAGGAGTTGCACAAGGCCTTCGACTGGGACGACGGGCAATTCCGGCGGATCGCGCGCCAGTCGCTTGACGCGGCCTTTTGCGACGCCGATACCAAGATCAGGATCGGAAAGCTGCTGGAGGCCTGAATGCTGGATCACCTGACCGTCGTGTCGCACCCTCTGGTCCAGCACAAGCTGACCCTGATGCGCGAGAAGGACACCTCGACCGCCAGCTTCCGCAAGCTGTTGCGCGAGATCAGCCTGTTGCTGGCCTATGAGGTCACCCGCGAGCTGCCGATGACCACCAAGCGGATCGAGACGCCGCTGGAGGAGATGGATGCCCCCGTGATCGAAGGCAAGAAGCTGGCGCTGGTCAGTATCCTGCGGGCGGGGAACGGGCTTCTGGATGGCATCCTGGAGCTGATCCCGGCGGCGCGCGTGGGGTTCGTCGGGCTGTACCGCGACCCCGAGACGCTGCAGCCGGTGCAGTACTACTGCAAGCTGCCCGAACACATGGAGGACCGGATTGCCATCGTCGTGGACCCGATGCTGGCAACCGGAAACTCGTCGGCGGCGGCGGTGTCGCTGCTGAAACAGGCGGGGGCGAAGCAGATACGGTTCTTGTGCCTGTTGGCTGCGCCCGAAGGGATCGCCCGGATGAAGGAGGCCCACCCGGACGTGCCGATCGTCACGGCAGCGGTGGACAGCCATCTGAACGATCACGGATACATCGTGCCGGGTCTGGGCGATGCCGGGGACCGGATGTTCGGGACCAAATGATCCGGGCTTTGGTGCCACTGCTGATGCTGGCCGGGGTGGCAGCGGAAGCCCAGCCGCTGCAGCCCGCGGAAGTGCCGCCGGCAGATTATGCCGGTCTGCAATACGTCGACAGCAAAGGCTGCATGTTCGCCCGTGCCGGCACTGGGTCTCAGGTGGTGTGGGTCCCCCGCGTCTCGCGCCAGGGGGTGCCGGTCTGTGGCAGCCCTCCCTCGGGCCAGCCTGTCCCGGTGGTCGAGGAGATCGGGGTGCAGCCGGTGAAGGGGACCCCGAACGCACCCAGCGCAGAGGCCGACGGTGGCCATTTTGTTGCGGTCGGCAGCTTCGGCCAGTCCAGGGCCGCCAAGCAGGCCGAGGCGCGGCTGAAGGAATTGGACTATGACGTGGTCCGTGGCCGGGTGCAGAGTGGCGGCGGAGCGGTGATCACTGTCTTCGCGGGACCGTTCCCAGACCAGGCTTCGGCCGAAGCTGCGTGGCTGGCGCTGCGGGACGCAGGCTTTGCGCAAGCAACGGTGGTCAGCCCCTAGCGCGCCTAGCCGCCGCAAATCCCTTGCAGGGCTATCCAGGATTCGTCCGGGACCAGAGGCGACGGCGCGAGGCCCTTGTAGGGGTCGTTCGTGGCAAGGCCCACATTTGCTTCGGGGGTGACGGCCAGCGCATAGGGCGTGGCGGGGACCTGCGCGGCCTCAAACGCCGCCAGCACGCTGGCTTCGGCCAGGGGCACGGGGGCGGCGCGAAGAAGCGCCTCTCCATAGCCCGCAAGGGCTGCGTCGGGCAGGTCGGCCGTGGTCAGAAGCTGCACCGTCGCCTTGATGCCAGCATATTCCAGCAGGGGGATGATCGGATCGCGGGTGCGGCTGCGCAGCCGTTCGACCAGGGCGGCACCGGCAACGGCCTCGGGGCCGTTCGACTGCTCGATCAGTCGGCGGGGCAGCATGATGACGTCGCCGGGCAGGTGCTGCGGTTCGTCGATGCCTTCGGGCAGGACGTAGAGGATCGGCGTATCCACCGGACCGAAGACGCGTTCGGACAAGGCGGCGAGCGCCTGCAGGCCAAGTTGGTTGTTGCAGGCCGCCCCGGTCACACGGGTAAGATCGTCCAGTGCCCGCTGACCGATGTCTGCGCGCTGCGCGAGTGGCACCACCGAGGCGGTATGGCGGACAAGCGCCCCCGGCAGCCAGACGACGGCAACCAGCACCACCGCAGCAGCTGCCCCGGCCAGCAGGACGCCACGCAGGCGGCCGGGCTTGGCCGTGGCAGCCTGGACCGCGTGGCGCACGGCACCCAGTGCCGCGATCATGTCGGGGTCAGTCAGTTCCAGGCTTTCACTGGCATCCGGTCCGGGGGCAAAGATCGGCGGGTCCTCGCCCCGGTTCACACGTTCGATGGCGGGCAGCGACCAGTGGCTGATCGCGGTGCCGCTTTTCGGGTCGGACAGGACCAGCGTCGCCTCGCCGAAGTGGACCAGCACGTCACGCCGTTGGTCCTGCGGCGTCTCGCGCCACAGGCCTCCACATTCCAGCCGTTGATACTTACGTAGCGCCGTCATCGGCTGCGGGGTCTCTGCCTGTTTGACGGCCAGCTTATCCGGCCCGGACGGCGGCGACAATCACCCTTCCCCCGGCGTTGGCAGCGAAACACGCCAGCGACCCGGATTTGTCGGGACTGGTCGCGTTCAAGCTGGCGCAGGGCCCGGATGTCGGGTCCTGTCGGGAAAACGAAAACCGGACGCGCAGATGAGCGATACCCCGAACCGAACCCTGGCCGCCTTTGGCGCGGTGCTGGTCTATGCCAGCGTGATCGCCTTCACCGACAACTACGTCCGGGTGATCGCCAGGGATGCGGGGCTGTGGCAGTTCCATGCGACGCGGACGGCGATGGCCTTCGCGATCCTGGCGCTGGTGGCGGTGTCGATGGGGCTGAAGCTGTGGCCCAAACGGCCCTGGGCGGTCATCGCGCGGTCGGCAATCCACGGGACGGCGATGCTGATCTACTTCGGAGCGCTGGCCTTCCTGCCCGTGGCCCAGGTCGCGGCGGGCCTCTTTACCGCGCCGCTGTTCGTCCTGTTTTTCCAGCGGTATCTCTACGGCCAGCCCATCCGCGGTGTGCAGATCCTGGCTGTGCTGATCGGCTTTGCGGGCGTTGTCCTGGTCCTGGGACCCGAGGCGCTGTCTGGGGCCACGCTGGCCGCACTTCTGCCAGTGATCTCGGGTGCGCTCTACGCGATGGGCAACATCGCCACCCAGCGCTGGTGCGCGGGCGAGACGGCCGAAACAGTGGTGGCCGGGTTCTTCGGGATGTTGGGGGTCTACGGGCTGCTTGGGATGGCGGTCCTCTGGGCCTTCCCGCTGGCGGTGCCCGAGGGTCCAGACGGGTTTCTCCAGCGCGGCCCGGTCTGGCCGACGGGAGAGTTCCTTTGGTGGACCTTCGTGCAGGCGGCAGGCTCGCTGGTCGGGGTGGGGATGTTCGTGAAGGCCTACCAGATGGCCGAGGTCTCGCGCGTGTCGGTCTTCGAGTACGTGATCCTGCCCGCCTCGGCGCTGTGGGGGTTCCTGCTGTGGGGCGAGAGTTTGGCTTGGTTCGCCTGGGTCGGCATGGCGCTGATTGCGCTGGCGGGGATCATCATCGCCCGCCCGCAACGGGATCAGGTGCCCATCGCCTCGCGCCAGTGACGGCGGCAGAGGCTGACGTAGGTCTCGTTCCCGCCGATCACCACCTGCTCGCCTTCCTTCAGCGCGCGCCCGTCCGGGTCGCGGCGGATGACCATCGTGGCCTTCTTGCCGCAATGGCAGATCGTGCGGACCTCGCGCATCTCGTCGGCCCAGGCCAGAAGCGCGGCCGAGCCGGGAAAGAGGTTGCCCTGGAAGTCCACGCGGAGGCCGTAAGCCATGACCGGCACGCCCAGGTCGTCGACCGCGCGGGCCAGCTGCCAGACCTGCGGCTTGGACAGAAACTGCGCTTCGTCGATGAAGACGCAGGCGACCGGGCCCTTTGCGAACCGCGCCTTCAGCTTTTCGAACATGTCCTCATCCGGGCCGAAGGTATCGGCAGGCTCGCCGATGCCGATGCGGCTGGCGATGCGGCCTTCGCCGGCGCGGTTGTCGAACTGCGCAGTGATCAGATAGGTCTGCATCCCCCCCTCGCGGTAGTTGTGCGAGGCTTGCAGCAGCGAGGTCGATTTCCCCGCGTTCATGGTGGAGTAGTGGAAATAAAGCTTGGCCATGAGGCGATCCCCTAGCCGATCACCGGGCCGCGCTGCAAGCCTATTGGCTGGCAGACACGACCCGACTTACCGAAGATAACCCCTTACCGGGCGGGACCGCAGGCCCGAAACACACATACCGGCGGGAACGCCCGCACACTCGCAAAACACGGGCCCGCCGCGTTTAGTCGGCGCCGCCGTCAGCCCGTTTGCCGGGTTGATGCGGCGGACCCAACGCTTGCCGATGCTGGGGACATCGACCACTCGCTAACGTTCCGGACAGCCCGGAACCTCTTTATCCATGACAAACGGTTCCCATCCGATTAATGGGAAAAAAACATCGCGTTTCCCCCGGCTTGACCCTGGGGCATGCAGGTCAGTGGAGTGGGTGATGTCGGTTGCGTCCTATCTGAAGAAACACACCGAGGCGCTGGTCAAGGACGTGGGAATTGAATCGGCCTGCGCGATCACCGGAAAGTCGAAGGCCACGCTGGGGCGGTATTACTCGGACAGCGACGAACACGACGACCGCTTCATGCCGATTGACGTGGTGGCGGCGCTGGAGTCCTCAAGCCGCTTCCCGCATGTGACGGCGGCCCTGGCGGACCTGCGGGGGATCACGCTGTCCTATGACGGCGAAAAGCGGAACGCCTCGTCCTCGGGGGTGAACCAGGATGTCGTTGCCCTGGCGCAGCGTTTCGGGATGCTGATGGCGGAATACAATCAGGCAATCGGCGACGGAAAGATCTCGGTCAACGAGGCCAAGCGGCTTCTGCGCGAGACGCTGGCGATCCAGCAGGTGCTTTTGGAGATGAAGCTGAACCTGGAAGAAGAGGCAAGCTGACCGGAACGAAAGCGGGGCCGGCTTATACCGACCCCGCCCGCCGTTTCTAGCGTGCGTCGCGGCGCGGCGCGAAGCTGCCGCCCTGAGGCTTGGCCGGGCGCTGGCCCGCAGGTTTGCCCTGACCCGCCGGACGACCCTGACCCGCTGGTTTGCCCGAACCGGACCGCTGGCCCTGCGGCTTGGCCGTCAGCTTCTGGCCCTGCCGTCCGCCATTGCCCTGCCGCTGCCCGCGGTTCTGCCCCGGCTTCGGAGCCGCAGCAACCACGTCCGCCGCCCAAGGCGCGCCGCCCACAACGGGAAGCGGGGTCTTCAGCAGTTTCTCGATGGCCTGCAGCTCGCCCATTTCAGCCGGAGCGCAGAAGCTGATCGAGGACCCGTTGGCCCCCGCCCGCGCGGTGCGTCCGATGCGGTGGACGTAGTTCTCCGGCACGTTGGGCATGTCGAAGTTGTAGACGTGGCGCACGGTAGGAATGTCGATTCCGCGGGCGGCGACGTCGGTGGCGACCAGCACGTCAAGCTCGCCATTGCGGAACTCGGTCAGGGTGCGGTCACGTTGGTTCTGGCTTTTGTTGCCGTGGATCGAGCCGACCTTGAAGCCCCAGACGGCCAGCAGCTTCATCAGCTTTTCCGAGCCGTGCTTGGTGCGACCGAAGACCAGGGCCTGCTCGCCCGGGTGCTTCTTCAGATACTCTTCCAGCACGCGGGCCTTGTCGCCGTTCGGGATGTAGTGGACGCCCTGGCTGATCCGCTCGACCGGCTTGCCGGGGGGTGCCACCTGCACCTTGATCGGGTCACGCAGGTAGGTGTCGGCGATTTCCGAGATGTCTTTCGGCATGGTAGCGCTGAAAAGCATCGTCTGACGCTTGAGCGGGATGTGCTTGGCGATCTTCCGCAGGGAATGGATGAAGCCCATGTCCAGCATGTGGTCAGCTTCGTCCAGCACCAGATAGGCGCACTGGTCCAGCTTGACGTCACCACGCTCCAGAAGGTCGATCAGACGGCCGGGGGTAGCCACCAGAACATCAGTGCCCTTGGAGAGCGCCTGCGCCTGTTTGAAGAGGGACGCGCCGCCAACGACCATCGTCACCTTGACGGCGGTGCCCTTGGTGAAGACCTCGAAGTTGTCCTTGATCTGGGCGATCAACTCACGCGTTGGCGCAAGGATAAGGGCGCGCACGTTCTTCGGCCCCGGTGGGTGGCCGATGTCGAGAAGGCGGTGCAGAAGCGGCAGGCCGAAAGCGGCGGTCTTGCCGGTGCCGGTCTGGGCCAGGCCCATCAGGTCACGGCCCGCCATGATATGGGGAATTGCCTGCGCCTGGATCGGCGTGGGCGTCTTCAGCGTGGTCTTTTCCAGCGCTTTCAGGATTTTCGGCGAAAGGCCGAGGTCGGCAAAAGTGGTCATGGGAATCCCATTCGTTCAGAGGGCCTGCGACCCTCGCCCCGGGCCTATGCCCGTGACCGTGCCGCAAGCGGCGCCCCTGCGTGACTAATGGGAACCAGAGCGTCCGGGCCTTTCGGTGCTCACGCGGCACGGGCGTCGGACATGGTGGAGATGGGCGCTTTCACCTTCGAAGTCAAGCCAAAGCGGTTGCAACACCGGACTGGACCTTGTTTCCCGCCGGGCGTATGACTTCGCGCGTCCGCGTACAGAGTCTTGTTCCAGCTCCGGCCGTTGGGCCAATATTGGCTCGCGACAGAAGAAATCTTTTCCGATCAACAGCTTATCCGGGTGATGCCTCGCCATGCCGAAATTCCACCGTCTTGCCGCCCTTGCTGTCATGGCTTGCGCCGTTGCCTGGATCGCGACTGGCGAGTTCTCGTCGGTCGGCAGCGCACAGACCGCCGAGGGTAAGGAATCCCAGACGCCCGAGGCCCCCGCCACTGAAAACAAGCCTCTGGTCCGCACCGTATCGGCCGTCGAGCCGGTCTTCGTCGACCACGCCCGCGCGATCCGTCTTTCGGGGATCACCGAGGCCGACAAGCGGGTGGAACTGGCGGCACGCGCCGACGGGGTCATCGCGTCCTTGGCAATGACCAAGGGTGGCATGGTCGGGGCTGGGTCCGAGGTCATGACGCTGGAAGGCCCCGAGGCCGTGGCCCAGGAAAGGATCGCCCGCATCGCGCTGGACCAGAAAGAGCGGGATCTCGAGGTTGCGCAGCGGCTGTTCGAGGGTGGCAGCACTTCAGAGTCGAACCTGACCAACGCCCGGTCCGCCCGTGACGCCGCCGCCGCCGAGCTTGCGCGCGCCCAGGCCTCGGCCGACCGTCTGCGGCTGAAGGCACCCTTCGCCGGCGTTGTGGATACCGTCACCGTCGAACTTGGCGAATGGGTGCAGACCGGAACCCCGGTTGCCACGATCCTGTCGCTGGATCCGATCCTGGTTAAGGCCGAGGTGAGCGAGGTCGACCTGGCCGCCGTCGCCGTGGGGTCCACCGCCAAGGTGCGCCTCGTCAACGGGACCGAGATGGACGGGACCGTGCGGCTGGTGGCGCGTGAGGCTTCGGCGCAGACCCGGACCTTCCCGGTGGAAATCGCGTTGCCGAACCCGCGGATGACGCTGCCCTCGGGCATGACGGCCGAGGTGTCGCTTTACGCCCAGCCGCTTCGCGCCGTCGTGGTCCCGCGGTCGATCATCACGCTGTCGGACAAGGGCGAACTTGGGGTGCGGGTCGTGGACAAGGCCAACGTGGCCCAGTTCGCCGCCGTCCAGATCATCGATGACACCGCCCAGGGCCTGGTCGTCACCGGAGTGCCCGAAGGCGTGCGCATCATCACCGCAGGTCAAGACCTCGTGCGCGACGGCGACACGGTCGAGGTAGCCTCTGGGGTCGGCCAATGAAGATCGTCGAAACCGCCATTGCCAATGCCCGGCTGACCGTTTCGGTCCTGCTGTTCCTGATGCTGGCCGGGACCATGGCCTATGTCTCGATCCCCAAGGAGGCCGAGCCGGATATCCAGATCCCGATCCTTTACGTCAGCATGCACTACACCGGCATCTCGCCCGAAGACAGCGAGCGGCTCTTGCTGCGGCCGATGGAAACCTCGCTGAAGTCGATCACCGGCATCAAGAAGATGACCTCGACCGCCTATCAGGGCGGCGGCAACGTGCTGATCGAATTCCAGGCCGGGGCCGACCTCAAGAAGGCGCTGGACGATGTGCGCAACAAGGTCGACATGGCGCGGCCCGAGCTGCCGGACGGGGCCGACGAGCCGACGGTGAACGAGGTCAACCTGTCCGAATTCCCGATCCTGGTCATCACCCTCTCTGGCGACGTGCCGGAACGCGTGCTGGCCCGCGCGGGCCGCGACTTGCGCGACCGGCTGGAAGAGCTGCCCCCGGTCCTGAACGCCGAGCTTCAGGGCGTGCGCGACGATCTGGTCGAAGTCGTGATAGATCCCGGCAAGCTGGCCACCTATGGCCTGCGCCCCGATATCCTGATCGCGGGCTTTGCTGCCGGGAACCAGCTGGTGGCCGCAGGGTCGCTGGAAGGGGCCGAGGGCCGCTATGCGATCAAGGTGCCGTCGCTGCTGGAAACCATCGAGGATGTGGCGAACCTGCCGGTCGTCTCGACCGGGACCGCCACCGTCCGGGTCCGCGACATCGCTGGCATCCTGCCGACGCTGAAGGAACCCGAGACGGTGACCCGCCTGAACGGCGCGCCGGCAATCGCCATCGAAGTTTCAAAGCGCACCGGAGCCAACCTGATCGAAACGGTCGACCAGGTGAAGGCGGTCACCGAAGAGTTCAAGGCTCTGCTGCCCGAAGGCACCGAAGTGACCTTCAGCCAGGACAAGTCCAAGGACATCCGCCAGCTTCTGTTCGACCTGCAGAATTCCGTGCTGACGGCGGTGATCCTGGTCTTCATCGTCATCCTTTATGCACTGTCGGTCCGTGCCTCGATCCTGATCGGGCTGGCGATCCCGGCCTCGTTCCTGATGGGGATGCTGGCGCTGTCGCTCTGGGGCTACACGGTCAACATCGTCGTCCTGTTCTCGCTGATCCTGGCCGTTGGGATGCTGGTCGACGACGCCATCATCGTCACGGAATACGCCGAACGCCGCATGTCCGAAGGCATGGACAAGCGCGAGGCTTTCGCGATGGCCTCGCACAAGATGACCGGGCCCGTCGTCGCGGCAACGATGACGCGGGTGGCGGCCTTCTCGCCCCTCCTGTTCTGGCCCGGTATCGTCGGCGAGTTCATGAAGTACCTGCCGATCACGCTGATCGTCACGCTGTCGGCCTCTATGCTTTACGCGCTGATCTTCGTGCCGACGCTGGGCGCGCTGATCGCCAAGCCGTTCAAGCACCCGCCCGAGCACAAGGACGGGGCCTATATGTGGGTCGTCGGCAAGGCGGTGCGGCATCCGGTGATCATGCTTTTCGTGGCCGTCGGGTTGCTGGTCTCGGTGCCCTTCGCCTATGCCAAGTATGGAAAGGGCGTGATCTTCTTTCCCGATGTGGAACCCGAGTTCGGCCTTCTCTACGTCAAGGCGCGCGGGAACCTCTCCATCGCCGAAAAGGATTCCCTCGTCGCCCAGGCCGAGGAACGCATCCTGGGCTGGCCGGGGATCGAGACAGTTTATACCCGCACCGGCGCGGGCGGCGGAATGGGCCAAGAGATCGATGCCGATGTGATCGGTGTCATCCAGTACGAATTCGTCGACTGGCGGATGCGCAAGAACGCCAATGCCATCCTTGCCGACTTGCGGCAGGCGATGGTCGGGATTCCGGGCGTGGACATTCAGGTTTCGGTTCCGCAGGCGGGGCCACCTACCGGCAAGGCGATCCAGATCCAGCTTTCCGCCGATGATCCGACCTATCTGAACGAGGTCGCCCAGCAGGTTGCCGCGCGGCTGGCCAATGTGCCGGACGTGATCGACATCTCGAACGGCCTGCCGCCCCCCGGCGTCGACTGGGAGCTGCAGGTCGACCGTGCCGCCGCGTCGCGCTATGGCATTGCGCCCTCGACCGTGGGGGCGATGGTCCAGTTGGTGACGGGCGGGCTGAAACTGTCGGACTACCGCCCTGCCGGGGCCGATGACGCGGTGGACATCGTCCTGCGCCTGCCGGCCGACCAGCGGACCATTTCCGCGCTGGACCAGCTGCGCATCCAGACGGCCGAGGGATCGGTCCCGATTTCGAACTTCGTCACGCGCAAGGCCGCGCCGACCACCGGCACGCTGACCCGTCTGGACAGCGCCCGCACCGTCACGGTCCAGGCCGGTATCCGCGAGGGCGTGCAGCCCGACAAGATCTACGCCCAGGTGACCGCCGCGCTGGAAGCAGCCAGCCTTGACCAGTACGGCATCCGCTGGAAACTGGCAGGCGAGGACGCCGAGCAGGCCGAGGCCGGAGCCTTCCTGTCCAAGGCCTTCGGTGCCGCGATCTTCCTGATCTTCATCGTGCTTCTGGCGCAGTTCAACAATTTCACCTCGGTCTGGCTGGTGCTGTCGGCGGTCATCATGTCAACCATCGGAGTCCTTCTGGGCCTGATGATCATGGGCCAGCCCTTCACGATGGTGATGACCGGCATCGGCATCATCGCGCTGGCGGGGGTCGTGGTGAACAACAACATCGTGCTGATCGACACCTACGACACCCTGCGCCGCGAGGGCCGCCCGAAGATAGAGGCGATCCTGCAGACCTGCCGCGAACGGGCGCGCCCCGTGGTCCTGACCGCGCTGACCGCGATCCTTGGTGTGCTGCCCATCGCCTTTGGCCTGAACCTCGAGCTTCTTAGCCACGAGGTCACCATCGGCGCGCCCTCGACCCAATGGTGGATCGCGCTGTCCAGCGCCATCGTCTATGGCCTGGCCTTCGCCACGGTGCTGACGCTGGTCATCATCCCCTCGATGCTGATGCTGGTGACGCGGGACGACCATCCGAAGCCCTGGTTCTGGCAGCGGGAAAAGCGGCGGGCCTGGTATGCTGAACACCGCCCCGCCAAGCTGCGCGGCAGGGGCCGGGCCCAGCCTGCAGAGTAATCGTAGGGTGCGCTACAGCGCACCGCCCCGGCCTGACTGAAAAGTTCGCGTCAGGTAGCACGCCTGCCGCCTGGATTCCTCTAGTCTTGACCCTGCCGCGCGGTGGTGTGGGCTCAGGCCGGAGTCATGGGCCCGGAAAAGAAAAAGGGACGGCAATGCCGTCCCGCTTTCAGTCTCTTTTTGGTGGAGCCAGGGAGGATCGAACTCCCGACCTCTTGAATGCCATTCAAGCGCTCTCCCATCTGAGCTATGACCCCACCGGAGAGAAGCACCGCGCCGTTGCCGCCGCGATGCGGGGTATCTAGGACAGGTCGCGGGGGGGTGCAAGGGGAAAAACGCCCCTTTCCCCCGGCGCTTGTCTCAGACTTCTTCCTCGTCGCCCGGCACGTCGGCAAGGTCGTCCAGCGAGACGGTGTCGTCCGCATCGTCTTCCAGAAGATCGTCGTCCATCTCGGCATCGTCGGCGACGGCGCCGTCCAGCAGGACGTCTTCGGTTTCCAGATCCTCGACGAGAACGTCGTCGTCCTTTTCGGGAACAGCCCGCGCGATGACCGAGGCGGCCATCTTGCGCCGTACGGATTCGATGTCCACGACCTCGCCCGTGTAGGGGCTGACGATCGGGCTTTTGTTCAGGTCATAGAAGCGTTTGCCGGTGGTCGGGCAAATCCGCTTCGTGCCCCATTCTGCTTTGGGCATGGTCATCCCTTTAGGTGGTGGGTAACGGGAAAATGGTCGCTTGCCACAGGTGCAGGCGACTGTCAAAGGCTTTCGTGCGTCACGGGAAATGGCTATCTTCGCCGAAGCTTTCAAGGGGATTTGCATGCCGGTTCTGCCAGGCTCGCCGCCGGTCGAGGTGCATCTGAAACGGTCGGCCCGCGCGCGCCGATTCTCGTTGCGGGTGTCACGGCTGGACGGCAAGGTGACGCTGTCGATGCCCGTCAGGGCGCGGGATGGTGAGGCGATGGCCTTCCTGCGCGGCAACGAGGACTGGCTGCGGCAGACCCTGTCGACAATGCCGGGCTCGGCGCTGCGGACGGTGGGGCCGGGCGCGGTTGTTCCGGTCGAGGGGGCCGAGCTGGTCCTGACCCCGGCAACCGGTCGCGGGGTCCGCGTCGAGGGGCAACAGCTTCTGGTTCCGGGAAATCTGGAAACTCTGGGACCGCGGGTTGCGGCCTGGCTGAAGGTTCTGGCGCGGGATCGGCTCGCCGCCGCTTCGACCCGCTATGCAGAACTTGTTGAGCGCCGGTATTCGTCGCTGGCAATCCGCGATACCCGCTCACGCTGGGGCTCCTGCTCGCCGGACGGGCGGCTGATGTATTCCTGGCGGCTGATCATGGCCCCGCCTGCCGTGCTGGACTATGTCGCCGCGCATGAGGTCGCGCATCTGGTCGAGCTGAACCACTCACCGGACTACTGGAAGGTCGTGACGTCGATCTGCCCGGACTGGAAGGATCACCGGAACTGGCTGAAGACGAACGGCAACACCCTTCATCGGGTACGCTTTCAGGATTGACCCGTCTGCGGCCGGGGTGCTTCCCTGCATCCCATGCTGACGCCCCGTCCCACCGATCCCAACGCTGCCGCGCATGAACGGCTTTACCGGTCGCTGCGCCAGCAGGTGATGCATGGCGAGATGAACCCCGGCCAGTCGCTGACGTTGCGGGGGTTGGGCAAGACCTTCGGTGTCTCGATGACCCCCGCGCGTGAGGCGGTGCGGCGACTGGTGGCTGAAGGTGCGCTGACGCTGTCGTCGTCGGGCCGCATTTCCACGCCGGAACTGACCCCGGAGCGGATAGAGGAACTGGCGGCGATCCGGGCTTTGCTGGAGCCGGAGATGGCCGCCCGCGCGCTGCCCCGCGCCCACTTCGCGCTGATCGAGCGGCTGACGGCGATCAACCTGATGAACGGCGAGGCGGCGGTGCGGGGGGATGCGGTGACCTATGTCCGCACGAACCTTGAGTTCCACCGGACGCTCTACCTGCGCGCCCAGACCCCGGCGATGCTGGCGATGTGCGAGACGGTCTGGCTGCAACTGGGGCCGACGATGCGGGCGGTCTATGCGAAGGTCAAGCGGAGGGAGCCGCCGATGCACCACCGGGTGATCCTGGCGGCCCTGAAGGCGGGGGACGAGCCGGGGTTGCGGCTGGCGGTGCGGACCGACGTGACGCAGGGGCTGCGGCATCTGGCGGGGTAGTGTCCACGGTGGACAAACGCGGATGAGGAAGGGAAATCAATGGGTTGTTCGCGGGCGTTAGGGATTTGGAAAGGATTGACCGCCATTGGTTTGCACAGGGCAGACTTCCCACTTGAGGCAATGACGAGGAGACCCGATTTGCTTGACCCAAGCTCCAAAACTGATGGGCCAATCAATGCCTTGATCAGGAACCATGAAGAAAAGAACGCGCGAGGCCTGCCGCTCTACCCTCTCTTGCTCGAAGAAAGAGCAAGGCGCGCGCAAGCAAAGAGTCTACTGGACTTCAACAAGTCTTTAGCTGTTCTGCGGGAAGCTGCGGTGACCCAGATTTGCGTTTCCTACGGGCAAATCGCTGAAGCCAGCGGAATAAAGTGGAGTAAGGCGCGGCACCATATGAACGGGGCGAAAGGTCATCTGGACGGGCTTCTTGACATATGCCACGCAAAGGGACTGCCTATGCTCCCTGCGATCTGCGTCAACAAAACCAATCTAGAGACGGGCGAGTTGGACCCTTCTGCTTTGCTTGGCTTTGTTGAAGGAGCACGGCGATTAGGGCACAGCTTCTCCGACGCCCACGAATTTCATCGCGCTCGACAAAGAGAATGTTGGGCTTGGGGAAGAGAGCAGCAAGCTGCCGACTGACCTGTTGCCCGGAATCAAGGGCGAAGCCCGCCGGGCAGCGCCCGACCGCCCCCTCGGGCGGGCGCTTTTGCAGCGTCTCGCCTAGAACTTCGGTGGGAGGGGTTGAACCATAAAGTGCGTAGAACTGAGGTTGCAGCGCCCACCCGGCGGTCGGGCGCTGCCCTGTGTCTGCGCATTTCGGTGCATCCCTGCACAGATGACCCACGCATTTGCGCCTTGGCGCGCCGCCCCGTTCGCCCCATCTTCTGCCCAAGCGAAATCAGGAGACACCAAATGTCCATCCGTCCCGTCATCGAAACCCGCCGCGCCCAGCCCCATATCGAAGGCGCGGGCGTTCATCTGCATCGCGCCTTCGGGTTCCAGGACCCGACCGAGGCGGACCCGTTCCTGCTGTTTGACGACTTTCGCGGCGATCATCCCCGCGATTACTCGGCTGGCTTCCCCTGGCACCCGCACCGGGGGATCGAGACGATCACCTATGTCCTTGCCGGGACCGTCGAGCATGGGGATAGCCTTGGCAACCGGGGTATCCTTGGACCGGGGTCGTTGCAGCTGATGACGGCGGGGCGGGGTATCCTGCATCAGGAGATGCCGAAGGGTGACGCCAAGGGCCGGATGCACGGGTTCCAGCTGTGGGGCAACCTGCCGCGCGCGCTGAAAATGACTGCGCCGCGCTATCAGGACATGGAGGCCAGCGCGCTGCCGGAACGGCATGAAGATGACGGCACCAGCATCCGTGTGGTGATCGGCGACTATCGCGGGGTGAAAAGCCCGGTCGATGGCATTGCAGCGGACCCGCAGTATCTGGACGTCTATGTGCCTGCGGGCAAGCGCAAGACCTTCAAGGTCGACACCCGCCGCCGGGCCTTTGCCTATGTGTTCGAGGGTGCGGGGAACTTCCGCGATGCGGCGCGGCCCGAGGGCGTGCTTCTGGAGAAGGAAGTGAAGGGCCAGGAGGTCAACATCCGTGACCTTTCGGGCAACCGCACGCTGGTCCGCTTTGGCGCGGGCGATGAGGTGACGGTGACTGCGGGGCCGGACGGGGTGCGGTTCCTGCTGGTCAGCGGTGCGCCGATCGAAGAGCCGGTGGCCTGGGCCGGGCCGATCGTGATGAACAGCGAGGCCGAGTTGCAGCAGGCGTTCAGGGAACTGCGCAACGGGACCTTCATCCGACCCGCGCATTAACCGGCGCAGTGACAAGACCTCGTCCCGGGCTTGACCAGGGACCTCCCCCACCGTGGGAGGCCCCGGCGCAGGCCCGAGGCGGGGTTGCGGCTGGACAGGTCGCGCGGCAAAGTGCGCGCGTACAGTCACGAGACCGCCGATGTTCGTCAAACCCTCTGGCATGCCCTACTACCGCTTCCTGCGGCTGTTGCATGAGGCCTGCCTGTTCGACTGGTATCTTGAGGTCGGCTGCCGGTCGGGGGAAAGTTTTGCCCCCGTCCGGTCAAAGACCATTGCCGTCGATCCGTTCTTCCAGGCCGAGATCAACATCATCGGGAAGAAGCCTGCGCTGCATGTGTTCCAGGCGACCAGCGACGATTTCTTTGCCTCGGGGTTCCTCGCTCGGAATGGCATCAGACCGGGGCTCGCGTTCCTGGACGGGATGCACCTGTTCGAGTTCCTCTTGCGCGACTTCATCCATTCCGAGGCGGCGATGGCGCAGGGCGGGGTGATCCTGCTGCATGACTGTGTGCCCTACGGGATGGGCATGACGACGCGAGACCTTGCGAACCTGCCCAAAGGGCCTTGGACGGGGGATGTCTGGAAACTGATCCCGATCCTGCAGCGCTGGCGGCCCGATTTGCGGCTGACCGTGCTGGACTGCCGGTCGACGGGGATTGTCTGCGTATCGGGCCTGAACCCGGAAAGCCGGGTGCTTTCCGAAAGCTATGATCAGATCGTCGCTGAATTCTCCGGCGCCGATCTGGGGGGCTACGGGGTCGAGCGGTTCTTCGCGTCGTTCCAGTTGCTTAGCGCGCGGGCAGAGCGGCACGCGGGGTTTCCTCTGTTCCGCCCTGCCGCTGTCGGGGACGCGGCGCTGGACCCGGTTCCCGTAACGCCCTAGTCCTGCGCGCGCAGCGTTCCGGCGGGGCGGGCGTTCAGCGGCCGCAGCGCGAAGAAGAGCCCGGCCAGAAGGGTGGCTAGGATGCCGCCCAGGACGATGCCGATGGCTGAGACAGGTTCGAAGCGGTAGGCCGAATCCATCACGAAAGTCATCACCGCCCAGCCGCTGATGCCCCCGGCCACAACCGCGACGACGCCCGCAGCGGCGCCCATCAGGGCCGAGCGGAGGGCAAAGCTGGCAAGGATCTTGCCCCGCGTCGCGCCGAGGGTTTTCAGAATCGCGGATTCGTAGATCCGGGCGCGTTCGCCCGCCGCTGCCGCGCCGATCAGGACGACGAATCCGGTGATCAACGTCCCGGCAGCGGCCCAGGCGGTGGCCGTGGCGATGGCCGACAGGGCCTCGGCCACGCGGTCCACCGCCTCGCGGATGCCGATGGCGGTGATGTTGGGCCAGGTTTTCGTCACATCCTTCAGGATCTGCGCCTCGGCTTCCGGGGGGGCGTAGACGGTGGCGATGTGGGTATGCGGCGCGCCGGCCAGGGCCGAAGGGTTCAACGTCATCACAAAGCCCATCCCGGCGTTCGAGAAGTCAACCTCGCGGAACGAGGTCACGGTCGCGGTCAGGTCGCGGCCCAGGATGTTGACGGTCATGGTGTCGCCAAGCCTGAGACCGATTTCCTCGGCCTCCTCGGCGGCGAAGCTGATCTGGGGATCGCCGGTGTAATCCTCGGGCCAGTAGGCCCCAGCGGTGATGCGGGTCTTTTCGCCGGGGGTTGACGCGTAGCTGATGCCGCGGTCGCCCCTTACGACCCAATGGTCGCCGGCGACTTCACGGGCGGGCTTGCCGTTGATCTGGGTAATGACGCCGCGCAGCATCGGGGCGGTTTCGATTTCCGTGACAGCAGGGTTGCCGTCGACGGTGGCGAGGAACGGGTCCAGCTGGTCGGGCTGGATGTCGACGAAGAAGAACGCGGGTGCGCGGGTCGGAAGATCGGTGGCGATGGCTTGCCTCAGGTTCCAGTCGATCTGGCCGACAGCCGCCAGCACGGAAAGCCCGAGGCCAAGCGAGAGGACGACCGAGGTCGCGTCGGACCTTGGTGCGCCGATGGCGGCAAGGGCGGCCCGGGTGGCAGGGCGACCGTGGGTGAGGCGGGTGCGGGCCAGGCGCTTGGCGGCGACGCGCAGGCCGAGGGCGGCAAGGGCAAGGATGAGGAGAGCGCCAAGGACCCCACCAGCGGCACCCAGGGCAAGCTCGGGGATGCCGGAAAGCCAGGTGGCGCTGCCGATCAGGGCGACGGAGAGGAGCGCGAGGGCAGCGAGGTAGCGTTTCCTTGGCCAGGTGCGGGTGCCGCTGCCACCACGATAGAGGGCGGCGGGGCGGATGCGTTCGGTCCGGGCGAGGGGGAGGAGGGTGAAGATGAGGGCCGAAAGGGTGCCGTAGAAGGCGGCCTCCACCAGCGCGCCGGGGGAGAGGCGAATCTTGGCCGGGAAGGGGAGAGAGGACTCGATCAGGGGGGCGGCGAGGAGGGGGACGATGGCCCCGAGCGCGAGGCCGAGGGCGATGCCTAGGGCGGAGAGAATTGCAGTTTGCCAGAGATAGCTGCGAAAGATCAGGCCACCCTCGGCACCAAGGGTTTTCAGCGTGGCGATGGTCTCGACCTTGCCGTCAAGGTGGCTGCGTATCGCGGCCGAGATGCCGACACCGCCGACCGCTAGGCCCGCAAGGCCGACGAGGACGAGGAAGCTGCCAATGCGGTCGACGAAGGATTCGATCCCCGGCGCGGCGCGGCGGCTGTCGGTCCAGCGCATGCCCTTGTCGCGGAATGTGGTTTCGGCTTCGTCCTCAAGAGTTTGCAGGTCCGAGCCGGGCGGCAGGACCAGGCGATAGCGGGTCTCGTACATCGAGCCGGACGCCAGGAGGCCGGACGTCGCCAGAGCGTCCGAGTGGACGACAGTGCGGGGGCCGAGGGTGAAGCCGGTGGAGGCGCTGTCCGGCTCGCGCACCAGGGCTGCCGTGAGGCGGAAATCCTGGGTGCCAAGACGGAAGGTGTCGCCCGGCTTGAGGGAGAGGCGTTCGATCAGGACGGGGTCCATGATCGCTCCCGGCAGGCCGTTCTGGTCGGCCAGCGCCTCGGCCACCGGGATCGGCGGGTCAAGCTGGGCGGCCCCTGTCAAAGGCCAGGCGTCATCGACGGCCTTGATCTGGGTGAGGGCCTGATCGTCCTGAACCAATGCCATCGAGCGAAAATCGTAAACTTCGGACACCTGTGTCGAAATGCGGTCCATGTAGGCGCGTTCGTCCGCGTCGGCGGGGCGATAGGTGAAGCGCATCTCGGCGTCGCCACCAAGGATGACCGCGCCCTGGTCGGACAGGCCCTGCTGGATGCCGGTGCGGAGCGTTCCGACGGCGGCGATGGCGGCAACGCCAAGCGCGAGGCAGGCAAGGAACACGCGAAAGCCGCGCAAGCCGCCGCGCAGTTCGCGCCGGGCGATGGTGAAGGCGAGGCTCATTCGGCGGCCTTGGCGTGCGCTTCGGGCGCGAGAAGGCCGTCGGCCAAGCGGATCACCCGGTCGCATCGGGCGGCAAGCTCGGGCGCGTGGGTAACCAGGACGAGGGTCGCGCCGTGGCGGTCGCGCAGGCCGAAGAGAAGGTCCATGATCGCCTGGCCGTTGACCCCGTCGAGATTGCCGGTGGGTTCATCCGCCAGCAGGATCGCGGGGCGCGGCACGGCGGCACGGGCCAGCGCCACGCGCTGCTGTTCGCCGCCTGACATCTGGCTGGGGTAGTGGTGCATCCGCGACCCAAGGCCCACGGCGGTCAGTTCGGCCTCGGCCCGGGGGAAGGCGTCTGCGGTCCCGGCCAGTTCCAGCGGTAACGCCACGTTCTCCAGCGCGGTCATCGTCGGAATGAGGTGGAAGGATTGGAACACAACCCCCATATTCCCCCGACGGAACCGGGCGAGCGCATCTTCGTCCATCGCGGTCAGGTCCTGCCCCAGCGCAAGCACCTTGCCGCCGGTGGCACGCTCCAACCCGCCCATAAGCATGAGGAGCGATGACTTGCCCGACCCCGATGGCCCGATCAGCCCGACCGTTTCGCCCTTGTGGACCGAAAGGCTGATGCCCTTCAGGATCTCGACCGGGCCGGCATTGCCTGCAAGGGTCAGCCGCGCATCGGTAAGCGCGAGAACGGGATCGGTCATGCAAGGGGTCCTTCGGGCAGGGCTTTCAGTGGGATATGGCGCAGTGCGGCGAATTCGCAATGCTGCAATTGCAGTCTTGGCACTGTCAAGTTTCGCAATGGCCGAGCCGGTCACGATCGTGGCACTCGGCGACAGCCTGACGGCCGGCTATGGGCTTGCGGACCAGACGCATGGTTTCGTGCCGGTGCTGGAGGGCTGGCTGCAGGCCAAGGGACATGACGTCACGGTGCAGAACGCGGGGGTCTCGGGGGATACGACGGCGGGCGGTCTGGCGCGGGTTGGCTGGTCACTGGGGCCAGAGGCCGACGCGCTGATCGTGACGCTGGGCGGCAATGACCTGTTGCGCGGGATCGATCCGGCGGCGTCGAAGGCCAATCTGGACGGCATCCTGAAGGAAGCGGAGGCACGGAACCTGCCAGTCCTTCTGGTGGCGATGAAGGCTCCGGGCAACTTCGGGCCAGAGTACAAGGCGGCGTTCGACGCGATGTACGGCGAGTTGTCGACGTCTTACGGGACCCTTTTGGCAGATGACTTCTTCGCGGGCTTGCGGTCTGCGGGGGCGGACCCGTCCGATCCGGCCTCGCTGGCGGCGTTCATGCAGGCGGATGGGCTGCACCCGAACCCGGATGGCGTGAAGCTGATCGTCGACGGGCTGGGGCCGCAAGTCGAGGACCTGCTGGCCAAAGTCGCGCCCTGAGCAATCTGCTGGGCGCAAACCGCAACGCGGAAGCTGTGGCGGGAAAGCTGCTGACAGCCTTGACGGTTGGTCGAACATCCTCGCCAATCTTGCCTCCCGTCGCGCTGCGGATGACAGCGCACCCGGATGCCAACTGGCCGTCGCAGACGACTTGAGGCATCGCTCAAGTGTTGCATCCGGGCGCGTGGCGGGCCACCAAAGGGCGCGGAGGTGCGGCATGGCATGGGAATTCTGGATCGACCGGGGGGGAACTTTCACTGACGTGGTCGGGCGCTTACCCGATGGGCGGCTGGTGACGGTGAAGCTTCTTTCCGAGAACCCCGAACGCTATCCCGACGCGGCTGTACAGGGAATCCGGGATTGCCTGGGGCTGAAGGCCGAAGAGCCGATCCCGGACGGCGCGGTCGAGGCCGTGAAGATGGGGACGACAGTTGCGACCAATGCCCTGCTCGAGCGGAAGGGTGAGCGGGTCGCATTGCTGATAACCGAAGGTTTCGGCGACTTGCTGCGCATCGGTACGCAGGCACGTCCGGCGCTGTTCGATCTGAACATCCGGCGGCCGGACCTGCTTTATGAACGTGTGTTTGAAATCCCGGGCCGACTGGACGCCGAGGGCGGTGAGGTGCGGCCCCTGGACGAAGCGGCTGTCATGGCGGCGCTGCGGACTGCGAGGGCCGATGGCATCGCGGCGGTGGCTGTTGCGCTGATGCATGGGCATCTGAACCCTGTCCACGAGGCGCGCGTCGGGGAACTGGCGAAGGCTGCCGGGTTCACACAGATTTCCCTTTCACACCAGGTATCGCGCCTGGCAAAGCTGGTGCCGAGGGGGGATACCACGGTGGTGGATGCCTACCTTTCGCCGATCCTGCGGCGCTATGTGGCGCAAGTGGAAGGCGCGCTTGATATGGGCCGGGCGACGGGGCGGCTGTTGTTCATGCAGTCAAACGGTGGTCTGACCGAAGCCGGACGCTTCCAGGGGAAGGACGCGATCCTGTCGGGTCCGGCTGGCGGCATCGTCGGGATGGTCCTGACCGGGCAGGCCGCCGGCTTTGACCGCTTGATCGGCTTCGATATGGGCGGCACCTCGACTGACGTAAGTCACTATGCCGGAGTTTATGAACGGTCGTTCGAGACCGAAGTTGCCGGCGTGCGGATGCGGGCACCGATGATGGACATTCATACTGTAGCGGCAGGGGGTGGGTCGATTTGCCGGTTCCGCGACGGAAGGTTTCAGGTCGGACCGGAAAGCGCCGGGGCAAACCCCGGACCGGCGAGCTACCGGCGCGGCGGACCCCTGACGATCACCGATTGCAACGTGATGCTGGGGCGGCTTCACCCGGCGCATTTTCCGGCGGTGTTTGGGCCGGAGGGCGATCAGCCTCTGGACGCAGACGTCGTGCAGAAGCAATTTGCGGCTCTGGCACAGGAGGTTGCGGCAGGAACTGGGCGGTTGGACCCGCCGGAGGTAATTGCCGAAGGGTTCCTGCGTATCGCGATCGACAATATGGCAAATGCAATCAAGAAGATAAGCGTCCAGCGCGGGCATGATGTGACAACGTATGCGCTGCAATGCTTTGGCGGAGCCGGTGGGCAACATGCCTGCAGGGTGGCGGACGCGCTTGGTATGAAAACGGTTTTCATCCATCCTCAGGCAGGGGTGCTGTCGGCGTTCGGGATGGGGCTTGCGCAGCTGCGTGAGCTGCGGGAAGCGCAGTTCGATGCTCCGCTGTCCGCCGATGCGGAGGCTGGGGCCAGAGTTGAGGCCCTGGCGGCGGAAGCGGCCCGCGAACTGGCGGATCAGGGGATCACGGCGCCAATCATCACCCGCACCGCCTACCTGCGCTATGAGGGCCAACACCAGTCTCTGCCGGTGTCGTTCAGCGCGGCGAAAGAAATGAAACATATGTTCACATTGGCCCATCAAGCGCGGTTCGGTTTCGCTTCCCCGGAACGTGCGGTGCTGTTCGAGATGCTGGCGGTCGAGGCCGAGGGCGGTGGCGCGGAGTTGCCTGATCTTGCTCCGGGTGCCGCAGCAGGCAAGCCGGTGGAGCAGTTGACGATCTGGACCGACGGGTCGTGGCATGAGGTCCCGCTGTACCGCCGCGAAGACTGCGGGACACTGACACGGATCGCCGGACCGGCGGTGATCGCCGAGGCCACAGCGACGACTGTGATCGAGCCGGGTTGGGAGGCGACCGTGGACGGGCAGGCGAATCTGATCCTGCGGCGGGTCGAGGTGGTGGCGCGGCCACCGGCGGCTGGAACCGAGGCGGATCCGGTGCTGCTGGAGGTGTTCAACAACCTGTTCATGTCGGTGGCCGACCAGATGGGTGCGACGCTGGCGAACACCGCCTGGTCAGTCAACATAAAGGAAAGGCTGGATTTTTCTTGCGCGATCTTCGACTCGGGCGGCGATCTGGTGGCAAATGCACCGCATGTGCCGGTGCATCTGGGGTCGATGTCGCATGCGGTGAAGACAGTGATTGCCGCCGTGGGCGAGACGGCGCAAGAGGGCGATGCCTGGATGCTGAATTCGCCCTGGAACGGGGGCACTCATCTGCCGGATGTGACGGTCATCACTCCGGTTTTCGTAGGTGGCAGAGCGGCTTTCTGGTTGGGCTCGCGCGGGCATCACGCAGATATCGGTGGGCGGACGCCGGGCTCTGCGCCCCCGGACAGCACGGCGATCGAGGAGGAAGGGGTGGTGATCGACCTCTTCCCGCTGGTCATGCGCGGCACGCTTCGCGAAGTCGAGACGCGGGCGCTGCTCGGTTCGGGTCGCTGGCCCTGCCGGTCGATTGGTCAGAACATGGCGGACCTGAAGGCGCAGATTGCAGCGAACGAGACCGGTCGGCGCGAGTTGCAGCAGGTCGTCGCCTTGCACGGGGCCGAGGTGGTCGCGGCATATATGAGTCATGTCCAGAAGAATGCCGAGGAATGTGTGCGAGCCGTGATCGACCATCTGCATGACGGAACGTTCGTTTATCCGATGGATATTGGAACGACTATTCATGTTAAGCTTTCCGTTGATCGTGTAAGCCGGTCTGCTGTTGTCGATTTCACGGGGACAAGCGCCCAGCACAAGGGCAATTACAATGCGCCGCAGGCGGTGACGCGCGCGGTGGTGCTGTATGTGTTCCGCACCCTGGTCGGAAAGGCGATCCCGCTGAACGAGGGGTGCCTGAAGCCGCTGACAATCATCGTGCCGGAGGGAACGCTTCTGAACCCGGTGGCTCCGGCCGCGGTGATTGCGGGCAACACCGAGGTCAGCCAGTCTGCCTGCAACGCGCTTTACGGTGCGCTGGGGGTAGTGGCGGCGGCACAGGGAACGATGAACAATTTCATCTGGGGGAATGAGCGGTTTCAAAATTACGAGACCATCGCGGGCGGAACCGGGGCCGGACCTGGCTTTGACGGGTGTGACGCGGTGCAAAGTCACATGACAAACACGCGGATGACCGACCCGGAGATCCTGGAAAAGCGGTTTCCGGTGCGGCTGGAACAGTTCGGTATCCGACGCGGTTCAGGGGGCACGGGCAAGTGGCACGGAGGCGACGGCGCGGTGCGGAAGTTGCGGTTCCTGGCGCCGGTGACGGTCACCACGCTGTGCGGCAGCCGAAAGATTGCTCCGTTCGGGGGCGAGGGCGGCGGGCCGGGGGCGGTCGGCGAGAACTGGGTGCATTGGCCCGACGGCCGGACGGAACGGCTGCAAGGCAACGACGAGTGCGACCTGCCCGCAGGCGCGGTCTTCGAGATGCGGACGCCGGGCGGAGGCGGCTGGGGCGCCTAATGGGCGTAGCCCGAGTCCTCGACGTCGAGGATCGCCCGCAACTCACGCAGGTGGTTTTCGGCGAAACCGGGGTAGGCTTCCCATTCGCGTGCGGTCTTTTCTGCGACCTCCTCGGACAGGAACCGCAGTGGGCGGCCGGTCTGCAGGGCGCGGATGTAGGTCTCGGCAGCGCGCTCGAAGTAGTAGAGGCGGTTGAACGTCTCGGCCACCGTGCGCCCGATGACGAGGACGCCGTGGTTGCCCATGATCATCGTGGTGATCTTCGGGTCTGACAGAAGCTGGGCGCAGCGGGCGCCCTCTTCTTCGAAGGCCATGCCGCCGTAATGATCGTCGATGACCTGACGGTTATGGAACATTGCAGTGTTCTGGTCGATTGCAGGCAGGCGAGAATCGGCAAGGCTGGCAAGCACCGTCGCGTGGATCGAATGGACATGCATGACGCAGGCCGCATGGGGCAGGGCGCGGTGGATCGACCCGTGGAGACCCCAGGCGGTCGGGTCTGGTGCGTCGGGGCGGGACATTGTGCTGGGGTCGTTGGCGTCGATCTCGACCAGGGACGAGGCGGTGATCCGGCTGAAGTGGCGACCGTTCGGGTTGATGAGGAACCGGCTCCCCTCAGGGTTTACGGCGAGAGAGAAGTGGTTCGCCACTGCTTCGTGCAGACCCAGGCGCGCTGTCCAGCGAAAGGCGGCCGCAAGGTCCTGGCGCAGGTCCAGGAAAGTCATGTTCGTGTGATGATTCATACAGAGGCCTTTCAGCGAATCAGGCAAGAACCCATTCATGGGCTGCAATGCACGTCAGATTAGGTTAACAGGGCCGCAATGGGTACTTCCGCGTTACAAAGGGGTGAGTCTTGCAACCTGAATGTGGAATGTGGGGTTGGGGTCGGCAACCTTGGCTTGAATGTGGCGCAGTTCGGTAGTTTTTCCTGCAAGTTTCCTTTATTCCGGCGAATGCTCTCCGCATTGTTCAGCGAGATTGGCAGAAGGTAGTGGAGGAGTGCACGTGCAGACTTTCATTCAGACCGGCCGCCAGCAGGTTCGACAGCACACCCTGGGTGTCCGGGTTATGCTTCTTAGCGATGCCTCCAGTGGCCGTACTGCAAGTCGTCTGGCTGACTTTGGCAGCCTGGTTGATGTCACGGACGATCTGGACGGGGCAGTTGCCGCGATCCTGGACGATCCGTTCGGGTATGACCTCTTCGTCATGGACTGCGATGGTTTCGGCGGCGTTGCCGGGGCCGAGCGTGCGGTTGCCGCGCTGATCGCGGGCGCGGCAAAGATGCGGGTGATGCTGATCAGCGGTGAGTTTGACGTGCCGGCCTATCCGCTGGGCCGCCGCACTGCGGTCTGCCTGCCCGAGGATGTGTCCGACGCCAGCTTCCGCATCGGTTTCGATCACGTGCTGCGCGACCGGGCCACGATGACGATGAACTGAAGACGATGAACTGAAGACGGGTGGGGGCGGCGACAAACCGCCCCCGGAGGCTTATGCCAGCGCCAGGTTGGTCGCGCTTTCGCGGCCGTCACGGCCGGCTTCGATGTCGAAGGTGACCGGCTGGCCGTCCTTCAGGCTGCGAAGACCCGCACGCTCCAGCGCGGTGATGTGGACGAATACATCCTTTTTGCCGCCTTCCGGCGCGATGAAACCGTAACCCTTGGTTTCGTTGAACCATTTCACGGTGCCCTTGGCCATCGTGAACTCTCCTGTCTGTCGTCCCGCCCGCGGGATGCGGCGGCTTGGCCCCGTCAGCTTGTGGTCGATTGCTGTGGCCGATGGTCGGAGACAGTGGTCGAAAAGTTAACGTCGCAGAAGGAAAGATAGGCAGGTTGCATCGCGATTCCAAGCGAAAATCATGTAAAAAAGCTTGGTGTCGGCAGGCTGCGGACAAGCCTTTTCAAGGGGTTGGGGCGGTGCTATCCGACGGGCGGTGGGCAGATTGCCCACCCTACGGGCGCGGGCTGGCCGGTCCATGCGCAAAAAGCGCTTCACGGCCTGCGCTTTTCCCCCTAATCGACCCCTGCATCCCGGGGCGGGCGCAGGGGCAAGGTGATGATCTTCACAGTGGCAATCGACGGGCCGGCAGCGGCGGGCAAGGGCACGATCAGCCGGGCTGTGGCCGGGCGCTTCGGGTTCCGGCATCTGGACACCGGGCTGCTGTATCGGGCCGTGGGGGTAAAGGGCGGCGACCCGGCCCAATCCGCGCGGCATCTGACGCCCGAAGACCTGGACCGGGACGACCTGCGCACGCTGGAGGCGGGGCAGGCAGCGAGCCGGGTCGCGGTTCTGCCCGAGGTGCGGGCGGCCCTGGTCGATTTTCAGCGTCGGTTTGCCCGGGCCGACGGCGGCGCGGTGCTGGACGGGCGCGATATCGGCACGGTGATCTGTCCCGAAGCCGAGGTGAAGCTCTACGTCACCGCCAGTCCCGAAGTCCGCGCGCATCGGCGCTGGCTGGAGATCGGTGGTGACGAATCGCGCGTGCTGGCCGAGGTGAAGGAACGCGATGCGCGCGACATGGGGCGGGCCGATGCTCCGCTGCGCCCGGCCGAGGATGCCGTGCTGATCGACACCAGCGCGATGGGCATCGACGACGCGGTGGCGGCTGCCGTTGCAGTGGTGGCAGCGCGTCTGGCCGGAACTTGAACCACTCTTGCGGGTTTCCTTGCAAAGGAGCCTGCCAAATGCCGATCCGATCCTTCGCCGACCTTCGGGATTTTCTGCGCGCCCTGAAAGAGGAGGTCGACCGCGACCGCGTACTGGCCGTCGCGGCGGGAGTGACCTTCTATGCCATTCTGGCCGTCGTCCCGGCGATCACGGCGCTGATCTCGGTCTTCGGTCTGGTGCTGTCGCCCGCCGAGGTGCCGGGCCTGCTGGCCCCCGTCACCCGTCTGATGCCCGCGGAGGCGGCCTCCTTGATCACTGCGCAGGCCGAGCGGATCTCGGGGACTGCGAATGACACGCTGTCGCTGACGGCGCTGATTGCGCTGATGATCGCGCTGTGGTCGGCGAACGGCGGGACGAAGGCGCTGATCGAGGCGCTGGGGATAGCCTATGATGTCAAGGAGACCCGAGGTTTTGTCCGGCTGAACCTGGTGTCGCTGGGCTTCACGCTGGCGGGAATCGGACTGGTGATCGTTCTGGGCGTCCTGGTCGCGGCGCTGCCCTTCCTGGTCAATCAGCTGGGTCCGGTGGGCGAGACCCTGATCCTGGCCCTGCGCTGGCCCGTCATCCTGGTGCTGCTTCTGGCCGTGCTTGCGGCGATCTACTACTGGGGCCCCGACTGGCCCGAACCCGAGTGGGCCTGGATCACTCCGGGCGCTGTGGTGGCCACGGTCGGGCTGATCGCGGCCTCGGCTGGCCTGGCGTGGTATGTCAGCAACTTCGGCAGCTACGACGAGACCTATGGCTCTCTGGCTGCGGTGGTGGTGCTGATGCTGTGGATCTGGCTCTCGACGGTGATGGTCCTTCTGGGCGCCGAGATCAACGCCGAGCTGGACCGGCGCACCGTTCGGCGTGGCGGTTCGGTGCCTGCCGTCTAGGCGCGCGCCCCGGTTTTCCTTGCCTCATGCGGGCGATGGGATTATAGGCCGCCCATCCTGAAAGGACTCACGCCAGCCGGTTTCCCGGACGGCAGCGTTTTTTCGTTGAGGTCAAGACCGGCGGAGCCAACCGCATGGCCTGTGAAATGACGTGAAAAGGAAACTGATCTATATGTGCGCTAAAGCAACCATGGAAGACTTCGAAGCCCTGTTGAAGGAAAGCTTCGAGATCGACACCCCCGAAGAGGGAACTGTCGTCAAAGGCCGCGTGATCGCCATCGAGGCGGGCCAGGCCATCATCGATGTCGGCTACAAGATGGAAGGCCGCATCGACCTGAAAGAATTCGCCAACCCCGGTGAGCAGCCCAACATCAATGTTGGCGACACTGTGGAAGTCTATCTGGACCGCGTCGAGAACGCTCGTGGCGAAGCCCAGATCAGCCGTGAAAAGGCCCGCCGCGAGGAAGCCTGGGACCGTCTGGAAAAAGCCTATGCCGCCGAGCAGCGCGTCGATGGCGCGATCTTCGGTCGGGTCAAGGGCGGCTTCACGGTCGACCTTGGTGGCGCCGTTGCCTTCCTGCCGGGTAGCCAGGTTGACGTCCGCCCGGTGCGTGACGCTGGCCCGCTGATGGGCATGAAGCAGCCGTTCCAGATCCTGAAGATGGACCGTCGTCGCGGCAACATCGTTGTCTCGCGCCGTGCGATCCTGGAAGAAAGCCGCGCCGAACAGCGCGCCGAAGTCATCGGCAACCTCACTGAGGGTCAAGTCGTCGACGGCGTGGTCAAGAACATCACCGAATACGGTGCGTTTGTTGACCTTGGCGGCGTTGACGGCCTGCTGCACGTCACCGACATGGCCTGGCGCCGCGTCAACCATCCGTCGGAAATCCTTGCCATTGGTGAGACTGTCAAAGTGCAGGTCATCAAGATCAACAAGGAAACCCACCGTATCAGCCTGGGCATGAAGCAGCTCCAGTCCGATCCGTGGGATGCCGTCGAGAAGATGTATGCCATCGGCACGGTCCACAAAGGCCGCGTCACCAACATCACCGACTACGGCGCCTTCGTGGAACTGGAAGCCGGTGTTGAAGGTCTGGTTCACGTCTCGGAAATGTCCTGGACCAAGAAGAACGTGCACCCCGGCAAGATCGTTTCGACCTCGCAAGAGGTTGACGTCATGGTCCTGGAAATCGACAGCGCCAAGCGTCGCGTTTCGCTGGGCCTGAAGCAGACGCAGCGCAACCCGTGGGAAGTCTTTGCGGAGACTCACCCGGTCGGTTCGTCGATCGAAGGCGAAGTCAAGAACATCACCGAATTCGGTCTGTTCGTCGGCCTCGACAACGACATCGACGGCATGGTCCACCTTTCGGACCTGTCCTGGGACCAGCGCGGCGAAGAAGCGATCCAGAACTACCGCAAGGGCGACACGGTTCAGGCCGCTGTCACCGAAGTGGATGTCGAGAAGGAACGCATCTCGCTTTCCGTCAAGGCTCTGGGCGACGACACCTTCACCGATGCCGTTGATGGCGTGAAGCGGGGCGCGGTGATCACCGTGGCCGTGACCGCCATCGAGGACGGCGGGATCGAGGTCGAATACAACGGCGCCAAGTCGTTCATCCGCCGTTCGGACCTGGCCCGCGACCGTGCCGACCAGCGCCCCGAGCGCTTCCAGGTGGGCGACAGTGTCGACGTCCGCGTGACCAACATCGACCCGAAGACCCGCAAGCTGGGCCTGTCGATCAAGGCGCGCGAGATCGCCGAAGAGAAGGAAGCCGTCGAACAGTATGGCTCGTCCGATTCGGGCGCGTCGCTGGGCGACATCCTGGGTGCGGCCCTCAAGGACCGCAGCTAAGCCGTCAGGTCACTGAACCTGCGATTGAATGGAAAGGCCCCGCTACAAGCGGGGCCTTTTCGTTTGGGCCAAGTCCCGGTTTTTGTTTGCTTGAATTCAAATCCTGCCGCTATAGTCTCGCGAATACAACATCGTGGCGGCCGCCTGCCAGCGACCGAACCACAGGGGGGGACTACGGATGATCCGTTCGGAACTGATCCAGAAGATCGCGGATGAGAACCCGCATTTGACGCAGCGGCACGTCGAGCGGATCGTGAACACCGTCTTCGAGGAAATCATCGAAGCCTTGGCCAAGGGCGACCGGGTCGAACTGCGCGGCTTCGGGGCCTTCTCGGTCAAGGCGCGCGACGCCCGCGTGGGCCGCAACCCCCGGACGGGCGAGGCGGTGAAGGTCGACGACAAGAAGGTTCCCTTCTTCAAGACCGGCAAGCTTCTGCGCGACCGGCTGAACGGCAAGTAACCCCCCTTTGCCTTGCACCCGACCCGGATCGGGTCGATATTGGTTCGGAAGCCTGGGGCACCGAAGCAAATGATCCGCTACCTGAGACTGATCCTTCTGGCCCTGCTGGGGCTGTTCTTGCTGACGGTGGCGCTGGCCAATCGCGCCGTAGTGCCGGTGCGGCTTTTGCCCGAGGATCTGGCGGCGCTGACCAGGCTGACCTGGGCGATGGAGCTGCCGCTGTTCCTGATCATCTTCGGCGGGATCATCGCGGGTGTTCTCATCGGCTTTGTCTGGGAATGGTTTCGTGAACATGGCCACCGTGCCACCGCCAGCCAGAAATCCCGCGAGGTCGCGCGGCTGGAGCGGGAGCTGGCAGTGCTGAAGGATGCGACTTCGGTCCCGCCGAAGGATGAGGTTCTGGCGTTGCTGGAAAAGCCCTGAGATGGATGTGCGCGTCAAGATCTGCGGACTTCGGACTGCCGGGGATGTGGCTGCCGTGGCCAGGTCCGGCGCGGCCTATGCGGGGTTCAACTTCTTCCCGAAATCGCCGCGCTATGTGACGCCCGCCGAGGCGCGGTCTCTGGCGCTGGAGGCCCCGGACGGGCTGTGCAAGGTGGCGCTGGTCGTCGATGCCGATGACGCCTTGCTGGAGTCCATCCTGGCCAAAGTGCCGCTGGATATGTTGCAGCTGCACGGTCACGAGACGCCCGCGCGCGTCGCCGAGATCAAGGCGCGCTATGGCCTGCCGGTGATGAAGGTGATCGGCGTGGCAACTGAGGCGGACCTGGCGGATCTCCTGGATTATCAGCTGGTGTCGGATCAGATCCTGGTCGATGCCAAGGCCCCGAAGGGCGCGGTCCTGCCAGGCGGCAATGGGCTGACCTTCGACTGGCGGCTTCTGGTCGGGCGCAAGTGGTTGAAGCCGTGGATGCTGGCGGGCGGGCTGACCCCGGACAATGTGGCGCAGGCGGTCCGGTTGACCGGCGCGCGGCAGGTCGACGTGGCAAGCGGCGTCGAAAGCGCGCCGGGGGTCAAGGATGCCGCGAAGATCGCAGCTTTCGTCGAAGCGGCGCAGGGCGTGAAAGCCGGCGTGCCGATCCTGCGATGATCCGTTTCCGCGATGCCACCCGTGACGATGTGACTGCGATTGTCGGACTACTGGCAGACGATACGCTGGGCAAGGACCGTGAGCAGGCAGCCTCTGACGCTTACCTTGCCGCCTATGACGACATTGTGGCCAACCCCATGCACCAGTTGATCGTGGGTGAGGCCGATGGCCGCATCATCGCCTGCTGCCAGTTGACCATCCTTGCGGGCCTGTCGCGTGGTGGCAATCGCCGGGCGCTGGTCGAGGCGGTGCGCGTCGCGGCGGATCTGCGGTCTCAGGGCATCGGCGCTAAGCTGATGGCAGAGTGCGAGACGCGGGCCAGGGCGGCGGACTGCACCATCATCCAGCTGACCACCGACCGCAGCCGCGAAGAAGCCCATCGGTTTTATGAGCGGCTGGGCTATCTGGCTTCGCACCTGGGGATGAAGAAGCCACTTTGACGCCGCCCGCATAGGGCGCTAGATGCACTATCAAACAAGGGGGTGCGCGATGGCCGAGGACGGGTTGAACAGCTTCATGACGGGGCCGGACGAGCAGGGGCGCTTCGGCCTGTTCGGCGGGCGGTTCGTCAGCGAGACGCTGATGCCGCTGATCCTGGAGCTGGAAGAGCGCTACAACTTCGCCAAGACCGACCCGACATTCTGGGCCGAGATGGACGATCTTTGGAAGCACTACGTCGGCCGACCCTCGCCGCTGTATTTCGCGCCGCGTCTGACCGAACACCTGGGCGGTGCCAAGGTCTACATGAAGCGCGACGAGCTGAACCACACCGGCGCGCACAAGATCAACAACGTGCTGGGCCAGATCATCCTGGCGCGGCGGATGGGCAAGACCCGGATTATCGCGGAAACGGGTGCTGGCCAGCATGGCGTGGCGACGGCAACGGTCTGTGCCAAGTTCGGGCTGCAATGCGTGGTCTACATGGGCGCGCATGACGTCGAACGCCAGGCGCCGAACGTGTTCCGCATGAAGCTCTTGGGGGCCGAGGTCATTCCGGTCACCTCCGGTCGTGGCACGCTGAAGGACGCGATGAACGACGCGCTGCGCGACTGGGTGACCAACGTGCGCGACACCTTCTACTGCATCGGCACGGTTGCGGGGCCGCACCCCTATCCGGCAATGGTGCGCGACTTCCAGTCGATCATCGGCAAGGAGGTCCGCTGGCAGCTGGCCGAGCAGGAGGGCGAAGGTCGCCTGCCCGACGTGCTGGTCGCGGCCATCGGCGGCGGGTCGAATGCGATGGGGCTGTTCTACCCGTTCCTCGACGACAAGTCGGTGCGGATCGTGGGTGTCGAAGCGGGCGGCAAGGGCGTCGACGACCGGATGGAGCATTGCGCCAGCCTGACTGGCGGGCGGCCCGGTGTGCTGCATGGCAACCGGACCTATCTGTTGCAGGACGCGGACGGGCAGATCCTGGAGGGCTTTTCGATCAGCGCGGGCCTCGACTATCCCGGGATCGGGCCGGAACATTCCTGGCTGCACGATGTGGGCCGCGCCGAATATGTTTCCATCACCGATGCCGAGGCGCTGGAGGCGTTCCAGCTGTGCTGCCGCCTGGAGGGAATCATCCCGGCGCTGGAGCCGAGCCACGCCCTCGCCCAAGTGATGAAGCTGGCCCCGACCCTGCCGGAGGACCAGATCATCGTGATGAACATGTGCGGTCGGGGCGACAAGGACATCTTCACCGTCGCCAAGCACCTTGGCTTTCAGATGAAGGTCTGACCCCCCTAAACTTTTGACCGATAAAGGCCCGTGGCACCCCGCTGCGGGTCTTTTCCATTTCCACGAGTCAGGGCTGCCCGTGTTGTGCTTTTCCCCTGCAAGGCGGATCGGGCCGGTTTTGTCAGGCTTTTGGCATAAACCTGGGTTTATTGCCGCAAACCGTTGGACTAGGTCCCATCCCCTAAACCGCCGTGCAATGGTAAGCTTGGCGTGGATACGGCTTTCTCCTCTCATGCTCTCGACGGTGGTCATGCGGCCCCTGGACGAGCTGGACCCGCAACCCGAGGAGATCACCTGATGAAGCTGAGAACCAAGCTCCTGACCTATACCGCCGCGCTCGCCCTCTCGGCCGGCGCCGCCTTCGCCGCGATCGATGGCATGAAGCTGGCCGATGACTACCTGGCCGAAGGCTACACGTTCGTCGAGGTGAAGATCGGCCCGACCCAGACCAAGGTCGAGGCGATCAAGGACGGCCGCAAGATCGAGGTCATCTATGACAATGCCACTGGCAAGATCATCAAGCAGGAAAACGAGGCGGCGGACAGCGATGACGCTGGCCGCACCGGCAAGGATGTGAAGACCGTAAAGAAGGACTTCGAGGACGGCGACGACGACGACGACGATGATCACGGGCCGGATCACGACGATGATGATGACGATGATGACGATGATGACGATGACGACGACGATGACGACGACGATGACGATGATGATGACGATGACGACAACTGAGGTCGCACACTGACCTGTGGTCTGGCCCCGGTCTTGCCGGGGCCAGACCCATGTCGCATAGTCGGCCTGAACTCGGGTGGGGTAGAACATGAAACGCAGAGCGTTTCTTATCGGGCTGGTGGCAGGGGCTGCGGTAGCAGGGCCGGCGCTGGCTCAGGGCGTTGTGGACGACATCATCGCGCAGCTGAAGCGGCAGGGCTTCCGATCGGTCGTCACTGAACGCACCCTGCTTGGCCGCGTGCGGATCATCGCGTCGCGCCATGACGGCGTGCGAGAGATTATCGTCAACCCGCGCACCGGCGAGATCCTGCGCGATCTCTGGACATCGAAGTCCGGCGGCAAGCGTCAGGTCGGGATCATCGAAGATCGTTCCAGGTCAGGCAGGTCGGACGATGACGATGACGACGATGATGACGACGATGATGACGATGATGACGATGATGATGATGATGATGACGGCGACGATGATGACGACTGACCCTGTGTCCGGGCACCCGGCTTGGGCGTCCGCGTGAGGCGCGCCGCCCCCTTCATTGCGATCTTCGTGATCCAGGCGCTTTGTGCCTTCTTTTTCGTATCCGACATCCTGTCGTCCTTCTTCGGGTTTCAGACCGCTCCGATCAGCTGGGAGATGCGCGAGCTTCTGGAGATCGGTGCCGCAGTTGGGCTGATCCTGGGCGTGGTCCTGGGCGGCTTCATGCTGCGGCGGGCGCTTCGGGATCGGCACACGGCCGAGGAGCAGCTTCGGCGCGCCTCGGGGGCGTTCATGGACCTTCTGCAGGAGCGGTTCGCGGAATGGGGGCTGACGCCATCGGAAAAGGACGTGGCGCTGTTTGCAATCAAGGGCATGTCGACTGCCGAGATCGCGACCCTGCGCGCGACGTCCGAGGGCACCGTCAAGGCGCAGACCAACGCGATCTACCGCAAGGCCGGGGTCAGCGGGCGGTCGCAGCTTCTGTCGCTGTTCATCGAGGACCTGATGCGCGACGACGGGGCGGTCCGACCGATGCCTGCCCCCCCCGCCTCGGCAATGATCTCAGCGAAGTGAGGGCGGCGCGCCCTTTTCCCCCTGCATCCCGAACATGAGCCCACGCCCGATCCGATGGGCGAGAGCCGACCAGGCTGCAGCCGTATCGGGTGGGAGTTCAAGCCGAAGGACCGAGTCGAACAGGCCGAGCCAGACCTCGAACATTCCCAGCCGCACATTCCCCGCGGCGCGGTGGACGGCCAGCGGGTTCCCGTCGTAGCTGCGTTCGTGCAGGATTGCGTTCCGCCAGAACCGGGTGATCTTCGCCTCGTGTGCGGGCCAGTCGGCGACGTGAGAGGCGAAGACCGGGCCAAGGCCGGGATGGTCGCGGACGCAGGCATAGAACGTGGCCACCACACGGGCGATCTGGTCTTCGGTGACGTCGAATCGAGGCGGGGTCATGGGGTTCGCTCGTCGTCGCGACTTTCATACGCCCCTCGCCGGTGTCGCGCGGTCAGCGAAGGAAGTCCACCGGAGGGCAGCGGGTCAGTCGGTGGCGTATTGCCGCAGCACATCAAGGGGGACAAGGGCCAGGGTTGCCTGGTGTGTCGCCGCAAGGCGGACCTTGGGGGCGGCGCCTTCCTCGTGTGCCTGAAGGAAACGGGCGGCGCAGAGGCACCACTGGTCGCCGGGCTTGAGGCCCTGGAAGCCGTACTCGGGCCGGGGAGTGGAGAGGTCGTTACCGAGGTATTTGGACAGGGCCAGGAACTCGGCCGTCATCAGGGCGCAGACGGTATGGAGGCCGCGGTCCATCGGGCCGGTGTTGCAGCAGCCGTCACGGAAAAAGCCGGTAACGGGATCAGTGGAGCAGGGCTGCAGATCCTGCCCCAGGACGTTGAGGGATGGGAGTTTCATGGGCTCACGATGGCAGGTCGGGGGCGGGCTGTCCAGCCTTGTCCACGCAGGACGCAGGCCTTGGATTCAATGAATTCAAATGGTTGGACCTGGGCGTTCAGGAAGTGTTTACCTGTCCTGCGCGCCCCAGGCATGGCCCGCGATGGGCGGGATCAGGTCGCCCGAGACCAGGGCAGAGAGGATGCCAGGCAGCGGCCAGAGGCGCGAAAGCGGCGACAGGATAAGGTCACGCAAGGCGGGCAAAGCGCGGCTGTGGGACTGGTATTGCGGGGTAAAGGCGGCGGAGAGCGCCTGATAGAGGCCGAGGTGCCAGCGGCGGGATTGGCGATAGGCGGGCAGAGCGTCCTCCAGCGGCAGGCGAAGGGCAAGGGCCAGCGCCTGCGCGTCAAGAAGCGCCATGTTGGCGCCCTGGCCCAGCTGGGGGCTGGCGCGGTGGGCAGCGTCGCCGATGTGGATGAGACGCTGGCTGCAAGACGTGGCAAGTGTCCCGTGGCTGTAACGGGCGGGGGTGAGTTGGTCTTTTTCGGTGATGTGGGTCAGGAAGGGGGACAGGGCGGGCCAGAAGCTTGTGACTTCGGTTTTCCAGTCGTCCAGATCTCGGGTCGGCCAGGCGTCAAGGTCGGCGGTGGGAAGTGACCAGAAGACGGCAGCCCTGGGGGTGGGGTCTTTGGGCAACCGGCCAATGGGGAGGATGCCGGCCATGCGCGAGGCGCGGTGGTAGCGCTGGCGCAGTTCGTTGCCGGGCAGGTCGGTGTCGGGCCAGGGGACATGAGCCCAGACGGCTCCGAACGGCAGGGGTCTGGACGTGAGGGGCGACAGCGAAGAGCCTGCGCCTGCGGCGTCGATGATCAGGTCGAAGGGTCCGTGGCTGCCCCGGTCGGTGATCAGATCGATGCCGGTCGAGGTTTCGCGGGTGCCGGTGGCGGTGTGTCCGGTCTTGGGGCTGACCCCGGCGCGGGTGGCTGCCTGCCAGAGGCAATGGAAAAGCGCCGCGCGGTGCATCGCAAGGCCGGGCTGGCCTGGACGGTAGGAGACGTCAAGCGCGATGCGGGGGCCAGAGTGGCCGAGCATCCGGGTCAGGGACGCTCCAAGACTGCGGGCTTCGTTTCCGGCTCCGAGGGCGTCAAGCACGGCAAGGCCGACGGGCTGGACGACGAGGCCGGAGCCGAGGGGCCTTGCTGCGGGGAAGCGTTCGAAAAGGGTGACAGCGTGGCCGTCCTGCGCAAGGAGCGCGGCGGCTGCGAGGCCACCCATCCCGGCCCCGGTGATGGCGATGCGGTAGGTCATGCGTGCATCGGTGGCAGGCGATTGCGGCTTTCGCAAGGGTAGCGATGTCGCGTGGCTGGACGGTTTTCAAATTGAGCGCTGACGCGCAAGTCTTCTGTCTCGTCGTCGGGCTTCGCCTCCTCCTCGGTCGGCCTCTGGCAGGGATACTTGGGCAAACGTGAAAGGGATTGGGGCGGGCTGGACCCCTGTCGGGGCTTTGTCTATAAGGCCGATCATGCAGATGTGGTGGGTCGTTCGGTCGCGAATTACTTGCCCGGCGGGCTGAGGCCTGGCCGGGTTCGTTGTCTTGCCGCTGGTCCCGGAATGGACCCTTCTGCCCCTGACCTTTGAGGTTTTCCTGCCATGTGCGCCGATACCGCCGCCCCGTCTGTCGATTACCGTGACACCGTATTCCTGCCCGAGACCGCCTTCCCGATGCGGGCGGGCCTGCCCCAGCGCGAGCCGGACTGGCTGGCCCGGTGGGAGCGGATCGGGGTCTATGACCGGCTGCGTTCCTCGGCTGCCGGACGGGCTCCGTTCGTGCTGCACGATGGTCCTCCTTACGCGAACGGACACCTGCACATCGGCCACGCGCTGAACAAGGTCTTGAAGGACATGGTGGTGCGCAGCCAGCAGATGATGGGCCGCGATGCCCGTTATGTGCCGGGCTGGGACTGCCACGGGTTGCCGATCGAGTGGAAGATCGAGGAGCAGTACCGCGCCCGCGGCCTGAACAAGGACGACGTGGACATCGTCGACTTCCGCCAGGAATGTCGCCGCTTTGCCGAGGGCTGGATCGACGTCCAGCGCGAGGAGTTCAAGCGGCTGGGCGTGACGGGCAAGTGGGACCGTCCGTATCTCACGATGGACTACCACGCCGAGGCGGTGATCGCGGACGAGTTCATGAAGTTCGTCATGAACGGCTCGCTCTATCAGGGGTCGAAGCCAGTGATGTGGTCGCCGGTCGAGAAGACCGCGCTGGCCGAGGCGGAGGTGGAGTATCACGACCATACCAGCCATCAGGTTTGGGTGCGGTTCCGGGTGATCCACGGCGATGCGGTCTTTTCCAATACGCCGACGGATGTGGTGATCTGGACGACGACTCCCTGGACGATCCCGCAGAACCGGGCGGTCGCCTTCGGGCCCGAGATTGCCTATGGGCTTTACGAGATCATCGGGCGGCCGGAGGATAGCCAGGCCACCATCGGGCAACGGGTTGTGGTGGCCGACAAGCTGGCCGAGGCGGTGTTCGGGCAGGCCAAGCTGGTCGGGCCGGAAATGGTGCGGCGGCTTGCGGATGTTTCGGCGGCGGACCTGAAAGGGATGGTGCTGGCGCATCCGTTCCGCGGTGTCGAAGGCGGTAACGGTGAGTGGGACTATGACGTGCCCATGCTTCCCGGTGATCACGTCACGGACGATGCGGGGACGGGGTTTGTGCATACAGCCCCCAGCCACGGCGATGACGACTATCAGCTGGGCGTGAAGTTCGGCCTGCCGATGACCTACAACGTCGAAGCGGACGGGTCGTATCGCACCGACCTGCCGCTGTTCGGCGGGCAGCACATCATCACGCCCGAGGGCAAGGAGGGGCCGGCGAACGTCAGCGTCATCAAGCAGCTGGCCTATTCGGGCGCGCTTTTTGCCAAGGGGAAGCTGAAACATTCCTATCCGCACAGCTGGCGGTCGAAGGCCCCTGTCATCTACCGCAACACGCCGCAGTGGTTCGTGGCGATCGACCGGACGCTTGACGACGGGATGACCACCTATGGCGACACGATCCGCAAGCGGGCGCTGACGTCGATCAATCAGCTGGTGGAGTGGACGCCCGCGACGGGCCGCAATCGCCTCCATTCGATGATCGAGGCGCGGCCGGACTGGGTGCTGTCGCGCCAGCGCGCCTGGGGGGTTCCGCTGACCGCCTTCGTCAAGAAGGGGGCGCGGCCGGATGCGCCGGACTTCCTGTTGCGGAACGCCGAGGTCAACGCGCGGATCAGGGCGGCGTTCGAGGCGGACGGTGCCGATGTCTGGTATGTGCAGGGATTCAAGGAACGGATGCTGGATGGCATCGTCAATCCGTCCGATTATGAACAGGTCTTCGACGTGCTGGACGTGTGGTTCGATAGCGGCTCGACCCATGCCTTCGTGCTGCGCGACCGCGAGGATGGCGCGGCGGACGGGATCGCGGACCTTTACCTGGAAGGCACCGACCAGCATCGCGGATGGTTCCATTCGTCGATGCTGCAGTCCTGCGGCACCAAGGGCCGCGCGCCCTATCGCGGGGTGCTGACGCACGGGTTCACGCTGGACGAGAAGGGCATGAAGATGTCCAAGTCGCTTGGCAATACCGTGGCGCCGCAAGCGGTGATCGGCGAGTACGGTGCGGATATCCTGCGGCTCTGGGTGGCGCAGTCGGACTACACCGTGGACCTGCGGATCGGGAAGGAAATCCTGAAAGGCGTCGCCGACAGCTATCGCCGCCTGCGCAACACGATGCGCTACATGCTGGGCGCCCTTGGCGGGTTCAGCGATGCCGAGCGGGTGGAGCCTGCGGAGATGCCGGAGCTGGAGCGGTGGGTGCTGCATCGGCTGGCGGAACTGGACCAGGAGGTCCGCGAGGGTTACGCGAAATACGACTTCCAGGGCGTGTTCCAGAAGCTGTTCACCTTCTGCACCACGGACCTGTCGGCGGTCTATTTCGACATCCGCAAGGACGCGCTTTACTGCGATCCGGCCACGAGCCTGCGCCGTCGGGCCTGCCGGACGGTGATGGACATCCTGTTCCAACGGCTGACCACCTGGCTTGCGCCGGTCCTGGTCTTTACGATGGAGGAGGTCTGGCTGGAGCGGTTCCCGGGCGAGGAAAGCTCGGTCCATCTGGTCGACTTCCCCGAGACCCCGGCAAGTTGGCGCGATGAGGCGCTGGCGGCGAAGTGGGAAACCATCCGCGAGGTGCGCCGTGTGGTGACGGGGGCGCTGGAGGTGCAGCGGACGGCAAAGGTGATCGGGTCAAGCCTGGAAGCCGCGCCGGTGGTGTTCCTGGACCGGAACGACCTTGGCATGGACGCCGAGAGCTTTGCCGAACTGTGCATCACCTCGGGCCTGAAGCTGTCGGTCGACAGTGTTTCGACCGACGCGTTCGTCCTGCCGGACGTTCCTGGGGTTGCCGTGCGGTTCGAACCCGCCAGCGGCCAGAAATGCGAACGCTGCTGGCGCGTGCTGCCGGATGTGGGCAGCCACAAGCACCCCGGCACCTGCCAGCGCTGCAACGACGCCTTGGGCTGAGGCGCGGCGCTGTTCGCCGCGCGCTCCTCGCGGAGGTGTCGCGTTACGGGAAAAATCTTCGCCGAGGGCCCCAGACCCCCGGCGAAGAGTCAGGCCGAACCGCCTACGGGGAGACCGCGGGGCGTCGGCGTCGAATGAAAGCGCAGGACTTTCGCCTGAGCCTGGACGGGGGACTCGCCCCGGTGCAGGGCCAGAAGATCGTCACGGGTCAGACCGATGTCGTCCAGCAAGTGATCGTCTTCGCGTTCCAGCAGGAACGCGGTCGAGCGGCGCAGCTGCAGCAGGGCGAAGAGGCGGGCGAACATGGGTCAGGTCTCCTTTGTGTGAGACCCAGAGATAGGCCCGGGTTTGACATTTCACAAACGAATAGGTTTCATGGCTGATATTCACTTGGCTCATGGGTGGACCATGCCTGCACCGCTTGACAGTGACCTGATGCGCAGTTTCCTGGCCGTGGCGGACAGCGGGTCGGTCACGGCGGCGGCCGGGCGTCTGTTGCGGACGCAGTCGGCGGTCAGCCTGCAGGTGAAGCGGCTGGAGGAGAGCCTGGGCCAGCCCCTGTTCGAACGTCAGGCGCGCGGCGTGGTGCTGACCCCGCGCGGTGAGCAACTGATCCCCTATGCGCGCCGGGTGGTGGCGTTGCTGGATGAGGCGGCAATCGCGCTGCGGGAAAAGCCGCTTGTCGGGCCGGTGCGGGTAGGGATCTCGGACGAATATTCCGGGACGGTGCTGCCCCGGGCGCTTGCCGCCTTCGACGAGCGGCACGAGGGGGTGCAGGTCTCGGTCCGGGTCGACCATTCCTCGGCGCAGATCGCGGCGCTGGAGGCAGACGAGATCGACCTGGGGGTGATCTACGACTGGCAATATGTGCAGGAGGGCGAGGTCCTGTGCATCGACCCGACGGTCTGGGTGACCTCGGTAACCCACGCCCAGCACCTGCGGCGGCCGGTGCCGGTGGCGATGTATTTCAAATCGGAATGGAGCCGGGACTACGTGGAAGGGTCGCTGAACCGGCTGGGGATCGACTGGCGCGCGGCCTGGGCCTGCGACATGGCGGGCGGGTTCCGGGTGGCGGTGACGAACGGGATGGCCATTGCGCCCTTGTCGCGCAGCACGATCCCGCCGGGGTGCCGGGAACTGACGACAGAGGACGGCTTTCCCATCGTCGATCAGGCGCGCGTGGTGCTGCGGCGGAACCCGCGCGGCACCTCTCCGGCGGTGGAGGGGATGGCCGACATCCTGCGCGCGGCCTTTGCGCCGTTGCGGGAAGGGATGCCATGATCCGGGCGGGGATCGTGGGGCCGTTCGGGCCGGTCGGTCTGGTCGAACGGGACGGTCTGCTGGTCGGGCTGGAGTGGCGCCTGCCGGAGGTCTCCGGGCAGACTGCGCTGCTGAGCGAGGGCTTGGCGCAACTGGCGGCCTATTTCGACGGGCGCCTCAGGCGTTTCGACCTGCCGCTGGACTGGGGGACGGGGCTGAACGCCGACGTCCGGCGGGCGATGACAAAGATCCCCTGGGGCGAGACACGGACCTATGGGCAGATCGCCAAGGAGGTGGGCGCCCCGGCGCAGTCCGTCGGACAGGCCTGCGGGGCGAACCCTCTGCCGATCCTGATCCCCTGCCACCGGGTGACGGGAACGAACTGGTTCGGTGGGTTCTCGGCGCCTGGCGGAGTGGAGACGAAGGCAGCCCTCTTGCGCCATGAAGGGGCGCTGTTGATATGAGCGGGGTGCGGGAGGCCATTCTGGATCTGGCGCTGCAAAGGGGCCGGGAAAAGTCGCTCTGTCCGTCGGAGGTGGCAAAGGTGCTGGAGCCGGACGAGTGGCAGGCGATGATGCCCGAGGTCCGCCGGGTGGCGGCGGGGATGCCGGAGATTCTGGCGACGCAGAACGGGGTGGAGGTGGACCCCTTGACTGCACGGGGACCGATCCGGCTGCGGTTGCGCTGATGTCGCAGGGGTAGGGTGGGCGATATCGCCCACCCTACGCTGGCCCTGAGCCTATCGACGGCAAGAGACTGGACTCAGGCGACGGCTTGTATGCGATGCAGCCTGGGCATACGCCTTCCGTGACAGTTACATGACGGGTGCGCATTGAGCCTTGGCATCTTCCTGGCCGTCCTTGGTGCGGCCTTTCTGCATGCGCTTTGGAATGCGCTGATCAAGCTGGGGACCTCGAAGGTCGGCGGGATGGTGATCCTGTCCATAGTCGAGGTGCCGATCGGGCTGGCAGTCGTAATCCTGACCCCGTCCATCGCGCCGGCGGCGATCCCTTGGGTCGTCGCGGCGGGCTGCACGCACTTCGCCTACAAGTTCTTCCTGACCTATGCCTATGACCGGGGCGACCTCAGCCGGGTCTACCCTATCGCGCGTGGTGCCGCGCCGATGATCGTGGCGGTGTTCGGCGCGGCCTTCCTGACCGATGCGGTTACGCAGCAGGAGTACATCGGGATCGCAGTGGTAGCGGCCGGTATCCTGCTGATGGCGCGCGGTGTGTTCACCAGTGGCGAGGACCGCAAGCTTCTGCCCTTTGCCCTTGGCTCGGCATGCGCGACGGCGACCTATACGCTGATCGACGGAATGGGGGCTCGGGTCTCGGGCTCTCCCGCCGCCTATGTGGCGTGGGTCTTTGTTGCGGATGGCGTGTTCTTCACGCTGGGGATGCTTGCGCTGCGGGGCTGGGACGTGATCCCACGCCACTGGCAGGCCTGGCGGGTGGGGGCCTTCGCGTCGACCGCAAGCTATGGTGCCTATGCGGTATCAATCTGGGCGATGACCACTGCGCCCATCGCGGTGGTGGCGGCGCTGCGCGAAACCTCGATCCTGTTCGCAGTGCTGATCGGCTGGCTGATCTTCGGCGAAAAGATGACCGGGGAAAAGGCGGTGGCTGCGCTGATCATCGTGGCGGGCGTGATGCTGACGCGGCTCTGAAGGGACGGCTCGTCGTGCGTCTTCGACTTCTCCTCGCGCGGCGGCGCAGGGTCAGCGAGGAGTGACGCAGTCATCGACGAGCGTTTCGACTACCGTACCCGGCGGATGCCTTCGGGGATGATCTGTTGCGCGATCCCTGCCAGCATCAGGTACATCGAGGTCAGCACTAGAAGCCACTTCGCCACCGGACCCTCATTGAAGTCCCACCAGGCGGCCCAGCCGGCCAGGACGATCCAGGCGATGCAGACGCCAATCGACAGCTCGTACCAGCGACTGGTTCGGACGGGATGGATGAACTTGAGATTCGTGAACATCGTCACGGTCAGAAGGATCACCACCATCAGGATCACCGCTTCGCCGGGCTTGGTCGCGAAAAGGACCAGCACGACCATGTTCCAGCAGGCGGGGAAGCCGGCAAAGCTTTTGTCCTTGGTCTTCATGCGGGTGTCCGCGAAATAGACCACCGAGCCGAAGCAGATCACAATGATCGCCAGCCAGCCGGTCCAGCCGGGCAGTAGGCCGGACTGGAACAGCGCGAAGGCCGGGATGAAGACATAGGTCAGATAGTCGACAATCAGGTCCATCAACACGCCGTCATAGGTCGGCCAGTTCTTGTGGACTTCGTATTTTCGGGCCAAGGGGCCGTCGATCCCGTCGACGATCAGCGCCACGACCAGCCAGAGGAACATCAGGCTCCAGTTTTCCTGCACGGCGGCAAGCATGGCGAACATCGCCAACACCGCGCCAGAGGCGGTGAGCAGATGGACGGACAGGGCTTTCAGGCGCGGGCTCATGAGGACTTGATGGCGGATTACGGGTCGCGGTGCAACTGGGAGGTGCCGCAATCAGGCGCGCGGGTGGGCTTTTTCGTAGACCTCCATCAGCCGCGCGGCATCGACGGCGGTGTAGGCCTGGGTGGTGGAAAGCGAGGCGTGGCCCAGTAACTCTTGGATCGCGCGCAGGTCTCCGCCAGCGGACAGGAGGTGCGTGGCGAAGCTGTGCCGCAAGGCGTGGGGTGTCGCAGTGGCAGGCAGACCCAGGCGGAGGCGGGCTCGCTCCATCGCGGCCTGGATCAGCCGGGGGTTCACCGGGCCGCCCCGTGCGCCGCGAAACAGTGGCTCTAAGGGGGCAAGGTTGTAGGGGCAAAGCCGGACGTAAGCCGCAACGGCCTCGGCTGCGGCGGGGATCACGGGGACAGGGCGCGTCTTGCCGCCTTTGCCGGTGATGCGCAGGGTCGGGGGCAGGGGATGGTTGCCGCCCGAAAGGGAAAGTGCTTCCGAGATCCGCAGGCCGAGGCCGTAGAGGAGCGTGGCGATCGCGGTATCTCGGGCGGCGATCCAGTCCTCGCGGGCGTCCAGTCCGATGTCGGTCAGAACCGCAGCTGCGCCATCTTCGGAGAGAGGGCGCGGGAGCTTGCGGCGGAACTTGGGGCCGCGCGAGGAGAGGACGGTGGTGGCATCCGTGCGGGTGCGGTCGGCGGCCCAAGCGGTGAAACCTTTCACCGCCGACAGGGCGCGGGCGAGTGACCTGGCGGACAGGCCGCGCGACCGTTCCTCGGCCATCCAGGCGCGGAGGTCGGTCTGGGTGGTGCGGGCTATGGCAGCGATGCCCTCGGCGCCGCCTTGATGGGCGGAGAGGAACATGAGGTAGCGGGACACGTCGCGACGATAGGCCTCGACCGTGTTGCCCGCAGCGCCCTCCAGCGCCTGCAGGTGCGAGAGCCACTGCGTCAGCGCGGCCCCGAGGGCGGGGGCCAGGAAGGGGTCGGTCAGCCCAGCCACCGGCGCATCGAGCGTTCGAAGACACCCGCAAAAAATGAAAGCAGATCAGTGCCATGCGTTGACTTGAACTGGGTCGGGTCTTCGGAGGCGAAGACCAGCATGCCTGGCAGGCGGTTGGGGCCGAGGTCGAGTTTCATCAGGGCTTCGGACTGGATGTCTTCGGCGCGTTCACCATAAAGCGTGGGGGCGAGGCTGGTGATGGAGCGCAGGACGATCTGCCGACCGGGGCCGTTGCGGCCGTTGGTGAGGTAGTGGCCGACAAAACCTGCGGGGGCGACCTGGAGGACCTCGCCCAAGCGGCGGAGGGTGGGGTCGGTGTCGGGGTCGTCTTGCAGGGTTTCCAGGACGAGGCGGACCGTGTCGACGCGGAGGGTCTGGGCGACCTCTCCGGTCAAAGCCTTGATGAAGCTTTCGAAATTCGTCGGCTCCAGCAGCGTAAGTACCGCCCGGTGGACCTGGTTGGTCCCGGCCAGGTTCTCGTAAGCGGCCGCGATCACCGAGCGATGGGTGTCCTCCAGCCGGTCGAGACGGCTCTCCAGACGCTGCATGGCGATGCCGCGGAGGTCGACGATATTCGCACCGAGAGAGCGGTCGTTGGCGCAGACGAGGGCGTTCATCACGTCGCGGTCTTCGAGGAGCCGTTCAGGCTCGGCAAGGATCCGGTCGCGGAGGTCGGGTTCGATCATGTGAGGGCCAGTTTCCGTCGGAATTCCCGCAGACTATAGGCCGAAGCTAAGGCACATGGCGACACATTTTCGCCCGCGTAAGCGGGGGATGGGGCAGGGATGCAACAGTGGGTCTGGACCGCGTCGGGTTCCGGTATGGAAAGCGTCCATACGCACGTATGGGTCGGCTGGCGTTAACCTTTGGGCCCGAGGGTGGGGGCCGCAAAGGATGCCGCCATGCCCGACCTGAAGAAACTGACCCCCCGCCAGCGTGCCCAGATGACCTACATGATGGATGTCATGCGACGTCTGGAATGGGACCTGCACAACACCATCGAGCTGACAGGGCGCATCCCCGAGGCGTGGCACCAGATCGCCACGGCCACGCCCCGCGCGGCGAAGGTGAAGGTGACGCTGGCGCTGGAGGCGGATGTGCTGAAGTTCTTCCGGTCCATGGGCGAGGGCTACGGGCCGCGGATCAACGACGTCTTGCGCAGCTACATGCACGCGCGGCTGGCCGGGGTGATCCGGGGCGCCGAGACGCTGGCGCATTACCGGGAGCGGGAGGAGGCTTACGCGGGTGAGAAGCCGCAGTTCGGGGATGTGGCTAAGGCGATGGGCGGGGCGTGGGAGGACGAGGGGCCAGGGGTGGTGGAGGCGGATCGGGCCTTGGTCCAGGAGAGGGCGCAGAAGGCGGTGGCGGAGGGGGAGGAGCGGGTGTTTGGCGGGCCGTTGGTGAGGTGAGGCAGGCAAATTCGGCATGCGTCCTGAGGCACCTAAACGAGACGCTTCAGGGATGATAGGGACCTTGGCCGCGGGCTTCAAACGTTCGCTATGCGGATGACCCCGGGTGGTCTACGCTTCTGCAGGAAGGGAGATTGCCCGCCATGCTTCATGTAGAGGAACAGATTCGAACCGTCGAGCGTTTGCGCGAGTTTCTTCCAACGGAGGGTTTTGTAAACACCTTCCTGAAAGTGAGCGACCGCCTCAATGATGTCGCCCGCAGGTTCATTGAACGAAGCCCTTTCATTGTCATCGCGACCAAGTCTTCGAAAGGGTTGATCGACGTATCGCCCAAAGGAGACACGATGGGTTTTGTGGAAGTCTATGACGACAAGACCATGATCATACCAGATCGGCTGGGAAACCATCGAGTCGACGGGTTTCACAATCTGCTTGAAGACCCAAATATCGCAGTTCTGTTCATTGTCCCTGGGCACGGTGATACGCTGCGTGTTGCGGGCAAGGCGCGCATTGTGAGGGATGATGCCATTAGCAAGCGGCATGCCGTCAACGGCCGTGAACCGCTTTTGGCGCTGGTTGTCGACGTTGAAGAAGCTTTCATGCATTGCTCCAAGTCCATGATCCGCTCGCGTCTGTGGCACTCGGATCATTGGCCGGAACGCAAATCTGCCCCGACACTCGCGGAGTGGGTCATTGCAACGGTCGAGCGGGAACAAACACTCGACGACGTGCAAGACGACCACAGCGCGGACGAGGTCAGTCGGCTTTATTGAACTTTAAGGCAGTCATTCAATCAAACTGCGCCTGCGTGCCTGTGGGGGCAAGCTTTGGCTGTGGTCAAGTTTGATATCCGTCAGCGCACCCGAAGATGGGATTGGTGGGGTCTCGAGTGCAGACCGAAGCGCCCCTTGGCCCGGACTCAAGGCGCTTGCGCCGCAGGGCCGCGCCCTCCCCAACGCCCGGGAGGGCGCTTTTGCAGCGGCAGTCACCCGAACTTCGGTGGGAGGGGTGGCACCATAAAGTGCCTCCCTCGACCGTTGGAGCGCCCGCCCGAGGGAGGGCGCGGCCCTCGTGTTCCGTGGGGGAGTCGGGGTGAACCCCGACCTACGGGGGCGGGGAGTCGGGGCGGGCCCCGACCTACCTGTCATCCCCGCGGAGGCGGGGATCCAGGGGGACGCGTTGGTGGTGTCCCCGCTTTCGCGGGGATGACAGGTGCGCGGGCGTGACCCTTACAGGATCTTCTGCCCCGTCTTCGCCCAATCCGCCGTGAACTGGTCGAGGCCCTTGTCGGTCAGCACGTGGCTTGCCAGCGCCTTGATCACGGCGGGGGGGGCGGTGACGACGTCGGCTCCGATCAGGGCGCAGTCCTTGACGTGGTTGGCGGTGCGGATCGAGGCCGCCAGGATCTGGGTCTTGAAGTCGTAGTTGTCATAGATCGTGCGGATGTCGCCGATCAGGTCGAGGCCGTCGAGGTTGATGTCGTCCAGCCGCCCGATGAAGGGCGAGATGAAGGTCGCACCGGCCTTGGCGGCGATCAGGGCCTGGTTGGCGGAGAAGCAGAGGGTGACGTTGACCATGAACCCCTCACCCGACAGGACCTTGCAGGTCTTGAGGCCGTCCCAGGTCAGCGGGACCTTGACGGCGATGTTCGGGGCGATGGCGGCCAGCTTGCGGCCCTCGGCGATCATGTCCTCGGCCTTCAGCGCCACGACTTCGGCCGAAACGGGGCCTTTGACGAAGGAGCAGATCTCCTTGGTGACTTCCAGGATGTTGCGGCCGGATTTCAGGATCAGGGACGGGTTGGTGGTGACGCCGTCCACCATGCCAAGGTCGTGAAGCTCACGGATGGCGTCGACGTCGGCGGTGTCGATGAAGAATTTCATGGGGACCTCCCTTGGCCGGTTGCGGGGGGCGCAAGCCGGGGGTTGAATGCTCTCGGGGCGCGGTTTAGCCCAAACGGCGGATGAGCGAAAGGTTTCAGGTGGCGGACCGGGTCTATCAGGCGGGCGATCTGGTCGGGGTGCTGACGACGGAGCCTTTGGGGCGGGTGCTGGACTACCGCGCGCCGGAGGGGGGCTGCGGGGACGGGGATTTCGTCGAGGTGCCCTTGGGGCCGCGGCGGGTGCTTGGGGTGGTCTGGGGGCCTGCGGCTGGCGGGTGGGATCCCGCGAAGGTGCGGCCTGTCGGGCGGGTGCTGGACGCGCGGCCGATGCGGGGGGAGTTGCGGGCGTTCCTGGCGCGGGCGGCGGAGTATACGCTGACGCCTCTGCCGGCGATGTTGCGGCTGGCGACGCGGACTCCGGGGCTTGGGGAGCCTGCGTCGGTGCGGCGGGTGTATCGGTTGGCGGGGGCGGTGCCGAACCAGCTGACCGACGCGCGGCATCGGGTGGTGGAGGCGTTGCGGGCGTTTGGCGGCTCTCCGGTCACGCTGGGAGAGCTGGTGGAGGCGGCGGCTTGTGGCAGTTCCGTTGTGAAGGGGCTGGTGAAGCTGGGGGTGGTGGCGGAGGAGGATGCGCCGCGGGATACGCCCTATCCTCGGCTGCAGGCGGCGAAGGGGATGCGGCTGGAGGGCGAGCAGGTGGCGGCGGGGGATGCGCTGGTCGCCGCTGTCGCTTTCGGGGGGTATTCGGCGACGCTGCTGAAGGGGGTGACAGGGTCGGGGAAGACCGAGGTCTATCTGGAGGCGGTGGCCGAAACGCTGCGCTCGGGGCGGCAGGCGTTGGTCTTGCTGCCGGAGATCGCGCTGACGGCGGAGTTTCTGACGCGGGTGGAGGCGCGGTTCGGGGCGCGGCCGGCGGAGTGGCACTCGGGCGTCACGATGACGGAACGGCGGCGGCTGTGGAAGATGGCGGCGGAGGGGGAGGCGGGGCTGGTCGTTGGTGCGCGGTCGGCGCTGTTCCTGCCGTTCCAGGACCTGGGGCTGATCGTCGTCGATGAGGAGCACGACACCTCGTACAAGCAGGAGGAGGGGGTTCTTTACAACGCGCGGGACATGGCGGTCTTGCGGGCGGCGGTGTGTGGCTGCGCGGTGGTGCTGGCTTCGGCGACGCCCAGCCTGGAGACCTGGGCGAATGTCGAGGCGGGGAAGTACCGGCGGCTGGATCTGGGGTCGCGCTTTGGCGCTGCAGAGATGCCGGAGATGCGGGCGATTGATATGCGGGCCGAGAAGCTGCCGGGGGATCGGTGGATCTCGCCGACTTTGGCCGCGAAGGTCGATTCGGTGGTCAAGCGCGGCGAGCAGGCGCTGTTGTTCCTGAACCGCCGGGGGTTCGCGCCGGTGACGCTGTGCCGGGCCTGCGGGCATCAGGTGGGCTGCGACCAGTGCGATGCGCGGATGGTGGAGCATCGGTTCCAGAAGCGGCTGGTCTGCCACCAGTGCGGCGCGACGAAGCCGGTGCCTTTGGCTTGCCCTTCGTGCGGAGTGGAGGGGCGGATGGCGGCAGTCGGGCCGGGGGTGGAGCGGTTGGCCGAAGAGGTGGCGGCGCGGTTCCCGGAGGCTCGGGTGGCGGTGCTGTCGTCGGACCTGTTCGGCTCGGCCCGGGCGCTGAAGGAGAAGATTGCCGAGATTTCCGCGGGCGGGGCGGACATCATCATCGGCACGCAGATCGTGGCCAAGGGGCACAACTTTCCCCTGCTGACGCTGGTCGGGGTGATCGACGCGGACCTTGGGCTGCAAGGATCGGACCTGCGGGCGGCGGAGCGGACGTTCCAGCTGATGCGGCAGGTCGCGGGGCGCGCGGGGCGGACGGCGGAGCGGAAGGGCGAGGCCTGGCTGCAGACCCACCAGCCGGAACACCCGGTGATCCGGGCGATCCTTGGCGGGGATGAGGAGGCGTTCTGGCGCGCCGAGGCAGCAGAGCGCCGCGCCTCGGGCGTGCCGCCTTATGGCCGGATGGCGGGGATAATCCTGTCTTCAACCGACGTGGCGCAGGTGTTTGACTTTGGCGGGGAGTTGGCGCGGCGGGTGGAGCCGTTGCGGCGGATCGGGGCGGAGGTCTGGGGGCCTGCGCCTGCGCCGATTGCCCGGGTCCGGGGGCGGCACCGGGTGCGGCTTCTGGTGAAGGCGGAGAAGGGAGCGCCGTTGCAGGCGGCATTGGCGGAGTGGCTGGCGCAGTTCAAGCTGCCGAGGGATTTGCGGTTGGCGGTGGATATTGATCCGCAGAGTTTTCTTTAGCGTAGGGTGGGCGATATCGCCCACCATACCTTGCAGGTCATACTGGATGCGCTGTGGCTTGGGCAGCTCGGGGCGCCTCCGGCGGGGATATTTGGGCAAAGATGAATGGGTCAGGGCCGGTGGAGGCGGACGGGAGCTTTCGGCGCGCGTTTCAGCAGCCCCTTCGCCTCCAGGTCCAGCTGGACGCATTTGACCCACCAGCCTGCGGTTTCGCCGCCGGGGAAGAGGGTGGCGGAGAGGTGGGGTTTCACCGCCTCGATGATCTGGGCGGGGGTGAGGCCGGGGGGATCGGTGGGCGTGACGGCGAGGACGGCCTTGCGCATCTCGGCGTATTTGGCGGCGTCGACACGGGTCGTCTTGCCGGGCTGGCCGACGTTCTCGACGAGGGTCTTTTCGGACATGGCGGGTCCCTCCTGCCCGTGCAGGGTGGCCGGGGATTGTGCGGGGCACAAGCTTGGGCTTTGCCTTGGGGGCCATTTTCGCTAAGTCCTGCGCATGTCCAATCTCATGCCCCTGTCCGAGACTGACCGTCTGCCCCTGTGGCGGCGGCCGGAGGCGCTGCTTTATCTGATGGCGGCGGCGATGCCCTTGAGTTTCGCGACCTGGTCGGCGCTGCTGAACAACTTCGTCATCGAGGTGGCGGCGTTCACGGGGAAAGAGATCGGCTGGCTGCATACGGTGCGGGAGATTCCGGGGTTCCTGGCCATCGGGGTGATCCTGGTGCTGCTGGTGATGCGGGAACAGGTGCTGGCGCTTCTGGCGCTGGCGCTTCTGGGGGCGGCGACGGCGATGACGGGCTGGTTCACCAGTTTCTCGGGGCTTCTGGTGATGACACTGTTGTCGTCGATCGGGTTTCATTACTTCGAGACGGTGAACCAGTCGCTGCAACTGCAATGGATCGACAAGGCCCGCGCGCCCATTGTGCTGGGGCGGATCGTGGCAGTGGGCGCGAGGGCGTCGCTGGCGGCCTATGGGGCCATCGTGGCGCTGTGGGACACACTGGGGCTGGACTACAGCACGGTCTATCTGGCCTCGGGCGGGTTGACGGTGCTGATCGTGATCTTTGCGGCGCTGGCCTATCCGCAGTTTGAAAGCCCGCATGCGCAGCACAAGCACATGGTCCTGCGGCGGCGGTACTGGCTGTATTACGCGCTGCAGTTCATGGCGGGCGCGCGGCGGCAGATCTTCGTGGTCTTCGCGGGCTTCATGATGGTGGAGCGGTTCGGGATGAAGGTCAGCGAAATGACGCTTTTGCTGCTTTGCAACTACCTGATCAACATGGCCGTGGCGCCGTCGATGGGTCGGGCGCTGGGCAAGTATGGCGAGCGGAATGTCATGGGGTTCGAATATATCGGCCTGACACTGGTCTTCCTGGCCTATGGCGGGCTATACTGGTTCGGCTGGGGGATCGTGGTCGCGGGGGGCCTCTATATCCTCGACCAGCTGTTCTTTGCGCTGTCGTTCAGCCTGAAGACCTATTTCCAGAAGATCGCCGATCCGCGCGACATTGCACCGACGGCGGCGGTGGCGTTCACCATCAACCATATCGCGGCGGTGTTCCTGCCAGCGGCGCTGGGCTATCTGTGGGCGACCTCGCCGGACTATGTGTTCCTGCTGGGGGCGGGGATGGCGCTCTTTGCCTTTGGCCTGATCTGTCTGATCCCGCGCCACCCGGAGCCGGGGCTGGAAACGGTCTTTTCGCGGGGGCTGCCGCAACCGGCCGAGTAAAGGCGCGGTGAGGCGGCTGTAACGGGCGTTGGGTTTCCGGCGCGGCGGCCTATATGCAGCCTAGGATACGGAGGTCACAGATGTTCTTCACCCGCAAGTCGATGGAAATGGTCACGCCGGACAAGGCCCTGCCGGGGCGGGCCGAGCCGTTGCCGACGGCAGAGGTGCATTTCCTGTCGGGAATCCCGCTGAAATCGCCGGTGCCCGACGGCATGGAAGAAGCCATGTTCGGGATGGGCTGCTTCTGGGGCGTGGAGCGGAAGTTCTGGCAGACCCCCGGTGTCTGGCTGACGATGGTCGGCTATGCGGGGGGCTATACGCCGAACCCGACCTACAAGGAGACATGCACCCAGATGACGGGCCACAACGAGGTGGTGCGGGTGATCTTCGATCCCTCGGTCATCAGCTATGAAGGGCTTTTGAAGGTCTTCTGGGAAGGCCACGACCCGACGCAGGGGATGCGGCAGGGCAATGACGTCGGCTCGACCTATCGGTCGGGGATCTACACCTATACGCCCGAGCAGGCGGCGGCGGCCGAGGCGTCGAGGGCGGTTTATGCCGGGGCGCTGAAGGCGGCGGGGATGGGGCCGATCACGACCGAGATCCTGCCCGCGCCGGTGTTCTACTATGCCGAGGACTATCACCAGCAGTATCTGGCGAAGAACCCGGGCGGCTATTGCGGCGTGGGCGGGACCGGGGTGACCTGCCCGATCGGGACCGGCGTCCGCGCGTGAGCGGCTTGACCGGGGCGGGGCCGGGGACTATCCGGCCCTGAACCCTGGAGAACGCCGATGCCCACCTATTCCGCCCTGACCACGTTGCCCGGCGAGGAACCCGCCCAGTCACTTGCCGCCGCGATGGAGCGGATGACGCCGGAACCGACGGGCGTGGGCGTCTTCGAGATCGAGGATGGCTCGGGCCTGTGGGAAGTGGGGGCGTATTTCCTGGAGCCGCCGGACGGGGTGATGCTGGAAGTGCTGGCGACGGCCTTCGGGGCAAGGCCCTTCGCGCTGTCCGAACTGCCGGAGGTGGACTGGGTCGCGCATGTGCGGCGCGAGCTGTCGCCCGTCGATGCGGGGCGGTTCTTCGTCTTTGGCAGCCATGACGCGGACAAGGTGCCGGGCGGTCGGGTGCCGTTGCAGATCGAGGCGACGGTGGCCTTCGGCACAGGACATCACGGCACGACGCTGGGCTGCCTTCTGGCCTTCGACCGGCTCTTGACCGAGGGTTGGCGTCCGGCCAGGGTCGCGGACATCGGCTGCGGAACGGCGGTGCTGGCGATGGCGGCGGCGGCGACCTTGCCTGACGCGCTGATCATCGCCAGCGACATCGACCGGGTCGCGGTCGACGTGGCCGAGGCCAATGTCGCGATCAACGGGCTTGGAGGACGGGTCGAGTGCCTGGAGGCTGCCGGCCTTGATCATGCCCGAATCCGGGCCGCCGGACCCTATGATCTGGTCTTTGCGAACATCCTGAAGGGCCCGTTGATCGAGCTTGCCCCTGCCATTGCGACTCAGCTTGCAACTGGGGGGAGAGCGATCCTGTCAGGCCTTCTATCTGTGCAAGCAGATTCGGTGGTCGCGGCCTACGAGGCCTCGGGCATGGTCTTGAACAATCGGGACGATATCGGCGAATGGTCCACGCTGGTTCTACAAAGAACGACAGTTCATGGACAATAGGGCAGGAGATGGGCTGTAAGATTAACCGCAGATGAACCTGCCGCAATTTCGCCATATCTGTGCGGCAAAAATTTCTCATCAGGGCTGCCACCTGGAGTAAAAGAAAATGTGGGTTGATCCAAATCTTAACGACTTCTACAGCCGCGTTTCGCGGATCGAGAAATCCCATGCCAAGGGCTACGGTTTCGAAGCTGCTGGCACGCTGGGACGCAAGGGCGGAGCGCGGAGCGGGTCTCGGCTGCTCAAGCTGGTCAAGCCGCTGGTTCTGGTGCTGGCGGTCGGCACCGGGGTCAAGAGCGTGATCCACTACTATGTCGGCGCCCAGACCTACGAAAGCCGTGTAAGCGCCCTGGCGGTCGGTGACGGGTTCGACCCGGTCGGCGCCTGGCTGATGCACGCGGACCCGGTGACCCTTTGGGCCTCGGGACAGATGCAGACCCTGCTTCCCCGTTGATCGAAGCTGCTTGATCGAACTATTGGATGACGAAAGGGCCGCATCGTTTGATGCGGCCCCATTTCGCGTTCTGATATGAGGCCCCCGAAGGGCCTTCGGCCCTAGCGGCCGATGGAATCCAGATCACCCCGGCACAGACCGATATCATCCAGCTCGCGGTCCGAGAGCTTGCTGAGGGCCTTGCGGGTGACGCGCGCATCGTTCCAGGCTGCGAACACGCCAAAGGCGTTCGACAGGGCGTTGATGGCACGGTAGGTGGTGATGGCGCCATACGGCGCCGGGCGGGTCGTCTCGACAGCGGCCATGGCGTTCATCCTTGTTCTTACACTGCACATATCGGAGGCTTATTCCTCCATGCACTGCCAGATAGTCGTGCTGCATGTGCAAAGCAAGCTGTGGAATGGCATGTCAGCCATGCAGGCACTGCATGACGTGTGTCAAATTTTTGTCAAACTTTTCAGACGTTTCTAGATGGTGACGCAAGCCGGCGTCGCTTTTCATACCCGACCAGTCGTATTCTGCAAGTGCAAAATGAATGGGCGGTCAGGGGTGGCCTGTGCGAAAGCCATTGGCGGATGTTCCCTTTTCGTGCTAGCCGTTGTGGCAGGCAGGAAAACGGGGACAAGATGCGGGTCATAGGCATCGATCCGGGGCTGAGAAATATGGGCTGGGGCGTGATCGACGTGGCCGGCTCGCGGCTAAGCCATGTGGCCAACGGCATCTGTCATTCCGAGGGTGCGGACGGTGACCTGGCGGTGCGTCTGTTAAGCCTCTATTCCCAATTGACTGAAGTCTTGCGCACCTGGCAGCCGGAAGCGGCAGCGGTGGAGCACACATTCGTCAACAAGGACGCTGTTGCGACGCTGAAGCTGGGCCAGGCGCGGGGCATTGCCTTGCTGGTTCCGGCGCAGTTCGGGCTGGCCGTGGGGGAATACGCGCCGAATGCGGTGAAGAAGACGGTGGTGGGCGTGGGTCACGCGGCAAAGGTGCAGGTGGATCATATGGTGAAGCTGCAATTTCCCGGCGTGAAGATCACCGGACCGGACGCGGCGGACGCGCTGGCGATCGCGATCTGCCATGCGCATCATGTGCAATCGTCGGGCCGGTTGGCGGCGGCGCTGAGGGCAGCGGAATGAGGGTCGTTTCGTGATTGGGCGCATCTCGGGGCGGCTGGACTGGCGCGGGTCGGATCATGTGCTGATCGACGTGCGCGGGGTGGGGTATATCGTTTACGTCAGCGAGCGGACCCTGGCCGGGATGCCGGGGCTGGGTGAGGCGGTGTCGCTGTATACCGACCTTCTGGTGCGCGAGGACCTGCTGCAGCTGTTCGGGTTCCCTACCATGCTGGAGAAGGAGTGGCACAAGCTTCTGATGACCGTTCAGGGCGTGGGCGCGAAGGCCAGTATGGCGATCCTGGGGACGCTGGGGGCGGAAGGTGTCGGTCGGGCGATTACTTTGGGTGACGCGCGGTCGGTGCAGGCGGCCCCCGGAGTGGGGCCAAAGTTGGCGCAGCGGGTGATCCTGGAGCTGAAGGCGAAGGCACCGGGCGTGATGGCCTCGGGCGTCGGGCTGTCGGTGACGGCCGGGGCCGAGGATGTGGTGGTGGAGGAGGCCGCTCCTGCGCAACGGAAAGCGGCGCGCGGGGATGAGGGCGCCGCGCGGCGGGCCACGGCGTCGGCCGATGCGCTGTCGGCGCTGGTGAACCTGGGCTACGGGCAGGGCGACGCGGCGCAGGCGGTGGCGACGGTGGCGGGCGACATCTCTGAGGGTGACGCGGCGGCGCTGATCCGGGCAGCGTTGAAAGTGCTGGCCCCAAAATGACTGACCTGAAATGAGTTCCGATCCGACGCTCCGTCCCGAGAAGCTGCCCGAGGACACCGACAAGGCGTTGCGGCCGCAGATGCTGGCCGAGTTCATCGGGCAGGCGGACGCGCGGGCGAACCTGGCGGTGTTCATTGAGTCCGCCCGGATGCGGGGCGAGGCGATGGACCACACGCTGTTCCACGGGCCGCCCGGTCTGGGCAAGACCACGCTGGCGCAGATCATGGCGCGGGAGCTGGGGGTGGGGTTCCGCATGACCTCGGGCCCGGTGCTGGCCAAACCGGGCGATCTGGCGGCGATCCTGACCAACCTGGAGCCGCGGGACGTCTTGTTCATCGACGAGATCCACCGGCTTTCCCCGGTGGTCGAGGAGGTGCTTTATCCGGCGCTGGAGGACTTTGCACTGGATCTGGTGATCGGTGAGGGGCCGGCGGCGCGGACAGTGCGGATCGACCTGCAGCCATTCACGCTGGTGGGGGCGACGACGCGACTGGGGTTGCTGACGACCCCACTGCGCGACCGTTTCGGGATACCGACGCGGCTGGAGTTCTACAGCGAGGCGGAGCTGTTCGAGATCGTCACCCGGGGCGCGCGGCTGATGGGGGTGCAGGCCGAGGCGGAGGGCTGCCGCGAGATTGCCCGGCGCGCACGGGGGACGCCACGGATCGCTGGGCGGCTGCTCAGGCGGGTGGTGGATTTCGCGCTGGTCGAGGAGGGCGGGCGAATCTCCCGCGCGCTGGCCGACCGGGCGCTGACCCGGCTGGGGGTGGACAACCTGGGACTGGACGGGGCGGACCGGCGCTATCTGAGCTTGCTGGCCGAGAACTATGGTGGCGGGCCGGTCGGGGTCGAGACGATCGCGGCGGCGCTGAGCGAGCCGCGCGATGCGATCGAGGAGGTGATCGAGCCATACCTCTTGCAGCAGGGCCTGATCCTGCGCACCCCGCGCGGGCGGATGCTGGGGGCGAAGGCCTGGCGGCATCTGGGGCTGGAGGCGCCCAAACAGCCCGGTCAGGCGGACCTGTTCGGCAGCTGAGCGGAGCGGCTTGCGCCGCGAGGCTTTTGTCACGTCGTCGGGGCTTGCGCCCTCCTCCTCGGTCGTTGGGGTTACACCCCCAATGCCATCGGTTTCTTGAACCGATGGCGCAACCGATGGCATACCCCGAGGATATTTGTGCAAAGATGAATGGCGCTGAGGCGGGCGAGGGAAACATGGAACCGGGCGAGATCGAGGCGTTGTTCACCCGCGGCGATGGGGACTACCTATTTGCGCGCTGGGGGCGGCCGATCGTGCCGGTGGTCTTCGGGGTGGATGATGCAAGCCTGTCGGTCTTCAAGGGCGCGTTCGAGGCGGTGGTGGTCCTGGCGGGTCACAAGATGGCCGAGACGGACCCGGAGCTGGGTGCGAACCTGATGGTGTTTGCCTTCCGCGAGTGGGGAGAGCTGCTGGAGGTCAAGGACCTGGGGCGGCTGGTGCCGGAGTTGCCCGCGCTGGTGGCGCGGCTGGAAGCGGCGGGGGCGAACCAGTACCGGATCTTCCGGTTCGAGGCCTCGGGCGCGATCAAGGCGGCGTTTGTCTTCCTGAGGATGGATGCGGCGCTGGCGGGGATGGAGGCCGAGACGCTGGCCCTGGCTCAGGCGGTGCAGACGGCGCTGCTGTGGTCGGACCGGGCCTTTGACGGGACCTCGCCACTGGCGCGGGTCGGGGAGCGGGTGATCCTGCGGCCGGAGATCGGGGCGGTGATCCGGGCGGGGTATGATCCGGTGCTGCCGGTGATGGCCCGCGACCCCAGCCATGCGCTGCGGCTGGCGGCTCGGGTTCGGGTCGGCTAGGCTGTCCACGGTGGACAATCCTGGATAAATGAATGATTGCAGAAGCTTGACTGTGGCTGTTCAGCATTTCTTAACCTGTGACGCGCGAGGGCTGGCTGCGTCTTTGCGCAGCTTCCCGGAGGATGAGGGGTCAGCCATACAGGCGAACATTGCTCGGCCCGGTTGATTTTCCGCGTCAGTCGGTCTTTGGAGCCTGTGGCGAGGGTGGAAACTGGGCCCGGTAGTGCGGGACGAAGAAGGCGGTGAACGCTTTCACCTCGGGCCTGCGCCAGGCGACGGGATTGACCAGGAGCCAGATCGTCGTCGCCGTCTGGGACGGAAGCTCGAAGCAGCGGGTCAGCGTTTCATTGCCGGGCCCGGACGGCGTCGGCAGGATCCCGATACCGGCCCCCATCAGGATCGCGGCCTCCATCGCCTTCATGTCGTTGACGGCCATGGCGATCTGATCGGGACCAATTCGGGCAAGCAACCACTGATTGGCGCGCGAGTTGACGTGGCGCCCCTGATGGACGGCGAACCGGTGGCCGGCGAAATCGGCCTCGGTCGAGGGGAGCGGGTGGCGCTCGGCATAGCCTTTGGAGGCGACGAGGGAAAATCCGATCTTTCGGATCGTGCGGCAGATCAGCGTCGTTTCGCGAACGACGTCCGCGCCACGCAAGGCGACGTCGGCTTCGCCTTTTGCCAGATCGAGCTTGTCGTCACTTGGCAGGAACTCGAACCGGACACCGGGATGCGTGAGAGCGAAGGCCTCGATCACCGATCCGAGGCGATGATTGAAGGCATCCTTGAATCCCGTGAACCGGATGGTTCGCGACGTGCCTGCGCTTTGCTGTCGGGCGGCGTCGGAAAAACCGAGGGCGGCGGCTTCAAGGGATTGCGCGTGTTCGATCAGGGCCCTTGCCTCTGGGGTCGGCTGGAAGCCGCGGGTGTCGCGTTCGAAGAGGACCAGACCCAGAGCGTGTTCCAGCGCCTCGATCCGCCGTGCCACGGTGGGCTGGGCCAAACCGAGAACCTTGGATGCGGCAAGGGTCGATCCGGCGCGAACGACCGCCAGGAAGACCCGCACATCCGACCAATCCCGCAAGTCGCTCTTCATTTTTGTAGAGCCTTACAACACCGGGGTGGATACCCCCGGCTTTGCGCATCCGGCAGTCTGATCGAACAGTAACCCGGAGGACCGCAAAATGCAGCTTGAATATCCACCGCAGGGCTTTCTGCACCTGATGACGCAGGTCCTGGGGCGCGACCACGGTCGACCTGCACCCTCCCGGGTCGATCCCGATCGGTCGCCGGTGCCGCAACCGGATCCTGACCGCGCCGACCGTGCCTTTCTGCTGGAGGTCATGAACAACCATCCAGAAGCCGTCCAGAGCGAAATCGGCATGATGTTGTTGATGGCGCAGTATCCAGCACAGCTTTAGCCCGCTGGGTTAGCCCACTGGCGCGCGGCCGGATCTTGCGGCAAGAGGATATCTGCGCAGGCGCAAGCTGCGTGCAGTCCACCGCAAGTGACAGGGCCCCCATGACCCATACCCACGCCGTGCGCGTCTATTACGAAGACACCGATCTGGCGGGGATCGTCTACTATGCCAATTACCTGAAGTTCATCGAACGCGCCCGGACCGAATGGGTCGAGGCGCTGGGGGTGGACCAGATTGCGCTGAAGGCGCGGGAGGGGATCGTCTTTGCCGTACGGCGGGTCGAGGCGGAGTATCTGCGGCCCGCGAAGTTCGCCGACGAGCTGGTGGTGGAGACGAAACTTCAGGCGCTGGGTGGGGCGCGGATCGTGCTGGAGCAGGTCGTGCTGCGCGGGGGCGAACGGCTTTTCGTGTCCGTGGTGACCCTGGTCTGCCTGGGCGACGACGGCCATGCGGCGCGGTTGCCGGCAGAGGTGCGGGCCAGGCTGTCGGGGACGTTGCACTGAGGCTGAGGTGTACCGATGCGTTGCACCGAGGCGGAGGTGCAATGGGGGCCTGAATTGCACTGGCGACCTGACCGGATGCCCCCCACCCCCGACCCCTCGCCCCCAGGGGAGAGGGGAGGGGCGCCCGGTTTTCGGTCGGCGGGCCAGGGGCGCGAGCGGTCGGTGCCTCCGGCGGGGATATTTGGGCAAAGATGAAAGGCGGGTGCGGCTTGAGTTGCCCGCCCGAGGCCATGACAAGTGCCGTCATCTGCGGGCGAATCCCTGCCGCCCACAGACTTGTGTTGGCAATCCCCCTGCAATCTTGGTAGAATCATCGATAACGGAGCCGAATAACGGCCCGATCAACAAGAGCAGGCGTATGGAAAGCGAAACCCTTGCGATGGCGCAGGAGATTGATTTCTCCATGTTCGCCCTTTTTGCACGTGCAACCCTGACGGTGAAGATCGTCATGTTGATGCTGTTCGTCATGTCCTTCTGGAGCTGGGCGATCATCATCCAGAAACACATCATGCTGCGCCGCGCGCAGGGCGAGGCGACGATCTTTGATCGGGCCTTCTGGTCGGGCGAACCCCTGGACGAGCTGTTCGAGAAGATCGGGGCGGAACCGCAGGGGCAGAGCGAGAAGATCTTCGCGGCGGGGATGCTGGAGTGGCGGCGGAGCCACAAGCAGGACGGGGGCCTGATCGCGGGCGCTCAATCGCGCATCGACCGGGCGATGAATGTGGCCATCGCGCGTGAGGCGGAGATGATGAACCGGGGCCTGAGTTTCCTGGCGACGACCGGCTCGACCGCGACCTTCATCGGCCTTTTTGGCACCGTCTGGGGGATCAAGCACAGCTTCGAGCAGATCGCCATCAGCCAGAACACCAGTCTTGCCGTCGTGGCGCCGGGGATCGCCGAGGCGTTGCTGGCGACCGGCGTGGGACTGGTCGCGGCCATTCCGGCGGCGGTGTTCTACAACAAGCTGTCTGCCGACATCGACCGGGTGGTTGGCGGCTATGAGGCCTTTGCCGACGAATTCGCGACGATCCTGTCGCGCCAGCTGGACTCGTAAGCCATGGGCATGGGGGCTTCGGGATCGGCGGGCGGTGGACGGCGTCGCCGCCGCGGCGGGCGGTCGGCCGCGATGAGCGAAATCAACATCACGCCGATGGTGGACGTGATGCTGGTCCTGCTGATCATCTTCATGGTCGCCGCGCCGATGCTGACGGTGGGTGTGCCGGTGGAGCTGCCGAAGACGGCGGCGGCGGCTTTGCCCACGGAACAGGAAGAGCCGCTGACGGTGACGATCACGGCGGACGGGCGGCTGGCGATCCAGACGACCGAGGTGTCGGATGGCGAGATGATCCCGAAGCTGACGGCCATCGCGGCCGAGCGGACGTCGAAGAAGATCTTCCTGCGGGCTGATGGGGCGATCCCCTATGAGCGGGTGGCTCAGGTGATGGGTGCCTTGAACGCCGGCGGGTTCAACGAGATCGGCCTGGTCACCGATGGCGAGGGGCCAAGCTTTGGCGCCGGGGCTGCGTCGAATACCGGAAACGGCGGCGGCTGAGGCGGATGGAAACGCGGTTCCAGACGGGAACGGTTGTATCGGCGATCGGGCATGTGGGGGTTGTCCTCTGGGTGCTGGTCGGCGATTGGCTGTTCGCGCCGGCGCCGCCTGACGAGGTCATCGTGACCTCGGTTTCCATGATCACTTCGGAAGAGTTCGCCGCGTTGCAGTCCGGGGCCACTCCGACCCCGGCCGAAGAGCCTGCGCCGGTCCGGCCGCAGGCGCGACCCGAAGAGGTGGTGGAGCCCGAGCCCGAGCCGTTGCCGGAACCCGAGCCTGAGCCTGAGCCCGAACCGCTGCCAGAGCCGGAACCGGAGCCGGTGCCGGTGGTGGAGCCGCCGCCGTCCGAAGCGGTGCAGGCCGAGGAGGAGCAGGCGATCCAGTCGGAGTCGACCGAAATCCAGCCGGCCCCCGAAGCCGAGGACATCATTGCGCCCGATCCGGTGCAGCCCGAGACGGAAGCGGAGACATCCGAGATCCCCGAACCGGCGGTCAGCGAGGACCCGGCGGTCGAGGAGATCATCGAGCAGGAGCCAACCGAGGCAACGGTGCCCGAGGATACCGGGGACGTGACGCAGACCGAGGCAAACCAGGACCAGACGGCAGAGACGGGGATGACGACTTCGCTGCGGCCGCGGGCCAAGCCGTCGCGACCGGCGCCGCAACCCGACCCCGAACCCGAACCTGAACCGCGCGCCGCGGCCGAGTTGAACGTGCAGCCAGTGGACGACAGCGCGACGCAGGATGCCATCGACGCGCTCTTGGGCGAGGCGGCGGATGAGCCGGTGGAAGAGCCGGTGGCGCAGGGTGGCCAGAACCGTCCACAAGGACCGCCGCTGACCGGGGGCGAGATGGGGGATATCTCCAGCGCCATCGCGCGGCGCTGGAACCTGGGCGCGGCATCGACCGACGTCTTGTCGACGATGGTGGTGATCCGGGTAAGCTTCGATGAGGCGGGCAGGCCGGTGGACTTCCAGCTGATCGAGTCGAACGGACCGACGCAATCGGCCATCGACAACCTGTATTCCATCGCCCGGCGGGCGGTGAACCGGACCCATTCGGAAGGCGGGATTCCTTTGCCGCCAGGCAAGTTCGACACCTGGCGCGTGCTTGATCTGGTCTTCGATGCCAATGGGATGCGGGTAAGATGATGGGTGATCTGCATCGTGCGCGAAGGAAGTGCCTGATTGTCCTTTGGGCAGGTCTTGTCGCCGTGCCTGCTGCAGCAGCTGCCGAAAGCGCGAAGATCCCGGCGCCACACGTCGGTTTTGATTGCACCTTGGCAAGTGTTGGCGGTGCGAAAGCCATGTTCGGCGACGTCACGAGCGCGATCGCCCGCAAATGGAACCTTGGGGCGGCCTCGCCGGAGGCACTGGAAAGCCAGGTTACTGTCAGAGTATGCTTTTCTGCGGCTGGACGCGCCGATCAGATCATCCTCATCGCTGCCGACGGCCCAAATGATGAAGCTGTCCAGGGGTTGTTTCACGCAGCCCGCAGGGCAATCCTGCGCGCAGACTCGGACGGCGGACTTCCGCTTCCTCTGGACCGGTTCGACAGCTGGCGCGTGCTTGATCTGGTCTTCGATGCCAATGGGATGCGGGTAAGATGACCACTTGGGCATGGAACCAAATCGGGGAATTTCCCCTTCTCTCCTGCGGCCAACGCGGGCAATGACATAGAAAAGAACGGAGCATGAGGCCGATGATCAGACCCATGAGACAGATCTTCCAGACACTTCTGGTGCTTGCCCTGGGCTTGGGGGCGCTGATGTCGGCCCCGGTGTTGGCGCAGTCGAGCCCACCCCGGATCGTGATCGGTCAGGGCGTGATCGAGCCGATGCCGATCGCGATCCCGACCTTCATCGACGAGGGCGGCGCGGGCGACTATGCGCGCGAGATCACCCGGGTGGTGATCTCGGATCTGGAGGGCACGGGCTTTTTCCGCAACATCGGGGAAGAGGCGCATATCAGCCGGATCACCAGCTTTGACGGCGGGGTGGCTTTCGAGGACTGGAAGGCGATCAACGCGCAGGTGCTGGTGACGGGGGCCGTGTCGGTCTCGGGCGACCGGATCACGGTGAAGTTCCGCGCCTATGACGTCTTCAACGGCACGACGCTGGAAGGGGCCGCTTTGCAGTTTGCGGGAACCACACAGGGCTGGCGGCGGATGTCGCACAAGGTGGCGGACGTGATCTATTCCAAGATCACCGGGGAGGGCGGCTATTTCGACAGCCGGGTGGTCTTTGTCAGCGAAAGCGGGCCGAAGAACCAGCGGCTGAAGCGGCTGGCGGTGATGGATTACGACGGGGCCAATGTGGCGTATCTCACGGACAGCAACTCGATCGTGCTGGCGCCGCGCTTCTCGCCGACCGGAGACCGCATCCTGTACACCAGCTACGAATCCGGTTTCCCGCGGATCACGCTGATGGACGTCGGCTCACTTCGCAGGCAGACCCTGGACGAGCAGCCGGGCACGATGACCTTTGCGCCGCGATTCAGTCCCGATGGCGGAACAGTGGTTTTCAGCCTTGAGCGGGGCGGGAATACCGACATCTATTCGCTGTCCCTGTCCTCGGGCCGCCTGTCGCAGCTGACGAACGCACCCTCGATCGAAACGGCGCCCAGCTTCAGCCCGGACGGCAGCAAGATCGTCTTCGAAAGTGACCGCACGGGCTCGCCGCAGATCTACATCATGCCGGCGAGCGGGGGCGAAGGCACGCGGATCTCGGGCGGGAAGGGGCGCTATGGCACCCCGGTCTGGTCCCCGCGCGGCGACTACATCGCCTTTACCAAGCAGAACGAGGGCCGCTTCCACATTGGCGTCATGCGCACCGATGGCACGGAAGAGCGGCTGCTGACGGCCAGCTTCCTGGACGAGGGCCCGACCTGGGCGCCGAACGGGCGCGTGCTGATGTTCACCCGCGAAACCAGCGGCGGCGGCGGGCAGGCAAGCCTGTGGTCGGTCGACATCACCGGGCGGAACCTGAAGCAGATCCCGACCGACGGCCCGGCCAGTGACCCGGCCTGGTCGCCGCTTTTGCCCTGAATTGTGACGCGCCGCCGATTCCCTCGGCGGCGCAAAGCTGTTAATCTGGCCGAAATCGAGCCAACAAGAAGGATGACCCTCCCATGAGCCTTGCTGCCAAGTCGCTGCTTCTGATCGCCGTTCTGGGCCTTGCGGCCTGCAACAACCCCGACCGCTATGGTGCTGGTGCCGGTGGGCCTGGCGGAGCCGGGGGCGCTGGTGGCGCGGGCGGGATCGACACCACGGGTCTGGGCGATCCGAACAACCCGACGTCGATTGCCTATTTCAACCAGCGGGTCGGTGACCGGGTGCTGTTCGCGGTGGACCAGTCGACGCTGTCGCCCGAGGCACGGTCGGTCCTGGCGGCACAGGCCAACTGGCTGAACCAGAATCCCGGCTACGCCGCGATCATCGAAGGCCATGCCGATGAGCAGGGCACGCGGGAATACAACCTGGCTCTCGGCGCGCGCCGGGCGGCGGCGGTGCAGAACTTCCTGATCAGCCAGGGCGTTGCCGCAAACCGTCTGCGCACCATCAGCTATGGCAAGGAGCGCCCGATCGAGGTCTGTTCGACCGAGGCCTGCTATTCCCAGAACCGCCGCGCCGTGACCGTGCTTTCGGCCGGCGCCGGGGTCTGACCTGATGCGGCGCTTTGGCCTTGCCGTGGCGCTGTGCCTGCTGCCGGTTCTGGGTCATGCCCAGGACCGGGCGCAGACGCTGGCCGATATTCGTGCCGAGCTGAGCGCCCTTGCGGCCGAGTTCAATGCTCTGAAGGCGGAACTCGTGTCGACCGGGGCCGCGACAAGCGGCGCGGCGGGGGGCGACGCGCTGACCCGGATGGATACGATCGAGGCGACGCTGGCGCGGCTGACGGCGCGGACCGAGGACGTCGAGCTGAAGCTGAACCGGGTGGTATCGGACGGGACCAACCGGATCGGCGACATCGAGTATCGGTTGTGCGAGGTGACCGAGGGCTGCAATCCGGGGAACCTGGGCGCGACGGCCACGCTGGGTGGCGACACGGGCGGTGCGGCCCCGGCCCCGGTGGCCGCGCCGACCGGAACGGCCGGCGCCGGAACCGGCGGGGCAGAATTGGCAATCAGCGAACAGGCGGACTTTGACCGGGCCAAGGAGGTGCTCGGTCAGGGTGACTTTCCCGGTGCTGCAGCGCTCTTTGCGACCTATGCCCAATCCTATCCTGGCGGGCCGCTAGTCCCCGAGGCGCATTTCCGCCGCGGCGACGCGCTGAGCCAGCTGGGTGATACGGCCGGTGCGGCGCGGGCCTATCTGGACGCGTTCTCGGCAGCGCCCGAGGGGCCGTTTGCGCCGGACGCCTTGCTGAAACTGGGCGAGGGACTCGGCGCTTTGGGCCAGGTGCCCGAGGCTTGCGTGACACTGGCCGAAGTCGGCACGCGCTTCCCCGGCAGCATGGCGGCAACGCAGGCGGTGGTGGCGATGCAGGGGTTCGGGTGCCGGTAGACCAGGGCGAGCGGCTGGTCGGGCTGATCCGGGCGGCGCTTCCAGCGGACCAGACCATCGGCGTGGCGCTTTCGGGCGGTGGGGATTCCACCGCCCTTCTGCATTTATGTCTTCGTGCCGGATTCCGTGTTGAGGCGATCACGGTTGACCATCGGCTGCGGCCCGAAAGCGCGACCGAGGCGGCGGCGGTGGGTGCGGCCTGTCACCTTTTGGGTGTGCGGCATGAGGTCGGGGTCTGGGAGCATGGCAATGTCCCTGGCAACCTGATGGACGCAGCACGCCGGGCTCGGATGGGGTTGATCCGGGCTTGGGCGGTGTCGCGGGGGATCGGCGTTGTGGCTTTGGGCCATACGCGGGACGATGTGGCGGAGACGGTGCTGATGGGACTTGCGCGCTCGGCCGGGGTCGCGGGTCTGGCGGGACTGCGGCCTGACTGGGAGGACGGAGTCCGGTTTGTGCGACCCTTGCTTGACGCGGGGCGGGTGGAGCTGCGCGATTGGCTACGGGGCCAGCGGATCGATTGGGTGGATGATCCGACCAACGACAACGACCGCTTTGCGCGGGTAAAGGCTCGCAAGGCCCTGGCGGCATTGGCTCCGCTGGGGATCACGGTCGAACGGTTGGCCGAGGTGGCGGGAAACCTGCAGCGGGTGCAGGAGGCGCTGGCGGTGCAGATCGCTGCCGCCGGGCAGTGGGTCGACGCGCGGGCCGGGGCCTTGCGGTTCGATGCTGGGGTCTGGGCCGCGCCGGGCGAAGTGCAGCGGCAGGTGGTGATTGCTGCGGTGCGGTGGCTTTCCGGCGCCGCCTATCCGCCCCGAGCCGCCGAAGTAGAGCGGCTGGTCGCTGCGCTGGCCGGGGTGCAGGATGCGACGCTTGGGGGGTGCCGGGCGCGCAAGGGCTGGCTGATGCGCGAGCCCCGCGCGGTGGGGGGGGCGATGGCTGTTGGGCAGGTCTGGGACGGGCGCTGGCTGGTCGAGGGGCCTGCCGCCGAGGTGCGCGCCTTGGGGGCCGAGGGGCTGCGGCAGGTCCCGGACTGGCGCAATCAGGGCCTCCCGCGCGAGGTGCTGCTGGTGACTCCGGGCGTGTGGGAGGGCGAGAGGCTGCTTGCAGCGCCTTTGGCGGGGCTTTCCGCCGAGTGGCAGGTGCGGCTTCAGTACCCGTTCACACTTCGCCGTTAGTGGATTGAACACCGGCCCCAAAGGTTTATCTTAAGCCCAAGCCGCTTCAGCCCCGTCTGGGGGTTGAGGGCGCATTCAGGAGATCCCTGCATTGGGTAATGCACGCAATATCGCGTTCTGGGTCGTGCTGTTGATTCTGGTCATGGCGCTGTTCCAGCTCTTTTCGGGCAACCAGACGACGATGTCGTCCCGCTCGCTGTCCTATTCCGATTTCATCGAACGGGTGGATGCCGGGCAAGTCAGCAAGGTGGTGCTGGACGGCGAACGGGTCGTGGTCATCGGCAAGGATGGCAACTCGTACGTCACGATCAAGCCGCCAGGCGATCAGGTCACGGAAAACCTGTCGCGCGAGCTGATCGGCAAGGGCGTCGAGGTCGAGGCCGAGCCGCAGGCGCAGTCGGGCTTCGTCTCGGTGCTGCTGAGCTTCCTGCCGTTCCTGCTGCTGATCGGCGTCTGGATCTATTTCATGAACCGGATGCAGGGCGGCGGACGTGGCGGCGCGATGGGCTTTGGCAAGAGCCGTGCGAAGCTGCTGACGGAAAAGCAGGGTCGGGTGACGTTTGACGACGTGGCCGGCATCGACGAGGCCAAGGAAGAACTGGAAGAAATCGTCGAGTTCCTGCGCAACCCGCAGAAGTTCAGCCGTCTGGGTGGCAAGATCCCGAAGGGGGCGCTGCTGGTCGGCCCGCCCGGCACGGGCAAGACGTTGCTGGCTCGCGCGATTGCGGGTGAGGCGGGGGTGCCGTTCTTCACCATCTCGGGCTCGGACTTCGTGGAAATGTTCGTCGGTGTCGGTGCAAGCCGTGTCCGCGACATGTTCGAGCAGGCCAAGAAGAACGCGCCCTGCATCGTCTTCATCGACGAGATCGACGCCGTGGGCCGTGCCCGGGGCGTGGGCATCGGTGGCGGCAATGATGAACGCGAGCAGACGCTGAACCAGTTGCTGGTGGAAATGGACGGGTTCGAGGCGAACGAGGGTGTCATCATCATCGCCGCGACGAACCGGAAAGACGTGCTGGACCCGGCGCTGCTGCGTCCGGGCCGCTTTGACCGGCAGATCCACGTGCCGAACCCCGACATCAAGGGGCGCGAGAAGATCCTTTCGGTCCACGCCCGCAAGGTGCCGCTGGGGCCGGACGTTGACCTGCGGACGATTGCGCGGGGGTCGCCCGGGTTCTCTGGTGCCGACCTGATGAACCTGGTGAACGAGGCCGCGCTGATGGCGGCGCGGGCGGGGCGTCGGTTCGTGACGATGATCGATTTCGAATCGGCCAAGGACAAGGTGATGATGGGCGCCGAGCGTCGCAGCATGGTCCTGACGCCCGAGCAGAAGGAAATGACCGCCTATCACGAGGCGGGCCACGCCATCGTCGGCATGGCGCTGCCGAAATGCGACCCGGTCTACAAGGCGACGATCATCCCGCGCGGTGGCGCGCTTGGCATGGTGATGAGCCTGCCCGAGATTGACCGGCTGAACTGGCACCGCGACCAGTGCGAGGAACGCATCGCGATGACCATGGCCGGCAAGGCGGCCGAGATCATCAAGTGGGGCGAGAACTCGGTGTCGAACGGGCCTTCGGGCGACATCCAGCAGGCTTCGGCTCTGGCCCGCGCGATGGTGCTGCGCTGGGGCATGTCGGACGTGGTCGGCAACATCGATTATGCCGAAGCGGCCGAGGGCTATCAGGGCAACACCGGCGGCTTCTCGGTTTCGGCCGAGACCAAGCGGCTGATCGAACAGGAAGTGAAGCGCTTCATCGACGAAGGCTATGAGACCGCCCGCCGGATCCTGCTGGAGAAGCAGGAAGACTGGGAACGGCTGGCCAAGGGTCTGCTGGAGTACGAGACGCTGACCGGCGACGAGATCCGCAAGGTCGTCGCGGGTGAGGCTCTGGGCGGCGATGACAATGCCGACAAGCCGTCGTCGGGCGGTGGCACGGCATCGGTCGCGGCGATCCCCAAGACGCGGGGGCGCACGAAGAAGCCTGGGACCGAGCCGGAACCGGCTCCGCTGTAACGAAGGAAAGGCCCCGCATCGTCGGGGCCTTTTGCTTTTGCGAACCGGCCGCTAACCTGCACGGTGGCAGGGGAGACGGCGGATGATCACGGCATATGCAACCAGAGGCGCGCGGCTGGAGAAGCTGGACCTGACGGACCGGCACCTGTCCGAGGCGCTGTGGATCGACCTTGAGGCCCCGACCACCGCCGAGGAGGATGCCGTCGAGGCAGTCCTTGCGCTGGATATCCCCACGCGCGAGGACATGCAGGAGATCGAGGTTTCCTCGCGCATCTACCGCGAGGACGGGGCACTGTTCCTGACCGCCCAGGTCATCGCCACCGCCGATGCGCGCGAGGCCGAGATCGGACCAGTGACCTTTGCCGTGCGGCCAGACCGGCTGGTGACCGTGCACTATCACCATCCGCGGTCGCTGGGCTATTTCGCCGACTGGGCAGCGCGGCACGATACGGTGCTGGAAAGCGGGCTGGATGCGCTGATGGGCCTCTTGGAAGCCATCGTGGACCGGCTGGCCGATATCCTGGAGGCCGAGGCCCGGCAGCATGAGCTTCTGTCGAAGGCGATCTTCGCGGCGCATCGCCCGTCGGGCCGGGCCGAGACACTGGGCGCGGTGCTGCAGCGGATCGGGCGGGCCGAGGCGATGAATGGCCGGGTCAACGAAAGCCTGGCAACGATCCTGCGGATTCTGACCTACCTGACGGCGACCCCCGAGACGGCGGACGGCCCCTGCCTGCACGCGCGGCAGATGCCCATCGCGCAGGCGCAGTTGCAGGACGTCCGGTCGCTGCGCGAGGTGGCGGCGGCGCAGGCCGAGAAGGTCCGCTTCCTGCTGGATGCGACGCTTGGGGTGATCAACATCCGGCAGTCGGACGTGATCAAGATCTTTTCCGTGGTGGCCTTTGTCTTCCTGCCGCCGACGCTGATCGCCAGCATCTACGGGATGAACTTTGTCCACATGCCAGAGTTGCAGTGGACATGGGGCTATCCGATGGCGTTGGGGCTGATGGTGCTTTCCGCGCTGGTGCCCTATGCGATCTTCCGGTGGAAGAAGTGGCTGTAGACTGGGACCCGGCGCGCTACGGCGCGTTCCGCGACCTGCGGCTGCGCCCGGCGCTGGACTTGCTGGCGCAGGTGGGGGAGTTGCGCGCGGGAGAGGTCGTAGACCTGGGCTGCGGCGATGGGGCCGTGGGACCGGCGCTGGTGGCGCGCTATCCGACGCGCTGCCTTGTCGGGGTGGACGCTTCGGAGGCGATGCTGGCCAATGCCGCCCTGCGGCGCTGCTACGAGCGGGTTGCTCGGGCGGACATCGCGGACTGGCAACCCGATACGCCACCTGCGCTGATCTTCTCCAACGCGGCACTGAACTGGCTGCCGGGTCATGGGGCGCTGATGCCCAGGCTGGCCGGGATGCTGGCGCCGGGCGGTGTGCTGGCGGTGCAGATGCCGCGCCAGGGCGATGCGCCGTCGCATCGTCTGCTGCGGGAGGTGGCGAGGGGGCTGTTTCCAGGGCGCGCGCTGCCGCCGCGCTCACCCGTCTTGCCGGCGGGGGAGTATGTGGAGCTGCTGCTGCCGCTTGGTGACGTGCGGGCCTGGACGACGGATTACCTGCAGATGCTAGGCCCGGTGCCGCAGGGCCATCCGGTCCGCGCCTTTGTCGAAAGCACGGCGATGCGGCCTTTTGTCGAGGGGCTGACCCCGGACGAGACCCGTGCTTTCGTCGCCGCCTATGACGCGGCGTTGGCCGAAGCCTACCCGGCGCTGCCTGATGGTCGGGTGCTTTTCCCCTTTACCCGCGTCTTCTTCATTCTGGAGCGTTCCTGATGCCCGCCCTGATCCCGACCGATTACACCGCCCGCGTCATCTGGCTGGGCACCCAGCCGGTGCCAGTGGAGAAACTGGTGATCACCTCAGTCCCGCTGGAGGTGATGCCGCTGAGCTTTGCGGGGTTCAAGGGCGAGGTCCATGCCGGGCTGACGCGCCCGTCGTGCAGCAGGGTGCTGAAGCAGTATCCCCGGAATACGGAAATTCGGAATGTCCGCCAGCTGTGTGTGGTCAGTGCCGAAGAGATGGCAGAGGTGGCCCGCGACATGGGGCTGGCGGCGATGGACTATGCCTGGGTGGGCGCGTCCCTGGTGCTGGAGGGCATCCCGGACCTGACGCATCTGCCGCCCTCCAGCCGGTTGCAGGGACCGGACGGGGTGACGCTGGTGGTGGATATGGAGAACCTTCCCTGCCAGGAGCCTGCCGTGACGATCGAGAAGGCGCTGCCGGGCCAGGGCAAGGGGTTCAAGCGGGCCGCCGAGGGCAAGCGGGGCGTCACCGCCTGGGTGGAACGCGAGGGGGTGTTGCGGCTGGGCGACGCTGTCCGGCTGCACATTCCGGCGCAGAAGCCTTGGGCCGGTCGGAACGCCGCTGCGGAAAAATAGTTAATTCTGGTGAAAATTTCACGTCCGGGCCCCGTGGTTTCGTATCGGAAACGCGGGCTGGCGAATTTGGCGGTTTTTAGGTCGCAAAACACCTTCGGCAAGTGCCCGCCGCCCGGTATCACGTCGCAAACGGCATATTTGCCCGCACATAAGCCCACTGGGGAGACACACATGGCCTTCAAGACCGACATCGAGATTGCACGCGAAGCGAAGAAGAAGCCGATCATGGAGATCGGGGCCAAGCTGGGCATCCCGTCGGAGCACCTGCTGCCCTATGGTCACGACAAGGCGAAGGTGAGCCAGGAGTTCATCAAGAGCCTTTCGGCCAAGCCCGATGGCAAGCTGATTCTGGTGACGGCGATCAACCCGACGCCCGCGGGCGAGGGCAAGACCACGACGACGGTGGGCCTGGGCGATGGTCTGAACCGGATCGGCAAGAAGGCGGTGATCTGCATCCGCGAAGCCAGCCTTGGCCCGAACTTCGGGATGAAGGGTGGTGCTGCCGGCGGCGGGATGTCCCAAGTCGTCCCGATGGAGGAGATGAACCTTCACTTCACCGGCGACTTCCACGCGATCACCAGCGCCCACAACCTTTTGTCGGCGATGATCGACAACCACATCTACTGGGGCAACGAGCTGGCAATCGACGAGCGCCGCATCGTCTGGCGCCGGGTGATGGACATGAACGACCGCGCGCTCCGCGACATCGTGGTGAACCTGGGCGGCGTCGCCAACGGCTTCCCGCGCCAGACCGGCTTTGACATTACCGTGGCGTCCGAAGTCATGGCGATCCTGTGCCTGTCGAACGACCTGGAAGACCTGCAAAAGCGGCTGGGCGACATCGTGGTGGCCTACACCCGCGAGAAGAAGGCGATCTACTGCCGCGACATCAAGGCCGACGGCGCGATGACGGTTCTGCTGAAGGACGCGATGCAGCCGAACATCGTGCAGACGCTGGAAAACAACCCGGCCTTCGTGCATGGTGGCCCGTTCGCCAACATCGCCCACGGCTGCAACTCGGTCATCGCGACGAAAACTGCGCTGAAGCTGGGCGAGTATGTCGTGACCGAAGCCGGGTTCGGCGCGGACCTGGGCGCCGAGAAGTTCTTTGACATCAAGTGCCGGAAGGCGGGGCTGAAACCCTCGGCTGCGGTGATCGTCGCAACGGTGCGGGCGATGAAGATGAACGGCGGGGTGGCGAAAGCCGACCTTGGGGCCGAAAACGTCGAGGCGGTGAAGAAGGGCTGCCCGAACCTTGGCCGCCACATCGGCAACGTCAAAGGCTTTGGCGTGCCGGTCGTCGTGGCGATCAACCACTTCTACAGCGACACCGATGCCGAGATTGCCGCCGTGAAGGCCTATGTCGCCGAACAGGGCGCGGAAGCGATCCTGTGCAAGCATTGGGCGCTTGGGTCGGAAGGCATCGAGGAGCTGGCGCACAAGGTCGTGCAGCTGGCCGAAGGCGGTTCGGCGAACTTCGCGCCGCTTTACCCCGACGAGATGCCGCTGTTCCAGAAGCTGCAGACCATCGCCAAGCGCATCTATCACGCCGATGACGTGATCGCGGACAAGTCGATCCGCGACCAGCTGAAGACCTGGGAAGCGGCGGGCTATGGCCACCTGCCGATCTGCGTGGCCAAGACCCAGTACAGCTTTACCACCGATCCGACCGTCCGCGGCGCGCCGACGGGCCACACGGTTCCGGTCCGCGAAGTGCGGCTGTCGGCCGGGGCTGGTTTCATCGTCGCGATCTGCGGTGAGATCATGACAATGCCGGGCCTGCCCAAGGTGCCGTCGGCCGAAGTGATCCGGCTGAACGACGAGGGCAACGTCGAAGGCCTGTTCTAAGCGGTCGCATTGCCCTTTGCGGGCTGTCCCCTTATCTCGGGGGCAGCCTGCCAAGGGAGAGTTTCGATGCGAAAGCCCGCCGACTGCACCACGATGGCCGAGATCCGGGCCGAGATCGACCGGCTGGACGAAGACCTCGTCCGGCTGTTCGCGGAACGGGCGGGCTATATCGACCGGGCGGCGGAGATCAAGGCCGAGGTGGATTTGCCCGCGCGGATCGGGTCTCGGGTGGAAGAGGTGGTGAGCAATGTCCGCGCCCATGCCGACACCTATGGGCTGCCGCCGGAACTCGTGGAAAAGCTGTGGCGGCGGCTGATCGACTGGTCCATCGCCCGCGAGGAAAGCAGGCTTGGGCCGGACAGTCTGCGGAAGGGATGAAAGCAGGGGCGCGATGACGGCCACACTGATCGACGGCAAGGCCATCGCGGCCCGGATGCGTGACGAGACAAGGGCCGAAGCGGCGCGGCTGACCGCCCTTGGCTGGGCGCCGCGACTGGTGTCGATCTCGGTCGGGGATGTGGCGGCGGCAGAGTTGTATGTCAGGAACCAGCAGAAGTCGGCGGAAGCGGCGGGTGTGGGGTTCGAGGCGCGGAACTATCCCGAAAGCATCAGCCTGGAGCAGCTGCAGGGCGTGCTGGCCGGGTTGAACGCGGACCCGCGGGTCAACGGGATCATCATCCAGCGGCCGCTCCCGCCGCATATCCCGGTCAAGGCGCTGCAGAAGGCGGTGCATCCGATGAAGGACGTCGAGGGGATGCACCCCTCGTCGATCGGCAACATCGTCTACAACGACCTGACGCTGGGCCCCTGCACGGCGGTCGCGGCAGTGGAAATCCTGAAGACGCTGCCCCTGACGATGGAAGGGCTGGATGTCTGCGTGATCGGACACTCGGAAATCGTGGGCAAGCCGATTGCCTTCCTGATGATGGGCCTTGGCGCGACGGTCACGGTCTGCCACCACATGACCCGGCAGGTCGCGGTGCATAGCCGCGCGGCGGATGCGGTCTTCGTGGCGGTGGGCAAGCCGGGGCTGGTCAGGGGCGAGATGCTGAAGCCGGGTGCGGCCTTGATCGACATCGGCATCAACCGGGTGGATGGCAGGACGGTCGGGGACGCGGAGTTCGCCAGTTGCGCCGAGGTGGCGGGCTGGATCACCCCGGTCCCCGGAGGCGTCGGGCCGGTGACGGTGGCGATCCTGATGAAGAACGCGGTGCTGGCGACGGCGATGCAGATGGACCATTACCGCACCGCCTTTGCGGCGGCGGTTTGAACGGAGGGATACGGGATGACGGCCAAGGTGATTGACGGCAAGGCTTTCGCGGCCAATGTGCGGGCAGAGGTCGCAGAGCATGTGGCGCGGCTGAAGGAGGAGCATGGGCTGACGCCGGGTCTGGCCGTGGTGCTGGTGGGCGAGGACCCGGCGTCCAAGGTCTATGTCAAGAACAAGCACGCCTCGACCATCGAGGTCGGAATGGCATCCTTCGAACATCGGCTGGACGCCTCGACCGGCGAAGCCGAGCTTCTGGCGCTGATCGACCAGTTGAACGCGGACCCCAAGGTGCATGGGATTCTGGTGCAACTGCCGCTGCCGGGGCATCTGAATTCCGAGCTGGTGATCAACCGGATCGACCCGGCCAAGGATGTGGACGGATTTCACATATCAAACGTCGGCTTGCTGGGGACCGGGCAGAAGTCGATGGTGCCCTGCACGCCCTTGGGCTGCCTGATGATGCTGCGGGACCATCATGGCAAGCTCGCCGGGCTGAATGCGGTGGTGGTGGGCCGGTCGAACATCGTCGGCAAGCCGATGGCGCAGCTTCTGCTGGGCGACAGCTGCACGGTGACCATCGCGCACTCGCGCACCAAGGACCTGGCCGAGGTCTGCAAGCGGGCCGATATCCTGGTCGCCGCGGTCGGACGGCCCGAGATGATCACCGGCGACATGGTGCGCCCGGGGGCCACGGTGATCGACGTGGGCATCAACCGCATCGAGCGGGACGGCAAGGCCAAGCTGGTGGGCGACGTGCACTATGAGAGTGCGGCAGCGGTGGCCGGGGCGATCACTCCGGTTCCGGGCGGGGTCGGGCCGATGACGATTGCCTGCCTGCTGGCCAACACGCTGACTGCCTGCTGCCGGGCGAACGGGCTGGCCGAGCCGGAGGGGTTGACGGCATAGGTGGAGTAAAACCCCACCCTACCTCGGCATCGGGATGGCAAGGACGCGCGGGCCGGTGAGGATGGCCAGCGCGTCCTTTGCCAGCAGGGCAGTCAGGGCTGCGTCATGGCTGCGCAGGCCGCCGGTATAGATGCCGTAGGCGGGCAGGATCAGGCGCTGCGCATCGGCAAGAAAGCAGGGTTTCGACTGACCGGCGAGCCGGGCCTTGGGGTGGTAGTGGCCTGAAATTTCTGCCGTTTCCTCGGGCTTGGCGATGTGGCGGAAGGTGAAGGGGTGCAGTTTGAGGTCCGCCCGGTGGGTGACGCCAAGGTCGATCGGGCCGGGGTCGTGGTTGCCGGTGATCCAGGTCCAGTCGCGCCCGGCCATGAGGCGGGTGAGCCAGAGGCGGGAGGCTTCGTCGATGCCCTCGGCGGCGGCGAGGTCGTCGAAGCTGTCACCAAGGCAGATCACGGTCTCGGCTGCGGTGTGGTCAAGGTCGCGGTCGAGTTTCTCCAGCGTGGCTTGCGTCTCGTAGGGGGGCAGGAGCGTGCCGCCGCGTCGGGCGAGGCGTTCGGATTTGCCCAGATGCAGGTCGGAGACGGCGAGGGTTTCCCGGGCGGGCCAGTAAAGGGCGCCGGAGGGCAACAGGTGCAGCGTTTCGCCGTGGAAGAAGAGTGCGTGGTGCATTTGCGGCTTGATGCCCCGGCGGCGGGTTTGCGGCAAGGGGCGGTTATGAAACTGAGTGCTGCGCACGGAGTCCTTGCCTCGGCTGCGCGGACTGCGCCGCTTGCCTAAGAGAAGCCTCCGGCGGGGATATTTGGGCAAAGATGAAAGGTCAGGCGAGACCGGCGGCTTCCATCAGGGCCTGGGCCTGGGCGGTGGCAAGGCGGTCACGGGCTTCGCCGTGGACGGGGATGCGGCCGGGCTCGAAGAAGAGGGGGGCTGCGAGGGGGGTGACGCGACGGCGACGGATGAGGTCGATGTTCTCGCCGACGCGGGCGAGCATGGTCTCGATGCGGGAGAAGTCGATCAGGCCGCGGAGGGCCTCTTCCCGGGTGATCTGGAGAAGGAGGTGGTCGGGGTCGTAGCGGCGCAGCGTGTCGTAAAGGATGTCGGAGGAGAACGTGGCCTGGCGGCCGGTCTTGCGGCGGCCCTGGTGGCTGCGTTCGATCAGGCCCGCGATCATGGCCGTGTTGCGAAAGGTGCGCTTCATCACGGCGTTGCCGGAGAGCCAGGTGTCCAGGCCGTCCTTGAGGGTGTCGAGGTTGAAAAGCGGAGCGGGGTCGGTGACGGGGTCAAGGCCCCAGATCAGTGTGGCGTAATCGGTGGCGACGAAGCCGAGGGGGGCAAGGCCTTGGGATTCCATCTGTTTTGTCACGAGGAGACCGAGGGTCTGCTGGGCGTTGCGGCCTGCGAAGCCGTAGACGACAAGGTGTTCGCGGCCGTCGTGGGGGAAGCTTTCCAGGAGAAGGGAATGGGGGTCGGGGAGGCGGGAGACCTCGCGTTGCAGGGAGAGCCATTGGGCGGTGTGGGTGGGGAGGTCGGGCCAGCTGTCCTGCTGGAAGATCTGCAGGATGCGGTCGGCCAGAAGGGTGGAGGTGGCGAATTTGGTGCCGTTGAAGACGGCGACCTTTGGGTCGCGGCCGGGGGTTTTCGAGACCTCGACCGTCATTTCTCTCAGGCCTTCGTAGCGGACGATCTGGCCGCCGATCAGGAAGGTGTCGCCGGGGGTGAGGGTGGCGGCGAAGCTTTCTTCGACCTCGCCCAGGGGCGCGCCGTGGCCGCGAAAACGCACCTTCAGCGTCTCGATGTCGATGATCGTGCCGAGGTTCTGCCGGATCAGCGCGGCGGCGCGGGGGTCGCGGAGGTGCCATTTGCCGTGGGTCTGTCTCAGGCGCTGCCAGCGGTCGTAGGCTTTCAGCGCGTAGCCGCCGGTGGCGGTGAAATCGAGGCAGGCGTCGAATTCCGGTCTTGTGAGGTGCGCATAGGGGCCGGCGGTGGTGACTTCGGCGTAGAGGTCGTCGGCGTTGAAGGGGCCGGCGCAGGCGGTGGCGAGGATGTGCTGGCAGAGGACGTCGCGCGGCCCTGGTCCGCGCGGTTCGCCGTCAAGGGTGTGGGCGTGGACGGCATCGAGGGCGGCCTGACATTCCACGACCTCGAAGCGGTTGGCGGGGACGAGGAGGGCTTTGGAGGGTGCGTTGTAGCGGTGGTTGGCGCGGCCGATGCGCTGGACCAGGCGCTTGACGTTCTTCGGCGCGCCGACCTGGATCACGAGGTCGACGTCACCCCAGTCGATGCCAAGGTCGAGTGAGCCGGTGCAGACGACGGCGCGCAGCGCCCCGGCGGTCATCGCCTGTTCGACGCGTTCCCGTTGCTCGCGGCTAAGGCTGCCGTGGTGGATGCCAATGGGGAGGTCTTGGGCGTTCTGTAGCCAGAGATCGTGGAAGAACAGTTCCGCCTGCGCGCGGGTGTTGTGGAAGATGAGGGTGGTCTTGTGGCGGGTCACCTCGTTCAGGATCGCGGGTATGGCGTAACGACCGCCGCCACCGCTCCACGGGGGAGGGGCGTCGGTTTCCAGCATCGAGATGTCAGGGTCGGGACCGGGGTCGGCTTCGAGGATCGTGGTCCGGGGGCTGAGGAAGCGGGCGAGGGCCGGGGGGTTTTCCACGGTGGCGGACAGGCCGATGCGGCGGAGGTTCGGGTTCAGCGATTGCAGGCGGGCGATCTGCAGGACGAGCTGGTCGCCGCGTTTGGATTCGGCGAGGGCGTGGATTTCGTCGATGATCACCCGTTGCAGCCCGGCGAAAATCCGGGGGGCGTCTTCGTAGCTGAGAAGGAGGGCGAGCGATTCCGGTGTGGTCAGCAGGATATGCGGCGGGTCGGCGCGCTGGCGGCGGCGCTGGGTGTAGGAGGTGTCGCCGGTGCGGTCTTCGACGCGGATCTTGAGACCTGCGCCCTCGATCGGGGTCCCGAGATTGCGGCGGATGTCGGCGGTGAGGGCCTTCAAAGGCGAGACGTAGAGGGTGTGGAGACCCGGCGCGGGGTTCGGCCCGAGTTCGGCGAGGGTGGGGAGGAAGCCGGCGAGAGTCTTGCCACCTCCGGTCGGGGCGATGAGAAGGGTGGCGGGATCGCCGCTGCGCGCGAGCATGTCCAGCTGGTGCGGGTGAAGGGTCCAACCTTTGGCGGCGAACCAGTCAGCGAAGGCGGGGGGGAGGGTGGTCATGCGGACAGAGATAATGCGGAGAGCCGGGCAGGGGAACGGGAAGAGCGGATTATTGCTGGACGCTGTGCAGGGCCGGGCAGGGCCGTGTCCGCGAATCGAGCCGGTGGAAGGTCTTTCCCCGGCGGAGGATTTCCACAGAACAATCTTTCGCTTGGGCGGTTGTTCCGCGCGGGGCTTTGCCGCCGGAATTGCGGCGCTTTTTCCGGGGGGCCGGTGTCATTCCGCTTGCCGGAACCCCGCCCCCCGCCTAATCGGGGTGGCATGAGACTGTTATTCCTGGGCGATGTCGTAGGCCGGTCGGGTCGGGCGGCGGTAATCGAGCGGCTTGCGGGGCTTAGGGCCGCGTGGGGTTTGGATTTCGTCGTCGTAAACGGCGAAAACGCGAGCCAGGGCGCGGGTTTGACCGGCGACCATGCCAAGGAGTTGCTGGCGGCGGGGGCGGATTGCCTGACGCTGGGGGATCACGCCTTCGATCAGAAGGACATGCTGAGCTTCATCGAGCAGGAGCCACGGATCGTGCGGCCGCTGAATTTCTCGAAGGTCGCGCCGGGGCGGGGGTTTCGGGTGTTCGAGGCGACGCAGGGGCGGAAGGTGCTGGTGACGCAGGCGCTTGGTCAGGTGTTCATGAAGCGGCCCTTCGACGATCCGTTCAGCGCGCTGGAGACGGTTTTGAAGCAGCACACTCTGGGCGGTGTGGTGCAGGCGGCGATCGTGGATTTCCACGCCGAGGCCACGTCCGAGAAGATGGGGATGGGGCACTGGTGCGACGGGATGGCGTCGTTGGTCGTCGGCACGCATACCCATGTGCCGACCAGTGACACGATGATCCTGGGCAAGGGCACGGCCTATCAGTCCGACGCGGGCATGTGCGGCGATTATGACAGCGTCATCGGGATGGAGAAGCTGGAGCCGTTGCGTCGGTTCCTGACCGGGATGGCCAAGGGGCGGTTCGAGCCGGCGAACGGCGCGGCGACACTGTCGGGGGTCTATGTCGAGACGGATGACAGGACGGGGCTTGCGCAGAAGGTGCGGATGATCCGGGTCGGCGGCAAGTTGCAGGAGTCCGTGCCATGAGCGCGGTAGCGGGGACCGTGCCGCTGTCGGGCCGGGGCAAGCCGGGGCGCTGGTTCCTTGTGGGCGTGCTTCTGTGGCTGGGCATCGGCTGGGGCGCGACGCATCCGTTGGGCAAGATCGCCACGGAGACGGGGCATGGGCCCTTCGGGCTGATCTTCTGGCAGCAGGTGGTGATGGTCGTCGTGCTGGGCGCGATTGCACTGGTGCGGCGGAAGGGGATGAAGCTGACGGCCCCGGCGCTGCGGTTCTACGCCGTGGTGGCGGTGCTGGGCACGATCATTCCGAACGGGACGTTCTATGCGTCGGTGGCGCATCTGCCTTCGGGCGTCATGTCGATCATCATCGCGATGATCCCGATGCTGGCGTTTCCGATGGCGCTGGCCTTGGGGATGGACAGGTTCTCGGCGCTGCGGCTGGTCGGGCTGGTGATGGGGCTTCTGGGCGTGGGGCTGTTGGCGGCCCCCGGCGCGGCGCTGCCGGATGCGGCGATGCTGGGCTGGCTGCCGGTGGCGCTGGTGGGGCCGCTGTTCTACGCGATGGAGGCGACCTACGTGGCGCATCGCGGCACGCTGGGGATGGATGCCTTGCAGGCGATGCTTGGGGCCAGCCTGATGGGCCTGATCCTGTGCGCGCCGGTGATGCTGGCGCTGGACCAGAGCTATTCACCCTGGCCGCTGGGCCGGGATGATCTGGCGCTGGCGCTGTCGTCGGCGCTGCATGCGCTGCTTTATGCAAGCTATGTGTGGCTGGCGGCGACGGCGGGTGCGGTCTTTGCGGCGCAGTCGAGCTATCTGGTGACGGCGGCAGGGATGCTTTGGGCGATGGTCCTCTTGGGTGAGCGGCCGTCCGTCATGGTCTGGCTGGCGCTGGCCGTCATGCTGGCCGGCGTGGCGCTGGTGCAACCACGTGAGCGGGCGCAGCGGGTGGAGGCCTGATGTTCGGATTGTCCATTCCGGTCGAGTACCAGCCCTGGGTCGCCCTGGCGATCCTGGTGGTGATGTTCGTCCTCTTCGTGCTGGAGCGGACGCCGGTCGAGGTCACCGCCATCGGCGCAGCGGCGGCAATGCTGGTGCTGGGCATCCTGCCGGTGAAAGAGGCGACCTCGGTCCTGTCGAACCCGGCACCCTGGACCATCGCGCTGATGTTCCTGGTGATGGGCGGGATGGTGCGGACCGGGGCGGTCGAGGCCGTCATCACCGCGGTCGGACGGCATGCCGGGGACCGGCCGAAGACCACCATTGCAGTGCTGATCGGGACGACGGCAATTGCCTCGGCCTTCATGAACAACACGCCGCTGGTGGCCGTGATGATCCCGGTGGTGATCCAATTGGCGATGAAGCTTGGGACCGCTCCGTCCAAGCTATTGATCCCGCTTAGCTATATGACCGTGCTGGGGGGGATGATCTCGCTGATCGGGACCTCGACCAACATCCTGGTGGACGGGGTGGCGGCGGACCGGGGACTGGAGCACTTTGGACTTTTCGAGATCGCCCCGGTGGGGATCGCGGTGATGGTGGCGGGTGGCGTGTTCCTGGCGCTGTTCGGCAACCGTCTCTTGCCGGTGCGGCAGTCGATGGGGGTGCTTCTGAACGATCGGCGGAAGATGAAGTTCTTCACCGAGGTCGCGGTGCCCGAGGAAAGCCAGCTGATCGGCCAGCCAGTATTGGACATCGACATCTTCAAGCGTGAGGGCGTGCGCGTCATCGACGTGCTGCGGGGCGATGTATCGCTGCGGCGCGACCTGGCTCCGGTCACGTTGCAGGCGGGGGACCGGGTCGTGCTGCGGACCGAGATGACCGAACTGATGGGCCTCCATGCCCGCAAGGACGTGCATCTGGTCGACAAGCTGTCGTCGGTGAAGACCGAGACCGTCGAGGTGCTGATCGGGCCGGGCTGCCGGATGGAGGGCAACCGGCTGGGCGACCTGCGGCTTCGGCGGCGCTATGGGGTCTACGTGCTGGCGGTGCATCGGCGGAACCAGAATATCGGGCGGCAGCTTGACGATCTGATCGTGCGGGTCGGGGATACGCTCCTGCTGGAGGGCACGATCGAGGACATCCAGCGCCTTGCGGCGGACATGGACCTGGTGGACGTGAACCGGCCGCGGGTCATGGCGTTCCGCCGCGCGAAGGCGCCGATCGCGCTGGCCGCACTGGCGCTGATCGTGGTCCTGTCGGCATTGGACCTGGCGCCGATCCTGCCCTTGGCGTTGCTGGCGGTGGCGGTGATTCTGGTGACGCAATGTGTCGACAGTGACGAGGCCTTCAGCTTCGTCGATGGGCGCTTGCTGGCGATGATCTTCGCGATGCTTGCGGTGGGAGAGGGGCTGGAGCAGTCGGGCGCGGTCGAGATGATGGTGATCAACGTGGCCCCGTGGCTGGAAGGAATGGGGCCCTTCATGCTGATCCTTGCGGTCTATTTCATCGGCCTCGTGCTGACCGAATTCCTGTCCAACAACGCGGTCGCGGTGATTTATACTCCGGTCGCCATCGAATTGGCCGAGAAGCTGGGCCATGATCCGCGACCCTTCGTGGTGGCGGTGATGTTCTCGGCCACACTCGCCTTTGCGACCCCGGTGGGGTATCAGACCAACATGATGGTCTACGGGCCGGGCGGATATCGCTTCAGCGACTTCACCAGGGTCGGTCTGCCGCTGAACATCATTGTCATGCTGGTGAGTTGCGCGTTGATCCCGCTGATCTGGCCGCTTTGATCCGGTTTATACAGGAGACTGACATGCGGACATTTCTGCTGGTCCTTGCCCTTGGCGGATGTGCCGCGCTTCAGGCGAACCCGGTGCCGCTGGCAGCGCGGCTGTCGGCGGATGTGCTGGTGCTGACCCTGTCGGATGGGACAACTTGCCGGGCGCGCTGGGCCGAGGCTGGCGGGGCCGGGCGGTTCGACGAGTGCGGACCGGGTTTCGGCTATGCAGTCGATGTGGTCGAGAACCCGAACATCCTGCGCCAGCTTTTCACCGGCCTGACCGAGGCGCTGGGGGCCGAGGGTGTTTCGCCTCCGATGGCCGAGGTGGTGATCACCGATGCCAACGGACGCGACCATGTCTTTGTCACGCCGCCCCCGGCTGACCTGTCGGACGACTGAGGGCCGGCTCGTCGTGCGTCTTCGACTTCTCCTCGCCTGCGACGAGGGACGCAGTCACCGAGGAGCGTTTCGGGGCGCGGGGGTTGCTTCCCTGCGGGGCGGCGGTGTAATGGACGCCATCACCGAAATCGGACCGAGGTAAGGCCAAATGGCAGGCCATTCTAAATGGGCGAACATCCAGCATCGCAAGGGCAAGCAGGACAAGCTGCGCTCGAAGATGTTTTCCAAGCTGGCGAAGGAAATCACCGTCGCGGCCAAGATGGGGATGCCTGACCCCGACATGAACCCGCGGCTGCGGCTGGCGATCAAGGCCGCCAAGGCCGTGTCGATGCCGAAGGACGTGATCGACCGCGCGATCAAGAAGTCGCAGATGGGCGATGGGGCGGACTATACCGAGATCCGGTACGAGGGTTACGGCGTGAACGGGATCGCGGTGATCGTCGAGACGATGACGGACAATGTGAACCGCACCGCGTCGAACGTGCGGTCCTATTTCAGCAAGTGTGGCGGGAACCTGGGCACCACGGGCAGCGTCGCGCACAGCTTTGACCGGGTGGGCGAGATTTCCTATCCGGCCTCGGTCGGGTCGGCTGACGACGTGATGATGGCGGCGCTGGACGCCGGGGCGGACGACGTGGAATCTGACGAGGACGGCCACTGGATCTATTGCCAGGTCGAGAGCCTGTCCGAAGTCTCGGACGCTCTGGAAAAGGCGCTGGGGGAATCGACGGAGTCGAAACTGGTCTGGCGGCCCCAGACGCGCACCGAGGTCGATCTGGATACCGCGCAGAAGCTGATGCGGTTGATCGATCTTCTGGAGGAAGACGACGACGTGCAGACGGTGACGCACAACTTCGACGTCCCCGAGGACGTGGCGGCACAGCTTTAATTCCTTCACGCCCCTTGCTTTTTGCGCGGATAAGGCGCATGTGCAGGGGGCAATAGCTTCTTCTCTTTCGTTCTACTGTCTGCTTCGGCCTTCAGCTTCGATCGTGACGACACTAGGCCAGGCCACCGCACGCTGCGGGTGGCATACATGACAGGAGACATCACGATGGCCAATGGCACCGTGAAATGGTTCAACGCCACCAAAGGCTTCGGCTTCATCGCTCCCGCGGGCGGTTCCAAGGACGTTTTCGTCCACGTGACCGCGCTTGAGCGTGCGGGCATCCGCTCGCTGCCCGATGGGCAGGCCGTGACCTATGACATCGAGCAGGATCGCAACGGCCGGGAATCGGCTGTGAACCTGGCTCTGGCGTAAGCCTTATCCCTTCGGGGACCAGGGAACGGGGGTGGCGCAAGCCGCCCCCGTTTTCTATTGCACCAGGCTCTGCTGTGCCATCCGGCGGATCGACTGGGTCACCGGGGCCAGCGCCGGGGCAGCAAGGCGGGTGAACTGCCAGTGCAGGGCAACGTCGAGGGGGGTATCCGGGATCAGCTCGACCAATGCGCCCGAGGCAAGATGCGGGGCGATCAGCGGCTGGGGGTTCATGCCCCAGGCGAGACCCGCAAGGCAGGCATCGACGAAGGCCTGCGACGAGGCCATGCGGTGTCTCGGCAGGGCCTGGCGCGTGCCGGTCCGCCCTGTGACCCAGCGGTCCTGCAGTTGGTCCTTGTCCGAGAATGTCAGAGTGGGGGCGAGCAACAGGGCCTGAGCCGTGACACCCTGCGGGAACCAGCGGGCGACATAGTCGGGCGACGCCGTGGCGCGGTAGCGCAAGCTGCCGAGCGTCAGCGTATCGCAGCCCTGCAAGGGGCCTGGGTGCGAGGTGATGGCGGCGACCACCTCACCCTTCCGCAGCCAGTCCTGGCTGACGTCCTGGTCGTCGATGACAAGATCGAAGAGGAAACCTTCGGTCGCGGCAAGGGCCGGGATGATCCAGGTCGCAAGGCTGTCGGCGTTGACGGCTATGCGCAGAGTGGCGGGCCCGGGAAGGAAGCCGGGCAGGTCCTGGGCCAGCGTGCGCTCCAGCAGAGCGATCTCGTCATGGTGGCGGATGAGGCGCAGGCCCGCCTCGGTCGCGCGGCAAGGCTGGCCACGGCGGACCAGGAGGGTTCCGGTCGCCTCTTCCAGCGCCTTGATCCGCTGTGAGATGGCGGAGGGCGTGACGTGCAACTCGGCCGCGGCAAGGTCGAAGGCGCCCCGGCGATGGATCGCGGCAAGAGCGGCAAGCTGGGCCGGATCGATCATTAAGTTTCGCTAATCTTTGATTAGGAAGATTACCTGGATTGTGCCGCGCGGTCGGCATAGGTCAAGGGAAATGGAGGGTTACATGGCAGAAATCGATCTTGCGGTGCTCTTGCGGACGATGGAGCCGGTGCTGCATCCCGAACCCTATGGCTATGGCGTCTGGACTGGCGGAATTCTGTTGATCACACCCTTCGCCACGGTCACCGAGCAGGAGGGTATGACTGTGGTCGCCCCCCTGGCAGAGATGCGGGAGGCCGGATTTCAGTCCGACCCCTGGGCGCGGATCAGCCTGACGGTGCAGTCCGACCTTGCGGCTGTGGGGCTGACGGCGGCCCTGGCGGGTGCCCTGGGACGGGAGGGGATCAGCTGCAACGTGATTGCAGGCTACCATCACGACCACCTTTTCGTGCAGTGGGATCGTCGGGAAGACGCCCTGGCGGCGCTGAGGCGGCTTGCAGTTGCTTGAAGCGGCAGTGAATGGCTATCTGGTCGGCCTTAGCCTGATCCTTGCGATCGGGTCTCAGAATGCGTTCGTGTTGCGGCAGGGGCTGCGAAGGGAGCATCTGGCCGCGGTGGTGGCGGTCTGCGCGATCTCGGACGCGGTGCTGATCGGGGCGGGGGTGGCGGGATTCGGGTCCCTGAGTGCGGCGGTTCCGTGGTTCGGCCAAGCGATGCGCTGGCTGGGGGTGGGGTTCCTGGCTGTCTACGGGGGCCTGCGGTTCCGGGCGGCCCTGCGGGGCGGCGAGGCCTTGCGGCCGTCGGAGGCAGGGTCGGCCCCCCTGGGGAAGGTGCTTGCGACCTGTCTGGTCCTGACCTGGGCCAACCCGCATGTCTATCTGGATGCGGTGGTGCTGATCGGGTCGATCTCGGCCCAGTATGCGCCGCATCAGGCGGTGTTCGGGGTCGCGGCGGCCTGTGCATCGTTGAGCTTTTTCACCGCGCTGGGGTTCGGAGCGCGGCTGCTGGCCCCGGTCTTCGCCCGGCCCGCGGCCTGGGTCTGGCTGGAGGTCGGCGTGGGGACGACGATGTGGGTCATCGCGACGGGTCTGGCCTTCGGGGCGTGAGGTGTCCTTGCAGGACGAGGGTGCGCGGCCCGGGAAGTCCGGGGGCTTGCCCTGCGGGCGCTCGGGAGGCGGCAACCATTATGCAACGGTGCGGTGCGCTGTAGCGCACCCTACGCGTATTTCGGCGGGTTGCCTTCGCCTTGCCGTTGGGCTTCTGTCCGGCCATGCGCGCCGTGAATGATCTTGGGCGGCCCCTTGAGGGGGCCTTGTGGATGGCGGGGGCCGGGCTGTCCTTTGTAGGGGTGAACGGGATTGTCCGTTACCTTGGAACCGAACTTCCGGCGGCGCAGTCGGCCTTCATCCGGTTCGGCTTTGGCCTGCTGTTCCTGCTGCCCGCCCTGTGGGCCATGCGAGGCATGCGGTTCGGCCCCGGCGTCGGGCAGATGTTTCTGGGCCGCGGGGCGCTGCATGTCGTCGCGGTCATCATGTGGTTCTATGCGATGGCCCGGGTCCCGGTGGCGGAGATGGCGGCGATTGCCTTCCTGGGGCCGGTAATGGTGCTGGTGATCGGGGGCCTTCTTCTGGGCGAGGGGCTGGGAGCGCGGCGGGTTGCGGCGGTGCTGGTGGCGGTGGTCGGCGGGTTGATCGTCCTGCGGCCAGGAGTGCGGGAATTGTCGCTGGGGCATCTGTCGCAGCTTGGGGCCACGATATTCTTCGCGATGAGTTACATCATCGCCAAACGGTTGAGCCGGGAGGCCTCGGCGTCGTCGATCGTGGCGGTCCTGTCGGTGACGGTGACGGTCGGGCTCTTGCCGCTGGCGGTGGCGCAGTGGCAGCCGGTGCGCTGGGAGCAATGCGCCTGGCTGGCGGCGGTCGCGGCACTGGCGACCTTGGGGCATTACGCGATGGCGAAGGCGTTTCGCGCCGCTCCGCTGGCGGTGACGCAGCCGGTCACGTTCCTGCAGCTGATCTGGGCGGCGCTGCTGGGCCTGCTTGCCTTTGGCGAGCCGGTCGAACCCTGGGTGCTGGCCGGGGGTGCGCTGATCATCCTGGCAATCAGCGTGAACACCTGGGCGGAAGCGCGGCGCGAACGGGCGACCCCGGCCCTGGTCGAGGACCCCTGAACGGGCGGTGGGCGGATCGCCCACCCTACGGATCGATCAGCGGCAGGGCATTTCGCCTGCCCGGGCCCAAGTCAGGTTTGCGCCAAAGAGGCCGGGGGGGTGCCACCTGTCTATCCGGCGGGCAAAGGCATCTCCCCAAGGATAATTGGAGCGCAGGCGTAGGGTGGGCGATGCGCCCACCCTTGGCCCGTTGCGAGCGGAACCGGATCAGCGCGCGGTCTGATCAGCGGGTGTGAAGGAAGCTTCCCTAGGGTCCCCGGCCAAGGTGATCCCGCGGAGGTTCTGATGCCCGATGAAACGACGATACTGTCGCTGCCCCTGATCCTTCCGGCGCAGGCGCAAAAGCATGTCACCCACAACGAGGCGCTGGTGAAGCTGGACCTGATGGTTCAGCTTGCGGTGATCAACCGGACGCTTACCACGCCGCCCGCCCTGCCGACGCTTGGCGACCGCCATATCGTGGCGGTCGGGGCGACGGGGCCCTGGGTCGGCCAGGCGGGGCGCATTGCGCTTTATACCGAGGCGGGGTGGCAGTTCACCCAGCCCCTGAACGGTTGGCAAGCCTACGTCATGGCCGAGAGCCAGATGGCCTTCTTCAACGGGCTGACCTGGATCGCGCTGTCGGACGGGCCGTTCACGGTGGGGCGACTGGGCGTCTCGGCTACCCCCGACGCGACGAACCGGCTGGCTGTCTCGTCCCCGGCGACACTGCTGAACCACGCCGGTTCGGGTCATCAGCTGAAGCTGAACAAGGCCGTGGCGGGTGATACGGCAACCCTTCTGTTCCAGACCGGCTTCAGTGGCCGGGCCGAGATGGGTACTGCCGGGTCGGATGATTTCAGCGTGAAGGTCAGCGCGGACGGATCGACCTTCTTCACGGCGCTGGAAGCGGAGGCGGGGACGGGCGAGGTCACACTGCCACAGCCGATGCATCTGGGCGGACAAGCGGCGGACCCCTTGGCACCACTGGACGGGACGTTGTGGCTGAACACCACCACGGGCGAGGTCAAGGTGCGCAGCGCCGGGGCGACCCAGCTGGTCGGAGGCGCTGGAAGTGGTGGTGTCAGCGACGGCGACAAGGGGGATGTCACCGTCTCGGGGTCGGGGGCGACCTGGACCATTGATGCCGGTGCAGTCACGCTGGGCAAGCTGGCCGACCTGTCGACCAGCACCATTCTTGGCCGCGCCTCGGCGGGCACAGGCAGCCCCGAGGCGCTGACGGCGACGCAGGTGCGCACGGTTCTGAACGTCGCGAACGGAGCGACGGCGAACGCGGCGGATGCTGTCCTGCTGAACCGGGCGAACCACACGGGGACCCAGGCTGCGGCGACGATCACCGGCCTTGCGGGCATCGCCACAAGCGGCTCTGCGACCGACCTGACGGCCGGGACGCTGCCTGCGGCACGGTTTGACGACACGGCGCACGGCACGCGGGCGGGAGGCACGCTGCACAGTGCGGCAACAGCTTCTGTCGCGGGCTTCATGTCGGCGTCGGACAAGACGAAACTGGACGGTGTGGCCACGGGGGCGAACAACTATGTCCACCCGAACCATTCGGGCGACGTGACATCGGTCGCGGATGGGGCGACGACCATTGCGGCCAATGCGGTGGGGTTCACCAAGCTGGCCGACATCGCCACCGACAGCCTGATCGGTCGCGACACGGCGGGGACCGGCGACCCGGAAGCGATCACCGTCACGGGCGGGATCGAGTTCAGCGGGACGGGGTCGATCAGGACCAGTGCCTTCACCGGGGATGTGACGAAAACGGCAGGGGGCACTGCGCTGACCATCGCGGCCAACGTGGTGGACAACGCAAAAGCCGCCGACATGGCCGCAAATACGATCAAGGCCAATGCCACGGGTGCGACGGCGGACCCCGCGGACCTGGCGGTCGGCACCAACGCGGTGGTGGGGCGCGTGGCGGGCAACATTGTCGCGGCGCAACTGGTGGATGCTCAGGTCGCCGCAGCGACGCTGACCAATGCGAAGCTGGCGAACGTGGCGACGGGCACGCTGAAAGGCCGGGCAACGGCGGGGACCGGCGCGCCGGAGGACCTGACGGGGGCGCAGGCGACAACGCTGCTGGACACGTTCTCCAGCGCGGCGAAGGGGTTGGCTCCGGCGTCGGGCGGGGGGACGGCCAACTTCCTGCGGGCGGACGGGACCTGGGCGGCACCTCCCGGCGGCGGCGGAGGTGTCAGCGATGGCGACAAGGGTGACATCACGGTCAGCGGGTCGGGGGCGACCTGGACAGTGGACGCGGACGCGGTGACGAACGCAAAGCTGGCAAACATGCCGGCAACGACGATCAAGGGCAACGCGACGGGTTCGGCTGCGGACCCAGCGGACCTGTCGGGAACGCAGGTGACGGCGCTACTGGATACGTTCTCCAGCGCGGCGAAGGGGTTGGCTCCAGCGTCTGGCGGGGGGACGGCCAACTTCCTGCGGGCGGACGGGACCTGGGCGGCACCTGCGGGCGGGGGTGGTGGCTCTCCCGGTGGGGCCAGCGGCGCGGTCCAGTTCAACAATGCGGGCAGCTTCGCGGGTGCGGCGGATGTCGAGATCGAGGGTGGGCAGTTGCGCCTGCCGGCGATCGCGACGCCAACGGCCCCTGCTGCGGGCGGCGTGAAGCTGTTCGGGCGCGATGTGGCCGGGCGCGTTCTACCTGCTGTCATGGGACCATCGGGTCTGGACTCCTCGTTGCAGCCGTTCTTCGGGCGCAACAAGATGGGACTTTTCGTCCCGGCAGGGAACGGCGGCGCGGATACGCAGATGGGGCTGGTGATCTCGGCCACCGGGACGGCGACGACCGAGAACGTGGGCACGAGCAGCTTGCACAACTATATGCGCCGGCGGTCCTGGCGGGTGACCACAGCCGCGACCACCGCCGTCGCGGGCATCCGCGGCGGTGCGTTGCAGTTCACCGTCGGTGGTCCTTCGGCGGGGCTGGGCGGGTTCCACCTGGTCTGGCGCTGGGGTCCGGCGACGGGCGTCACCAATGCCTCGCACCGGGCCTTCGTGGGGATGCGCAACTCGACTGCGGCGCCGACGGACGTCAACCCGTCGACCCTGACCAACATCTGCGGGATGGGCTACGACAGCGCCGATACCAACATCCAGTTCATGTACAACGACGGGACCGGAACGGCGACAAAGGTCGACCTGGGCGCAAGCTTCCCGAAGCCGAGTGCCGACCTGACCTCGGTCTACGAGATCGCGATGTTCGCGCGCCCCGGCACGACGCAGTCGCTGAGCTATGAGGTGACAAACCTGGTTTCGGGCGCGGTGGCGACCGGGACGGTCACGACCGACCTGCCGACGACCACGACGCTGATCAACCCCTACAGCTACATGAGCGTGGGCGGCGTGTCGTCGGTCATCGGCATTGCGACCATGAGCCTCTACATCGAGACGGACTACTGAGATGACCTTGCATGTTCTGTTCACTGAAGACGGGATTCCGGGCTGGATCGGGGACGCCCCGCGCGAGGGGAGCGAGGCCATCGAGGGGCTGACCGTCGATTTCCTGTCGGCCCATCGCCGGACCGCTCGGGGCAAATGGGTGGTGCGGGCAGCCCCGGTGGGGCTGGAGCGCTCTGCCGAAGACCTGGCGGCTGCGGCTGCGGCGGACTATCGGGCGGCGCTTGCCGACCGGGACCAGTCGGTTCGCGCAGCACTTGCGGTCGAGGCCGATCCGCTGTTCTTCCGCTGGCAGCGCGAAGAGACCACGCGCGAGGACTGGCTGGCTGCCGTCGCCGCAGTCAGAGCGCGCTTTCCCAGGCCGGAACGTCTCTGAGCCAAAGCCGGGCCTGTCCCGTGCGGATGGGCCCGGTTTGACAGGTGCCGGATGCCTGCATAGACATGCCCCCTAAGCATGAGGGCAGCACGATGCGCATCGCGATGGTGGGGACGGGATATGTCGGGCTTGTCTCGGGAGCGTGCTTTTCCGACTTCGGGCACGAGGTGGTCTGCGTCGACAAGGATGCCGCCAAGATCGGGCGCCTGTCGCGGGGCGAGGTGCCGATCTTCGAGCCGGGGCTGGAGGCACTGATCGCGAAGAATGCTGCGGCGGGGCGTCTGTCCTTCAAGACGGATCTTGGCGCGGCAGTGGCCGGGGCCGAGGCGGTGTTCATCGCCGTCGGCACGCCGACCCGGCGCGGCGACGGCCATGCCGACCTGAGCTATGTCATGGCTGCCGCAGCTGATATCGGCAGGGCGTTGACGGGATATGCAGCGGTGGTGACGAAATCCACCGTGCCGGTCGGCACCAACCGCAAGGTGGCAGAGGCGTTGCTGGCGGCAAACCCGGCGGCCGAGTTCGATGTCGTATCGAACCCCGAATTCCTGCGGGAGGGCGCGGCCATCGACGACTTCATGCGCCCCGACCGGGTGATCGTCGGGGTCGAGACAGCGCGCGCGCGCAAGGTCATGGCCGAGCTTTACCGCCCCCTGTCGCTGCGCGAATTCCCGATGGTCTACACCGGCCTGGAAAGCGCCGAGATGATCAAATATGCGGCCAATGCCTTCCTTGCCACCAAGATCACCTTCATCAACGAGATGGCGGCCCTGTGCGAAAAGGTCGGCGCGGATGTGAAGATGGTGGCCAGGGGCATCGGGATGGATGGCCGCATCGGCGACAAGTTCCTTCATGCCGGACCGGGCTACGGGGGCAGCTGCTTTCCAAAGGATACCAAAGCCTTGGCGCGGATCGGGCAGGAACATGCAGCGCCGATGCAGATCGTCGAGACGGTGATAAAGGTCAACGAGGAAGTGAAGCGCCGGATGATCGACAAGATTGTCGATCTGTGTGGCGGAACCCTGCGCGACAAGACCATCGCTGTCCTGGGCGTGACCTTCAAGCCGAACACCGACGACATGCGGGACGCTCCAGCGCTGACGATCATCCCGGCTCTGGTGGGCGCGGGTGCCAAGGTGCGGATCAGCGACCCGCAGGGGCGCCACGAAGGCGAGGCGCTTCTGCCGGGGGTGAAGTGGATCGAGAACCCTTACCAGGCCGCCAACGACGCCGATCTGGTGGTCCTTCTGACGGAATGGAACGAGTTTCGCGGGCTGGACCTGGCAAAGCTGGCGCGGAAGATGGCGACCCCGCAGATGGCTGACCTGCGCAACATCTACGACCCGGCAGAAGTGCGCGAGGCCGGCTTCACGGCCTATGTCGGCGTGGGGCGCTAAGGTTTTTAGCCAGCTTTGCCGAAAATCGCGGGGAAACGCCGTGATTGCGCCCAGATTGCTTCACCTGCCGTAACCGCTTTCAAGCGCAGTCTTCTCCCTGGGTACATGGGTGTGTGACTGGGGCCGAAAGTGATCAACTTTCAGGTGGTAGAGGTATTTTCTGCGGCGCCATTGCACATGGTGTCCGGCATCTCCGACCTGGAGCTGGTGGTTCAGAATGGCCGGGTGATGCTTTACACCGCCACGCGTGCCGGGGGTGGGGTCCTGGCGCTGGACGTGACAGGCGCGATGACGCTGGTCGACCAGGAAAGCCTGGCACCGGGCTCGTCCCTGCCGGCCGAGGCTGTGCTGGAGACGGTAACCATCAATGGTGCGCGCCACCTGGTCGTGACCGGGGGCAGCACGGCAGGCGTGATGGCCTATGGCCTGGGCGGCGACGGGGCGCTGCTTGCGCCGATGCAGATGCCGGGAAGCCTGTGGGGCGCGCTGTCGGCGCAAAGCGTGGTGCAGGTCGGGGGGCAGACCTTCTTTTACGCCGCGCGGTCGGGTGAAAGCACGATCCACGCCTATTCGGTCGCGCCCAACGGGGCAATGACGCTGGTCGGCCTGCGTGTGCTGGACGGGGCGCATACGGGCGTCGACATCTCGTCACTGGTGCCGGTCACGGTGGGCGGCAACCGGTTCATGATCAGCTTGTCGCTGGAAGCGGACGTCGTGCGCGCCTTCCCGGTGGGTGCGAACGGGGCACTGGGCAACCCGCGGATGATCGGCGCGCCGAACGGACTGGGGATCAACGATCCGTCGGACGTGAAGGTCGTCGAAATGGCGGGGGTGACCTATCTGGTCGTGGCTTCGGCCGGATCGTCCTCGGTCAGCGTGCTGGGCATCGGGACCACCGGTGCGATGTGGGTTGCGGATCACGTCGTCGACACCCTGGACACCCGGTTCCAGGGGGTGCAGGCCCTGGCCACCGCCACAGTTGGCGACCGCGTCTTCGTCATCGCGGGTGGCGGCGACGAGGGGCTTACGGTGATGACACTGATGCCCGATGGCCGACTGATAAGTTGCGGACAGCTGCTGCAGACCCCCGGCGTGATGTTGGACAACATCACCGCAATGACGGCGCAGGTGGTGAACGGCATGATTGAGCTTTTCGTCACCGGCGAGGGCAGGGGGATCACCCGGCTGCAGCTTGATCCCGGCCCGCTGTCGCCGATCCAGACCGGCAGCCCGGTCCCGGCTTCGCTAAGCGGGACCACCGGGTCGGACATGATCCTGGGCGGCGACGGGGATGAAGTGATCGAAGGTGGGCAGGGTGCGGATATCCTGTCGGACGGTGCGGGACAGGACACGCTGTTCGGCGGCGCTGGCGCCGACACCTTCGTGTTGACCGCTGATGGGGCGTTTGACGTGATCGCGGACTTCCAGCTGGGCACCGACCGCCTGGACCTGTCCGGCTGGGGGCCGATCCACTCGCTGGCTGCGCTGACGATCACGGCAACTGCTACGGGCGCGACGATTTCCTACGGCGAGGAGGTGCTGGAGCTGCGCACTCCCAATGGCCAGCCGCTTCTGCCGGCAAGCTTCCAGCTCAAGGACTTCATCAGCCTCTGGCACGCACTGCCCTCGGCTTCCGACCCCGAGAATCTGATCTTCGGCACCAACCAGGTGGACTACCTGCAGGGCGGATCCGGCGACGACATGTTCATGGTCTCGTCCGGCGCCGACACCATCGAGGGTGGCGCGGGCTTCGACACCATCGTTCTAACCCGCGCGACCGGCGCGGTGCGGGTGAACCTGGAGAGCCTGAACCACAACACCAACATCGCGGCCGGGCAGACCTATGTCTCGATCGAAGGGATCATCGGGTCGGCGTTCTCGGACCAGCTGACCGGCAACAGCCTGGCCAACCGCATCGATGGTGCGGAAGGCAATGACCGGCTGTCTGGCGGGGCAGGGGCCGACAGCCTGTTCGGCGGCCTCGGCAACGATTCGCTTTTCGGCGGCACAGGGGCGGACCTGCTGGATGGCGGGATCGGCCGCGACCGTGTCAGCTACCGCGAATCCGTCATCGGCCTGGTGGCCGATCTGGGTCAGCCGGATCGAAACACCGGTGAGGCGGCAGGCGACATCTACGTTGCGATCGAGGATCTGGAAGGGTCGGGCTACCATGATACCCTCGCGGGCGATGCGCAAGCCAACCAGATCTTCGGGATGGAGGGGAACGACCGCATCGAAGGGCGTCTGGGCAACGATTCCCTCTTCGGCGGCGAGGGGAACGATACGCTTCAGGGCGACGCAGGTGGCGACCGGTTGGACGGTGGCGCCGGCATCGACTTCGCCAGCTATGAAAGCAGCCCGGTTGCGATCCGCCTTGACCTGACCAATGCGGCGCTGACCACCGGCGATGCGGTGGGCGACACCTACGTGTCGATCGAGGGCTTCATCCTCAGCGCCTTCGCGGACACATTTGTCGGCACCGATCTGGCCGATCGGGCCATCGGTGGTGGGGGGAATGACACGCTTTCTGGTCGGGGTGGGTCTGACTGGCTGTCCGGGGGTGCGGGGAACGACACGCTTTACGGCGGGGAGGGGGATGACACGCTTTTGGGGGGGGCGGGGTCGGACCGGCTGGAGGGGGGTCTTGGGCGCGATCTTGTCAGCCACGCCGATGCGGCG
>NZ_JAUXZE010000096.1 GCF_030694085.1 Tabrizicola sp. | reverse complement strand
TCCGCGGATATCATCAGGGCCCGCGGCCAACCGGCCGCACTACGAGGCCGGACATATGCAAGCACCCAACCGGATTCGACGCGCTTTGAGGAAAGACTTGACGAAGGGGGTGTCCACATATGTCTCGCGATGCAAAGGCGGGGCTCGCCCCCGCCGGCGGAAATCAGTTGCCCCCCGTCCTTGAAGGGGCGGCGCCTTTGACGGCCGCCTGCCCATCTCTTGAAGGCCGCTCGGGGGACGGGTGGATGAGATTGCCCGGGAAGAGGCAAAGCGACGATCCAGAGCCACGACAGGGATCCGTGACCCCTGCCCAGCAATCCAACTGACAGCCCCCTGCGCGATGCAGCTCAGCCTGACAGGCGATGCCGATCCTCGAGCCCGATCTGCCCTGCCAGATGGTGGCGCAGCGCCTCTTTGCCGTACGCCCGGAGATCATCGTTGAAATCCCCGAGCCGCGGTTCCAACACCCAAACGACAATCCCGACCTTGGAGGCTCTGGCGCTCAACCTCTCTGCCGCGCGCTGGCCGGCAGGATCCCGGTCGATGGCGATGTAGAGGCGCTGAACCCCCTCCGGCAGCAGGACCGCCCCGAGGTGACCGGACGACAGCGCCGCCCAGACGGGAAGGCCGGGCACCGCCTCGACCAAGGACAGCATGGTCTCGATGCCTTCGCCGACCACGAGGATGTCGTCATGTGGGGTCAGCCTGACGGCATTGCCGAGGAGGTGACCCATAGCACGCCGCTGCGTCGCGACCCGCGCCTTCCCCTGTCCGTCAGGTGCCAGCCAAGTACGATGTACGCCCTGCACGGCCCCTGCCCCATCGGTGACCGCGGCGAGCAGCGCCGGCCTGGGGATGCCGCGGGTCTGGCCCTCATCCCGATGCCAGCACTTCGGGTGGAAGCGCAGGGCGCTCATCATGCCACCCTGGGTGAGGCCACGGGATCGGAGGTAGGTGTCGGCAAGCGTGCCTGCGACCGGCACCGAGGCTGCGAACAGACGCGCCGCCGCCGCTGGCGTGCCACCGGGGATTTTGGCCTTCTTCGGCACCGGTGCATCCGGGAGGACCGGCTGCGGGCGACCAAGGTACGCCCGGGCCTCGGCGAGAAGATCGGGAAAGCGGGAGATCCCTGTTCGCTCACGGATGATGTCCAGAAGATCACCATGCAGTCCGACCGCCGCATCCTGCCATTTACCACGGGCCCCCGGTCCAGACGTTGGCCCGGTCAGCCGCACGAAGAGCGACCGGCCGGGGTTGTTCTGCAGATCGCCAACGATCCAGTAGGACCCTTCCCGCCGTCCGGCAGGAAGGTACGCGCGACACACGCTCTCTGCGTCTTCCGCCAGAGCGCGGATCAGATCTTCGGTCTCGAAATACATGGCTCAACACCCTCCGCGTGCATGTAGTCCTGTCACAGGACAACGCGCAAGCAGACGATCCAGTATTGCGATGCCGCTCGGATCAACTGGGCAGAACAGACGCAGCTTCCAGGCGATGATCTCCGAGAAGAAGCCATCGGCCTTGAGCCGGTCCTTGGCGGCCTCCGTGAACCCGGAGACCTCGATCCGGTTCACCCCCATGACGCGGGAGCGGTGCAACTCCATTCCTTCAGCCAGCCGTACCACGGTCTTGCCCTCCATAACGAGGGCATGGATCTGCGCCGCCGTGAGCTTCGGTGCGTCGGCCGCCAGCGTGGTCGCGACCCAGGCGGGTGAGACACGGCGGCCGATGATGCGCTGGCCGTCATCGGTTTGGAGCCGGTAGACGCGGGTTTCATCCTGGGGAAGTTGCTTCCAGATCGGCAGCAGCAGGCCCGCCACGATGTGGAGCGTGGCTTCCGAGAACTCCGGCACCGCAGCCAGTTCCGCGGTCCAGGCGGCGATGAAGGCCGCGCGGTCGGCCTCGAGCCAATGCGTGTCGTCCATCAGCTTTGCAGGCACGGTGCTTGCCTCGGTGGGGCGGATCAACCGCAAGCGGGGCTCGATCGTGCCATCATCCAGCATTAGGCTGGTCGCGGGCACCTGCACCGCCGCGCGACCCGAGCGGCTGTTGACCAGGAGCCGTGCCTTCGGGTCATCAAGCCAGTCCAGCGCATTGGCCAGCGAGGTCGGCGTGTTGCGGCGCTTTTCTGCGATGGTCAGGAGCTGGGTTTCGGCGCCGGAGCCGGGATGGGTGTAGATCACCCTCGCATCGGTGACGCGGAAGCTCTCGGCGCGCAGCGTCTCGAGCCCGAGATCATAGACCCCGGCTGCGATTGCCCCCTCGATGCGTTGGTCGAGAAGTTCCTCGAAAGCCGAGAAAAGCACGGCCTGCATGTCGATCGTCAGCGCCAGCAGGCGATTGAGGAAGGTTGTGATCGGCGGCAACTCGTCCTTCAGCCCGTTGTCATCGGTCAGGCTAAGGCCGGTGGCATCCTCGAAGGCCCCGAGCGAACAGCCCGCGACATCGCCGCGATAGATGCGACGGTATAGCTGGCGCAAAGCATCACGGGCGTAAGGCGACTCAAGGTTATCCTCGGGCCGGAAAAGCCCCTGCCCGCCGGTCTGGCGCTGACCCCGCGTGATCGCGCCCAATGTGTCGAGGCGGCGCGCGATGGTCGAGAGGAACCGTTTCTCCGCCTTCACATCGGTGGCCACCGGTCGGAAGAGCGGCGGTTGCGCCTGATTGGTGCGGTTGGTGCGGCCGAGACCCTGGATGGCGGCATCGGCCTTCCAGCCGGGTTCGAGGAGGTAGTGGACCCGAAGACGCTGGTTCTTGGCCCCAAGATCAGCGTGATAGCTGCGCCCCGTGCCGCCAGCATCAGAGAAGACCAGGACGCGCTTCTGATCATCCATGAAGGCGGCGGTCTCGGACAGGTTGGCCGAGCCGGCACGGCTTTCGACGACAAGCCGCGCGGCGTGCCCCTCGCCCTTGCGCACGATGCGGCGCGAGCGGCCCGTGACCTCGGCCACGAGATCGGTGCCGAAGCGCTGGACGATCTGGTCGAGCGCGCCCGGGACGGGAGGAAGCGAGGCCAGCTTTTCAATCAGGGCATCGCGCCTGCGGGCGGCCTCGCGGCATTCGACCGGCTGGCCATCACGCACCACGGGCCGAGAGGACAGATTGCCCTCGCTGTCGGTGAAGGGCTCATAGAGCTGCACCGGAAATGAATGGGCGAGGTAGTCCAGGACGTAATATGCCGCGTCCGCGTTATGCAGAGCGCGACGCTTCATGTCGTTGATATGATGTTTCATTTCGGGATCTCCACTTGGCATAATCATGATGCCTCTGCTCTCAACCGCAGAAGGA
>NZ_JAUXZE010000092.1 GCF_030694085.1 Tabrizicola sp. | reverse complement strand
AGCCGCCGACCCCTGACGCCATATTGAGTCCTCACCGGCTGTCCGGTTTCCGCAAGCGGGCTCCTCTTCGGAGGAGCGGAAACCGGCCGGTGAGGACGGTTGGCAGGAACGGTGGTGTGTGATACATGATGCGCAATGACTGCAAAACACATGTAATGATGCAATGCCACGCTCACGCCTGACCTCTACTGAGACTGCAGCCATCACCGCGCGGCTCCTCGCTGGCGAGAGCGTTGCGGCCGTGGCGAGGTCGATGGGCCGTTCCCGCCAGGCACTGTCACGGATCAAGGGCAGCCTTGACCGGAAGGAAGTGCGGCGGCTTTCGGTGAAGCTGAACATCCGCATCACGCAAGACGAGCATGCAGCCTTTCAGGCGGTTGCCGAGGCAAGCGGCCTGACGGTCTCCGAGGCAGTCCGGCATCTGGTCAGACAGGCAAGCGATCGTCTGGCCATTCAGGTAGACGAGCTAGATGCCATCGCTGCAGCAAGACGGGAGTTGTCGGCCGTCGGCAACAACCTCAATCAGATCGCGCGCCTGGGAGCAGTCGGACGTCTGACTTGGAATGCCCGCGATGCTGCTCTCGTGCGAAAGGTTGGAGCGCGGGTCGACGACCTTGTCGAAGAAGTTGTCCACCTCCTCTCGGCGCTGAGGGCCAAGCAAGGACTTGGTGATCAAGCCTCTCCGTTCGCTATTGCCGCTGATGCTTCTGCCGAGGCGTCGAAATGACCCGGTCGCCTTCAGTCGAAGATCTGGTTCTCGGTCATGTTCTCGACGACCGTCGTCGTGGGCGGGGCGGTGGCGACGGCTCATCGTCCCGTCTCGGCACGCGCAAGGAACGCCAGACCCGGGCGCTTCTGCGAAACGCTGGTGGGCCGCGTGGCTGGCAGTCGGTCGTCAAACGCATCGCCGGTGGCAGTGCCCGAACCCCTCAGGAGCTGAAGCGCCTTCTTGACTATGTGGCCCGGGAAGAGGGGGTACAGAGCACCTGGTGCAATCTGGCGGGCTATGAGCGTGATTTCGATCCTGCCCGAACGGAGCGGACAGCGGATCTCTGGTCTTCGACCTGGACAGGCGCGCCGCGACGGGGACATGCCGATCACATCGTCCTGAGCTTCCCGCGTGGGGTGGACGCCGAGCGCGCCGAAGTCATCGCCCGGGAATGGGGGCAGGCTGTGTTCGGGTCCGGTGAGTATGGGGATGTCTGGCGCTACGT
>NZ_JAUXZE010000088.1 GCF_030694085.1 Tabrizicola sp. | reverse complement strand
CCCCTACGATGACCGTGCAGTCCGCATCGACTGGCAAGGCCATCAGCTCGGCTATATTCCCCGGATGGACAATGCCGCCATCTCGCAACTGCTGGATCGTGGAGAAAAAATGTCGGCTTTGATAGTGGGGTTGAAAAAAAGCAATAATCCCTGGGATCGGATCATGGTGGAGGTGCAATGGCGGGCGTAAACGGAAAGTGTTGGTGGAAAACCCATGTCTTTTATCAAATCTGGATATATTGGCGGCCTGGGCGTTTATTACGGATGTTGCGCGGAATGAAGGAACTGTTGTGAATATGGAAACGAAAGATAACAAAACCACTGTTCTTGCTCACGTTCGCCAGGATAAAAACGGTAACTGGGAGGAACATCCACTGAATGAGCACTTAAATGAAGTAGCCAGGCGAGCTGGAGAAACCGCGCAAGCATTTGATAGCGAAGATTGGGCACAACTTGCCGGGCTATGGCACGATTTAGGCAAATATAGTGCTGAATTTCAGGAATACATCAAAAAAGCCAGTGGTTACGATGCTGAGGCCCATATTGAAGGGGCTCCAGGAAGAGTGGATCACTCTACAGCCGGAGCCATTCATGCAATTCGGCAGCTTGGTGTGCATGGGCGCATTCTTGCATACCTGATTGCCGGACATCATGCTGGATTGGCCGACTGGTATTCGGCAGAAACGGGAGGCAAGGCCCTTTCGATTCGATTAGGAGCAGAACAGAACTACCTACTTGATCGCATACCAACACAAATCATTCCGCATGAAATTCTGACACAAGCGAGACCTTCCACCAAACCGCGCGGCGGAGCAGATGGATTGCATCTATGGTTACGCATGTTGTTCTCCTGCTTGGTGGATACGGATTTTTTGGATACCGAAGCTTTCATGGATGGCGACAAATCAGCCACCCGTAATGGTTATCGTGATTTGACCAGCTTGCTGACTGACTTCGATGGATACATGACCAGAAAATCCACATCCGCAGCCACTACGCCCGTCAACGTCATCCGTGCCAATATTCTGCGCCAGTGCCGTGAAAAATCTGCACTGGATCCTGGATTATTCTCGCTCACCGTGCCTACTGGCGGCGGAAAAACCTTGTCTGGTATGGCTTTCGCCTTGCAGCATGCAGTACAGCACAAGAAACGACGCATCATATACGTCATTCCCTACACCAGCATCATCGAACAAACAGCGGGTATATTCCGCGAGATATTCGGCGACAATGTGGTTGAGCATCATGCTAATCTTGATCCAGACAAAGAAGATGCGCGTTCCCGTCTGGCAACCGAGAACTGGGATGCGCCCATCATCGTTACCACCAATGTACAGTTTTTTGAATCACTGTTTGCTGCTCGTACAAGTCGTTGCCGCAAGCTACACAATATCGTCAATAGTGTAGTGGTGTTGGATGAAGCACAGTTACTGCCGCCGGAGTTTTTACAACCGATTGCTGATGTAATGAATCAATTAGCAAATCATTATGGAGTGACATTCGTGCTTTCCACCGCAACCCAGCCTGCGCTTGGTTCGTTCCAATCTTTCGGCAACAATCCATTTCGTGGACTGGATAATGTGCGTGAAATCATGGATGACCCCGATGCGCTCTACCAGCAGCTGGAGCGAGTAAAAGTTAGCGTACCTGACGATTTGCAAACACCCCGCGATTGGAAAAGTGTCGCAGCAGAACTGCTTCAGTATCCATCTGTGCTTTGTATCGTCAGCCGCCGCGACGATGCACGCGAGTTACACCACCTGATGACGAACCAAGAGTCAGGCAAAGACACGTTGCATCTATCAGCGCTGATGTGCGGCGAACATCGTTCCAGAATCATTCGATACATCAAATGGCGACTCAAAAAGAATAAACCGCTTCGCGTCATCAGCACACAACTAGTGGAAGCCGGTGTGGACGTGGACTTCCCCGTGGTGTATCGCACACTGGCTGGGCTGGATTCAATTGCGCAGGCGGCGGGTCGCTGCAACCGCGAAGGCAAACTAAAAGATGCTGAAGGAATTCTCATCAAGGGGAAAGTCGTGGTTTTCGTGCCACCGAAACCCGCACCGCCCGGACTGTTGCGGCAAGCGGCACAAATCTCGGTGAGCCTGCTATCGGGTAACACAAGCAACGTATTGGGGCGCAATCTTGCCAAGCAATTTTTTGAACACCTCTATGTGCGCGCACCGTCGCTCGACAAACACGGCATCTACGAGTTGCTCACGCAAGATGCGCGCGAATGCCAGATTCAATTTCGCACCGTAGCGGAAAAATTCAAACTGATAGACGACAGCGCCTACCA
>NZ_JAUXZE010000076.1 GCF_030694085.1 Tabrizicola sp. | reverse complement strand
AGTCATTGCGCATCATGTATCACACACCACCGTTCCTGCCAACCGTCCTCACCGGCCGGTTTCCGCTCCTCCGAAGAGGAGCCCGCTTGCGGAAACCGGACAGCCGGTGAGGACTCAATATGGCGTCAGGGGTCGGCGGCTGGTCCGCCGACTGCATCCCTGCGCCCGGGCCGACAGGCCTCCGTTTAAGGCGAGACCAAAGTGGTCGAGCGCCTTGAAACCTTGGGCTTTGCAGTAGTGTACGGTCCTTCCACGAAGGACTGCCGGGAAGGGCATGACAGTCTGAAGGAAGGCTTGCCCGGGAAGGGGAAGATGGGCCAGGGAAGGGGTCTCCAGATGCTTCAAGGCCTGCCCACGGCGGACCATGGATGGCTTTGGGCATGAAGCCAGAGGCTAGATCGGCGCAGCGTCAACCCGTCACCGGCCGAACTGGCAAGCAGGCTGACAGGCAGACAGGCAGACAGGCAGACAGGCAAATTGTCCGACATGCAGCCGGTTGGCGGGTCAAGTTCGAGATCGTCTCTCGACTGAGACCTGATGTTGCCCAGCCTTCGGACCAACCATGCGGACAGGTTCCGACGCCGGCATGCGGCCTGTCACCTATGCAGGCATGCGGACATGCAAACCGTCATACGGGCCGGAGCGCAACCTGCCACGATTGCGGGCAGGCTGAAGGTGTGCTCGTACGCCGCGCCGCAGCATCGCGGCTGCTGGAATCCTTCGGAAACATGAAGGCTTCGGCAGTGTGTTACAACTTCCGGCACATCCCATTTGACGTTCTTGCAACCTTATGCCTAAACAGCGCACCGCACGCCGGTCGGATTAGTGACGCCTTTACAACGGCTTCGCTGCGTCTTGGCTTGTCCGCGGTGCATCGCCTTCCGCAGCGTCATGAAAGAGCGCCGGGTGTCGATGCCAAGGGTAATGAGTACCGTTTGTGGAGGCGTCATTTCATGCAAGTCATTACCATCGTGCAGACCAAAGGCGGCTCGGGCAAGACCACGACCGCCATGCTTCTCGCGTCTGCAGCACTGAACCTCGGGCGTCGCGTCACCTTGATCGATGGCGACGTGAATGCCCAACTCGGCCGCTGGCGCGACAGTTTCGAACTGGCCGCCTGGGAGGGCGCGCAAAAGCCCGAGTGGCCGGAGAGTCTCGCGATCCTTTCGCCTCCCGAGAGCGTGGAGGGGCTTCTGTCGCTCCTCGAAGCTGAGGAAGCGCGCGGCGTCGATCTCGTCGTGATCGACACGCGACCTGGCACCCATACCGACACCGAAGACTTCTGCCTGATCTCCGATCTGGTGCTGATCCCAGCCCGCCCCGTCTACGCCGAATGGGAAATGACCCATCGCGCTGTCCTCTGGATGGACGACCTCCGCGCCTCGATTGCCGCGGGCGAGCGGTTCCCGGCGGTCCGGGTCCTCGTCATGGACGCGGGGCCGAAGATCTTCGACGCCGCAACCCGGGAAGGGGGAATGGCACAACTGCCAAAGCGCGACCAGGACGTGCTGCAAGAGATCCTGCGTCTCGACCATCTCGACGTGATCGTCCCGCATTCGCGTATCCTAGAACAGCTGGGCTACCACGGCCCCCTTGGGCCGGCAGCCCGCGCCAACGCCAAGGCCCACGGCGGTCGGCTGGTGGCCGATGCCATCACACGCCAGCTTGAAGTTGCGGAACTTGTCCTGACCGGGATCGACGAGGTGATCCCTGCATGAGCCGTTTCCGTCTTCCTGCACGTGTCGCACCCTCCCCGGCGGCAGAAGAACCGGGCCTGCAGAACTCCGCCGCACGGTTGCGGTCGTCGCGCGAGGTGCAGTCGCGCATTCTTGCCGAACGACGCGCGCCCGAGAAGGGCGGGAAGGACGAGAGCGTCGAGGCCCAAATCTCAGACTTGCCGACGGTGCCCTTGGCGGAGCCGGAGTTTGCCGGGAGGAGGGAAGGGGAACTTCTTCAGGCGCAGTCCCCAGCTTCCTCGGCCGAGTGTGCAGCCAGCGGGATAGCGAAGCCCCGGAAAGAGAAGTTGGTGGTTCTCTTTCGGCTGCCGTTGGCAGCCGAGAAGCAGCTTGAGCAGATCCCGGGCGCGGGCGAGGTTACTCCAGCCTACATGCTGCGCGCCTTTGCCAAGGAAGCCCGGGCCGAACTACGGCGGCTCTTGGCGGAAGATGATCTTGCGCCGCATGTCGATGAGGCGAGGCGCATTTTAAGCATGGCAGCCACGAGGCGCGACGCGTCAGGTAGACCTCACCCATGCAACAAAAATCGATGAGCCGCCTGCGGTTACTCGCAGGCAAGATCGGGCAGCGGCGCTGTCTCGAAGGTCAGGCTGTCGGCGCTGGTGACCAAGGCGAACTCGCCGCCCGTTCGGAAGGTTGCCAGCATTTTCGACCAGTCCGCTGCGTCAACCGATGCCTGTGCGGCGATGCCGTTCGTGACCGGCATGCGGGCCTGCTCGCCCGACTTTGCGAGAACGACGACCATGTCCGGTCTGGCGTCCTTGTCGAAGCGAACCACAAGCGCACCGTTGGGCGTCGGCCCAAAGACGCGATCCGGATCGCAGACAAGTCGCACCTCACCTGCCTCGCTGGTGAGCGCGTAGGTCGGAAGGCCACGCTCGACACCGACCGTCCAGGCGTCAAGCGCGTGGACGGGAACAGACATCGCCGCAAGCGCGGAAACAGCCAGAACGGGGGACAGAACATGCATCGACAGGAAAGCCTTTCGTGGTTCGCGTGGCGACAGCAAGGCACCACTTCTGATGTCGGTAGATATGTTCTGAAGGCGCTTCTGTCCATGACCGCCTCTCGCCAACGGACCATCGGAGGTGGGAATGGATAAGGTCGTCCGAAGCGCTGCCGAGAACCCAGTTGTCGATCGTCGGCTATGGCGTATCGACCGTGGAGACCGGGAACTCGTTGCGGAGCGGCATCGCACCGCCAGCGGTCGGTTCAGAACCGTGTGGCTGGTCCCGGAGGAAACCCTGCGTGGCGTCCTCTGGGTCGAGGTTGTCGAGGGAGCACCGGGCGATCCGTCACCATGACCCATCAGCTTTCTGAATCGGACCGCCCGGATCGATTCAGAAATGCAATTGGACTTGGAGAGCGGCAAGGCGGAGTCTCTGCGGGGGGGAGGACCACCATGGCTCTGGCACATCTGCACCGCATCGACCCTGAGGCCAACATGGCGCGGTTCTACTGCATCGATGTTGCGGCGACGCTGTTCGGAGACGTCTCTGTCTTGCGGACCTGGGGCCGGATCGGAACGCACGGACGGACAAGACTCGAGACTTGCGCCACCGTGGAAGAAGCGGAGAGGGCAGCATTTCAAACCCTTCGACAGAAGATGCGACGGGGCTATCTGCCTGCCGGCCAAATGCTGCCGCCAGACCTTGCGCTGTGAGATCTGTTAGGCCTTACGCTGAAGCCTGCCATCCAGCTCGGCACCGACCTCGATGGCGATCCGCTCATGGGTGACGTCGGCCTGCACGACCGCACTCGGCGCGAGCTGAACGCTTCGCGCTGAGACCGTGCCGGAAACCGCCCCAAGCACGACGAGGTCGTGGGCGACGACGGAACCTTCAACACGACCTGAACCAGCCACGGTGATCTCAGGCGCCCGCAGTGAGCCAACGACGTTGCCCTGGACCTCGATTGGTCCACTGGACGTGGCATCGCCTTCGATGACAAGGTCCTGCGCGAAAACGCTGCGGCGGGCGTTTGCGCCGGCCGGGTCCGGCCAACGGTCGAGGTCGCCATTTGGGGTCTTCATCTTGGTGCCGCCTCAGCTCAACTTCGTGCCCCACGACTGGACCAGAAGCGAAACGAAAGGGCAACGCGCGGCGCCGTTATCGGCGAAGAAGCGCGACAGTACTCGGCGTTGCACAACTCGTCCGGCAAAGATCGTCTGCCGGTCGTCCCTCATGAGCTATAGATTTTGCGTCTATCGCTCATGCGAGACCTCCAGACGGTTGGTTGGTGTGGTCCACTGTTGGAACGATGACAATGAACGGCTAGGGTATTCCGGTGAACTTCCAGCGGGGGTCGTGATGATGAAACACGAGGAGCGTGATAGCTTGGCTGGTATCGCCTTCAATTTCAGGCATGAGCATGTCGAAGGCGAGATACAGCGGCGCCTCGCTCTTCCCTTTGATGCCTGGGAACCGATCGGTAGGGGAGAGTCCATAACAACAAGAGCTCGGGCTCATCTTGCCCGCGTTGCCGGATTCGGCAACGGAGACATGGACTGATACGTCCGGGTCGAACCCACTGGCCGACCGCGACCTTGTCGTCCCAACTGTCCAGATCCCAGGCGTGACCGGTGGTCCGGCTGCTAAATGGGTGTAATTGGGTTCCGAATTGGGTTGCAGGAAATGGGTGTTATTGGGTATAAAATTGGATATGATCCAAACTCAGACGCTCCGCATCACCCCGACCTTTCTCTCGATCATCGCCGAGATCGACGAGTTCAAAGGCGCATGGCGCGCACTCGGAAGCCTCGCCCCCGAGCGTCTGTCCGCCTTACGCCGCGTCGCCACCATCGAGAGCATCGGCTCTTCGACACGCATCGAGGGAAGCCGGCTCTCCGATCAGGAGGTTCAGCGTCTGCTCTCCAATCTCGACATCCAGACCTTCTCGACCCGGGACGAAGAGGAGGTCGCTGGCTACGCTCAGGTCATGGACACAGTCTTCGCCTCGTGGCGCGACATCGATGTGACCG
>NZ_JAUXZE010000070.1 GCF_030694085.1 Tabrizicola sp. | reverse complement strand
GCTGCGTCGCGCCTTATACCAAGTTGCCGTCAAACAAGTAATTCTAACGTAGGGGCGTGATTTATCACGCCCTTTTGGGCGCAATAAATTGCGCCCCTACAGGAGAATTGTCAATTCTTACCTCTATGAGCGCAACATGGTTTTACTGAGGCACCTCAGACAATATGGGTGCGAATTGTTGCGCCAGGGGAGAAGGCACTCGGTGTATTGGAACCGAGTGTCGCGTTTCAAGGAAACCTTAAAAAAAGAAAAGCCTCTTGTTCCCTCCCCCTTGATGGGGGAGGGTTAGGGTGGGGGTGAAAAAACCATCAATAAATACAAAGCCTTATACCCCCACCCCCCAACCCCCACCCACCAGGGGAGGGGGAATTTTAAGACCCTGATTTATTAAAGTTATTTCCGAAACGCGACACTAGCTAATGGAAAGACCTCATCCGTACCCAGACACACCGAAATAGTGGACAAACTGGCTTACAAGATTTGTAAAGATCTTGGTATTCCCACGCCATAAGTCCTTTGGCTTCATAGCGTAATTAAACCTAGCGTCATTAATCTATGCGCATGATATCGCAACTCCTTCAGAATTGCGTATATTGGCAAGTACCTTGGAATTTCTTTATCCAGAGACATGAACTGCTTATAGGCCCTCCGCCTTTCCTCTGGCTCACCACTACCGATCAGTGCTGGCCTGTGGTCCTTAAGCTCCACAGCAGAGAGGTGTCTGGATTTCTAAGGGTGTGGTATGCCCTAAGTATGATGAAAAATTGCTTTTTCGGGCAAATTTTTGCTATCATGCCATCGAGGAGAGGATTCGGCCCCCTGGAAGGAAACGCCTGATGCCAAACCAAGACGAAGAAGACCAGAGTGCATCCACTACCGGCCCGGTTAAGGGTGATTTTATCGCGCCGTCCGAGGTGGCCGATGTTGACGAGCGGGCGGACGCGCTGCCGCAGCAGGAGGAGTTCTGGCGGCCGCCGACGCGCTTCGGCAGCGTGCCGGTGGAGAAGGAGCCGCTGGGCTGGAACCGGCGCAAGGGCTTCCGCAAGCTCTACCCCGCCGTCTATCTCCCCTTCCAGGTGGTCGAGCGCGTCGCCTTCGGCCATCCCGACCTAGAACCCAACCGCCTCTTCTGGGGCGACAACCTGCACGTCATGCGCCAGCTCCCTTCGGAGAGCACCGACCTCATCTACCTCGACCCGCCGTTCTTCTCCGGGCGGCAATACAACGTCATCTTCGGCGACCAGAACGAACTGCGCTCGTTCTCGGACATCTGGGAAGGCGGGATGCCCGGCTACCTCATCTGGCTCAACGCCCGCCTCTACGAAATGAAACGCCTCCTCAAGAAGACCGGCAGCATCTACGTCCACCTCGACTGGCACGCAAGTCATTATGTGAAGGTCGAGATGGACAAAATCTTCGGGGTTTCAAATCTTAGAAATGAGATCGTTTGGTATTACAGGCGATATACAGCCTCAAGCCGGATGTTCCAAAAACTCCATGATTGTATACTGTGGTACAGCAAAGGATCCGAATGGTCATTTCGCGATCAATATGAGCCATATTCTGAGACAGCAGGCAAGGCCGATTCTCATTATAAACAGGATGAAACAGGAAAGTGGTTCCGATGGCAAAAACGAAAGGGCCAAGAGCCATACAAGGTATTCTTGAAAGAAGATGGGAAAAAAGTCGGTGACGTGTGGCCTCTACAACATATCAATGCGAGCGCTGCGGAAAGAATCGGCTACCCCACACAGAAACCCGAAGCCTTACTGGAGCGCATCATTCAAGCCTCGTCCAACGAAGGCGACGTAGTAGCCGATTTCTTCACGGGCGGCGGGACAACGGCGGCGGTGGCGCAGCGGCTGGGGCGGCGCTGGATCGCCTGCGACCAGTCGCGCGTGGCGGTGGCGATCACGGCGGACCGGCTGACGCGCCAGGTCGAGGAACAGACGGGCAAGCTGTTTCCCGTGCCGGACTTCACGGTCGAGCACTGGGGTGTGTATGAGACGCGGCGACTGGCCGACATGCCGTCGCAGCAGTTCCGCGCCTTCGTGCTCAAATGCTTCGGCGCGGTGGATGAGGAGCATCAGGCCGGTATCCACGGCATGAAGGGGGCGGTTCCCGTCTGGGTGGGCGAGCCGAACCCGAAGAAGGGCGTGACGGCGCAAGACGTGCAGGACTTCGCCAACGCCATCCGCAAGACGCTGCGCTATAAGCAGGACAACCTGCGCGACGGGATCATGCTGGCCTGGGCGTTCCGGCAGGATGCGATGGACGCGGCCGAGCGGCTGCGGCGGCTGGAGCAGACCGACCTCAATTTCATCCGGCTGGACCAGGTGCGCATCGACTCGCTGCGCTTTCGCGAGCATGTGTCGGCGCTCTCGACTGACCACGCGGACTATGAGAACTTCCTGACCTTTGTGCAGCCGCCGCGGGTCGAGGTGGGCCACAAGCGTATCGCCGCGCGCACCTACCGGTTCGACGTGAGCGAGACGGTGGTGATGAACGCCGGGGCGAAGATCATCAACGTGCAGTGGGATTTTGACTACGGGAAGCGGTTTTCCAGCACACCGGGGTATTCGTTCGTGCGTGGTGCGAAAAAGGAGCCGCAGTTGCAGGCGCAATACGAGTTTCCCACGGCGGGTAGGAAACGCATCGCCTGCAAGGTGCAGGACGACATGGGTGGCGAAGGACTGGGGACCGCCGAGATTGAGGTAAGCTGAGCGCATGTTCAATCAATTCGCACGATACGAGGACGCTTTCCGCGACTGGCGGCGGGACGGAATGCCCGGCCTGAAGGCGGAGTCGTACAAATACATCGAGTTTTTGACCTCGCCGGACGACGACCAGGCAGCGCGGACGGGGACGCTCTGGCCGCATCAGTGGGAATCCTTCCTGCGGGTGGTGTATGCGCATGAGGTTCTTGGCAAGACGCAAATCGGCGCGGACGGGCTGCTGCTCAATATCGTGACCGGCGGCGGCAAGACGGCGGTCATCGCGGCGCTGGTCGCCTGGCTGCGCATCGCGCATAACGTCCAAAAGTTCGTGCTGCTGTGCCCCAACCTGATCGTGCGGGACCGGCTGGAGGATGATTTCCAGGGCGGCAAGGTCTTCAAGAACCGTTCTTTGATCCCTGATTGGGCTTCCGCGATTGGCCAATTCGACTTGACCACGCTCGGAAGCGGAAAAGCGGGGGGCTGGTCCAGCCTGTTCAGCTCAAGTGTGATTCTTGGCAACATTCACCAGTTCTATCTAAGCAACAAGAGCGGGCAGAGCAATCTTTCGGCGCTGATGAACGGGCCGGATTTTGCCCTGTTCAACGACGAGGCGCACAACTCGCCCGCCCCGGAATACGATGCGACACTCCTGCGGATGCGCGAGAAGGTCGTGCTGCGGGTGGACACCACCGCGACGCCCGACCGCGCGGACGGTCGTACACCGGACAGCGAGATGGTCTACGAATACGGGGTGACCGACGCCCTGCACGATGGGATCATCAAGACGCCCGTGGTCTACCAGCCCGACATCAAGACCGTGCAATTGACCTACACGGACGCGAGGACCGGCGAGAAGCGCAAGGTCGAGGAAATCGACTGGGAAGAAGTGGATCGGCTCGGATTGAGCGCGACGCAGTGGGTGACGGACGACGAACCGATGCGGCAGCAGATGGCGATCGCGCTGAAGCGCCTTGAGGAGCAGGAGCGCCGGGCCAAGGGGCGGTATCAGCCAATTCTATTCGTAGTGGCGGTGTGCAAGGCGGACGCCGAGAAGGCCGAGCAAACGCTGAACAAGTATTTCAGGGTGAAAACGCTTCTGGTGACCGAAGACAGCGACGAGGCGGACCGTCAGAAGGCGCGGGAGTTGGGCCGGCAACAGAAGACCGGCAAACCTTACAAAGCCGTGGTCAGCGTGCTGATGCTGCGCGAGGGCTGGGACGTACCCGAAGTGGGCGTGATTCTATTGCTGCGCAAGTTCGGCTCGCGGGTGTATGGGCAACAGGTCATCGGGCGCGGTTTGCGGCGCGTGCGGGTGAAAGGCGTCGAGCCGAACGAGCCGCAAATCTGCGCGGTGGTGGATCACCCCAAGCTGGAGCATCAATGGCTGTGGGACATCTTCAACGCCCGGAAGCGCGAGGGCGTTCTGATCGACGACCTGTTCGACGAGACGGAAGACCTTCCGCCTCCGCCGCCCAAGCAGGAGTTCGCCAACCCGGACCTTGTGATTGACGTGCCGCCGGTTGATCCGTCCTTTGTGGATGACGGCGAGTTCGACTTGGGAGACTTCGGCCCGCCGCCTCAACCCATGGAGAACTGGAAAGAGGCGATGGACGCCATCGAGTACGACCCTACTGTGGTTGAGATCACGAAACTGGGCATCTCCGGCGTGGTTGGTCAGGAACTCGGCAAAGAAGGATGGAAGACGATCCACTCGGCCCCCGATCCATCTACCCCCGGCGGGGCGGGTGTTCAGATATCCGATGAAGCGATCCGGGACGCCGTCAAGATGGGTATGCTGGAGATTGCAGAGGCGTTGACTGTTGAAGCCGGTTACGCGGCGACCTTCAAGGATCGCGTATATAGCGCACTAGTGCAGCATATCCGCAAGAACTTCCTCAACGGCGCTTCGCTGGGGTTGGCCGACCGCACGGAAGTTGACTACGCATGGAAGATGCTCCGGCAGGTTAAACCCAAGGTCGGGGCCATTCCTGGGCTGATAGCGGGGATCATCGAATATGGCGATTAGCATTCATGGCGAGTTAAGGAATCCCAAGAAGAGCCCTTGGAACTTCGAGCGGTTCCAAAGCGACTTGGAGCGCCGGATGATGGACCGGCTGGAGCGCGATCCGCACGTCGTCAAGTGGATGAAGCGCCACGGCATCACGATCCCTTGGATTGACGGGCAGAAACACCAGCGGCGCTATGTGCCGGACTTTCTTGTTGAATACGAAGACGGGAGGAAGGCCGTTATCGAGGTGAAAGACCCCAGCCGTGTTGACTCCAACGACGTGCAGCGCAAACGAAAGGCGGCTGAGATGTGGTGTAAGCAACGCAGGATGGAGTACATTCTTGCTACCGTCGGATAAACTGACGGCTAACAGCGGGGTGCAACCGACATTACTCCGCTGGGCTCCGCACTTTGAGGGTCCGGTTATGGCTACCGTTAACTGCTATAAATCAGTAATCTTACGACCCTATAATATATTTTGATAAGCTTTAACAATGTGCAATTATTTATGACGTTATGTATAATTTCATTCCCCTTTAAAAACCGGATTTCGTTTCTCTAAAAAAGACTTTTGCCCTTCGAGATAATCCTTACTGTCGTAAACCATACGGAGCAGTCCCTGAATACGCTCAAAAGTTTCCGGACGCAAAGGCCGCGCGTTTCCCAGGATCCGCAGTAGTTCTGAACTTATTGGACCTTAAATGACTAAAACCGCCCCAAAAGACCCTGATTCCCACGATATTGAGGACTTGTGGGAAGTGGCGGTGGCCCTGCCCATCTTCCATACCCTCACCTATCGTCTGCCTGCCGCTTTGGCCGAAGACGCCCGGGTGGGGAGCCTGGTCAAGGTGCCGGTGGTCCGGCGGCAGGCTGCGGGA
>NZ_JAUXZE010000052.1 GCF_030694085.1 Tabrizicola sp. | reverse complement strand
GGGTCGCAATTCGACTATATTGCTGCAATACACCAAGATCGCGCGCATCCACATGCGCATATCGTTCTGAACCGCCGCAGCAAGGATGGCGAAATGTTCTTTCTCGGGAAGGATCACCACTTCAACTACGACGCCTTCCGGCTGGCGATGGTCGAGGCGGCGCAGGTCCACGGGATCCGGCTCGAGGCGACACGGCGTCTTGACCGGGGGGTCACGACCTACCGCGCCGAGATTGATGAGGTCTACAAGGCCCGTGACGAAGGTCGGCCCCCTGTCGAGCGGCAACGCACGGGGGCCGATCTGGCCGCAGCCCTGGAGACGGTGGTGCGCAATGTGCTGACCTATCGGGGGTTGGCTGCCGAGGCGTCCCGGTCGAACTTCGATGACGTGGCCGAGGCACTCGAGCGGGCCAGCACCATCCTTACCACTGGCGGTCAGATTCAATCTGACGGAGCCATCTACATGTCCCAAGACGAAACGGCGTTCGACACGCTGATCACCGAGTTTTCTCAAAATATCCGTCAGATCGAAGCGGCGATCGACAGGGCACCCGCATCCGAGAGGCCGGAGATCGAGCGCAAGCTCACCGATGTGCTGGTATCCGTCGCACATCTCAATCCGCTCGGGGACCGCTCGGCCGCACTCCTCGACGCACCATCCCCGGACGGGGTCTATGCGCGGGCCAATATGCGCGAGGGCCAGCTCGGACGCTTCGACGACGATGCGATCAAGGCGCGCCTCAGCGAGGCGCTGCAGGGCACAGGTATTGACCCCGACGCCGTCGCCGCCCGCATGCGCGAAGGTGCCGGCAACGCAGCACTCGAACGGCAGTGGTTGGCGCAGGATCTGCGTGCCATTGCCAAGGCGGGCGATCTCGACTTGGAGAAGGGCGAGGACCGCGAGGAAGCACTGGACCGGCTGGAAGCCGTCCATGTCCGCCTGGGCGACACTTTGACTGACGCGCGCATCCTGCGGGCGATAGACGATGTGGATGAGACGGAGGATGGCGAGGTTGCTCTCGCTGAGCGTCTTACACTGCCGGAGCGCGATCTCGCTAACGAACGGCCTGACGCCTTTGCCCCGTCCGAGCGCCGGGATTTCCAAGACCTCGTCGCCCAGTACCGCCGGACAGATTTCGACCACCCCTTCTCGGACGACCCTTCCGTGCGCCGGGCCGGTGCCGTCGAGGTGGAAGAAGCCCGCGCCGCCTTCAACGCCTTTGCACAACGATCGCCTGATCATGCTGAACTGGCCTCGATGGCTTGGGACAAGATCACCGACAGTCGCAAGCCGCAGGAATACGCCGTCGAGGAGAAAGATCGGACGCTTCATGCTGGCGACATGGATCTTGCTTTGCGGGACCCCTACGACCGCTTGGGCCCGATCACCGAGGACATACGTATTCTCGCGCTCTACCGCACGGAAATGCCCGAAGAGGAGTTTGGTGCGGCAGTTCAGGAGGAGGTCAACCGGCTGCGCGCCATGGGGGCGTCGCGCGCCTACATCAGTGAGCGTAGCCTCGAGATCGAGGACCAGGCGCGGCAAGACTATGCCGAGCGTCGATATCTCGCCGAGATGACGCCTGCTGTCGCCGAATATTTGCGCCGGGCAGAAGCCGGCGATCCGGCGCCAATGTCAGAGGCGGAGCAGCAGCGCTTCGTCGCGCAGATCGACAAGAGCCTGACGCCTGACGCTGTTGCAGCGTTGCGTGCAGGCAATGCCGAGGTACTGGACAAGTTCAGTCAGGAGCCGCTGCGCCAGCTTGAACTCGCCAAGGCCTATCTCGAGAGCAGCGAGGTGACCGCCCACGGCCCTGCCATGGAGCGGGTTCTCGACGCATTGGCCGAGGAACAGATCGAGGCGCAGCGCGCGCGTCACGTCGTGGCACATGGCGAGAAGGGGATCACCCATGGATAGGGGCAAGATCGCGGGCGGGATCCTGAGCCTGACGCTGGTCGGCCTCGCCATCGGCTACGTCGTCGCCACAGGCTACCTGACCATCCGTTACGAGCTGTCGACGCAGCACTTCGACATTACCCTGCTTGCGCGGGAGTACCGGGCGCTTGGGCTAACCGCCCCGCGCGACTTTCTCTGGGTAAACCTCATCCTCGCAGGCTTTGGGATAGCAGCGCTCCTGCTGAGCGTCACGCTTCTGGGCGATGCCCTGACGCGCTTCGGCACGACCCATTGGCAGACCCGGGGCGAGATGAGGCGCAATGGCTTCTTCGCCAAACCGGGCGGCGGCTTCCTTCTGGGCAAGCTCGGCCCTCCGAAATCGAAGCGCCCTTTCCTCGTGTCCAAGACCTTTCCGCATGCGCTGATCGTGGCCCCAACGGGTCGGGGCAAAGGTGTGGGCTTCGTGATCCCGAACCTGCTCACCTACAAGGGCTCCGCCGTGGTGCTCGACGTAAAGGGCGAGAACTTTCGCGAGACCTCCCGCTTTCGCGGCAGCATGGGCGACAAGGTGTTTCGCTTCGCGCCGACGGACTGGGATCGGCCAACACACCGCTACAACCCGTTGGCCCGGATCGCCGCCATGACCAACCCCGACCGGCAACAGATGGAACTGAAGCTCACGGCCAAGCTCTTCCTGCAGACCGACAACGAAAAGTTGAGCGGTCTTCTGGCAGGTGGCATCGACCTGTTCGTCGCGGCTGGCCTTCTGGCCTTCGAGCGCGGCGTACCGACCATCGGCGAGATCTACCGGATTACCGCCTCGGGTGGCGACAAGCAGAAGGAATATCTGAAGCGCGCGCAGGAGGTAAAGAACGCCTCGGCCAAGCTGATCTTCGAGCGCATGGCTTCAACCAACAACGACACCCTGACCTCCTACCTCTCGCTCTTGATGACCTCGGGTCTCGATACCTGGGACAACCGGGCGATCGACGCGGCAACCGCGACCTCAGATTTCTCCTTCCGGGACATTCGGCGGCGGCCGCACGCAATTTATCTCGTGGTCGAGTCCGAGATGATCCGACCTCTCGCTCCGCTTATCCGGCTGTTCTTCTCGGACCTGATCGCCTCGCTGCAGGCGCAGGAGCCGAGCGATGATGAGCCTTGGCCGGTGATGATCATGCTCGACGAGTTCGACCGACTCGGAAAAATGCCGATCGTCGCCGAGAGCATTAAGACGCTGCGCTCTTTCGGTGGGAACCTCGCCATTGTCACCCAGACCATCCCGGCGCTGGACGAGATCTATGGCGAGAACACGCGCCGTTCCCTGCAGGGCGGCGCGGGCGTGAAGCTCTACCTCACCCCGTCCGAGCAGAAGACCATCGAAGAGTTAAGCCAGGCCGTGGGCAAGACCACCAAGCGCGTGGTC
>NZ_JAUXZE010000038.1 GCF_030694085.1 Tabrizicola sp. | reverse complement strand
ATCTTCCACAGCAACCGTCAACGCCAAGAATCAGGCACAACACCAATTGCGCAATGCATTCGATCCTTTCTTCTCAGCACTCCACGAAGGCTTGAAGCGTCTCGACAAGACCGTGCGCCAGCACGAAAAACAGCAAACCGAACAGGCGCTGCGGGAAGGCAAGCGCACCGCAACTGACCGCAGAACAAAAGCGCTCAAATCCGCACTGGAAGAACTGCATCAGGATGTGAAAAACGCCGAACTGTACTTTCAGCATATCCATTGGTTGCAAGAACGCTTTCCCAGCGCGCAATACGAAGACGTCACCGGCCTGTGCAAACTCGCCACGCCCGAGGAAATCAAAGAACAGGATTATTCGCTGAATCCGGGGCGTTATGTCGGTGTGGTGATTGAGGAGGATGGTAAGAGCGAGGAGGAGTTTATCGCGGAGTTGCTGGCGATGAATGATGAACTGGCTGAACTGAACAAAGGGGCGCGAAAACTGGAAGCGGTGATTGGCCAAAACATCCGGCAGGTGGCGGGCGAAGAATGAAAAGAGTTCCACTTGGCACTGCGCTAAATTTCTTCAATGGCAAGGCCGTGTTTGCTGAAGAAAGCGGCAAATATCCGGTTTATGGATCAAACGGAATCATAGGTTTTACAGCGAAACACAAATACGAGAACAGCATCATCATCGGGCGCGTTGGCGCATATTGCGGTTCTATCAACTATGAACGGGGAAAGTATTGGGCGAGTGACAATACAATTGTTGCGGACACCAAGCCCGAGTATTCAATCGAATTCTTGAGTTTCTTACTTGAGGCGCTTCCATTAAACAGTTTGGCTGGAGGTAGTGCACAGCCGCTTTTAAATCAAACAATCCTTTCCCGGATTGATGCATTAATACCAAATTTTGGAGAACAGAAGAAAATCGCGGCAATACTCTCGACGTATGACGAGCTGATCGAAAATAACCAGCGGCGCATCGCGCTGCTGGAAAAGATGGCCGAGGAAATCTACCGCGAATGGTTTGTACGGCTGCGCTTTCCCGGCCACGAGAAGGTGAAGATCATCAAAGGCGCGCCGGAAGGGTGGAAGTTAGTAAAACTGGAGCATGCATTTAAGTTTACTGGCGGTGGCACTCCTACAAAGGAAGTTAATCGTTATTGGGTTGGCGGAGATGTGAATTGGTTTACGCCCTCGGACATCACCGGTGCGAATGGCATTTTTCTG